>NZ_NEJM01000018.1:0-140777 GCF_002113725.1 Pseudomonas sp. B23(2017) | reverse complement strand
GGGCATCGGCGGCGGTGGGCTTTTCTGCGCAGGCCACGAGCAGGATGAAACTGGAGGCCGCGATCAGCTGACGGGTTTTCCAGCGGGGGAGAAGACTGAGGAGCATTCACAGATCCAGAATTGCAGGTCAGGTGATGACCATACCATGCCTGCGCTTTCGATGCTTTCATGCAGCCAAAAAGTAGGAAGCCTCCCAATCTCTCGATTGGAAGGCTTCGCGGCGGTAGCTACCTTTGCCCTTGTTCGGCTGTTCCTGGCGGCAGCGGAACAGCGGTTGGGCGATGATCGACTTGGCCTTGTTGGGGCCGTGCTTTTTCGGCTTTTTGCTCATGGCGGGGTTCCCGGGTTGGGTGGGTTTCGCGGCGCACTGTAGGGCTTGGGGCAGGGTGGGGCCAATTGATTGTGTTTATGGTCGAGATGCTGGGGCATTGCAGCCCTGTGGGAGCGGGCGTGCCCGCGAACACCGGCGAAGCCGGTGCCATCCACCGTGTCGCCTGATTCGCGGGCATGCCCGCTCCCACAGCGGCCCCAGTTACTCGGGAGGCAGTGTCAGGCGCTGGCCGGCCATCAGCAGCGACAAGCGCGCCAGGCCGGTCCACGGCGAGCCCTCTGCCTGGCCCTTGATCTGTGCATCGATACGCTGGGCATCTTGCAGCAACTGCGCCCAGCGCTGCGCCGACAGGCGCTGCAGGGCCTTGCTGACCAGTGGCCGGCGTTTGTCCCAGATCGGCGGGCGGGCCTGGCTGAAGGCCTTGTCCAGCGGTACACCCTGGCTGAACTGCTGGGCCAGCCCGGCCAGCTGGCGCAGCTCACGGGCCAGGGCCCAGAGAATCACTGGTGGCTCAACGCCTTCACCGCGCAAGCCTTCGAGCATGCGCAAGGCATGCGCGGCTTCGCCGTTGAGAATGGCATCGACCAGGCCGAAGACATCGAAGCGGGCGCTGTCGGCGACGGCGGCCTGCACGGTCTCCACGGTGATCTGGTTACCTTCGGCAAGCAGCTTGAGCTTTTCGATTTCCTGTGCGGCCGCCAGCAGGTTGCCTTCCACGCGCGCGGCAATCAGGTCGACGGCGTCACGCTGTGCCGACAGGCCGGCCTGCTGCAGGCGCTGGTTGATCCACTGCGGCAGCTGGTGCACATCCACCGGCCAGATCTGGATGAACTGGCAGTGGGCGCCTTCGATCAGCGCCTTGCCCCACTTGGTCTTCTGTGCACTGCCGTCGAGCTTGGGCAGGCTGACCAGCAGCAGGGTGTCTTCGGCAGGGTTGGCGCAGTATTCCATCAGCGCAGCAGCGCCCTTGTCACCGGGCTTGCCCGAGGGCAGGCGCAATTCCAGCAGGCGGCGCTGGGCGAACAGGGACAGGCTGGCGCCAGCCTGGAGCAGGGTGCCCCAGTCGAAATTGGCGTCGGCACTGAATACCTGGCGTTCGTCGAAGCCCTGCTGGCGCGCGGCGTTGCGGATGGCGTCGGCGGCTTCCTGGCACAGCAGCGGGTCGTCGCCGCTGACCACGTAGACTGGTGCCAGGGCGCCTTGCAGGTGCTTGTTGAGTTGGGCGGGGGCGAGCTTCATGGGAAACAGGCGGGGCACCCGAAGGTACCCCGCTCGGGCTTAGTTGCCCGGTACTTCCAGTGGCGACTGCTGAGGCGTCTCGGCCTGCTGGCGGCGAGCGGCCTCCAGCGCAGCGGCTTCGGCCTTGGCACGCTCGTCGGCTTGACGCTGCAGCTCGTCCAGCTGGGACGGGGTCAGCATTTGCAGACGAACGACCATGGCGTTGACCAGGTCGCGACGCATTTCTTCGCGGGCGCGGTTGGCTTCCTGCTCGGAGCCGGTGATGTTCGAGCCGTCACGCAAGTAGATCTTGCGCACTTCCACCTTGTCGCTCATCAGCTCCAGGTTGTTCAGGCCCTGGATGCTGTAGTTCAGCACGGTGGTCAGCTCGTATTCGGCGGTACGGTTGCCGCTGTTGTAGGTCGCCGAGCGCTCGCGCTCCTGCTCGTTGGTCAGCACCAGGCGGTACGGTGCGCCAGCGTGCACGTTGACACCGCTACGCTGCAGTACTTCACGCAGCTGGACCACGGTCGGGCCGTAGGCGTTGCGCGCACTGACGTCCATTTCCTTCACGCTCAGTTCGGTAGAGCCGGTGCCGCGCAGCTGGAAACCGCAGGCGCTGAGCATGACCGCCAGGCCAATTACCAGCAAATTGCGTTTGATCATGTTGTTGCTCCCTTGTGGGCCTGTTCGCCCGCCCGCAGTGGCTGCGGGCGGGCGTTGCCATCAGTTGGCGACGATGTTGACCAGCTTGCCCGGTACCACGATGACCTTGCGGATGGTCAGGCCATCGATGAAGCGCAGGACGTTCTCGTTGCTGCGCGCGGCGGCTTCGATTTCTTCGCGGCTGGCGGCGGCCGGCATTTCGACCTGGCCACGCAGCTTGCCGTTGACCTGTACCACCAGGGTGACGGTGTCCTGTACCAGGGCTGCCTCGTCGACGGCTGGCCAGCTGGCGTCGATGACGGCCTGCTGGTGGCCCAGCTGTTGCCACAGCTCGTGGGAGATGTGCGGGGTGATCGGTGCCAGCAGCAGGGTGACGGCCTCCAGGCCTTCCTGCAGCAGGGCACGGTCCTGTTCAGTGGCCTGCGGGGCCTTTTCCAGCACGTTCATCACGGTCATCACCTGGGCGATGGCGGTGTTGAACTTGTGGAACTGGCCTACGTCGGTGCTGGCCTGCTTGATGGCGGCGTGGATGGCGCGGCGGATGACCTTCTGCGCGTCGTCCAGGGCGGCGACATCCAGCTTGCCCGGCAGGCCTTGGGCCACGTGGGCCTGGGCCAGGCGCCAGACGCGGCGCAGGAAGCGGCTGGCGCCTTCGACGCCGGAGTCGGACCATTCCAGGCTCATGTCGGGCGGCGAGGCGAACATCATGAACAGGCGGCAGGTGTCGGCGCCGTACTGGTCGATCATCGATTGCGGGTCGACGCCGTTGTTCTTCGACTTCGACATCTTCTCGGTGCCACCGATTTCCACCGGCAGCCCGTCAGTCTTCAGGCGGGCGCCAATGATCTTGGCCTTGGCATCGCGCTCGACTTCGACATCGGCCGGGTTGAACCAGTCCTTGCCGCCGTTGCTGGCCACACGGTAGTAGGTTTCGGCGACCACCATGCCCTGGGTCAGCAGGTTCTTGAACGGCTCGTTCGAGGTGACCAGGCCCTCGTCACGCATCAGCTTGTGGAAGAAGCGCGCGTACAGCAGGTGCAGGATGGCGTGCTCGATACCGCCGATGTACTGGTCGACCGGCAGCCAGTGGTTGGCCGCTTTCGGGTCGACCATGCCACCTTCGTAGTTCGGCGAGGCGTAGCGGGCGAAGTACCACGACGACTCGACGAAGGTGTCCATGGTGTCGGTTTCGCGCTTGGCCGCGGTGCCGCATTTCGGGCAGCTGCACTCGTAGAATTCAGGCATGCGCGCCAGCGGCGAACCGGCACCGTCCGGCACCACGTTCTCTGGCAGGGTGACCGGCAGCTGGTCTTCCGGCACCGGTACGTCGCCGCAGGACGGGCAGTGGATGATCGGGATCGGGCAGCCCCAGTAGCGCTGGCGGCTGATACCCCAGTCGCGCAGGCGGAACTGGGTACGCGATTTGCCCAGCTCCTTGCGGATCAGGGCGGCTTCGATGGCGTCGAAGGCACCGGCGAAGTCGAGGCCGTCGAACTCGCCGGAGTTGATCAGCTGGCCGTGCTCGCCATAGGCGGCCAGCCACTCGTTGCCGACTTCGTCGCCAGCGCTGGTGCGCACCACGGCCTTGACCGGCAGTTTGTACTTGTGGGCGAACTCGAAGTCGCGCTCGTCGTGGGCAGGCACGGCCATGACGGCGCCATCGCCGTAGTGCATCAGCACGTAGTTGGCGACCCATACCGGCAGCTTCTCGCCGGTCAGCGGGTGCTCGACCAGCAGGGAAGTGGCCATGCCCTTCTTCTCCTGGGTGGCCATGTCGGCTTCGGCAACGCTGCCGCTCTTGCACTCGTCGATGAACGCCTGCAGCGCCGGGTTGCCCTGGGCGGCCTGGGTGGCCAGCGGGTGTTCGGCGGCGACGGCGACGTAGGTGGCGCCCATCAGCGTGTCGGGACGGGTGGTGAAGACCTTGAGGGTGCCTTCGTGGCCGATGCTGGCCAGGTCGAACGGGAACTGCACTTCCATGCCGCGCGACTTGCCGATCCAGTTGCGCTGCATGGTCTTGACCTGCTCAGGCCAGCCCGGCAGCTCGTCGAGGCTTTCCAGCAGCTCGTCGGCGTAGTCGGTGATGCGGAAGTAGTACATCGGAATTTCGCGCTTCTCGATCAGCGCGCCCGAACGCCAGCCACGGCCGTCGATGACCTGCTCGTTGGCCAGTACGGTCTGGTCCGCCGGGTCCCAGTTCACGGTACCGTTCTTGCGGTAGATGATGCCTTTCTCGAACAGGCGGGTGAACAGCCACTGCTCCCAACGGTAGTAGTCGGGCTTGCAGGTGGTGACTTCACGTGCCCAGTCGATGGCCAGGCCCAGGCTCTTGAGCTGGGTCTTCATGTAGTCGATGTTTTCGTACGTCCACTTGGCCGGGGCGACGTTGTTCTTCATCGCCGCGTTTTCCGCGGGCATGCCGAAAGCGTCCCAGCCCATCGGCTGCAGGACGTTCTTGCCCAGCATGCGCTGGTAGCGGGCAATCACGTCACCGATGGTGTAGTTGCGCACGTGGCCCATGTGTAGCTTGCCGCTCGGGTACGGGAACATCGACAGGCAGTAGTAGGTGTCCTTGCCTGGCTGTTCGGTAACAGCGAACGATTGTTGCTCGTCCCAGAAGTTCTGGGCGGCGGCTTCGATATCACGGGGCGTGTATTGTTCGTGCATGGCTACTTTTTGCTGAGAGAGAAGAGACCTTGTTCCAGGCAGCGGAACCTCGCTGCGTCCGGCACTCCGGTGTCGTTTAGAGTGAACGCCGTAGCATACAGCAGCGCCGCGCATCGTGGGAAACCTTCGTTGCGAATGCCCGCTGGTCGCGGCACACGGCTGCTTTTTGCAACGACGCTAAGCTCAGGTGTGGGGGGAGATATTCTTATCTTCAATGAGGTGAACGGATGGGAGAGACGCAGCTACCCGCAATCAGACCGGAGCTATACGAACGCCTGATCGACCGGCTTGGCCTGGCGCTGGAGGTGGCCAGGACCTCGGTGCGATTGCGCGACGAAATGCCAGCCGAGCTGGAGTTGCGTGGCCTGAGCCACGCAGAGTTCGAACTGATCAAGGCCTACCTGGATTCCCTCCCGGAGCGCCACAATGCCTGTGTCGGCAGTTACCCACAAGCGGAGCCGACATCGGCCAAGATCATCTGGCTCAAGGACAAGAAACGCCCCGCCAGCACGGCGAGATCCAGGACGCTGCCACATCGCTAGCCGTTCAGGACGCCAGGCGCAGGCTATCGCGCGCCGGTTCTTCAAAATTTGCACAGCTCACGATCGGCGCCGGCCGCACCCTTGTTGACCGGCGTCGATCCTTCTAGGCTGCACGCCTGCCAAGGAGGTGTGGCCAATGCCGATCCGATTCTTCGTCAAACAATGGCTGATGCCGCCAGGCGTCCTGTTCCTGCTGCTGCTTGTGGCGTGGTGGCTGCGCCGTCGCCGGCCCAGGCTGGCAGCGCTGTGTTTTGCCGTGGGCCTTGGTGGCCTGTGGCTGATGAGCCTGCCGCTGGTGGTGCAGGAAACCGCTCGTGCGCTGGAGACGGAAGCGCCGCTGGCGGTAAGCGATTGGGCCGGCCTGGCAAGCCGGGCGGATGCCATCGTGGTGCTGGGCGCGGGGCGTGAGCGGGGTGACCCGGCCTGGGGTGGTAGCGACCAGCCCACGGCCACGGCGCTGGAGCGCATGCGCTTCGCCGCGCGGCTGGCCAAGGCTTCGGGCTTGCCGGTGCTGACCAGTGGCGGGTTGCACTATGGCACGCCGCCGAGCGAGGCGCGGTTGATGGCTGATCGCCTGCGTGAAGATTTCGGCATCGAGGTGAAATGGCGGGAAGAGGGCAGCCGCACGACCTGGGAGAATGCCCGGCTGACGGCCAAGGTGTTGCAGCCATTGGGGATTCGCCGGGTGGTCGTGGTGACCCAGGCGTGGCACATGCAGCGCTCGCGCTGGAGCTTCGAGCAGGCGGGGTTCGAGGTGGTGCCGGCGCCGGTCGGGTTCCTCGGGCGCGATCATGCGCGGCCGTTCGGTGGGTTGCTGCCGGAGAGCCGGGCGATGTGGCAGAGCGGGCAGTTGCTCAATGAAGTGGCGGGGCTGGTGGGGTATCGGCTGTTCTACTGAGCCACAAGTTCATGCAAGCCTCTGTGGGAGCGGCCTTGTGTCGCGAAAGGGCTGCGCAGCAGCCCCGGGATTTCAGTGTCGGTGCATAGATTGCCGGGGCCGCTTTGCGGCCCTTTCGCGACACAAGGCCGCTCCCACAGGGCCACGTATAACTTGTTAGACAGTCTTCGCTATACGGCCCGCCAGCAACGCCCAACCCAGCAGCAATGCGCAGACTATCGCCAGCGGCCACGACCGCCATTGCAGGTACGGCGTCAGTTTCTGCATCGGCACCACTTCGCCATACAGCACCGCCTGCTGGAACTGCGGTACCTGCGTGGTAATGCGGCCAAACGGGTCGATCAGCGCGGTCACGCCGTTGTTGGTGGCGCGGATCATCCAGCGGCCGGCTTCCAGCGCGCGCATCTGTGCCATCTGCAGGTGCTGCAACGGGCCGATCGAGGTGCCGAACCATGTGTCGTTGCTGATGGTCAGCAGCAGGTCGCTGCGGGCCGCCAGGCCAGCGGCGAATTCGGGGTAGACCACTTCGTAACAGATGTAAGGCGCAATCTGGTAGCCCTTGGCCTGCAGCAGCGGCTGGTCTTCCGGCCCGCGGGCGAAGTCCGACATGGGCAGGTTGAAGAACTCGATCAGGCCGCGCAGCATGTCCTGCAGCGGCACATACTCGCCAAACGGCACCAGCTTCTGCTTGAGGTAGGTGCCATCGCCTTCACCGGTGACGGTGATGCCGTTGTAGTAGCGGCGCTGGTGGTGCACCACTTCACGCACCGGCACGCCGGTGATCAGCGCCGAATGCCGTTCGGCGGCGAACCGGCCCATCACATCGATGTAGCCTTGGGCCTGGTCCTTGAGTACCGGGACCGCGGTTTCCGGCCACACCAGCAGGTCCACCGGCCTGGAGCTGAAACTCAGGTCACGGTACAGCGCCAGTTGCGCGTCGATGTGTGCCGGGTCCCATTTCAGGTCCTGCTCGACATTGCCCTGGATGGCCGCCACTTTCAGCGGGTCGCCCGCCGGCTTGGTCCAGGCATGTCCTTTGAGCGCCAGGCCCAGCACCCACGGGGCCAGCAACAGCAGGCAACCCGCCGCCAGGAACGAGGGGCGGGCGCGCAGGCGGTGCAGGTTGCACAGCAGCGCAGCGGTCAGGGCCAGGGCGAAGGAAATCAGCCACACGCCGCCCAGCGGTGCCAGGCCGGCCAGCGGGCCGTCCAGCTGGCTGTAGCCGGCGTAGAGCCAGGGGAAACCGGTCAGGAACCAGCCTCGGAAGGCCTCTTGCAGCAGCCACAGGGCGGCGAAGCACAAGGCGTCGGCCAGTGGTGCCTCGGTGCGCCGCAACCAGCGTGCCCAAAGCCAGGTGGGCAGGGCGAAGAACCAGGCCAGGGCGGCGAAGAATGCCAGCAGCAGCAGGATCGCCAGCAGCGGCGAGGCGCCGCCGTAGGTGTTCATGCTTACGTAGATCCACCAGGTGCCGGCACCGTACAGGCCGAAGCCGAACCACCAGCCACGCCACATGGCCTGGCGCGGGCTGAGCTCGCGCAGGCCAAGGTAGAGCAGGGCGATGGACAACACGGCCAGGGGCCAGATGTCGAACGGCGCCAGGGCCAGGAGGGTGGAGGCACCGGCCGCCAGGGCCAGCAGGTTACCGGGCCAGCCGGGGCGGGTGATCCAACGCATGTTTGTCCTTAACGGGTGATCGGTGTCAGGCGCAGCAAGTGTATCCGCCGGCTGTCGGCATTGAGAATACGGAACTTGTAAGGGCCGATCTCGGTGGTTTCGTTGCGCTTGGGCAGGTGACCGAAGGCGCTCATCACCAGGCCGCCGACCGTGTCGAACTCGTCATCGGAGAATTCGCTGTCGAAGAACTCGTTGAAGTTCTCGATCGGGGTAAGCGCCTTGACCAGGAAGTCACCGCTGGGCAGCGGCTTGATGTAGCTGTCTTCCTCGACATCGTGCTCGTCCTCGATGTCGCCGACGATCTGCTCCAGCACGTCCTCGATGGTGACCAGGCCGGCCACGCCGCCGTACTCGTCGATGACGATGGCCATGTGGTTATGGTTGGCGCGGAACTCGCGCAGCAGCACGTTCAGGCGCTTGGACTCGGGCACGAAAGTGGCCGGGCGCAGCAGGTCCTTGATGTTGAAGCTGTCGCCGTTCTCCTTGAGGATCAGCGGCAGCAGGTCCTTGGCGAGCAGGATCCCGAGCACATCGTCGTGGCTTTCGCCGATCACCGGGTAGCGCGAGTGCGCGGCGTCGATCACTGCCGGCAGGAACTCGCGCGGCGACTGGCTGGCCTTGATGCTGATCATCTGCGAACGCGGCACCATGATGTCGCGAACCTGCAGGTCGGCCACCTGGATGGCGCCTTCGACGATGGTCAGCGCTTCGCTGTCCAGCAGTTTGTTCTGATGGGCTTCGCGCAGCAGTTCAAGGAGTTGCTGGCGGTTTTTCGGCTCATGGGCAAAAGCCTGGGTCAGTTTACCCAGCCAGGACTTCTGCCCGTTGCTCGATCGATCTTCGCTCATGGCGGTTCTCGTGATCCTTCGTGTATCAGTGTGTGATGGTGTCGGTTTCATCGTCGGCGTACGGGTCTGGATGACCCAGTTCTGCCAGCAATTCCCGTTCCAGGCCTTCCATTTCCTCGGCTTCCTCATCTTCGATGTGGTCGTAGCCGAGCAGGTGCAGGCAACCGTGGATGACCAGGTGTGCCCAGTGCGCTTCCAGCGACTTGCCCTGTTCGGCGGCTTCGCGCTCGACCACCGGCACGCAGATCACCAGGTCGCCCAGCAGCGGGATATCGAGCAGGTCGTCGGGGACGTCGGCCGGGAACGACAGCACATTGGTCGCGTAGTCCTTGTGCCGGTAGGTGTGGTTCAGCTCGCGGCCTTCGGCTTCGTCGACCAGGCGAATGGTCATTTCCGAATCGGCGCTGCGCTGGCGCAGTGCCAGTTCGCACCAGCGGCGAAAGGCGGTGTCATCCGGGGCGGCAGCATCCGTGGCCCGTTGAATATCGAGTTCAAGCATCTTTGCCGGGCGCCTCGGGCTTGGCCTGGCGGGCATCGAAGCGGTCGTAGGCCTCGACAATGCGCTGCACCAGTGGGTGACGAACCACATCTTTGGGTTGGAAGTGGGTGAAACTGATCCCCGGAACGTCCCTCAGCACCTCGATGACGTGCGCCAGGCCCGACTTGGTGCCACGGGGCAGGTCGACCTGGGTGATGTCACCGGTGATGACCGCGGTGGAGCCGAAGCCGATACGGGTGAGGAACATCTTCATCTGTTCCAGCGTGGTGTTCTGGCTCTCGTCGAGGATGATGAAGCTGTTGTTCAGGGTGCGGCCACGCATGTAGGCCAGCGGGGCGATCTCGATCACCTGGCGCTCGATCAGCTTGGCCACGTGTTCGAAGCCGAGCATTTCGTACAGGGCGTCGTATAGCGGGCGCAGGTACGGGTCGATCTTCTGGGCCAGGTCGCCGGGCAGGAAGCCGAGCTTTTCGCCCGCCTCGACCGCCGGGCGCACCAGCAGGATACGGCGCACCTGTTCGCGTTCCAGCGCGTCCACGGCGCAGGCCACGGCCAGGTAGGTCTTGCCGGTACCGGCCGGGCCGATGCCGAAGTTGATGTCGTTGGCCAGGATTTCCTTGACGTAGCGTTGCTGGTTGACCCCGCGCGGGCGGATGTTGCCCTTGCGCGTGCGCAGCGACACGCTGACCTCGTTGACGGCCGGGTTGTCAATGTTCTCGACGGTCGATTCCTGCAGGTACAGGTGAACGGTTTCCGGCGACAGGTCGCTGGCCTTGGTCTCGCGGTAGAGCCGGCGCAGCAGTTGTTCGGCAGCGGAGGTGGTCTTGGGTTCGCCGATCAGCTCGAACTGATTGCCGCGGTTGCGGATCTCGATGGCCAGGCGCTGTTCGATCAGGCGCAGGTGCTCGTCGAACTGGCCGCACAAGTTGGCGAAACGGTGGGCCTCGAAAGGTTCGAGGATGAAACGATGGGGTTGTATGGGTGCGTTCAAGGTCGTTTTTAGCCGCTCGACGGCAATGGATGTGAACTCAAGAATAACCCTTGAATGGCAGTGGCGAAAGCACTGAAACGTTCAACGGTATGTATGGCCTGTTCCGGCCTCTTCGCGGGCACGCCCGCTCCCACAGGTACCGCACCGCTTCGAAGGTGGGTGCAATACCTGTGGGAGCGGGCTTGCCCGCGAAGGGGCCGGTACAGGTATGATGCCCGCCTTTTCTTACGCATGTGTTATCCCGACGAACATGAGCAAACGCGAACCTGCCATCTATAAAGTGATCTTCCTCAACCAGGGGCAGGTCTTCGAGATGTATGCCAAGCAGATCTACCAGAGCGACCTGTGGGGGTTCCTGGAAATCGAGGAGTTCGTGTTCGGCGAGCGTTCGCAGCTGGTGGTGGACCCGAGCGAGGAGAAGCTCAAGAGCCAGTTCGATGGGGTGATCCGCAGCTTCGTGCCGATGCACTCGATCGTCCGCATCGACGAGGTGGAGCGCCTGGGCACGGCGAAGATCAGCGAAGCCAAGGGCGGCGGCAACGTGATGCCGTTCCCCATGCCGATGCCGGAAAAGTAACCCTCAGGGGAGTGGCGAGAACGGCGTGCGCCCTTCGGCGTTCTGCAGTTCCAGCAGGTACTTGCGGAAGATCTGGCCGAGCACCTGGGTGGCATGCTCCAGTTCGTCGCGGGGCATTTGCTCGGTCACTTCGTCGGCCATGTCCAGCGCATCCTCGGCGCCGTTGACCGCAGCCATCTTCAGCAGGATGTAGGCCTGCACATTGTTGGCCTTGACCCCTTCGCCACGGAAGAACATGGCGCCCAGGCGGTACTGGGCCTCGGCATGGCCTTGCAGCGAGGCCTTTTCGAACCAGTTCAGGGCTTTGCTCAGGTTTTTCGGCGTTTGCGTGTAGTAGTACTCGCCCAGTTCGAATTGCGCCTGGGCGTCCCCCGTCGTTGCCGTCTGCTCACAAGCCTTGAGGGCGTTTGCCAGGTCTTCAGGCTGGACATTCAAGGTGCAGCGGCCCGTCGCCGGAATGAGCAACGAGTTACCGCCCTCCGCCAGGGCCAGCAGGGGCTGAAGAAGCAACAGGCAGCCCAGGGTCAGGGCGCGGCCGGTGCGGTTCATGGGGATCGACTTACCTCTGCAAAGCTGCGGCCAATGTCTCTGGTGGCACATTATGGGATAAGCAGCGCCAACCTTACAAAGTTTTACTCGAATTTCTGCTTGGTTGGGGAAGTCAGCTGATTGTGCATGGGTATTTGTTGCCTGTACCGGCCTCTTCGCGGGTGAACCCGCTCCCACAGGGACCGCACCGCTTTCACTGGTGCGCAGTCCCTGTGGGAGCGGGTTTACCCGCGAAAGGGCCGGTACAGACACTGCATTACTTCAGGGCTGCAAAAGCCTTTTCAGCCGCATCCAGGGTGATCTGCAGCTCCTTGTCGCCATGGGCGATGGAGGTGAAGCCGGCCTCGAATGCGCTCGGCGCCAGGTACACGCCACCATCGAGCATCAGGTGGAAGAAGCGCTTGAAGCGCTCGGCATCGCTGGCCATCACGTCTTCGAAGGTGACGATGTCGTCGGCACCGCTGAAGTACAGGCCGAACATGGCACCGGCCTGGGTGGTGACGAACGGTACGCCAGCAGCATCGGCGCGCTGTTGCAGGCCGTCGAGCATGCGGCTGGTGTAGTCGGTCAGCTCGGCGTGGAAGCCCGGGCGGCTGATCAGCTTCAGGGTGGTCAGGCCGGCGGCCATGGCCAGCGGGTTACCCGACAGGGTGCCGGCCTGGTAGACCGGGCCGAGCGGGGCGATGCAGCCCATGATTTCACGCTTGCCGCCGAAGCAGCCGACCGGCATGCCGCCACCGACGATCTTGCCGAAGGTCGACAGGTCCGGCTTGATGCCGTAGTGGCCCTGGGCGCCGCCGAGCGAAACGCGGAAACCGGTCATCACTTCGTCGAAGATCAACACCACGCCGTGCTTGTCGCACTGCTCGCGCAGGCCTTCGAGGAAGCCTGGCGCCGGCGGTACGCAGTTCATGTTGCCGGCTACCGGCTCGACGATGATGCAGGCTACGGTCTGGCCGACTTCGGCCAGGGTTTTCTTGACGGCGGCGATGTCGTTGAACGGCAGGGTCAGGGTGTGCTTGGCGAAGTCCGCCGGCACGCCCGCCGAGCTCGGCACGCCCTGGGTCAGCAGGCCGGAGCCGGCTTTTACCAGCAGGCTGTCGGAGTGGCCGTGGTAGCAGCCTTCGAACTTGATGATGGCGTCACGGCCGGTGTAGCCACGGGCCAGGCGGATGGCGCTCATGGTGGCTTCGGTGCCCGAGCTGACCATGCGCACCATCTCCATGGACGGCACCAGCGAGCAGACCAGGTCGGCCATCTCGGTTTCCATGGCGGTCGGGGCACCATAGGACAGGCCGTGCTCCAGCTGCCTGCGTACCGAGTCCAGTACCTCCGGGTGGCCGTGGCCGAGGATCATCGGGCCCCAGGAGCCGACGTAGTCGACGTAGCGCTTGTCATCCTCGTCAACGACGTAGGCGCCTTCGGCATGCTTGAAGAACAGCGGCGTGCCGCCAACGCTCTTGAAAGCGCGGACCGGCGAGTTGACGCCACCGGGGATGTGCTTCTGGGCTTGGGCGAACAGGGCTTCGGAACGGGACATGGGAGGATCTCTCGAATCAGGATGCGAACAAGGCGTTGAAGGCGCGGGCGCGGCGGGTGACTTCCTGCGCGCTGTCGGCACCGAACAGGCCGTGGATCACCGCCAGCAGGTCGGCGCCATGGGCGACCAGCGGGGCGGCGTTGTCGAGGGTAATGCCGCCGATCACCGCGATCGGCAGTTTCACCTGGGCACGGGCCTGCTCCAGCAGTTCGATGTTGGCAGCAGGTGCACCCGGCTTGGTGACGGAATTGAAGAAGCGGCCAAAGGCCACGTAGCTGGCGCCTTCGCTGGCAGCCTGGGCGGCCAGTTCGAGGCTGGCATGACAGGTGGAACCGATGATCGCCTGGCGGCCGAGCAGGGCGCGGGCCGGGGTCAGCGGGCCGTCGGTCTGGCCCAGGTGCACGCCGACGCCCAGGCGCGCGGCCAGTTCGGCGTCGTCGTTGATGAGCAACTGGGTGCCGTAGCGCTCGCAGAGCTTCAGCAGCCCTTCGGCTTCACGCAGGCGGCGCGCCGCGTCGTCACTTTTGTCGCGATACTGCAGCAGGCACACGCCGCCTTCCAGTGCCGCCTCGACATGGGACAGGAAACGGCCAGCGAGCAGCTGGCTGTCGGTGATGGCGTACAGACCGCGTAGCTTCATTGGAGGCCTCGTGTCAGGAGCAGAAATCCAGCGGCAGACGGCGCGGCACGAACTGGCCCTTGCCCAGCTGTTCGGCGTCACGCAGGGTGCGCCAGGTGTAGTCCAGGGCGCTGCGGACGGCGCTTTCCAGCTGCTCGCCGAGGGCCAGGCGGCCGGCCAGGGCGCTGGCCAGGGTGCAGCCCGAGCCGTGGTAGCTGCCCGGCAGGCGCTGGCAGGTCCAGGTGTGGTGCTGGCCGTCGCGGCTGTACAGGCGGTTGTGAATTTCGTCTTCGTCGCCGTGACCGCCGGTAATCAGCAGGTGTCTACAGAACGGCAACAGTTTCTCGGCACACTCGTCGGCGGTGCCTTCGGGCAGTTCGGCAAGGATGCGGGCTTCGGGCAGGTTCGGCGTGGCGATGGTCGCCAGCGGCAGCAGGCGTTCGCGCAGGGCGTAGCCCACTTCGTCCTTGCCCAGGCGGCCACCACCACCGGCACGCAGCACCGGGTCGCAGACCAGTGGCAGGTGCGGGTGGGCGGCCAGCAGTTCGGCGACGGTGTCGACCATTTCGATCGAACCGAGCATGCCGAGCTTGACGGCGGCCACCGTGGAATCGGCCAGAACGGCGTTGGCCTGGGCCAGCACCCACTCGCGGTCGAGCACGCGGAAGTCGGAAACGTTGACGGTATCCTGCACGGTCAGGGCGGTCACTGCGGGTGCTGCGTGACAGCCTTGGGCGATCAGGGCTTCGATATCTGCCTGCAGGCCGGCGCCGCCACTGGGGTCGTGGCCGGAGAGACAGAGGACAACGGGGCGGGAGCTGTAGGTATTCATGGTCGGCGAGCTTACCACCAATCCTGTTTGGGCGGATCGTCCTACAAACGAGTTTTGTTGATCATGAGGTCAGTTTTTTGCCGGTTTAATTTCTGAAAGCATTGATTTAGAGCCTTTTCTTTGTGATTGGATATGGTCGATTGCCAGGTTGCGAAGCTATGCTAGAGTGCTCGGATAACTCTACAAACGGGTTCTGCCGGATCGTGTCGTCTCAAACGGATGGGAGGCAACCGCGACTCGACCGGACAGGCCATGCTGGGGCTGTATGCGCTATTTGCTGATTGTGCTTCTGGGCTTGCTGCCCGTGCTGGCCGGGGCGGTCGATTTCGACGACGCTACGCGGCATCTTCCGCTGGGCAAGGCCATGCAGGTTTATGAAGACCTCGATGGCAGCGCCAGCATCGCCCAGGTCAGTGCCCCTGGGTTCGCCAAGCATTTTCGCCCCCACCACGAAGACGTGCTGAACGCCGGTTATTCCACCTCGGTGTTCTGGCTCAAGGTCGAACTGCGCCCTGCCGCCGCGCCTGGCGCCGCCCCACGGCAATGGCTACTGGAACTGGCCTATCCGCCGCTGGACCACCTCGAGCTGTACCTGCCCGACAGCAGTGGCAGTTACCGCCTGGCCCGGCGCACCGGCGACGCCTTGCCCTACCAAAGCCGGCAGATCCTGCAGAACAACTACCTGTTCGAACTGCAGCTGCCGCCTGGCCAGGTGACCACCGCCTACCTGCGCCTGCACAGCCAGGGTTCGGTGCAGGCGCCGCTGGCGCTGTGGTCCGCCCAGGCCTACATGGAGGAGCAGCCCACGCGCCTGTATGTGCTGGGGATGATCTACGGCGTGCTGCTGGTGATGCTGGTGTACAACCTGTTCATCTACCTCAGCGTGCGCGACGTCAGCTACCTCTATTACATCCTCTATATCGCCTCGTTCGGCTTTTACCAGGTGTCGGTGAATGGCGCCGGTGTGGCCTACTTCTGGCCGGACAGCCCGTGGTGGGCGAATGCTTCGACGCCGTTGTTCATCGGGGCCGCTGGCCTGTTCGGCTGCCAGTTCGCCCGGCATTTCCTGCAACTGGGCAGCATCAGCCGTGGTCTCGACCGGCTGCTGCAGCTGCTGATGCTGGGTGGCGCGCTGGTCATGGTGCTGGCGGTGAGCATGCCCTACGGCGTCGCCCTGCGCATGGCCACGGTGCTGGCGTTGCTGTTTACCGTGAGCATCTTCGCTGCCGGGCTGTACGCCTGGTGGCGTGGCTTGCGCGTGGCACGCTGGTTCATCATCGCCTGGACGGCATTCCTGCTCGGTGGCCTGGTCAACACCCTGATGGTGCTGGGCTACCTGCCGAACGTGTTCATCACCATGTATGCCAGCCAGCTGGGGTCGGCGCTGGAGGTGGCCTTGCTGTCGCTGGCGCTGGCCGACCGCATCAACAGCCTGCGCGAGCAGCAGGCGCAGACCTTGCGAGACACCGGGCGCACGCTGGAACAACTGAACCTGCAACTGGCCAGGAGCAACCGGCTGAAAGACGAATTCCTGGCCAGCGTGACCCATGAGCTGCGCACGCCGATGAATGGTGTGATCGGCTCGCTGGAGCTGATGCATACCCTGCCGATGGAGGCCGAGATGGCCCAGTACCACCGCACGGCGGTGGGCTCGGCCCAGGGCATGATGGATATGGTCGATGCCATTCTTACCCTGTCCGAACTGCAGGCCGGCCGCCTGCGCGCGCAGCCGGCGCCATTCAGCCTGCGTGACCTGCTGCAGGGCGTGCGTGCCGGTTATGCCGGGCAGGCTTTGGGCAAAGGCTTGTACCTGAGCCTGGACATCCCGGCCGATGTGCCGGACGGGTTGCTGGGCGATGCTCAGAAGCTGGCCCGCTGCCTGGGGTGCCTGGTGGACAACGGTTTGAAGTTTACCCACCAGGGCGGGGTGATGATCCAGGTGCGCGGGCGCCGGGTGGGGCCTGACGACCTGGCGCTGACCTTCATGGTCAGCGACAGCGGTATCGGCTTCGATGACCTCGATCAGGCGACCTTGTACCAGCGCTTCTTCCAGGTCGATGGCTCGATGACCCGGCGTTATGGCGGGCTGGGGATTGGTTTGTCGATCTGCCGGCAGATGGGGGAATTGCTGGGGGCACGGTTGTCGCATGAGTCGACGCGGGGGTTGGGGAGCCGGTTCGAGTTGAGTTTGAACATGGCGGTTTCGCAGGTGCAGATGAGCCCGAGCATCCAGCAGGTGCGGCGTTCGCTGTAGGTCTTATTGGGGCTGCTTTGCAGCCCTTCGCGGGCACGCCCGCTCCTACAGGTTTGGTGCTCAGCCCAAATAAATGCGCGATCCCCTTGTGGGAGCGGGCGTGCCCGCGAAGGGCCGCAAAGCGGCCCCAAGAAACCCACAGGCTACAACAACTCCAGACTCTTCCTACGCACTGGCACTGGAAACTGCGCCAACTGCGAAATACCCTACAACCCCTGTCGACACGCGTCTGATTGTTCCTGCAAATCCCGCGCTCTAGGCTTTTCCAGTCGCTGACGGTTCAGCGATCGGGTGTGGAAACCTGGCAAGACATATGATGTTTGTTGACACGACAGCTGTACGCGGGAGGCTTTCGAGCCTACCGGGTTTCATCATATGCCTGGTTTTCCACCCCGTGTGCAGCTGTCACCCCAATGTGTGGAAACGGACGGGTGGCACATAACCAATATGATGACCAATCCATGACCGACGAAACCAAAACCACCCCTGGCGTTACCTATTTCTACCAAGGCGAAGGCCAAACCCATCCACTGTTCCGCATTGCCGAGGGCATCCCCTGTCGCAGCGCCCGTGAGCAGGCCTCGGAGCTGATGGGCTATGCGCGGGACTTGTCGTTTACCGGTTTGATGGATGGCGACCAGCAAATGATGTGGGCTTCACACTACTTCGCAGCAATGGCCAAGGCGCTGTTGGATGATGCCGAGCTGGGTTTGATGCGCTGAGGTTTGTTTGGCTGCACCGGCCCTTTCGCGGATGAACCCGCTCCCACAGGAGTTGTGCATAGACTGAAAGATGCGCTATCTCCGTGGAAGCGGGTCCCCCGCGGTGAGTCCTCAGGCAAGACCAGGCATCGCGGGTTACTGCATTAATGGTGCGTAAGCCGACAAAAAGCCTAAAAGAGCGGCGATGGGCATCCAGCAGATACGGGAGCTCTCATTTAATCAGTTTCATTAGGAAATATGTCGCTACCCAGGCAATACCAATGGTGTTTAGCGAGGATGCAATAAGTATTTTTCTTCTTAAATGCCTAGGGAATTGTAAGTGGTCTTGCTCATCCAATAGTCCGCTCCGAATGCTTGAGGCGGGGGTTCCAATGGCACCCGCGATTACAGAAATAACTAGAATTCTGGAACCTATTCTTTTCTCTCCCCACATGGCGGTCGCAAATGGGAGGCACGCGCTCCGTTGGAGTGCTGAGGTCATTTCCTTATACTGGCGAGAGCATGCAATGTGAAGATCAGATGCAAGCCCGATTAAGGCGAGGCAGATAGGAGTGCCTAACAGGAATAGCCTTAGTTTGACGTCAAGATGATCAATCATCTCCAAAGACCTCGAAGACTAATTCGCCGAACTCCTCACCCGCTTCCATACCGCCGATGCTGCCGGCCAAAGCGCCTCCGCCAGTGATGACTATTCCGCATGCTACGGCGTAGGGCCCAACTCTCCAGCAAACCTTTGCAGAGATTTTGCCCGCAAGTTTTCCTGCCAACCAGCCACCAGCTAAGCCCCCGGAGAAATTGCCGGCCTCAGTAACGCTTACTTTTTTACAAGCATTTGTATTGCCCTCTTTGCACACCTCTGAAATTTTCAGAGCAGATCCGCCTCCACCAATAGCAATGCCAATACGTCCTCCGTTTTTTAAATATTTTGCCATCTTGGCCAGCTTGTCCAAATGTGTCGAGTAACCAGGGATGTGTGTCGCTCCCCCCCGCTTTACTCCAGTGGTGCACCAAGCTTCTTGACGATATTCCTAAGTCCCGGCGCAGGCTTTCATAGTTTCCTAGATTGAGGCGCTTGTTCAGGAGGGTCGCTTTCAGGTTTGTACTTAATTGCTTGAACAGTTTTTGACGTTCCGCAAAGAACTCCGGGTGTCTAAGATGTCCATGCTTAATGAATTGATCTTTATGCAAGTCTTCAATTTTTCGCAGTATGTCGCTGAGCTCATCCAGCGACTTGCCAATCATCGCCTCGCTCACACCCATCGTCAGACTCACATCGCTGAGCAGCCCGGCGATCTCGGCCTGATGGCGCGTCATGAATTCGGCTTCCTCCGGCGTCAGTTCTGCCAACGCTTCCCGCGCCTGTTTCGCCGCACTCATCGCAATCAGTTCTTCACGCGTGCAGACCGGCCGCCGCAAGCCGTCGCCGATGACAAAGATCTCACCTGCCTTGAACCCACCTTCATACGTCGGGTTCAGTCGCTCCAGAATCGAACTCGGCAAATTGGCCTGCGGCGCGCCGAGCTCTGCCAAGACTTCCTGGTACGTCATGCAACGCGGAACGATGTAGAAGCCAGGTTCCATGCCTTGCGCAGCGGTCGAGGGCTGGAATGCCCCAGGTTGATATCTGTTTCTTACCTGATTACTCGCTTGAGCCTGTGGCGGTGCCTCATGAACGGCCTCAGGTACAGGCGCCCTGCGCGGCGCTGGAGCTGAATGCCCTCCCGCAATCAGGCGATTGCTGCCCAATGGGCACCCGCATTGCACCAGCGCTCCATCCAAAGCTGTAGGTATGCCGTCCTGCTGCCAGCGGGACTCGCCTTCGATGAGGGTGCCCTCTTGGCCACAGCGCGGGCAGGGGGTGGTCTTGTCGCCCTTTAGCAGCCAGTCTTTACCGTGTACACGGCCCCTGGCCTGGCCGGCAATGCAGATGGCGCCAGTGGTGGTTTCGTCCCCGTCCAGGCCCTGGCCTCGGCCGAATATTTTCATGCGCATGCTCATGGCTCGCCTCTTTTTTAAAAGTGAAAGCCAGGAACCTAGCAGCCTGTAGGCGGGTATTTTCAGGCTGGGGAGGGTTTAGGAAGGGTCCTACAGTGGATAGGGATTTGGACTACAGCGCTTTTTGTTGGCAGTGCCGGGAAGTGAAGCGGGGATCGGGTTAGGGCTGGCAGGTGCTCGCCGTGACAGGTGTAGCGTTTGGGAGATCGAGCGCCGCGCGGGCGGCGCTCGATCTCCCAGGCGCTGCAACTGTCGTGGCGAACACCTCTTAGCCCCGTTGCATCCCCAAGACATGCCCCCCACCACATGTTTAGTCATTAATGTCACTTTGACTGACCCGCGGGGAGTGCTTCACTGGGGCTCTCAAGCTACCCGGATCCAGGAGCCCCCGATGAACCTGCACCAGTACGCTGAAACCCACGAAGTCACCAACCAGCCACCGCCCCTCGACGGTGCCAACCTTTACCGCCTCGACCTGCCGCTACAGGAATGGTCGCGGCGTTTCGGTGCGGGTTGGGCCGAATCGCGGATCGATGCCTACGGTGCCCTGGCCGGCGGCCCGCTGATGCAGGCGGGCTTCCTGGCCAATGCGCACAAGCCGGAGTTCAGCAGCCACGACCGCTACGGCCATCGCATCGACCTGGTCGAGTTCCACCCCGCCTACCACGAACTGATGCGCACCGCCGTCGAGCACGGCCTGCCTTCGCTGCCATGGGCCGAACCCCGCCCAGGCGCCCATGTGGCGCGGGCTTCGATGACCTACCTGCACAGCCAGGCCGAGGCCGGTACCGGCTGCCCGCTGACCATGACCTTCGCCGCCGTGCCAGCGCTGCGGCTGCAACCCGAACTGGCCGAATACTGGCTGCCGAAGATCCTCGCCTGCGAGTACGACCCGCGTAACATCGGCGACCGTCACAAGGCCGGGGTCACCCTGGGCATGGCCATGACCGAGAAGCAGGGCGGCACCGATGTACGGGCCAACACCACCCGGGCTTATCCGGTCGGCGCCGCTGGCCCGGGGCAGGCCTACGAGCTGGTCGGGCACAAGTGGTTCTGCTCGGCGCCGATGTGCGATGCCTTTCTGACCCTGGCCCAGACCGAAAAAGGCCTGAGCTGCTTCCTGCTCCCGCGTCACCGCCCGGATGACAGCCGCAACCAGTTCTATATCCAGCGCCTGAAGAACAAGCTGGGCAACAGTTCCAACGCTTCCAGCGAGGTGGAATTCCGCGGTGCCCTGGCGTGGATGGTCGGGGAAGAAGGGCGGGGCGTGCCGACCATCATCGAAATGGTGGCCATGACCCGCTTCGACTGCATGGTCGGCTCCAGCGCCCTGATGCGCCAGGCGCTGACCCAGGCGACCCACCATTGCGCGCACCGCAAGGTCGGCGGGCGGCTGCTGAGCGAGCAGCCGTTGATGCAGAACGTGCTGGCCGACCTGGCGTTGGAAAGCGAGGCCGCGCTGGCCCTGAGCCTGCGCATGGGGCAGGCGCTGGAGCAGCTGGAAGACCCGCAGCAGGCGCATTTCGCCCGGCTGGTCACGGCGGTGGGCAAGTACTGGATCTGCAAGCGCGCGCCGGCCATGATCAACGAGGCCGCCGAGTGCCTGGGCGGGGCGGGTTATGTGGAGGACAGCATCCTGCCACGGCTGTACCGCGAAGCGCCGGTCAACTCGACCTGGGAAGGCTCGGGCAATGTGCAGTGCCTGGACGTGCTTCGGGCCTTGTCCAAGGAGCCGGGCGTGCTCGATGCGCTGTTCGCTGAGCTGGGCGATGGGCACGGGGACCCGCGCCTGGCGGCGCACATCGGCAACCTCAAGGGGGCGTTTGCCGACACTGGCGACATGCAGTACCGCGCGCGGCAGCTGACCGAGGATATTGCCCTGGCGCTGCAGGCCAAGCTGTTGCTGGAGGCGGGCAATGCGGTGGTCAGTGATGCGTTTATCGACAGCCGCTTGACGGGGGGTGGGCGCGTGTACGGGGCGTTGCCGCGGGGTGTGGATGTGGAGGCATTGGTGGCCAGGGCGACGCCGGCACAAGACCTGTAGGAGCGGCCTTGTGTCGCGACAGGGCTGCGAAGCAGCCCCAGGGGATCAGCGCAGATGCACAAATTGCCGGGGCTGCTTTGCAGCCCTATCGCGACGCAAGGCCGCTCCTACAGGGACCAGCGCTGGCCTGCTGATTAACACCGATCAATGGGGGTGTATTTAGCCAAGAAGGCAGGCAAGATGGTTCACATGCATGTCCAGACAGGAAGCACAGTGTGAGCCAAGCTTTTGTAGTCGTTGATACCCCCGAACAGGCCGTCGACCGTCTGGCGGCCCTGCATGACCAGGCCACCGGGGCCCTTAGCCAGGCCCTCAAGCGTTACCTGAAGGACCGTACCGAGCCAGGCGTCGAAGAGCGCGACCTGTTCCGCTACCCGGCGCTGCGCCTGACCTACTACAGCCACGGTGAAGTCGCCGCCACCACGCGGGCTTACGCCAAGGTCCAGGTGGCCGGTACCTACAGCGTCACCATCACCCAGCCGGCTGCTTTCCGTGGCTATCTGCTGGAGCAACTGCGCCCGCTGATGCACGACTACACCGTCACGGTAGAGGTCGGCGTCAGCGAACAGAACATCCCTTACCCCTACGTGGTCGACCAGGGCGACGAACTGGCCGGCAGCGGCATCACCGCCGCGCAGCTGGCGCGGGTGTTCCCCAGTACCGACCTGTCGGCTGCCACCGACAACATCGCCGACGGCCTGTATGACTGGGGCAGTGCCGAAACCCTGCCGCTGGCGCTGTTCGATGCCGCGCGGGTCGACTTCTCGCTGCGCCGCCTGGTGCACTACACCGGCAGCGACTGGCGCCATGTGCAGCCATGGATCCTGCTGACCAACTATCACCGCTATGTCGACCAGTTCATCAGCCACGGCCTCGACCAGTTACGTGACGACCCACGCTTCGTGCGCATGGTGCTGCCGGGCAACGTGGTGATCGAAAAGGGCATGGACCACGGTGAAACCCAGGCCCTGGTGGCCAGCGTGGTCTGGCACCGCTACCAGATGCCGGCGTATCACCTGATCGCCGCCGATGGCGACGGCGTCACGCTGGTCAACATCGGCGTCGGCCCGTCCAATGCCAAGAACATCACCGACCACCTGGCCGTGCTGCGCCCGCACTGCTGGCTGATGATCGGCCACTGCGGCGGCCTGCGGCAGTCGCAGACCATCGGCGATTATGTGCTGGCACACGCCTACATGCGCCGTGACGGCATTCTCGACCGGGTGGTGCCGCCGAACATCCCGATTCCGGCCTTGGCCGAAGTGCAGCTGGCCTTGCAGGAAGCCGCCGCGCAGGTCACCGGCGAGCGTGGCGAACAGCTGAAGAAGCGCCTGCGCACCGGCACCGTGCTGACCTACGACGACCGCAACTGGGAGCTGCGCTGGGCCCAGGAGCGGCCGCTGATCAACCTGTCGCGTGCCGTGGCGGTGGACATGGAAAGCGGTACCATTGCCGCCCAGGGTTACCGCTTGCGCGTGCCGTACGGCACCTTGCTGTGTGTGTCCGACAAACCGCTGCACAGCGAGATCAAGCTGCCGGGTTCGGCCAACGCCTTCTATAACCGGGCGGTCAGCCAGCATCTGAAGATCGGCATTGCCGCCCTCGACCTGCTGCGCACCGAGCTCAACTCGCTGCACTCGCGTAAACTGCGCAGTTTCGATGAGCCGCCGTTCCGCTGAGGATCCATGTCACTGCCACCCCGTTCCAAGCCGCGCCGCCCCCAGGCGCGGCCTGCCGCCGGCCCGCGTCGCCAGCCCAAGGCGCCACCGGCCGAGCCGCGCCTGATCCTGTTCAACAAACCGTTCGACGTGTTGACCCAGTTCAGCGACGGCGACGGGCGCGCGACGCTCAAGGACTACATTGACATCCCCGGCGTGTACCCGGCCGGGCGGCTGGACCGCGACAGTGAAGGCCTGTTGCTGCTGACCAACGATGGCGGCCTGCAGGCGCGCATTGCCGACCCCAAGCACAAGCTGGCCAAGACTTACTGGGCTCAGGTGGAGGGGGAGCCGAGCGAGGAGCAGTTGCAGCGCTTGCGCGATGGCGTGGAACTGAACGATGGGCCGACCTTGCCGGCCGAGGCGCGGCGCCTGGACGAGCCGGCGCTGTGGCCGCGCAACCCGCCGGTGCGTTTTCGCAAGAGCGTGCCGACCAGCTGGCTGGAGCTGGTTATTCGCGAAGGGCGTAACCGCCAGGTGCGGCGGATGACGGCGGCGGTGGGGTTGCCGACCTTGCGCCTGGTGCGGGTGCGGATTGGCGACTGGGCGCTGGATGGGTTGGAGCAGGGCTGCTGGCGCGAAGTTCCGGCGAAGTTGCAGCGCTAGCGGGGGCCGCTTTGCGGTCCATCGCGACACAAGGCCGCTCCTACAGGTGCAGCGCAAACTCAGGCATTGTGCGATCCCTGTAGGAGCGGCCTTGTGTCGCGAAAGGAGCGCAAAGCGCTCCCGGCTTTCTTGAGGCTTACACCCCTTCGAGAAACCCCACCACCACGCTCTTGATGATAAAGGCCAACACCCCCAGCCCCAGCACGAAGAACAGGATCAGCGTCCCGAACCGCCCGGCCTTGGACTTTTTCGCCAGGTCCCAGACGATGAAACCCATGAAACCGATCAACACGGTGACCAGGATGATCATCATCCACTCTTCGAATACGGCGGGATCCATCGGTGTTCTCCAGGCGGGTTGAGCGTCCGATTATACGCCTGCTGGCGCAGGCAATTAACGCAGGTGGGTCAAGGGCAGCTCGGTGCTGGCCAGCACTTGGTTCAGCACGAAGCTCGAACGTACGCTGGTGACGCCTTCAATGCGGGTCAGGCTGCCTAGCAGCAGTTTCTGGTAGTGGTCCATGTCGGGCACCACCACCTTCAGCTGGTAGTCGGCATCCATGCCGGTGACCAGGCTGCATTCAAGCACCTGTGGCAGGTTGCGGATGGCCGCCTCGAAGGTTTCGAAACGCTCCGGGGTGTGGCGGTCCATGCCGATCAGCACATAGGCAGTCAGGCTCAGGCCCAGCTTCTTGCGGTCGAGCAGGGCCACCTGGCGCGAGATGTAGCCATCGTCCTCCAGTTGCTTGACCCGACGCGAGCATGGCGAAGGCGACAGGCCGATGCGTTCGGCCAGTTCCTGGTTGGAAATGCGCGCATCGCGCTGCAATTCGGCGAGGATGCTCAGGTCGTAGCGGTCAAGTTTGCTCATGGTTTATGCCTTTTCTGTTCGGATTGCGATGAATTATCAATCCAGGGTGAAAAATTGCGCAAGTGCTATTTATCCGAGCAATCTTCGCAATCATCTGCCGCAACCTGTCCGGTATCTTTATCCACAGAATCACTGCCCGGACATCAGTCCACGGCGACGCGCCCTAGGCGGGCGGTCGCGGCCAGCCATCCAACAGGATCTGCAGGCCCCCGGGCTACACACCTTCCAGAAGACGGTGTGAGGTGAGCCGGCGCCACAAGTGCCGAGCACGGACGACAATTCCTGAAGGGAGGCCCAGCGGCCTCCCTTTTTTCATGTCCGGAAATTTAATTGGCGTGCGTGACAGGCGCGGTAGACTGGCTGTGGTTGCCGTATTTTCTACCGAGAGGAACAGCATGAAGTCGCGCATCTGGCAGTTGGCAGGTGTTGGTGTGTTGGGGTTGAGCATCAGCCTCGGGGCCATGGCCGAAGGGCCGGGCGAGGGGGCGCCGGGCCGCTCGCTCAATTCGCGTGACGAAGTGCAGCAGACCCAGCCGCCACGCCAGGGCTATTACCAGGACATTCCCCGCCGCCATGGCGATAACCGCCATTGGGAAGCCGGTGGCCCGGGGCAACGGCCTGGCGGTGACTGGCAGGGGCGCCCGGATGGTCATGGCAATGGCTGGGGGCCGGGGCCGCAGTATCGCCCGGGGCACACCATCGATCATTTCCCGGACCGCTACTGGAAAGTACCCTACCGCGGCGATGACTACTTCTACTCCGGTGGTTACTGGTATCGCTCCCATGGTGGCCGCTATGTCGTGGTGACCCCACCCCAAGGCGTGCGGGTCGACTACCTGCCGCCCTATGCGCGGGAAGTCTGGCTGGGCGGGGCGCTGTTCTTCCTGGTGGCAGATACCTATTACCAGTACCTGGCCGACAGCCGCGAGTACGTGGTGGTCAACCCGCCGGTTGCCGCGCCGGCACCTGTAGGCGGTGGGTATGACGTGGTGGCCTACCCGATGTATGGACAAGGGCAGGAACAGCAGGACCAGGACCGTTACCAGTGCCACCGTTGGGCGGTGAGCCAGTCAGGGTTCGACCCGGCGACAGCGACTTATGCGCCGCCGGCCAATGTGGCGGACAACTACCGGCGGGCGCTGGGCGCGTGCTTCAGTGGCCGAGGCTACAGCATCAACTGAGCCAGATGTGCTGCCTGTCCCGGCCCTATCGCCGGCAAGCCAGCTCCCACAGGAACCGCACCGGCCTGAAGTCATGTGTAGTGCCTGTGGGAGCCGGCTTGCTGGCGATAGGGCCCTTGCAGGTTCACACCGGATCCGCGTGCACCATCACATCCGCCTGTGGATAACGCTGGCGGATCACCCTCGAGGCCTCCACGCACAAGGCATGCGCTTCATGCAGCGGCAATTGCCCCGGCATCTCCAGATGCAACTGCACGAACCACTGGTTGCCCGACACCCGCGTACGCAGGTCGTGCACGCCTTTGACCCCGGGAATGGCCAGCACCAGCGCAGCCATGTCCTCGCCAACATCGCCGGGCAGTTCCTGGTCCATCAGGATGGCCGTACTCTCCCGGGCGATCTGCAACGCGCTCCAGAGGATATAGACAGCGATGCCCAGGCCGAACAGCGCATCCAGCTGCGGCCAGCCAAAGCGTGCCAGCAGCAGGGCCAGCAGGATGCTGCCGTTGAGCAGCAGGTCCGAGCGGTAGTGCAGGGAGTCGGCCCGCACCGCCGTGGAGCCGGTCAGGCGGATGACCTTGTGTTGCAGTGCCAGCAGGGCAAGGGTCAGCACCAGCGACAGCAGCATTACCCCGATACCGACGGCGGTATCGCCCAAGGGTTGCGGGGTGTGCAGGCGTTCAACCGCCTGCACCCCGATCAGCACAGCACTGACCCCGATGAACAGCGCCTGCGCCATACCGGCCAGGGCCTCGGCCTTGCCATGGCCGAATCGGTGGTCGTTGTCGGCCGGGCGCAGGGCGTAGTGCACGGCGAGCAGGTTGAGGAACGAGGCAACGGCATCCAGTGCCGAGTCGGTCAGCCCGGCCAGCAGGCTGACCGAGCCGCTCAGCCACCAGGCCAACGCCTTGCTCAGGACCAGGATGCTGGCCACCGCCAGCGATGCGCGAGTGGCCAGGCGTAGCAGGCGCTGGTGTTCAGCCGGGGTGGTCATCATCCGTGGGTAGTGTCCTTGTACTTCAGGCTGCAGGTACCAGGCCCAGGCTGGCCAACTGCTCGATGCTGCCGCGATGCTGGATCAGCCGTGGGTCGTTCAGCGGCAGGCGCTGGCCCAGTTCGCTTTCCAGAATGGCCTGCAGCTTCAGGTTGTCGACCTTGCCATCGGGGCTCACGGCCTCGCGCAGTTTGACCGGGTCGACCTGGGCGGATCGCCCGCCTGAGTAATAGATGGCGCCCGTGGCGAAGTCGATACCGAAGGCGATCAGCCCCGGGATCACGTAGAACAGGATGCCGATGGCATCCATTGCGGCAACCACTGGGTCGATCTTGCCGCCGATCTGGCCGCGCCGTTCCGGGTAGAGAATGGTGCCGCAGGCGGTCAGTTGGGTCAGCAAGGTGACGATGAGGGCGCCACCGATGACGCGGGTTGGGATGCGCATGTAAATCTCCGAAAAGGTATCCAGCAGGGCAAGCGAAGCGCCTGCACCTGAAGCTAAGACCATGATAGAGCAGGCTGGGTTCGCCGTTATACTCGCGGGACTGTTCGAGGACCACCATGATTTCATTACCGATCGATGCTGTCTTGCCCACCCTGCGCCAGGCCCTGGAAAACCGTGACGAAGCGGTGCTCGAGGCGCCGCCCGGTGCCGGCAAGACCACCCGCGTGCCGCTGGCGCTGCTCAACGAGCCGTGGCTGGCCGGGCAGAGCATTCTCATGCTCGAGCCCCGGCGCCTTGCAGCGCGGGCTGCAGCCGAGCGCCTGGCCAGCGAGCTGGGCGAAAAGGTCGGCGAAACCGTGGGCTATCGCATCCGCCTGGACAGCAAGGTCGGGCCGAAAACCCGCATCGAGGTGGTGACCGAAGGCATCCTGACCCGCCGCCTGCAGGCCGACCCGGCGCTGGAGGGTGTGGGGCTGGTGATCTTCGACGAATTTCACGAGCGCAGCCTTGATGCCGACCTGGCCCTGGCATTGAGCCTGAATGGCCGGGAGTTGCTGCGGGACGACCCGCCACTGAAGGTTTTGCTGATGTCCGCGACCCTGGAGGGCGAGCGCCTTTCGCGGCTGCTGGATGATGCCCCGGTGGTCAGCAGCGAAGGCCGCATGCACCCCGTCGACATCCGTTGGGGGCGGCCTTTCCAGCCGGGTGAGTTCATCGAGCCACGGGTAGTGGACAGCGTGTTGCAGGCACTGGCCGACCAGACCGGCAGTTTGCTGGTATTCCTGCCAGGTCAAGCCGAGATCCGCCGGGTACACCAGAGCCTGCAGGAAGCGCTGGGCGAGCGCCCCGAGGTCCTGCTTTGCCCGTTGCATGGCGAGCTCGATCTCGACGCCCAGCGTGCGGCCATCGACCCCGCGCCCAAGGGCCTGCGCAAAGTGGTGCTGGCCACCAACATCGCCGAGACCAGCCTGACCATCGACGGCGTGCGCGTGGTGATCGACGCAGGCCTGGCCCGGGTACCGCGTTTCGACCCCGGCAGCGGCATGACTCGTCTGGACACCCAGCGCATCTCCCGCGCCAGTGCCACTCAGCGCGCTGGCCGTGCCGGCCGCCTGGAGCCCGGCGTGTGCTATCGCCTGTGGTCCGAGGCCCAGCATGACCAGCTGGCCGCACACGGCAGCGCCGAGATCATGCAGGCCGACCTGGCCGGCCTGGCCCTGCAACTGGCGCGCTGGGGTGTTACACCCGAGCAGTTGCGCTGGCTCGACCAGCCCCCCACGGCCGCCTTCGCCCAGGCCCAGGACCTGCTGGCGCGGCTCAACGCCTTCAAGCCCGGCAGCCGCGACAACCTCAGCGAACACGGCCAGGCCATGGCCGAGTTGCCGGCGCATCCGCGTATCGCGCATCTGCTGTTGCGCGGCCAGGATCTGGGCCTGGCACAGATGGCCTGTGATGTGGCTGCGCTGCTGGGCGAGCGGGATATCCAGCGCGGCGGTGGTGCCGATTTGCACAGCCGGCTGGCGCTGGTCAGTGGCGAAAGCAAAGCTGCTCGTGGCAGCCACGGCGGTATGCAGCGTGCGCGCCAACTGGCTCGCCAGTACCGCGGCCTGCTGCGTGGCAAACCAGGCGCGCCGGTTGCGGACCCCGATCACCCGCGCTGGCTGGGCGCGCTGCTGGCGCTGGCCTACCCCGACCGCGTCGCCCAGCAGCGCCGCGAGGGCGGTGCGGAATACCGGCTGGCCAACGGCCGTGCGGCGCTGTTTGCCGAAGTCGATGCACTGATGAAGTGCCCGTGGCTGGTGATCGCCGACCTGGGCAGCCGCCAGGGCCAGCGCGAAGAGCGCATCTATCTGGCTGCCGAATTCGATCCGGCGCTGCTCGAGGGTGTGCTGGCCGAGCAGGTCGAGCGCGTCGATATCCTCGACTGGGACGAACGCGAGCAGGTGCTGCGTGCCGAACGCCAGACCAAGGTCGGCGAGCTGGTGCTGGGGCGTGAACCGTTACCCAACCTGGATGACGATGCCCGCGCCAAAGCGTTGCTTGGCCTGGTGCGGCGCAAGGGCCTGAACGTGTTTACCTGGACCCCGGAACTTCGCCAATGGCAAGCACGGGTGGCGCTGTTACGTCAGCTTGATCTGGACAAAGAGGGGCAAAGCGAATGGCCTGACCTGGGGGACGAAGCGCTGCTGGCGACCCTGGAAGACTGGCTGCAGCCATACTTGGGCAAGGTCTCGCGGCTGAGCCATTTCGCCGCCCTGGATGTGTCCTCGATCTTGCGCAATCTGCTGCCTTGGCCGTTGCCACAGCGCCTGGACGAATGGGCACCGGCGCATCTGGCGGTGCCCTCCGGCTCGAACATTCGCCTGGACTACAGTGAAAACCCACCGATTCTCGCCGTGCGTCTGCAGGAACTCTTCGGCCTTGCCGATACTCCGCGTATTGCCCAAGGCCGTCAGCAGGTGAAGTTGCATTTGTTGTCACCGGCACGGCGGCCGGTACAAGTGACCCAGGATCTGGCCAACTTCTGGCGCACGACGTATGCCGAGGTGAAGAAGGATTTGAAAGGGCGTTATCCCAAGCACTATTGGCCGGATGACCCCTTGGTGGCCGATGCGACCGCGCGGGCGAAGCCGCGCGGCACCTGAATGTGACGCAGAGCGGTAGCCAGATCGGTTGCCTTGTTCAGAGGGTTAGAGATGTGGCTATCCTCATGAATCATGTGATTCGGCCAAAGAAAATTTGTGAAGGCTAAGAAGCCCCAATAGATGTGCGCTTCATCGAAGTGCTCCCTATGAATTAATATTTCGTCAGGTCGAAGGTGACGATCTGACCTTTCTTGACATTCAGCGGGGCTAACGTTTCTTGGTACTCGTCTCGTTTGTAGTCAATGGCGCCCACGCTCTGCCCGCTTTGGTCACGCAGATGACAGATGAGAGACCCATGGAGCAGGTGCAGTGGCTCGATCATCCAGTAATCGGTGACTTCGGCATACTTGTAGAAGCCGAGGTAGCCATTGCGGCTGACACCCAACTTCTTGTCTGGTTGTTCCCAAAGGTGGATGTGATAATGCAGGCGATCTTCGGTTTTGGAGATATAACGGAACTCCAACAGTGGCGGCAGCGTGCGTCCGCCCAATATTAACCAATCATCCCCAGGGGAGAAATCAAAGAAACTATCATCGGTTTTGTCGCCACTACGACTAAGCCGAGTATTGGCATAACCATCGTCGAGGCGCATTAAAAGCCGGCCTCGAAACGATTCGGCATATTGAGTGCTGATTGTTTGCTCCATGACGTTTTCCTCTAATGGCATTGAAGGTGTGTTTACACTAATGCCACCGTCGGGCGTGCGAGCAGAATGAAGATTTTCCCAGATGGCTCAAGCCCCGGCTTCGCCTTCCAGCAACATGAACAGGCGGTACAGCACCACGGTGCTGAACAACTGCAGGAAGCCGCTGAGGCTGTCCATGGCCAGCTCCATGCCGGGCGATGGCTCGGGGAAGGCCATCAGCAGCAGGCCGTCGATCAGCCAGATCGGCGCCAGCACACCTACGACACAGATCATGATGCGCATGAAGTGCCCGGTGGTCATGCTTGCGCTGTCGCGCATCGACTGCACCACCGTCAGGCCGCGCAGTACCAGCAGGTACTCGGCGAACACCAGGTTGATCATGATCCACACGCCCGGGAAGATGAACAACGCCAGGCCGGCCATGATCAGCAGCGAGCTGATCAGTATCAGCAGGGCCAGCTGTGGCCACAGTTGCACGGCGCGGGCGAACAGGTCGCGCTTGGCGATTTCCTGGCCATTGCTGCGGGTGTCGAGGTACAGGATCAGCGCGGCGCTGTACAGCGGGTAGAACAGCAGGCTGATCAGCATGCCGTAGGCCGGCGATGCCTGGTCGCCCATCTGCCGGTACAGCAGCTGGGTGAGCAAGGCTTCCAGCACCACCAGCGGCAGGCACAGCTGGAGGATGTTCGGCAGGTGGCGGCGGAAGAAGTACAGGGAGTCGCGCAGGACGCTCAGCGGGTTCATCGGTCTACATCGCATGGCAGTAAAAACAGGGGCATAACTTTAGCCCAAAGCAGGCCTGGGGCTGTCACTTGCTGAAAAAAGTTTCACGCCGCCGGTGATTGAATCCCACGCCTGTACGCCCCATCTTTGACGCTGTCCGTTGTCCGCTACCCCACGAGGTCGCCCCATGAATACTGAAGAACAAACCCTGATCGACGGCCTGTTCGGCCGCCTTAAGCAAGCCGAAGACCCGAGCCAGCCACGCGATGCGCAGGCCCAGGCATGCATCGAGGAACATGTGCGTCAGCAGCCGGCGGCGCCTTATTACATGGCCCAGGCCATCCTGGTGCAGGAGGCAGCGATCAAGCGCCTCGACGAGCAGAACAAGCAACTGGAAGCCGAACTGAAGCAGGCTCGTGCCCAGGCCGAGGCCGCCCGTGCCAGCAGCAGTGCGCCGAGCGATGGCGGTGGTGGTTTCCTGTCCAGCATCTTTGGTTCGTCTGGGCGCAATGCGGCCCCGGCCGTGCAACCGCAGCGTCCAGCTGCAGCCCCCGTGGCATCTGGCGGTGGCTGGCGTGAGCCATCGGCGCCTGGCTTCTCTCAGCCACAAGCGCAGCAGCCTGGTTTTGGCGCTGCGCCGGCACGCAGTGGTGCCAGCAGCTTCCTCGGCGGTGCGATGCAGACTGCGGCCGGTGTGGCGGGTGGTGTGTTGCTGGCGCAGGGCATCAGCAGCCTGTTCAACCACAACTCGCAGCCGGAGGAGGTGGTCGAGGTGATCAAGGAAGAGCCGGCCCCGGCCAGCGACAGCGGAGGCTGGAACGACTCGGGGGCACAGCAGCAGGTAGCTGACAACGGTGGTTGGGGCAGCGATCAGGGTGGTTATGCCGACAGCGATTATGGCAGCGATGATGGTGGGTTCTTCTCGGACGACGATTCGTACGTCTGACAGGCCTGGCATACTGCTGGCAATTTTAGGGGCGCTTTGCGCCCCTTTCGCGACGCAACTTGACCAGTCCGGTTTTCGAAAGGTGAAAAGCCAAGCGGGCCAAACCCAGAGGTACATGACAACGCATGGCCGTGTACCTCGGGTTTTCCAGGGGCAACCTGTCAGGGGCAGGTGCCGCCTGGCAGCTATCGGCGCGTGATAAGAAATGTCGCAATGTCGCCATCGTTCGTATTCAAATAGACATTACTGTCCGGAGGCGTGTGATACAGCGTTTTCACGGTACGGCCCGTATGGTCGCGCAGGCGGCAGCGCAGTGTGTCAGGGCCCCATTCCAGCGGTTCGAGTTTTATCAGGTCGACCGGTGAGTTGGTCCGGTACAAACCAAGATAGCCGTTGCGGCTGATCTCGACCTTTCTGTCGCCGTCGGTGCCCGTGCCGTTGATGTAGACATGGATCCGATCCGTTGTCTCGGAGTGGTATTCGATGTTGAACGTGGTGGGTGCTGCTTGGCGTCCGGTGATCAGCCAGCCTTCCTCCTGGCCGAGCCCGGAAGCCTCGCTCAGCCAGACTGGTTGATCTATCCCCGGTGAGTCGAAAGTCATTATGTCTTTGTACCTGTCTTGTGTGCCGTCCCAGTATTTCCAGACCGACTGACAATGTATGTGCGCCTTGAAAGATTTTGCTTCTGCGATCCAGTTGGTAATGCTGTTACTCATGACTGTTCTCCAATGAGGGAGTTGAGCTCCCTCCGCGTGGGTACAGTAGTAAGGCGCGGGACCGGGCCGAAGCTTGAAGTACTTCCTTGTTCATTGGCATTGCATGGGCGAGCAAGGCTGGGAGGCGACCACGTGGAATGCCGACAGCGGTTATGGAGGGTTCTTCTCGGACGACGATTCGTACGTCTGACAGGTCTGGCATACTGCTGGCAATTTTGAGGGCGCTTTGCGCCCCTTTCGCGACACAAGGCCGCTCCTACAAGGGTACGCGAACCCCTGTAGGAGCGGCCTTGTGTCGCGAAAGGGCCGCAAGGCGGCCCCCAGCATTCCAGGCCGACCAAGGGGTTCCAAGGTGAAAAAGATCGCGCTGTTCGCCGATGTGCAGAACCTCTACTACACCGTGCGCCAGGCCCACGGCTGCCACTTCAACTACACCGCCCTGTGGGCCGATGTCAGCCGCGAAGGCCAGATCGTCGAGGCCGTGGCCTATGCCATCGACCGTGGCGACAGCAAGCAGCAGCAGTTCCAGCAGATCCTGCGCAATCTCGGTTTCGATGTGCGCCTCAAGCCCTTCATCCAGCGCAGCGATGGCTCGGCCAAAGGTGACTGGGATGTGGGTATTACCCTGGATGTGATCGACGCCGCCAGCCGCGTCGACCAAGTGGTACTGGCCTCCGGCGACGGCGATTTCGACCTGCTGCTGGAGCGGGTGATACAGCGCCATGGCACCGAGGCGGTGGTGTATGGTGTGCCCGGGCTTACCGCACTGTCGCTGATCCGTGCCGCCACCCGTTATGTGCCCATCGAGGGTGCGCTGTTGCTAAAACACTGAGATTTTTCATGGAACGTATCGCTGTCATCGACTTTGAAACCACCGGCATCAGCCCCGGCGCCGGCTGCCGCGCCACTGAGGTGGCGGTGGTGATGCTGGAGGGCGGGCGCATCGTCGAGCGCTACCAGAGCCTGATGAACGCGGGCGTGCCGGTACCGGCCTTCGTCGCCGGGCTCACTGGCATCACCACCGCCATGCTGCGCAGTGCGCCGCCGGTGGACAAGGTGATGAACGAAGTGGCCGAGTTCGTTGGTGGTACCCCGCTGCTGGCACACAATGCCGCCTTCGACCAGAAGTTCTGGGACTACGAACTGGGCCGCATCGGCCGCAGCCGCAGCCAGGCCTTCGCCTGCTCCTTGCTGCTGTCACGGCGCCTGTTGCCGGCGGCACCGAACCACAAGCTGGGCACCTTGACCCGCTGGGTCGGGCTGCCGGATACCGGTACCGCGCACCGTGCCATGGCTGATGCCGAAATGGCCGCCAACCTGCTGCAACATCTGGCTGGCGTGCTGCGCCAGAGCCACGGTGTACAGCAGCTTTCGCACGACCTGCTCTGCCGCCTGCAGAAAACCCCGGCCGCCAAGGTTCGTGAAGCTCTGGCCAGGTACTGTTAGGGCTTCTTCTCCAGTTGCGCCAGCGGCACCCGCCGCTCCACAGCGCTGGAGAGAATGATCGAGGTCTTGCTGAAGCCGAACTGCGCGACCCGGTTGATCAGTTCTTCCAGCTCCGGCATCGAACCCACCGCTGCCTGCATGATGACGCAGGGGTCGCCGGTTACCCGGTGGCATTCGGTCAACTGGGGGATCTGGGTCAACGCTTCGTAGGCCTGCTGGTTGCCGTGGCTGGCCAGGCGCAGTTCGATCACGCACTGGATCGGCAGGCCGATCTTGCTCATGTCGACCTTGGCCTGGTAGCCGGTGATAACCCCGCTGGCCTCGAGCTTGGCCACCCGCTCGGCCACCGCCGGCGCCGACAGGTTCACCTGGCGCGCCAGTTGGGCGAAGGTGGCGCGGCCATTGTCGAGCAGGGCGGCGAGCAGCATGCGGTCGTACTTGTCCATGGGTTATTTCTGCCTGGTTTCGATTCGATTGAAAAGCATCCGAATAACCATGCAATGCAAAGTGTTCGGGTGATTTAAAGCTGTTTTGTAACTTAAGTTTACACGGTGGCCTTTCTAAACTAAGCCACCCGTAAACGGATTTCGAGTGTTTCCCATGCCTGCCTCCCGTCGCTTCCCGTTGTTGCTCATTGGCGCTTTCCTGGCCTTGTACCTGGTCTGGGGCTCCACCTACCTGTTCATTCGCATAGGCGTCGAGAGCTGGCCACCGATGCTCATGGCCGGGGTGCGCTTCCTGATTGCCGGGGGCCTGCTGTATGGCTTCTTGCGCTGGCGCGGTGTGCCGGCACCGACCTGGCCGCAGTGGCGGGCTGCGGGGGCGATCGGTTTCCTGCTGCTCAGCTGTGGCAACGGTGGCGTGACCGTGGCCGAGCATGCCGGTGTGGCCTCGGGCGTGGCGGCGCTGGCGGTGGCGACGGTGCCGCTGTTCACCTTGCTGTTCGGCCTGCTGTTCGGGCACCGCAATTCGAAGCTGGAGTGGGCGGGGATCGCCCTCGGGCTGGTGGGCATCGGCCTGCTGAACCTGGGCTCCAACCTGCAGGCAAGCCCGATTGGCGCGGCGCTGATCATCTTTGCGGCAGCGTCGTGGGCATTCGGCTCGGTGTGGAGCAAGACCTTGCCGCTGCCCCAGGGGCCCATGGCCAGCGCCGCGGAAATGCTGGTTGGTGGCGCTGTGCTGCTGCTCGGCAGCGTGCTGTCTGGCGAGCGCATGACGCAGATGCCGACCGCTGCCGGCTGGGGCGCACTGGCCTACCTGGTGTTCTTCGGTTCGATCCTGGCGTTCAGTGCCTACATGTACCTGCTCAAGCACGTGCGCCCGGCAGCTGCCACCAGCTATGCCTACGTCAACCCGGCGGTGGCCGTGCTGCTGGGCATCGTCTTTGCCGGTGAGCAGATCGGTGCCGAAGAATGTGTGGCCATGGCGGTGATCATCGGCGCGGTGGTGCTGATTGGCCTGCCGCAGTGGCGCAAGGCACCTGAGCAGGTGCAGCCGTTGAAAGGCGAAATCTGCAAGTAGGCAGGGGTGATGCGGTAAACTTGCCGCCTTCGCTGAACCCCCTGACGGTATTGCCATGAATTTCGCCAAACTCGGCCTGATCGAACCGCTGCTGCACACCCTGCAGCAACTGGACTACACCACCCCGACTCCGGTGCAGGCCAAGGCCATCCCCGCCGTGCTGGCCGGCCGCGACCTGATGGCCGCGGCCCAGACCGGCACCGGCAAGACCGCGGGCTTTGCCCTGCCTGTGCTGCAGCGCCTGGCGCTGGAAGGCGAGAAGGTGGCCAGCAACTCGATCCGCGCGCTGGTGCTGGTGCCCACTCGTGAGCTGGCCGAGCAGGTGCACAACAACGTGCGCGAGTATGCCGAGAACCTGCCGCTGAGTACCTACGCGGTGTATGGCGGGGTCAGCATCAACCCGCAGATGATGCGCCTGCGCCGTGGTGTCGACCTACTGGTGGCCACCCCGGGGCGCTTGCTCGACCTGTTCCGGCAGAATGCCGTGAAGTTCAACCAGGTGCAGACCCTGGTGCTGGACGAAGCCGACCGCATGCTCGACCTGGGCTTTGCCGAAGAGCTGCAGTCGGTGTACGCCGCGCTGCCACGCAAGCGCCAGACGTTGCTGTTCTCCGCCACTTTCTCCGACCAGATCCGCATGCTGGCGGGGCTGGCCCTGAACGACCCGCTGAGCATCGAAGTCAGCCCGCGCAATGCCACGGCCACCAGCGTCAAGCAGTGGCTGGTGCCTGTGGATAAAAAGCGCAAGGTCGACCTGTTCTGCCACCTGCTGCGCAAGCAGCGCTGGAAGCAGGTGCTGGTGTTCGCCAAGACCCGCAATGGCGTCGATCAACTGGTGGAGCGCTTGCTGGCCGAGGGTGTGAATGCCGACGGTATCCACGGTGACCGCCCGCAAGCCACCCGCCAGCGCGCGCTGGACAGCTTCAAGGCCCGCGAAATCCAGGTGCTGGTGGCGACCGATGTGGCGGCCCGCGGCCTGGATATCGATGACTTGCCGCTGGTGGTCAACCTTGACCTGCCGATCGTTGCCGAGGATTACGTGCACCGCATCGGGCGTACCGGGCGGGCGGGCAACAAGGGCGAGGCGATCTCGCTGGTGTGTGCGGATGAAGTGCAACTGCTGGCGGCGATCGAAGTGCTGACCCGGCAGACCCTGCCGCGTCATGAAGAGCCGGACTTCATCCCTGACCACCGGGTGCCGATGACCGACGCCAGTGGCCAGGTGATCAAGAAGCCGAAGAAGCCCAAGAAGCCGAAGGAAAACAGCGCCAAGCGCGGGTTGGGGCGCTGGATGGACAGTGCTGAATCAGGCAGTGCGGAACCGGCGGTGAAGGCGGTGCGCAAGGTACCGAGCTTCAATGGTGGGGCGCGCAAGCGTAAGCCGTAGATTTGCAGTGTACGCGGTCTCTGTGGGAGCGGGTTTACCCGCGAAGAATGCGACTCGGTGCATGGCACGGGCTTCGCCCGTGTTCGCGGGTAAACCCGCTCCCACAGGGGACAGTGTCAACCTTTGGATTTGAGCCAATCCGCCGCCGCCCGCCCGGCGCGCAAGCCGCTGGCAAAGCACGCTGTCAGCAGATACCCCCCAGTCGGCGCCTCCCAGTCCAGCATCTCGCCGGCACAGAACACCCCCGGCATGCCCTTGACCATCAAGCCCTCATCCAGCCCCTCGAAACGCACCCCACCCGCGCTGCTGATCGCCTCATCCAGCGGCCGCGTGCGCACCAGCGTGATCGGCAATGCCTTGATCGCCCTCGCCAAGACACCAGGGTCGGCAAAGGTCGCCTGATCGGTCAGCTCGCGTAACAGCGCCGCCTTGACCCCATCGATACCCAGCTGGCTGTGCAGGTGCTTGGCCATGGAGCGGGAACCCCGTGGCTTGGCCAGCGCCTGGGCAATCTTGTCCACAGGCTTGTCCGGTAACAGGTCGAGCAGCAACACCCCGTGGCCCTCACGGTTGATGGCCTCGCGCACCGGCGCTGACCATGCATACACCAGGCTGCCTTCCACACCCTGCGCGGTGAGGATGAACTCGCCCTTGCGCGGCGCGCTGCCGGGAACGCTGAGGGCAATGTTCTTCAACGGCGCACCGGCGAACTTGTCCTTGAGCAGCGCGCTCCAGCCTGCCACTTCAAAACCGCAGTTGCTGGGCTGCAAGGGTGAGATATCCACAGCCCGTGCGGCCAGCAGCGGCTGCCAGCTACCGTCCGAGCCCAGTCGCGCCCAGCTGCCGCCACCCAGCGCCAGCACCACCACGGCGGCCTTCACCGCCCGCTCGCCCTGTGGATAAGCAATCCGCAATGCACCTTCGGCATTCCAGCCCAACCAGCGGTGACGGGTGTGGATAACTACTCCGCTGTCGCGCAGGCGCTTGAGCCAGGCGCGCAGCAGTGGCGCGGCTTTCATGTCGGTGGGGAACACCCGGCCCGAGGTGCCGACGAAGGTTTCGATACCCAGGCCGTGAATCCACTGGCGCAAGGCGTCGGCATCGAAGTCGTGCAGCAGCGCGGCGATTTCGCCCTGGCGCTCGGCATACCGGCTGACGAACGCCGGGTAGGGCTCGGAATGGGTGATGTTCATGCCACCGACCCCCGCCAGCAGGAACTTGCGGCCCACCGAAGGCATGGCATCGAACACCTCGACCGCCAGGCCCGCCTGGGCCAGTGCTTCGGCGGCCATCAGGCCGGCTGGGCCGCCGCCGATGACGACAGCGAGGGGAGGGGAGGCGGGGCTCAGATCAGGCATGGTGGGCAGCAGGCTGTGGAAAAGAGGCGCATTCTAGCGCAGCGTAGCCTGTGGAAGCACTGCTCAAAAAATGATCAGAGCTTTGCAGGCCTTGCCTGTAAAGGGCTGCAGCGCCTTTCCCGCAGGTTATCCACAAGCGGTTCCACAGTCATTGTGAACAACCGATGACGCGTGCCGCGCTGTGATGAAGGATGCCATGGCGCCTGGCCAGGGCTGCGCGGTCCTTGCTGTAGCCACCGCCGATCACGCCCACCACCGGGATGTCGCGGCCCAGGCAGTGGCGCAGCACCGCTTCGTCACGGGCGGCAACGCCTGCATCGGTCAGTTGCAGATAGCCCAGGGCGTCGTCTTTGTGCACATCGACCCCGGCGTCGTACAGCACCAGGTCGGGTCGATAGAGTGGCAGCAGGTAGTTGAGGGCGTCGTCCACCACCTTCAGGTAGGCCATGTCGCCCATGCCGCGGGGCAGGGGGATGTCCCAATCGCTTTGTGCCTTGCGCGCCGGGAAGTTCTGTTCGCAGTGCAGCGACACGGTGATGGCGTCTGGTGTGTCGTGCAGGATGCGCGCGGTGCCGTCACCCTGATGCACATCGCAATCGAAGATCAGCACCCGGTGTACCCGGCCAGCCTCCAGCAGGTAGCGGCTGATCACGGCCAGGTCGTTGAAGATGCAGAAACCGGCAGGGTGGTCGTAATGGGCGTGGTGGGTGCCGCCGGCAAGGTGGCAGGCGATGCCGTGCTGCAGCGCCATCTCTGCGCTCAGCAGCGAGCCGCCTACGGCGCGCACGGTACGCCGGGCCAGGGCCTCGCTCCAGGGCAGGCCGAGGCGGCGCTGGTCCTCGCGTGACAGGTCACCGTTCATGTAGCGCTCGATGTAGCTGCGGTCGTGGGCCAAGGCGAGGATGTCGTTGGGGCAGATGTCCGGGCGCAGCAGGGCCTGGTCGGTGGTCAGTCCGCTGTCGATCAAGTGGTCGTGCAGCAGGCGAAACTTGTCCATGGGGAAGCGGTGTTCGGCAGGGAACTCCGGGCTGTAGTCTTCGTGGTAGATCAGCGGCAACGGCATGGGTGGGGTCGCAATCGGGGCCAGTGCTGATCTTGCCATGGCTGGAGACTGCTGTGGGAGAACCTGTCTGGCATCAATCTCCTGGCCAGCGCCGGCCTTTGTAGGAGCGGCCTTGCGTCGCGAAAGGGCTGCGCAGCAGCCCCGGGGTATCAGCGCAAATGCACAAATTGCCGGGGCTGCTGCGCAGCCCTTTCGCGACGCAAGGCCGCTCCTACAGGGCGTGTTTGCTGCGAGGGGGCGTTATTTCGTGGTACTGGCCAGCACCCGTTGCCAGTCCGGCTCGTTCAGGCGGCCGAGGATGCGCGTCTTGCCATTGCCGTCCACCGAAACGAACAGCGCACTGGCATAGCCGCTCTCACGCTCGCCCCCCGCAACTTTCTGCTGGCGGGCAAAATGGTCGATGCAGCCGTTGTGGGTCACCAGCACCAGGTTATGCCCCGGTCGTTTGTGTGCCAGCGCTTCACTGGCGAACTGGCTGTCACAGCTTTCCAGCCAGTCCTCACTGGCCACCGCCTGGCCAAGGATGAAATGCGCGGTTTGCCGTGTGCGCAGTTTCGGGCTGCTGAGCATATCGGCGTTGTTCAGGCCCAGCTGGTGCAGCCCTTGGCCAACACGTCCGGCAGCCTGGCTGCCGGCCACGGTGATGCCGGTGGGGTCGTCCACGCATGGACCGGGAGCGCTGTCGCAGCGCTCGGCGTGGCGGATCATCACGATCACCGCACCGTCGGCCCAGTCCTGCAGCAGGCCGCTGTCAGTCAATTGTCGTTCGTTGCCAAGGTCCACGATGTGCGTCCTCGTCGCCAGCCAGGTGCTCAACGCCGCCACGACCATGCACAGGCCAAGGGCGGCACCGAGGGCTTTGCGGGTCAGGCGTCGCTTGCGCCGGGCGTGGATGGCTGGGTGCCCCAGGGTGTTGCTCGATAGCATGCGTTGCTCCGTTGGCATGGTCGCGGCTGGCGCGGCGGTGTTGGCTGGCATCCTGCCAACAGGCCTGTCGGGGGGCGGTGAAGGGCGTGTGAAAATTGCATTCGGCTGCGCCGGCTGGGTGAAACCTGCACCCGCGCCTACGCTGTAAACTGCAAGACGGTAAAACCGGAGCACGCCCGATGACCCCTATCCTGCAACTGGAAAGCGCGCGGCTGGTGCTGCGCCAATGGCACGACGACGACCTGCGCGAGTTCGCCGCCCTGTGTGCCGACCCGCAGGTGATGCGCTACTTCCCGGCGCCGCTGACGCGCGTGGAGGCAGCCGCGCTGATCGGCCGCGTGCGCGGGCATTTCAATGAATACGGCTTTGGCCTGTGGGCCCTGGAGCGCAAGGACAGCGGTGCCTTCATCGGGATGACCGGGTTGCTGCACGTGGGCTTCGATGCCGATTTTGCGCCGGCGGTGGAAATCGGCTGGCGCCTGGCACGCCGCCACTGGGGCCTGGGTTTCGCCAGCGAGGCGGCGTGGACCTGCCTGCGCTGTGCTTTCGCCCAATTGCGCCTGGAGGAGGTGGTGTCGTTCACTAGCGAGAGCAACCTGCCCTCGCAGAAGGTCATGCAGGCCATCGGTATGCAGCAGGACCTGAATGGCAGTTTCGAACACCCCAGTCTGCCCGTGGGCCATCCGCTGCGCCCGCATGTGCTGTACCGCATCGACCGCGCACACTGGGAGCGTACCCTGCGCGCCTGAATGCATGGCCATGCCCGGCACGAATGACAAACCCTGTATCATTTGCCTTCATAAGAGTGCTGTAGAGACCTGTTTGCCTTGCTAGGAGAACCCCCGATGAGTCATGTGTTGGACGACCTGGTCGACCTGTTGAGCCTCGAGTCCATCGAGGAGAACCTGTTCCGTGGCCGCAGCCAGGACCTGGGCTTCCGCCAGCTGTACGGTGGGCAGGTACTGGGCCAATCGTTGTCGGCGGCCAGCCAGACGGTCGAGGATGCACGCCATGTGCATTCGTTGCACGGCTACTTCCTGCGCCCTGGCGATGCCAGCCTGCCGGTGGTGTATTCGGTGGACCGCGTGCGCGATGGCGGCAGCTTCAGCACCCGGCGGGTGACTGCGATTCAGAAGGGCCAGCCGATCTTCACCTGCAGCGCCTCGTTCCAGTACGACGAGGACGGTTTCGAGCACCAGGCGCAGATGCCCGAGGTGGTCGGCCCGGAGAACCTGCCCACTGAAGTCGAGCTGGCCCGGGCCATGGCCGACCAGTTGCCCGAACGCATTCGCGACAAGGTGCTGTGCGCCAAGCCGATCGAGATCCGCCCGGTCACCGAGCGCGACCCGTTCAACCCCCAGCCTGGCGACCCGGTGAAGTACGCCTGGTTCCGCGCCGACGGCAACCTGCCCGATATCCCCGCCCTGCACAAATACATGCTGGCCTACGCCTCGGACTTCGGCCTGCTGACCACTGCGTTGCTGCCCCATGGCAAATCGGTGTGGCAGCGTGACATGCAGATCGCCAGCCTCGACCATTCGCTGTGGTTCCATGGCAACCTGCGTGCCGACGAGTGGCTGCTGTACGCCACCGACAGCCCTTGGGCGGGCAATGCCCGTGGCTTCTGCCGCGGCAGCATCTTCAACCAGGCCGGGCAACTGGTGGCGTCGTCGTGCCAGGAAGGCCTGATTCGCCATCGCAAGGACTGGGCATGAGTCTGGGCGAGGTACGCAACTGGGTGTTCGACATGGACGGCACCCTGACCGTGGCCGTGCACGATTTTGCCGCCATCCGCGTGGCGCTGGATATCCCGGCCGAGCACGACATCCTCACCCACCTGGCAGCCTTGCCGGCGGACGAGGCGGCGGCCAAGCATGCCTGGCTGCTGGAGCACGAGCGTGACCTGGCGATTGCCTCCACGGCGGCCACCGGGGCGGTGGAACTGGTGCGCGAATTGGCCCAGCGAGGTTGCCGGCTGGGCATTCTGACCCGCAATGCCCGTGAGTTGGCGCATGTGACGCTGGAGGCCATCGGCCTGGCGGACTGCTTCCCGGTGGAGCACATTCTGGGGCGTGACGAAGCGGCGCCCAAGCCAAGCCCGGATGGGCTGCTGAAGATTGCCAATGCCTGGGGTGTGGCACCGGGTGAGCTGGTGATGGTGGGGGATTACCGGTTTGACCTGGACTGTGGGCGGGCCGCGGGGGCGCGCACGGTGCTGGTGAACCTGCCGGACAATCCGTGGCCGGAGCTGGTGGATTGGCATGCGGCCGATTGCCGGGCATTGAAGGTGATGTTGGGCTGAGTTTTTGTGTCGCCTGCGCGGGCCTCTTCGCGGGTAAACCCGCTCCCACAGGGACCGCGCCGAGCTCAAGTCCAGCACTCAACCTGTGGGAGCGGGTTCACCCGCGAAGAGGCCGGACCTGTCTATGCTGAACCCCAATCTATTCCCTGAACGGAGACCTATCCATGACTAGCAAGGCCATCTACGTAAAACCCGGCGGCGGCTACGACAAGGTCGAGGTCGGTACCAGCGAGGCTCTCGCACCCCAGGCCGGTGAAATCACCGTGCGCCTGCACGCCAGCTCTCTCAACTACCACGATTTCGCCGTTGTCAGTGGCATGTGGGGCCCGAGCGAGCGGCGCATCCCCATGGCCGATGGCGCTGGCGAAGTGGTCGCGGTGGGTAGCGGCGTTACCGAGTTCCAGGTCGGCGACAATGTGGTCAGTACCTTCTTCCCCGACTGGCTCGACGGCCAGGCCAATGTGGAAGGCTTCGCCAGGGTGCCCGGCGACGGTATCGATGGTTACGCCCGTGAACAGGTCACCGCTCGCGCCACCGCCTTCACCCTGGCGCCCAAGGGCTTCAGCCATGCTGAAGCTGCCACGCTGACCACGGCTGGTCTCACGGCCTGGCGTGCGTTGATGAACGACGACCACCTCAAGCCCGGCGATACGGTGCTGGTGCAGGGCACCGGCGGTGTGTCGATCTTCGCCCTGCAGTTTGCCAAGCTGGCCGGCGCGACGGTGATCGCCACCTCGTCCAGCGACGCCAAGCTGGAGCGCCTGAAAGCCCTGGGTGCCGACCACCTGATCAACTACAAGAGCACCCCGGCGTGGGGTGAGAAAGTGCGCGAGCTGACCGGCAACCGCGGAGTCGACCATGTGATCGAAGTGGGTGGCCCGGCGACGCTGGAGCAATCGATGATTGCCGCGCGCATTGGTGGGCATGTGTCGTTGATCGGCATCCTCACCGGCGTGGCCGGGCAATTGCCGCTGGTGCAGGCGCTGGTGCGGCAGATTCGCCTGCAAGGCGTGCTGGTGGGCAGCCGCGCCCAGCAGCAGGCGATGGTGCGGGCGATCGATGCCAACGGCCTGCGGCCGGTGGTGGACAAGCATTTCGAGCTGGAACAGATCGTCGAGGCGTTCCGTTATCAGGAGAGCAATCGGCATTTCGGCAAGATCTGCCTGACCTGGTAACAGGGCCTGATGCGGTTCTCTTTGTAGGAGCGGCCTTGTGTCGCGAAAGGGCCGCAAAGCGGCCCCCGGCCTGCAATTCTGTAGCTGAAATCGAGGGGCTGCTGTGCAGCCCTTCGCGACACAAGGCCGCTCCTACAGGGGATCGTGTCAGACCTGTTCGGGCAGTAGTCGGTCGCGGCTATTGGACAGGTGCAGGCACACCGCCGCCCGCGCCGCGTCCGGGTCCTGCCGTCGGATGGCATTGAGGATCGCCTCATGCTCGAGGTTGGCCAGGTACGCCTGCCGCGCCAGCTTCGCCCCGCTGCGTTCGGCCAGGGCCATGCGGTTGCGCGGGATCAGGCCGTTGCCCAGCTGCAACAGCATTTCAGTGAAGTACAGGTTGCCAGTGGCCTCGGCAATCAACAGATGAAAGCGCCGGTCGGCCTCGATGCAGCTGTCGCCGGCGGCGGCCAGGTCCTGGTAGTCATCCAGCGCCTGGCGCATGCGCCTCAGGTGCCCCTCGTCACGGCGTAGCGCGGCCAGGGCGGCGGCCTGGCCTTCCAGGCCGATGCGCAGCTCCAGCAGGTCGCGCACATTCGCCGCGCTTTCCGCAGCGATGCGCAGGCCGGCCTGGGCCTGGCGCTCCATCACGAACGTACCGATACCGTGGCGTGGCTCCACCAGCCCCGAGGCCTGCAATTTCGACAGGGCCTCGCGGACCACGGTGCGGCTGACCCCATGCTCGCGCACCAGGCTGTTTTCCGAGGGCAACTTGTCGCCTGGCTTGAAGGTACCCAGCAAGATCTGTTGGGTCAGGCTGGAGACCAGGTCATGGGCACGGCTGTGGCCGCGTTTGTGGGCTTGTTCGGTGGCCATGGTGTGATCCGATTGTTGTTGTGCTTGTACGACAAGTTAATCGATAAAAATATTTCTTGCCGATTTTTCCAGCGGTCAAGCCAGCGAGTAGTTTGTCTGTTTTTGCAAGATCGACGCATATTGGCTTTGCGGTAGCTTGTATTTTGTGATTTTGCCGATGTTGCTGATCTTGTCGTACAACTGCGCTGCGCATATGCTCCTCCCCGCTGCCATGTCAGACAACCTCGACCCGCACAAAAACAATTAGTGGGAGATCCGCAAGTGAACGATACCCTCGCTCCGTCTGCCCGGAATGAAGGCGACGCCCTGGCCAGCGCCGTGGCCAAGGTCAAGCGCCACGTCCTGCCGCTGTTCGTCATCATGTTCATCGTCAACTACCTGGACCGCGTCAACATCGGCTTCGTCCGCCCCCATCTGGAAAGCGATCTGGGCATCAGCGCCGCGGCCTATGGCTTTGGTGCCGGCCTGTTCTTCATCGGCTACGCGTTGTTCGAGGTGCCCTCGAACATGCTGCTGCAGAAGGTCGGCGCACGGCTGTGGCTGACCCGCATCATGTTCACCTGGGGGCTGGTGGCCACGGCCATGGCCTTCGTGCAGAACGAAACCCAGTTCTACGTGCTGCGCTTTCTGCTGGGCGTTGCCGAAGCGGGCTTCTTCCCCGGGGTGATCTACTACTTCACCCGCTGGTTGCCGGCCGCCGAGCGTGGCAAGGCGATTGCCATCTTCCTCAGCGGCTCGGCATTGGCGTCGCTGATTTCCGGGCCGCTGGCCGGCGCGCTGATGCAGATTCAGGGCCTGGGCATGCATGGCTGGCAGTGGATGCTGTTCATCGAAGGCATGGCCTCGGTGACGCTGTGCTTCTTCGTGTTCTTCTGGCTCGACTCCAGGCCGCAGGACGCCAAGTGGCTGAGCCAGGCCGAGCAGGAAGCACTGGTGGCCGCCATCGATCGCGAGCAGCTTGAGCGCGAAGCGGTCGGCGCGGTCAGGCCATCGGCCTGGAGCCTGCTCAAGGACCGCCAGATCCTGCTGTTCTGCCTGATCTACTTCTGCATCCAGCTGACCATCTACGCCGCCACCTTCTGGCTGCCGAGCATCATCAAGCGCATGGGTGACCTCAGCGACCTGCAGGTCGGCTTCTTCAACTCGATCCCGTGGCTGATCTCGATCCTGGCCATGTATGCCTTCGCCGCCGGCTCGGCGCGCTGGAAGTGCCAGCAGGCCTGGGTCGCAGGTGCGCTGGTGATCGCTGCCATCGGCATGTTCATGTCCACCACGGGTGGGCCGGTGTTCGCCTTTGTCGCGGTGTGCTTCGCGGCCATCGGTTTCAAGTCGGCGTCGTCACTGTTCTGGCCGATCCCGCAGGGCTACCTGGATGCCCGCATCGCCGCTGCGGTGATCGCCTTGATCAACTCGGTCGGCAACCTCGGCGGCTTCGTCGCTCCCACCACCTTCGGCCTGCTGGAGCAGCAGACCGGTTCGATCCAGGGCGGCCTGTACGGCCTGGCGGTGACCTCGGTGCTGGCGGCCATTGCCATCTTCTTCGTACGCACTCGCCCAAAGGGCGTCCCTTCCGATGACCTCAAGGCCCCTTCGGCCCTGGGTCAGAGCCATTGATGACTGCGAGACAACAACCATGAACATGCAGACCCTTCACACCAGCACCCCCGTGGTCACTGATCTGCGCGTGATCCCCGTCGCCGGGCACGACAGCATGCTGCTCAACCTCAGTGGTGCCCATGGCCCGTTCTTCACCCGCAACGTGGTGGTGCTGCGTGACAGCGCCGGCAATACCGGGTTGGGCGAGGTGCCGGGCGGCGAGAAGATCCGCCAGACACTGGAGGACGCCCGCAGCCTGGTGGTCGGCCAGCCGATCGGCCATTACCAGCGCGTGCTCAATGCCATGCGCCAGACCTTCGCCAACCGTGACTCGGCTGGTCGCGGCCTGCAGACCTTCGACCTGCGCATCACCGTGCATGCGGTGACGGCCATCGAGTCGGCGCTGCTCGACCTGCTCGGCCAGCACCTGAACGTGCCGATGGCGGCACTGCTGGGCGAGGGGCAGCAGCGCGAGGCGGTGAAGATGCTCGGTTACCTGTTCTACATCGGCGACCGCCAGCAAACCGACCTGGCCTACCGCAACGAAGCCGATGCCGAGGACGACTGGTTCCGCCTGCGCCACGAAAAGGCCCTGACCCCGGACGCGGTGGTGCGCCTGGCCGAGGCCGCCAAGGCGCGCTATGGCTTCAGCGACTTCAAGCTCAAGGGCGGGGTGTTGCGCGGCGAGGAGGAGATGGAAGCGGTAACGGCGCTGGCCGAGCGGTTCCCCGAAGCCCGCATCACCCTCGACCCGAATGGTGCCTGGTCATTGAAGGAGGCCATTGCCCTGTGCCGCGACAAGCACGATGTGCTGGCCTACGCCGAAGACCCGTGCGGTGCCGAGAACGGCTACTCGGGCCGTGAGGTGATGGCCGAGTTCCGCCGCGCTACCGGCCTGCCCACCGCCACCAACATGATCGCTACCGACTGGCGGCAGATGGGCCATGCGATCCAGTTGCAGTCGGTGGACATTCCGCTGGCCGACCCGCACTTCTGGACCTTGCAGGGTTCGGTACGGGTGGCGCAGATGTGCAACGACTGGGGGCTGACCTGGGGTTCGCATTCCAACAACCACTTCGATATCTCGCTGGCAATGTTCACCCAGGTGGCGGCAGCGGCGCCGGGTGAAATCACTGCGATCGACACCCACTGGATCTGGCAGGACGGCCAGCGCCTGACCCGCGAACCACTGCGCATCGTCGACGGGCATGTGCACGTGCCGGCGCGGCCGGGGCTTGGGGTGGAGCTGGATGAAGACCAGTTGGCCAAGGCGCATGAGTGCTACCGCAACATGGGGTTGGGCGCGCGGGATGACAGCGTGGCAATGCAGTTCCTGATTCCGGGGTGGAGCTTCGATAACAAGCGGCCTTGCCTGGTGCGTTGAGGCTGCTGGCCTCTTCGCGGGTGAACCCGCTCCCACAGGTACTGCATATCCCTCAAGGTTTATGCAAACCCAGTGGGAGCGGGTTTACCCGCGAAGAGGCCGGAACAGGTTAACCCTGCTCGAAGAAGGCCCGCGCCATCGCCACGAATGCCCCCAGCACCGGGTTGGGGTTATCCCGGCAGAACGCCAGGAAAATCTCCGCCTGCTGCTCCATCCCCACCAATGGCCTGAACACCACCTGCTCCAGGCGCAATGCCTGCGCCGAGGCCGGCACCACCGCGCAGCCCAGCCCCACATTGACCAGCCCCAGTATCGAGTGAGTCTGCCCCAGTTGGTGCAGGTACCGCGGCTGCACCTCATGCCGGGCAAACAGGTTGGCGATGCGGTCATGGAAGTAGCGCCCTTCGTTGGCGCTGTACATCACGAATGGTTGTTCATCGAAATCGCTCGGCCTGAGCCGCTCACGTGCCACCAGCGCATGCCCGGCGGGCAGGGCGGCGATGAAGGGTTCGCGGTGGATCGGCAGGTACTCCACTCGCGCGCTGGGCAATACCTGGCGCACCAGGCCAACATCGATCAGCCCTGCCTCCAGGTCATGCACCTGGGTGCTGGAGACGCGTTCGCTGAGCACCAGTTCGATGTCCGGCAGCGCCTGCCCGGCATGCACCAGCAAGCGCGGGATCATGCTGTAGGCACCCACTGCGGTGAAACCCAGGGTCAACCGGCCCGCTTCGCCATGAGCAATGCGCCGCGCCGACTGGCTGGCCGACTCGGCGATCTGCAGGATGCGACGGGCGTCTTCGAGAAAGCTCTGGCCCGCCAGGGTCAGCCGCGCCTGGCGGTTGTTACGCTCGAGCAGCAACACGCCGAGGGCATGTTCCAGCAACTGGATCTGCCGGCTCAAGGGCGGCTGGGTCATGTGCAGGCGGGTGGCGGCACGGCCGAAATGCAGCTCTTCGGCCACGGCCACGAAGCAGCGCAGCTGATGCAGCTCCATGATTCAATTCCTGAATTATTCGATCCAGCATCTATATTAGACCTGTATCAAATGCCGGCCTAGCATCGAGTCATGTCTTCGAACTGCCGGATGCCCACCATGAACGAAAACCCCATCGAAGTGCTGTTGACCCAGCCAGTACCAGAGGCCATCGATGCCCGGCTGGTCAGCGCCTATCGGGTACATCGCCTGTATCAGCATTCCAACCCGCAACAGTTGCTCGACGAAGCCGGCCCGCGCATTCGTGGTGTGGTTACAGGCGGTGCCAAGGGCCTGTCCAATGAGCTGATGGAGCAACTGCCCGCGCTGGAGATCATCGCCATCAGCGGTATCGGCACCGATGCTGTGAACCTGCGCCATGCGGCCAGCCGCGGCATCCATGTCACCACTACGCCGGGTGTGCTCACTGCAGATGTGGCCGACCTGGCCATGGGCTTGATCATTGGCACCTTGCGCCGCCTGGGCGAGGGTGAGCGGCTGGTGCGTGATGGCTTGTGGGGCAAGGTCGACCTGCCATTGGCGCGCAAGGTCAGCGGTATCGAACTGGGCATCGTCGGGCTTGGCGAGGTGGGCAAGGCTATCGCTCGGCGTGCCGCTGCATTCGACATGCGCATTGCCTACAACGGGCGGCGCGAGCAACCAGAAACCGGCTACCGCTATGAGGCCGACCTGGTCGAGCTGGCGCGCTCGGTGGATGTGCTGGTGGTTGCAGCTGCCGCCGATGGCGGGCAGGTGCTGGTGACGGCCGAGGTGCTCGATGCACTGGGGCCGGAGGGGTACCTGGTCAATGTGGCGCGTGGCAAGTTGGTCGATGAAGAGGCGCTGGTCGAGGCGTTGCGTGAGCAGCGCATTGCCGGGGCTGGGCTGGATGTGTTCGTCGACGAGCCGCATGTGCCGCCGGCCTTGCTTGACCTCGACCAGGTCAGTCTGCAACCGCACCGGGGTAGCGCCACGCTGCAAACCCGGCTGGAAATGGGGCAGATGGTTTTATCGAATCTCGCTGCTTGCTTCCGCGGCGAGGTTCCCCCGAATTGCGCGTAGGCCACATCGCCGGCAAGCCGGCTCCCACAGGGACAGCGCATGCCTTGAACACTGCACTGACCCTGTGGGAGCGGCTTTAGCCGCGAAGAGGCCGGCACAGGCAACACAAGGCCCCAAGGGCCACACCTTCTCCGCACAAGAACAATCGCTTCCACCGAGAAGCAAGAGGGTCCACATGAACAGCAAATCCGCCGTCGCCGCACCGCAGGCCGTGGCCGGGATCGGTCGCCATCGCTTCCTGGTCCTGGCACTGATCTTCGTCATCACCGTCATCAACTACGCCGACCGCGCCACCCTGTCGATTACCGGCACCGAGGTGCTCAAGGACCTCGGCCTGGACCCGGTCATGCTGGGCATGATCTTCTCTGCTTTCGCCTGGGCCTACGCCCTGGGCCAGGTACCTGGCGGCTGGTTGCTCGACCGCTTCGGCGCCCGCCGGGTCTACGGCATCAGCCTGATCCTCTGGTCGCTGTTCACCCTGCTGCAAGGGACCGTGGGCTGGATGGGCCTGGCTGGTGTGTCCGCCGCTGTAGCGTTGTTCTCCATGCGGTTCATGCTGGGCCTGGTGGAGTCGCCGGCCTTCCCGGCCAACTCGCGCATCGTCAGTTGCTGGTTCCCCACCCGCGAGCGCGGCACCGCCTCGGCACTGTTCAACTCGGCGCAGTACATGGCCGTGGTGGTGTTCGCACCGTTGATGGCGTGGATGACCCATGCGCTGAGCTGGGAGCAGGTGTTCATCTGGATGGGCGTGCTGGGGCTGGCGCTTAGCGTGGTGTGGTTCCGCTTGTACCACGAGCCGCACAGTGCGCCAGGGCTGAGCCCCGAAGAGCTGGACTACATGCGTGAAGGCGGCGCCCTGGTCGACCTGGAAAAGGAACGCAAGACCGCCAAGAGCAAACCGACCCGGGCCGAGCTTGCGCAACTGTTCACCAGCCGTAACCTGTGGGCGGTGTACCTGGGCCAGTACTGCATCACCGCGCTCACCTACTTCTTCATCACCTGGTTCCCGATCTACCTGATCAAGGGCCGTGGCATGACCATCATGGAGGCCGGCTGGGTGGCCGCGTTGCCGGCAATCTGCGGTTTTACCGGTGGCATTCTCGGTGGCTTCGTGTCCGACTGGCTGATCCGTCGTGGCGTGCACCCGTCCAAGGCGCGCAAGACCCCGTTCATCATCGGCATGGGGCTGTCCACCAGCCTGGTGCTGGCCAACTATGTGGACGGCAATGCCGCGGTGATCGCCCTGATGACCCTGGCCTTCTTCGGCAAGGGCCTGGCGGCGGTGGGCTGGGCGGTGTTGTCGGATGTGGCGCCGAAGAAGATGGTTGGCCTGTGCGGTGGCGTGTTCAACGGCATCGGCAACATTGCCGGTATCGTCACCCCGTTGGTGATCGGTTATGTGGTGGCCAGCACCGGCTCGTTCCACAACGCACTCTGGTTCGTGGCCGCCCATGGCGTGCTGGGGATCCTCGCTTACCTGTTGCTGGCCCGACGCTTCGAGCGTACCGGGCAGGCGTAGGCAGACGCCTGGCAACAGAGGCCCCGGGAGACCGGGGCTTTTTTGTGGCTGGCAGAAAGTGGTGATGCCGGCACCGGCCCTTTCGCGGGCTTGCCCGCTCCCACAGGTACACCACAGGTTTGAGGGGCGTGGAGTACTTGTGGGAGCGGGCGAGCCCGCGAAAGGGCCAGTACAGCCACAAACACACCCAAATGAAAAACAAAAGCTTCAGACGGCCTGGTGACGCGATCGGGCATGCCATTCGCGACATCTGGCGTTCATGGAAATGCCCTGTCGTGATCGAACAGTTCCGGGGCGTTCTCGTGTAATTTCCCACAGCCCTGCGGGGCTTAAATGAAGCCCGACCTGCACTGACACGTTGCTCTGTGACGCGTGCCAAATATCAACAACAGAGCGCGAGTAACGTGTCGACTTATTGATTTCAAAGGAGATATTTTCGCCTACACCTGCCCGTCCATCCTTGTGTCAGCAAAAAGAGAACAACATCAATGAACACCGTGGGATCTGATGGCAACCTTGCACAAGGTTTCAAGCCACGTCATGTAACGATGCTGTCCATCGCCGGCATCATCGGCGCCGGACTTTTCGTCGGCTCTGGCCACGCCATCGCGGCAGCCGGGCCAGCTACCATAATTTCCTATTTCGTGGCCGGGACCCTGGTGGTACTGGTCATGCGCATGCTCGGCGAAATGGCCGTGGCACACCCGGACACCGGATCGTTTTCCACCTACGCCGAGCAGGCCATCGGCCGCTGGGCCGGCTACACCATCGGCTGGCTGTACTGGTGGTTCTGGGTACTGGTAATCCCGATCGAAGCACTGGCCGCCGGGCATGTGCTGAACGCCTGGTTCCCGCAGGTGGACAGCTGGATATTCGCCCTGGCTTCGGTGCTGCTGCTGGCCGGTACCAACCTGTTCAGCGTGGCCAAGTACGGTGAGTTCGAGTTCTGGTTCGCCATCCTCAAGGTCACGGCCATTCTCGGTTTCATCGGCCTGGGTTTCGCCGCACTGATGGGCTGGCTGCCCAACCGCGAGGTCAGCGGCCTGAGCGGCTTGATGGCCGAGCACGGCGGCTTCGCGCCGAAGGGCTGGTCGGCCGTGGTGGGTGCGTTCATCACCGTGATGTTCAGCTTCATCGGCACCGAAGCGGTGACCATCGCCGCGTCCGAATCCAGCGACCCGTCGCGCAACATCGCCAAGGCCACTCGCTCGGTGATCTGGCGCATCAGCACCTTCTACATCCTGTCGATCTTCGTGATCATTTCGGTGGTGCCTTGGAACGACCCGCAGCTGGCGGTGGTGGGTTCCTACCAGCGTGCGCTGGAGATCATGAACATCCCCAACGCGGCCTTCATGGTCGACCTGGTGGTGCTGGTGGCAGTGACCAGCTGCATGAACTCTTCGATCTACATTGCCTCGCGGATGATGTACTCGCTGGCCAAGCGCGGTGACGCACCGGCCATGCTCAACAAGACCTCCAAGGTCGGTGTGCCACGCGCTGCGGTATTCGGCAGCACGCTGATCGGCGCGGCCATTGCCATCCTCAACTACTTCGCGCCGAAGGGCGTGTTCGAGTTCCTGCTGGCCAGCTCCGGCGCCATTGCCTTGCTGGTGTACATGGTCATCGCCATTTCGCAGCTGCGCATGCGCCGCCGCCTGGAGCGGGAAAACACCGAGCTGAAGTTCCGCATGTGGCTGTTCCCGTACCTGACCTGGGCGGTGATCCTGTTCATTGGCGGAGCACTGGCGGTCATGATGTTCACGCCTGAACACCGGGCAGAAGTGAGCTCGACATTGGGCCTGGCGATCGTGATTTCCTTCCTGGGGATCGTGACCACGCGGGGCAATGCGCAACCTGTGGGGGTGCGTTCGATGGGGTGATTGAGTTCACCTGGCGGTAGGGCAAAGGGCACCAGTGGATGGGTGCCCTTTGTTTTTTTGAAACACTTGTTCGGTGTCGTTGACGGTCGAACGGCGACTCCCCGGGCGTAGACTCCCTTTCGAATTCATAAAGGGAGTCGATGCATGAGCGCAGAACAACAAGACCTACAAGCGCCGCCGGCCCTTCCTTTGGTAAAGGATGACCGTTTTGAGGAAGTGCTGGCGTTGATTCAAGGCGCCAGGCAGCGGGTGGCGCAGGCGGTCAATACTCAACTGATCGAGTTGTACTGGCAGGTTGGTGCCTATATCAGTCGCAAACTGGAGCAGGCGGAGTGGGGTGATTCGGTGGTCAGTCAGCTGGCTGTGCATCTTGCTCGAACGCAGCCTGGATTGCGCGGGTTCACTCGCGCGAATTTGTTCCGGATGCGTCAGTTCTACGATTCATACCGAGGTGATAAGAAAGTCGCACCACTGGTGCGACAATTGTCTTGGAGCCACAACCTCATCATTCTGGGACAGTGCAAGCAGCGCGATGAGCGCGAGTTTTATGTGCGCATGGCTGTTCAGGAGCGTTGGTCAAGGCGTGAGCTCGAGCGTCAACTGAAAGCCGCTTTGTATGAACGCAGCATCGCTAGCCCGGCAAAAGTTTCAGCGGCGCTGAGGCAGAATTATCCGGCGGCCATGGATGTTTTCCGAGATGCCTACATGGTCGAGTTCCTTGGCCTGCCTGGGGACCATGCTGAGGCTGACTTGCATTGCGCACTGATGGAGCGGCTCAAACAGTTCCTGAGCGAATTGGGCCGGGATTTCTGTTTCGTCGGCTCTCAATATCCGCTTCAGGTTGGCGGCCGGGATTTCGCACTGGACTTGCTGTTCTTCCACCGTGGCCTCAACTGCCTGGTAGCGATCGAACTGAAGGTTGGTCGCTTCGAGCCCGAGTATCTGGGCAAGCTCGATTTTTATCTTGAGGCACTGGATCGCAATGAGCGTAAGCCTCATGAAAACCCTGCCATCGGCGTGTTGCTGTGTGCCAGCAAGGACGACGAGGTGGTCGAGTACGCACTTAATCGCAGTTTGTCTCCAGCGCTGATTGCGGAGTATCAAACGCGCTTGCCGGACAAGGCACTGCTGCAAGCCAAGCTGCATGAGTTCTATGCCTTGGGCGCTTCTGAGGAACAGGACGCTTGAGCACCCATCAAATGTCGCACTTCACGCTTTCCACATAACGCATCACTGCCGGCGCTTTCTCGAAGCGCCGGTGGATCAGGCTAAGCCACGAGCTGGCTTGGCAGTCGACAATACGCCGGTAGTTCACCTGCGGCAGGCTGACGCGCTGGACCACCGACTCCGGCACCACTGCGATGCCTTGGCCGAGTGACACCAGGGTGATCACCGCCACCAGGCTGCCTGGCTGGGAACCGAGCCTCGGGACGAAACCACCTTGTGCGGCCACCTCCAGCGTGCCGGAGATCTGTTCGGGCAGGATGAAGGTTTCATTGGCCAGGCGCGAGGCCGGGATCTGCGGCACTTCATTTATCCGCGAGCTGGCGGGCAGGGCGAGCACGAAACCTTCCTGGTGCAAGGCGATGGCTTCGAGTTCCTCGGGCAGCTCCATCGGTGAGCGCACATAGGCAAGGTCGAGCAGGCCGTCGCGGACCATACCGGGCAGTTCGGCCATGGGCAGTTCGCGAATGTTCAGGCGCACGCCGGGGCAGGTTTCGCTGTAGCGGCTGACTTGCTGCTGGAGCATGCCCGAGTACGCGGCCGAGGCCACATAGCCCAGTTCTATGCGCCCGCTTTCGCCTCGGGCGGCCCGTTGCGCGCCCAGTTGTGCAGCATCGAACTGGCGCACGGCATGTTCGGCCTCGACCAACAGGGCCTGGCCCGCTGCGGTGAGGTTGACCTCGCGCTGGTTACGCTCGAACAGGCGCACGCCCAGCTCGCGCTCCATGTCCTGGATCTGCCGGCTGAGGGTGGGCGGGGCGATCCCCAGCTGTTCGGCGGCACGGGTGAAATGACCGTGGCGGGCGACGCAGAGGAAGTAGCGGAAATGGCGGATTTCCATGGGTGTTACCTGCAGGGTAATGACGCGGGCCGCCGGGGCTAACAAGCCTGGGGGCTGGCGGCGTTATGGTGAGGCCAACACTACAAGGCTGATGGCTTGGCGGCAAAGGCTGCCTGGGAATTGCAGGGGACCGCTTTGCGATCCGTCGCAGGCAAGCCAGCTCCTACAGGTATTGCGCAATCCTTGAAGGCGGTGCGGTCCCTGTAGGAGCTGGCTTGCCTGCGATGGGCTGCAAGGCAGCCCCGGCGATTTGACCAACCAGCCCTGCATCCGGAGCCTCACCATGCCCTCTGCGCGTTTCACCCTGCTCACCGCCTCCCTGGTCTGCGCCCTGATCATCCTCGACACCAACATCGTCGCGGTCAGCCTGCCCAGCATCGCCCGCGACCTGTCCGGCTCGTTCGCCGATATCGAATGGGTGGTCAGCGCCTACCTGCTGGCCTTTGCCGCTTGCCTGCTGCCCGCTGGCAGCCTGGCCGACCGCTTTGGCCGCCGCCGCATGCTGCTGCTCGGCCTGGCCCTGTTCGGCATCGCCTCGCTGGCCTGTGGCGCGGCGCCCAACCTGCTGTTCCTCGACCTGGCCAGGGCAGCCAAGGGCGTTGGCGCGGCGCTGCTGCTGACCTCGGCACTGGCCGCGATCGGCAACCGCTTCCACCAACCCCAGGAACGCATGCGCGCCTGGGCCTTCTGGGGCGCCTGCATGGGCGCCACCATCACCTTTGCGCCGCTGCTGGGCGGGTTGATCGCCAGCACCCTTGGCTGGCGCTGGATCTTCTACATCAACCTGCCGTTGGTGGCAGTGCTCGCAGTGATGGTGCTGCGCAGTGTCGAAGAGTCCCGTGACAGCACTGCGGCCCGGCTCGACCCATGGGGCAGCCTGACTTTCGCCGGCAGCCTGGGTTACCTGATCTGGGCAATGATCGATGCCAACCAGGTGGGCTGGGGCAGTGCGCAAACCCTGGGACGGCTGGTGATCAGCGCCTTCCTGTTCGGCCTGTTCGTCATGGTCGAACGCAGCCAGGATCGGCCGATGATCGACCTGCGGCTGATGCGTAGCGGGCGTTTCGTTGGTGCCTTGCTGGGCATGTTCGCCTACGCTGCCTGCGCCCAGGTGATGATGACCCTGCTGCCGCTGTACTTGCAGAATGGCTTGCAGCTGTCGGCCCTGGCCGCAGGGGCGGGCATGTTGCCGTTTGCCGTGGCCATGCTGCTGACGCCACGCCTGGGCATGCGCCTGGCTGCACACTTGAGCCCGGCGCAGGTGTTCGCACTCGGCCTGGTATTGGTCGGGGCGGGTAACCTGCTGTGTGCCTGGGCCACGCAGCAGGGCGGTTACGGTGCATTCGCCCTCGCCAGCCTGGTGCTGGGTGCTGGCGCCGGGCTGCTGAATGGCGATACGCAGAAGAACATCATGGCTTGCGTGCCGCGTGAGCGCACCGGCATGGCTTCGGGGTTGAGCACAACCACGCGGTTCGGGGCGATCGTGCTGGCCATCGGTGGGTTGGGTGGTGTGCTGGCTGCACGTAGTGGGCAGTTGCTGTATGAGGCCATGGCTGCCGTGGCGCCTGGGCAATCGGGCCAGGTTGCCGCAATGGCTACGCGGGTTGCCGCGGGTGATTTGCAGGCGGCATTGGCATTGCTTGAGCCCGGGTTACGGAAAACGGTGGCACCCTTGGCCCGCCAGGCGTTCATCGGGGGCTTCGAAGCCGTGTTGCAGGTCGTCGGTGTGGCGGCGCTGCTGTTCGCGATGCTGGTCGGCGTGTTGTTGAGCCGGCCGCTGCCGGCCATGCCGGAGGTATTGCTGGCCGAGGGGCAATCATGAAGCGTGCGGCGGGGCACCACGACACAGCGACTGGGGGCATCGAGCCCCTCGTCGCGGCATTCGACAATCAGTCATTCAACAGCCATGGCTTCAATTCCTTGAGGTTGCTCACCACCAATTGCTGCGCCTCGGGAAGTACTGCCAGGTTGCGGTGGTCGATCTGGTAACGCTGCAACACGTACTTAACCAGCGCCCTGCGGCTGGGCACCACCAGTTGCCCCTGCGTCATGCCGAAGTCGGTTTCGATGATTGCCTTCTGCGCCGCGTTCAATCGCCCGTCAGGTTCGAAGATGACCGGCACCTCGACATTCCAGTCTTCATCCTGCTCGCGGGTGTTCGGCGATTGGTCGAGCAAGTCTGGCTGCCCACGCAGGCGGCTGAGGACGAAGTCGCGATACTGGCCGTTCTTTTCGCAGTAAGCCCTCACGTGCCAGCGCATGCCGGTGTAGACCAGCGTGTGCGGGGCGATGAGGCGCACTTCCACGTTGGGGGTGTTGAAGGACACGTATTCGGTTTCCAGGCGCAAACCTTCACGGCAGGCCTTGAGCAAGGGGCGCAGCACTTCCGGGCGAATAGGCCGGTCCGGCACTTCCAGCACCCGGGTATGCGCATAGGCCAGTGCCAACCCGTCGATGTGCGGGGCCCGCTCATTGTTCTGATAAAGCAGGTGCAGGTAGGCGCTGGCGCTGTCGTCGATGAACAGCGGCTTGAACTGCTTGCTTGGTACATAGCCCTTGAGCTGCTTGTCATATGTCAAGTTTTTGGGCGCATGTTCGGTGATGTAGGTATTGATGTCCTTCGACGCCTGCTGGCGGCTGATGCCAAAGCTCTGCATCAGGTGGCCCGTGGTCAGCCGGCCTTCCCACCAGGCAACGGTCTCGATCAAGCGATAGCGAAGTGCCAGGTCCCAGCGTACCTGCTCGATGGATTGCTTGCGTTTCATACCCTCTCCATGTGCGCGATAACTTTACCTGTATAAGTCTACATTCTAGACCTGTCACTAAACACTACATATCGTGTTCCTGTCTTCGAAATAAATTGAAGTCACGAAAGGAAGTGGACATGACCATGTCTGAAGCGGTTTCAACAGGAGCGTTGGTGTTGATCGGGGTGATCCTGGTGGTGCTCCTGATGCAGTACTTGCGGTTGCGAGAAATCTGGCACCTGGTTTTCGCCTGTCGCCAGGACGCGCGTTGGGCGCGGATATGGGAGATGGAAAACCGGGAGCTACGTGCGGCACAGCGTGCCGACAAAGCGCACATCGCGCAGCTGCAAAGCAAGCTGGTGCTTTTGCAGAACCTGGTCTCTGCAGAAGAGTGACAAGGGAAGACATGAACAGGCTTGAACGGATCAAAGGCTGCCTGCTGGGTGGCGCAGTGGGAGACGCGCTTGGCGCCCCCGTGGAGTTTCTCGAGTGGCCTGTGATCAAGGCCAGATTCGGCGCGCAGGGCATCATTGATCTTGCACCGGCCTACGGCATCACCGGTGCGATCAGCGACGATACGCAGATGATGCTGTTCACCGCAGAAGGCTTGCTGCGGGCTTATGTGCTTGGGAGCTCACGGCAGCCCCGCCATGTCCCCAGCATTATTCATCACGCGTTGCTGCGCTGGCTGATGACACAGGATTACCCCTCGACGATACCGGTGACCACGGATGGCTGGCTGATCAAGCACGTGGAGCTCTGGTCGCGCCGCGCCCCCGATGCAACTTGCCTGAATGCGCTCAAGAGCAGCGGGCGGCTGGGTGCGGTTGCCGAAAACAACAGCAAGGGCTGCGGTGCCCTGGTACGGGTTGCACCCTGTGCATTCTTTGCCCATGCATTTGACTACGCAGCGCAGTCCGGGCGACTGACGCACGGGCATCCGACCGGTTACCTGGCGGCAGGTCTGTTCGCCGACATTCTCCAGCGCATTGTCGATCGACAAGATAGCGTGGAGCACGCTGTGACTCAGAGCCTGGCCAGGTACGGGCAGGTGCCTGGCATGGAGGAAACGCGCAGCCTGATCGAGCGCGTGCTGTTCTTCTATTACGAGGGCTATGCACCCACCCCGCAACGCATTGACGATTTTGGCGCTGCTTGGGTCGCTGACCAGGTGCTGGCGGTTGGGTTGTGGTGTGCGCTGACAGCTCGGTCACTCGAAGAAGGGGTAGCCATGGCGGTGAATCACAGCGGCGACAGCAGCAGTACGGGGCTGGTCGTCGGGCACTTGCTGGGTGCGCAACATGGTGCTGCCGCTATTCCTGGCCGCTGGCTCGAGCACCTGGAACTGCACCAGGTGATTGCGCAGGTAGCCGAAGATATCGAGCGCATTCCGCGGGAGTATTGTGGGGTTGGCGGGGAGTTCGATCAGCAGATCGAACTGGCTTATCCGGGTAGTTGAACGCAGTGAAGGCCATGAGTTTGCACGGGGGCCGAGGAGCCGGGACGTTTCGTTTTACAGCCCGCCCCCGGTTCTCGAGTCGAGTGGATGATATTGATATCCACTCGAAATTCGTCGATGAGCCTGTTGATCGCTTGATCGCCACTGAACTGGGCAGCCGAGATCTCTATAAAAAGTAGACCAATCCGTCAAGATGCTGGCCCGGTGGTTTTGAAACTTTATGTTGCAGCTGTTAATCGGTATCATTAAGATTAAATTTCAGGACGCAAGGAGAGCATTGTCCATATAAAAAGAAGGTCATAAAAATAATGCTGAAAATGCTCCTCGTGTATGTTCATCTACTCGCCACCTGTATTGCCCTCGGTAGGGTCTTGCTTGCCGATCACAAGCTTTGGAGTTGGCGCAAGGAAGCGCTGGATCAGGCAAAACATGAGTACCTGGAAGAAACCAGGAAAATTGCCACCCTCGCGTTACTGGCTCTTTGGGGCAGTGGTCTGCTGTTGATACTTCAGGGATATCTTCTCGAGGGCGCAGCGTATTTGCTCAACCAGAAGCTCTGGGCCAAGGTTGCGGTTGTCGCGTTGCTGACATTGAACGGCGGTCTGTTGCATCGCATCGGCTTCCCGTTGTTGCAAAAAGCCCCTTTCGTCTTGTTGCCGGGTTCCGACCGCGGTCGCCTTGCACTCTTGGGGGCGTTCTCCATGAGTGGTTGGCTGTTCGCCGCTTTTCTGGGGGTAGCCCGAGCCTGGAACCATGTCATGCCATGCATGCATGTGATGGCGGTGTTCACGGCATTCGCTTTGCTGGCTTGTATCGTGGCGCTTGTGGTCGCCAGTACGGCAGGCACCATGGAAACTACGGCTTCATAGTGGCTGTGACACGCCATAACGTCACGCATCCTTTCAGCAGCGTGGCGGTCGAGCGCACGTATGACGAATGGCAGGAGAGCGCGTACAGCCTCAACGGTGTCACCTGCCGCTATACCGGTCAGCCCTTGGCGTCATTGGCTGGCTTGGCTTTGCTTTCAGCTACAGCGGCTTCTGCTTTCTGTTTCTCTGCGAGCTGGAAGGCCTGCATCGAGGCTTTGCGGGCTGACTCCATGCGTGCGAAGGTCCGATCACCACCGCCGGAGGCCATCGCCAGAGTAGAAGCGGTCAGGGCGGCGGCAACGAAGAGAACTTTCATGGTTTTCATCTGGATATCCTCAAGTAAAACTTTGTGAACTGCTCAGCATGACCCAGCACTGTTTGGCTGGAGTGTGCTGTTGTTGGCTGAAATTGAATTTCAGCTATTCTGGTAATTAACTTGCAGAATTAGGCTGTCAAGATAATAGTGTTTTTCGCGAATAAACTTTTAATCATTCGCTCATGTCCGTTTTCAGGTGATGGAAACATCATTCGCACTGAAAGCGTACGAGGTTTGACTTCCGTTTCTGGGGGCTTTAACGTTGGGCGGATCAGGCCACGCCAGTAGGGGCTGCGGGGCTTCCACCCCATTCGAGGAAGCGGATCTTGTGAATCTCGCCCTTGCTGTCTTCATAAACTACGGTTACCGGTACCACACCGGTCTTGTCGGATGTATCGGTGCGTTGCAATACGCGTTTCACATCTATGTTCATCCCGTAGTGGTATTCGACGGCAGAGATATGCGCGCCGGGTTCTTGCAGGCTGTTATGGTCAAAGACACTTGGTGCGAGACTGGAAATCACGGCACTTACAATTGTGGCCATGCTCATAAGGCTGTACCTCTACTGAAGTTCGCTTGACAAGGACCTAATCTGACACGCCGAGAAAGTGAAGTTCATTTCACCACGACGAACGCGCTTGGCTGAAACGCCAGTAGTGGCAAAAAACTCCCAGCAATTCCCCGTGCCTGACACATTTCGACCATTCGTCCTTTGACCCCCGTATCTGTTGGGCGAAGTCCGTTTTTGAGGCTGGCCGAGCACGGGGAAGGGCAGTGTGGTGTTCAGCGCATCATGCCGAGTTCGGCATCATCCAGCAGTGCTTTGCTGGCCATTAATCGATCTTACTCGTTGCAGGTGCTTGTGCTGCTCCTATCTCCGGCAAGCTGGGCTTTCAGGGAACTGCACATGACTTGTTGATTTGGCAGGGTCCCTGTGGGAGCGGGTTTACCCGCGAACACCGGCATAGCCGGTGCCATGCACCGCGTTGGATTCTTCGCGGGTAAACCCGCCCCCACAAGTACAGCATCGGCCTGAGGAAACGGCCTACACGGAAGGGGTGAAATCTGATTTTGGGGGCTCGTGCACCCTAAAATCCAGGCACAAAAAAAAGACGCCCGAGGGCGTCTTTTTCTTTGGAATTTGGTGGAGCCGGGGGGATTTGAACCCCCGTCCGCCAGTACTCCGCTGTCGGTACTACATGCTTAGCCGTGTCTACTGAGTTAATCCGCAGCCGCCCGACGGGCAGGGTGCTTTGGACGAGTTGGGTAAGTTTTAGTCGCTTTGCCCCCAACGTGCTACACGACGATCCTGTTCTGTATGACAATCATTTCGGGTTTACAGGCATCCCCTGATGATTGCTGGAGCCGAAGCTACCAGGAGAGCGGGCTCAGCTGCTTACGCAGCGAGAGCGTAGCCCTCGTAGTTTTCGTCATTGGCAACTATAGAAAGTTGCAACAGTGGATTTACGAGTTCTGTTACCAACTCGGCATGCACCTAGAGTTTCGCTACCGGCGTCGAATCCTGATCGGCCCCACACTAGCTCTTGGCTAACGCACCTTACGGTACGTGAGGCGGAGTATACGCCATTGCGCGGGCGACGTCGACAGCCGGTCCGGTCGCCCGCTTTTGGGCTCACGCGCCGCTACCGCCGCTGGTGCCGCTGCCTTTCTCGGTTTTTTCCAGGCGCTCCAGGACTTTGCTGGTGATGGCGATGCATTCCTTGGTGTCGCCCGAGGCTTGCGCAGCCTTGGCTTTGTCGACGTGCTCGGTGATGGCCTTGTCCAGGCCTTCGGAGGTGGCGCCGGCGGTGGCCATGCTGTCGTCGATCTTTTGCAGGTTGGCGGTGCACAGGTCTTCGGCGGCGAACACCGGCGAAGCCAGCAGGGTGGCGGCCGCGAACAGGGCCGAAAGCGCGGTACCTTTCATGGGAGTCTCCTTCTGGGCCTCTGGAAGGTGGGCCTGTAAGGGTGGACTGTGGGGGAATGGTGGGGGTTCAATCGGGATGCTGGCGCGGGATGGCACCGGCTTTGCCGGTGTTCGCGGCTGAAGCCGCTCCCACAGGTGCTGCACATAGCTGCCCAGGCATGACTGGGGGTTGAGGTGGTGCATAGTGCATGCCTTGATTCTTTCTGCGCCAGTGAGATCGAGCGCCGCCCGCGCGGCGCTTCGCGGGACAAGCCCGCTCCCACATTTGTTGCAACGTGCCCATGTCTGTTAGGCCATGGTTGTCAGCCTGTTTTGACTCAATTTCTCGGCTGGCGCTGCCGCCGCCTCACCAGTTTCAAGACATGCGCCAAGGCAGGCAACCATGGCCTGACAGGTTCGGTACGTTGCAACAAATGTGGGAGCGGGCTTGTCCCGCGAAGCGCCGCGCGGGCGGCGCTCGATCTCACTGGCAACAAAGTTGTCACGACAAGAACATGCTTGCCAAAAACCATAGAATCTCCGACTGGGATTGCGATAGCCGTCAGAACTTGCCTTGAACGGTCATATGCTACGCGGCCGGGTGACGCGGTCTACCAGGTAGACCAGCCCGTGGTAGTCGATGCCGCTATGGCTGGACAGGCCGATCTCGCAGGTGCGGCTGGTGGAAATGCCTTCGCTGCAATACTGCACCGCATCCTTCAGGCTGCGCAGCGAGTGGGCGTTGAGCTCGGGGGTGGTGAAACCTTTGTCACCGGCAAAGCCGCAGCAGTGTATGCCCTCCGGGATCACCACCTGTTTGCTGCAGCGCCGCGCCAGGTCGATCAGTGCCTGGCTTTCGCCCAGGTGCTGGGTGCTGCAGGTCACATGCACGGCCACTGGTTCGTCCTGGGGGGTGAACTCCAGGCGCTCGAGCAGGTGGGTGCGGATGAAGCGCACCGGGTCGTACAGGTCCAGCCGGGTGTCGCTCAGGTCTTGCACCAGGCGCAGGGTGCAGGGACTGGTGTCGCAGTAGATCGGGTCGAGGCCGCCGCGGCTTGCGTGCAGCAGGGCGGCAATCAGTTCCTGGCGTTTGTGCTCGGCCTGCTCGGGGTAGCCCTTGGAGGCGAACGGCTGGCCGCAGCACAGGCTGTCGGCGTTGTCGGGGAACACCACCTGGTAACCGGCCTTTTCCAGCAGGGCGCGGGTCTTGTCCAGTAGCGAACTCTGCTCGCGGTCGGCATAGGCCGGGCCCATCACCCGCGAGACGCAGGCGGCCAGGTACACCACGCGAGGGCGGGCATCGTTGCTGGCCGGGCCGATGTCCAGTGGGCGCAGGGGTTGTGGCATCGCCGGGGTCCACTGTGGCAGGCGGCCTTTGCTGGCTTTGTTCAGCGAGGCGCTCAGGCGGCCCAGGCGTGGGGCGCCGAGCAGCTTGCGTGCGGTGTTGGCGGCGGTCAGGGTCAGGCGCGCGCCGCCCAAGGCAGTGTGGAAGTGTTCGGCCAGCCAGTCGGCGGTTTTTTCGTGCTCGGCGGCCTGGCTGCGCAGTTTCTTCACCAGTTCGCCGGTGTTGATGCCGACCGGGCAGCGCTGGGCGCACAGGCCGGTGGCGGCGCAGGTGTCGATGCCCTGGTACTGGTAGGTCTGGCGCAGTTCGCGGGTGTCGATGCCGGCGCGTTGTTTGGCCTGTATGTCACGCCACATGACGATGCGCTGGCGCGGGCTGAGGGTCAGGCCTTTGGACGGGCAAACCGGTTCGCAGAAGCCGCACTCGATGCACTTGTCGACGATCTCGTCGGCGGCGGGCAGCGGCTTGAGGTTCTTCAGGTGGATGTCGGGGTCTTCGCTCAGCACCACGTCGGGGTTGAGGATGCCGTTGGGGTCGAGCAGGCGCTTCAGCTTCCACATCAGTTGGTAGGCGTCATGGCCCCATTCCAGCTCCACGAACGGTGCCATGTTGCGCCCGGTGCCGTGCTCGGCCTTGAGCGAGCCGCCGAACTCCACCGCCACCAGTTGCGCCACATCGTCCATGAAGGCCTGGTAGCGGGCGACTTCCTCGGCACTGTTGAAGCCTTGGGTGAAGACGAAGTGCAGGTTGCCTTCCAGGGCATGGCCGAAAATGATCGCTTCGTCGTAGCGGTGCTTGTCGAACAGCTGGATCAGGCGGTTGACGCCTTCGGCCAGTTGCTCGATGGGGAAGGTGACGTCTTCGATGATGACGGTGGTGCCGGTCTGGCGCACGGCGCCGACGGCGGGGAAGGTGTCCTTGCGGATTTTCCACAGCTGGTTGTACACGGCCGGGTCTTCGCTGAAGTCCACCTGCTGTTCCAGCGGGAAGTCGGCGATCGAGGCCATCACCTGTTGCAGCTGTTCATGCAGCAGGCTCTGGCTGGCGGCGCGGGACTCGATCAGCAGGGCGCAGGCATTGTCCGACAGGCCTTTTACCCACAGCGGCATGCCCGGCATGTTCTGCACCGAGCGCAGGCTGCGGCGGTCGAGCAGCTCCACGGCCGAGACCGGCTGGCGCTTGAGTACGGTCACCGCGCGGCAGCAGCTTTCCACGCTGGGGAACACCAGCAGGGCGCTGGCCTTGTGCGGGTGGTCGGGCACGGTGTCGTAGGTGACGGCACTGATGAAGCCCAGGGTGCCTTCGGAACCGACCAGCAGGTGCTGCAGGATATCCAGCGGCTGGTCGTAGTCCACCAGTGCGTTCAGCGACAGGCCGGTGGTGTTCTTCAGCCGGTATTTGTGCCGGATGCGCTCGGCGAGTGCAGTGTTGGCGCGGGTCTCGCGGCCCAGGCGGGCCAGTGCTTCCAGCAGGTCGGCGTGGCTGGCCTCGAACGCGGCGACGCTGGCCGGGTCTTCGCTGTCCAGGCGCGTGCCGTCGGCCAGCACCAGGCGCAGGCCGGCCAGGGTGTGGTAGGTGTTCTGCGCGGTGCCGCAGCACATGCCGCTGGCGTTGTTGGCGACGATGCCGCCGATCTTGCAGGCGTTGATCGAGGCCGGGTCGGGGCCGATCTTGCGCCCGAAGGGGGCCAGCCAGGCATTGGCCTGGGCGCCGATGACGCCGGGCTGCAGGCGGATCTGCTCGCCTTGGCCGCGGATTTCACGGCCGTTCCAGTTATCGCCCAGCACGATCAGCACCGAGTCGCTGATGGCCTGGCCGGACAGGCTGGTGCCGGCAGCGCGGAAGGTGACCGGCACCCGCTCGCGCTGGGCCAGTTTGATCAGGCCGACCACTTCGTCTTCGGACTCGACGCGCACCACCAGCTTGGGGATCAGCCGGTAGAAGCTGGCGTCGGTGCCGAAGGCCAGGGTGGAGGTGGGGTCGTCGAAGCGGCGTTCGGCGGGGATCAGGCGCTCGGCATCACGCAGGAACGCGGCGGGCAGGCTCATGCAGTCTCCTCGCGGGGCCGTGGCGTCTGTGCGCCACATGCCCCGGGTCAATCAGGCGGTCGTTCTTGCGGGCGTTCAGGCGCCCAGTTCGCGTACCAGCGAGTCGCGGGTGATTTCGCTGATCGACTTGGCGCCGGTCAGCACCATCGCTACGCGCATTTCCTTCTCGAACAGTTCCAGCAGGTTCTTCACCCCGGCCTGGCCGTGCACGGCAAGGGCGTAGAGGAAGGCGCGGCCGATCAGTACGGTATCGGCGCCCAGGGCGATCATGCGCACCACGTCGAGGCCGCTACGGATGCCGGAGTCGGCGAGGATCTTCAGGTCACCTTTGACCGCATCGGCAATTGCCGGCAGGGCACGGGCGCTGGACAGCACGCCGTCGAGCTGGCGGCCGCCGTGATTGGACACGACGATGCCGTCGGCACCGAACCTGACCGCATCGCGGGCGTCATCGGCATCGAGGATGCCCTTGATGATCATCGGGCCGTCCCAGAACTCGCGGATCCACTCCAGGTCTTTCCAGGAGATCGACGGGTCGAAGTTGTTGGCCAGCCAGCCGATGTAGTCGGCAAGGCCGGTGGGGTTGCCACGGTAGGTGGAAATGTTGCCCAGGTCGTGCGGGCGCCCCATCACGCCGACATCCCACGCCCACTCGGGGTGGGTCATGGCTTGCAGCACACGGCGCAGCGGGCCGTTCTTGCCGCTCATGCCAGAGTGGGCGTCGCGGTAGCGGGCGCCGGGGGTCGGCATGTCGACGGTGAACACCAGGGTCTTTACCCCGGCGGCCTTGGCCCGCTCCAGCGCGTTGCGCATGAAGCCGCGGTCCTTGAGCACGTACAGCTGGAACCACATCGGCCGGTCGATGGCCGGGGCCACTTCTTCGATCGGGCACACCGACACGGTGGACATGGTGAACGGAATACCGTGGGCAGCCGCTGCGCGCGCCGCCTGCACTTCACCACGGCGGGCGTACATGCCGGTGAGGCCGACCGGGGCCAGGGCCACCGGCATGCTCAGGGTTTCGTCGAACAGTTTGGTCTGAAGGCTGAGCTCGGACATGTTCTTCAGCACGCGTTGGCGCAGGGCAATGCTGGCCAGGTCCGAGACGTTGTGGCGCAGGGTGTGCTCGGCGTAGGCGCCGCCGTCGGCATAGTGGAACAGGAAGGGAGGCAGCTTGCGTTGGGCCGCGGCGCGATAGTCGGTAGAGGCAGAAATGATCATGGATTCTCGCAGCGTTGCGTGTGGGGATTGCCGGGCGCGCGATGGCGCCCGGCCCCTTTCACTTTAGTGATGAACCAGCATGCCGGTCAGCCAGTAGGCCTGGATCAGGGTGATCAGGCCGACGATGGTGGCGAAGAACAGGCTGTGCTTGACGGTGAAGCGGAACAGGTCGGATTCCTTGCCAACCAGGCCGGTGGCGGCGCAGGCCACAGCGATCGACTGCGGCGAGATCATCTTGCCGGTCACGCCGCCGCTGGTGTTGGCCGCTACCAGCAGAGTGTCGTTGACCCCGATCTGGTGCGCGGTGGTGGCCTGCAGCGAGCTGAACAGGGCGTTGGACGAGGTGTCGGAACCGGTCAGGAACACACCCAGCCAGCCGAGGAACGGCGAGAAGAATGGGAACGCGGCACCGGTACCGGCCAGCACCAGGGCCATGGTCGAGGACATGCCCGAGTAGTTGGTGACGAAGGCGAAGGCCAGCACCATGCCGATCGACAGGATTGGCCAGCGCAGCTCCCAGAAGGTTTCCTTGAAAGTGGTCAGACCAGTTTTGAAGTTGATCTTCAGCACGGCCATGGAGATCAGCGCCGAGAGGAAGATCGCGGTGCCGGTGGCAGAGATCGGGTCGAGCTTGAACACCGCTGGCATGGCGGTTGGCGCGGCGACGATCGGTGCGGTCTTGATCACCAGTTGGTCGAGGTGCGGGATGGCGAAGTTGAACACGAAGTTGTACATCGCGCCGCCCGGGGCGAAGGCCGCCTTGAACGGTTTCAGGGTCCAGATGGTGACCAGCACGGTGAGGATCAGGAACGGCGACCAGGCTTTGAAGATCTCGCCAAAGCTGTAGGGGCTTGGCTGGCTGCCGCTTGGCTGAACCACGGCGGCGCCGACGCTGCCTTTGGCTTCGGCGAACGAGCGCTTGGGCTGCCAGACTTTCAGGAACAGGGTCAGGGCGATCAGGCTGGCCAGGGCCGAGGTGATGTCCGGCAGCTCCGGGCCGATGAAGTTCGAGGTGAAGTACTGGGTGACGGCGAAGCTCAGGCCGGCGACCAGGGCGGCAGGCCAGGTTTCCTTCACGCCACGCAGGCCGTCCATCATGAATACCAGCCAGAACGGCACGAACAGCGACAGCAGCGGCAGCTGGCGACCGGTCATGGCGCCGATGTGGAAGGCGTCGATACCGGTGACCTGGCCGGCCACGATGATCGGGATGCCCAGGGCGCCGAAGGCCACTGGCGCGGTGTTGGCGATCAGGCACAGGCCGGCGGCGTACAGCGGGTTGAAGCCCAGGCCCACCAGCAGCGCGGCAGTGATTGCCACCGGTGCGCCAAAGCCTGCCGCACCTTCCAGGAAGGCACCGAAGCAGAAGCCGATCAGCAGCACTTGCAGGCGCTGGTCATCGGTAATCGACAGCACCGAGCTGCGGATCACTTCGAACTGGCCGCTCTTGACCGTGAGTTTGTACAGGAACACCGCGGCAACGATGATCCAGGCAATCGGCCAGAGGCCGTAGAGGAAGCCATAACCCGCAGCGGCGAATGCCATGTCGACAGGCATCTGGAAGGCGAAGATCGCCACCAGGATCGACAATGCGAGGGTGATGCTGCCGGCCACGTGGCCTTTGAGGCGGAATACGGCGAGGGCGAGGAAGAAGAAGACGATGGGAATGACCGCCGCCAGTGCGGACAGGCCAAGACTACCAAGCGGACTATAGATTTGTTGCCAGGTTTGCATATGGGGTGGCCCCTAATTGTTGTTGGTCAGGCACTGGCATTGGATAATTGGTAAGACCAATTTACAATGGCTGGGCGCTAGGTTAAAAGCGTCTTCGTGGGTGTGTCAATTTGTCCCGTGCAAAACTTTGGTCGCGTGCCGATGAGCGGGCGCCTGGTGGGTAGGGAAAATCGTCGCCTGGTGGGTGTTTGCGCGATCTGGATCGGCGAGAATAGGCGCCCCCTGAAATCTGCCGGGGGTTTGTGGAGAGCATGTGATGGTTTTTGATCAGGTCCGCCAACGGCGCCTGTCCGACGACATTGTCGATCGGTTGGAAGGGATGATTCTGGAAGGCACGCTGACCTCGGGGCAGCGGCTGCCGGCCGAGCGCGTCCTTGCCGAGCAGTTCGGCGTGTCCCGCCCGTCACTGCGTGAGGCGATCCAGAAGCTGGTGGCCAAGGGGCTGCTGGTCAGCCGCCAGGGTGGGGGCAATTTTGTCGCCGAGTCCCTGGGGTCCACTTTCAGCGACCCGTTGCTGCAGCTGCTCGAGCACAGTGCCGAGGCGCAGCGTGACCTGCTTGAATTCCGCCATACCCTGGAGGCTTCCTGCGCCTACTACGCGGCCCAGCGCGCGACCCAGCCGGACCGGGCGCGGCTGAAGGCGGCGTTCGATGCGCTGCAGGACTGCTATGCCAGGGCCGACGAAGTGACCCGGGCGGAGGAGGGCGCGGCCGATGCGCGCTTCCACCTGGCGATTGCCGAGGCTAGCCATAATGCCGTGCTGCTGCACACCATTCGCGGCTTGTTCGACCTGCTCAAGCGCAACGTGGTGACCAACATCGGCGGCATGTACCAGCAACGGACCGAGACCCGGGACATGCTGATCAGCCAGCACCGGGAGCTGTACCTGGCGATAGTCGAGGGCAGGGCGGAGGATGCGCGGGAAGTGTCCAGCCGACACATTCTGTATGTGCAGGAGGTGCTGGAAGAGGCGCACGAAGAAGCGCAGCGAGTGGCGCGGGCGGAGCGGCGTAGCGGGCGTTGAGATTTGTACTGGCAGTGCTGGCCTCTTCGCGGGTAAACCCGCTCCCACAGAGACTGCACCGAATCTGAACTCAGTGTTAATCCTGTGGGAGCGGGCGAGCCCGCGAAGAGGCCGGAGCAGGCTGAAGAAGAGGTATTACTCTTCCTTGCCCTTGTTCCGCACAGCCCGCTGCAGCTCGCGGTTGGAATCGCGCTCGCGCATGGTGTCGCGCTTGTCGAATTCCTTCTTGCCCTTGCCCAGTGCGATTTCGCACTTGATCAGGTGCTTGCTCCAGTACAGCGCCAGGGCCACGCAGGTGTAGCCCTTTTGCGCCACGGCCGCTTCCAGGCGCTCGAGCTCGCGCTTGTTCAGTAGCAGCTTGCGAGTGCGGATGGGGTCGGCGATGACGTGGGTGCTGGCCGTGGTCAGCGGGGTGATGTGGCTGCCGAACAGCCAGGCCTCACCGTCTTTCAGCAGCACGTAGCTGTCAGTCAGGTGCGCCTTGCCGGCTCGCAGGCTTTTTACTTCCCAGCCGGACAGGACCAGCCCGGCCTCGAACTTGTGTTCGATGAAGTAATCGTGTCGCGCCTTCTTGTTCTGCGCGATGGTCCCGGTCGGATGTTTCTTTTGTTTAGCCATAGGGGCGGCATTATAGGCAGTCGCCGCGTCGTCGGCTATGGGATTTCGGTGTGCTTGAGCCACTGCAATGAATACCGGACAATACAGCCCCTGTCTTTGCGACAGAACCTGTTTTCGGCACGCTGCGAAGCGCCGCCACCCAGCCTTGGAAGTGATGCCTGGATGACTACCCATATTCAACGCTCCGCCCTGCTGCCATACCCCGCCCAGGCGCTTTACGATCTGGTCAACGATGTGGCCAGCTATCCGCAGTTCCTGCCTTGGTGCTCGGCCTCGACGGTGATCGAAGCCAGCGACACGCACATGCGCGCCAAGCTCGATGTTGCCAAGGGCGGCATGAGCCAGCACTTCGTCACGCGCAACGTACTGGTGCCGGGGCAGTCCATCGAGATGAACCTGGAAGAGGGGCCGTTCACCCAGTTGCATGGCCTGTGGGTGTTCAAGCCGTTGGGTGACAAGGCCTGCAAGATCAGCCTGGACCTGTCGTTCGATTATGCCGGCCCGCTGGTGCGCGCGACCCTGGGCCCGCTGTTCAACCAGGCGGCCAATACGCTGGTGGATGCGTTCTGCCAGCGTGCCAAGCAGCTGAATGCCTGACTGAAAAGGTGGCAACAAAAAGCCCGGACCAGGTCCGGGCTTTTTTGTATCTGCTCGCCGCTTATTGAGGCGAGGTCTCCAACGGAGCCGGAGTCGGGACCGGGGTGGTCTCGATGGTGTCGATCTCGCGCTGGATGGATTCTTCCACCGAGCCTGGCTTGGCCGGTTTCTCTTCAGGCTGCACGGTTGGTTGCTCTGGCTGGTTGGCCGGGCTGACCGTGGTGTCGCTGCTGCCACCGAGGATTTCCTGGTCGCGGCTGACGCCTGGCATGAAGTCGCCGGAAAGGCTGACCAACTGGTCGCTTTCGTTGAAGAATACGCTCATGCGTTCTTGCTGGCGTTTGCCGCCGCCTGGCTGCAGGCTGTACAGGTAATCCCAACGGTTGGTGTTGAAGGTGTCCTGGATCAGCGGGTTACCCATGATAAACCTTACTTGCCGGCGGGTCATTCCGGGGCGCAATTGGTCTATCATGTCTTGCGTAACGACATTGCCCTGCTGGATGTCGATTTTGTAAACCCCGGGAAACGAGCAACCGGCGAGTGCGAGCAGTCCCACTAGGGTGAGGCTGGTTAGCAAGAGCTTGGTGTTTTGCATCGGTGGGCGACTTCCACTATCTTGGCTGGACAACGTAAACCCCGATCATACCCGTATTAAGAGAAGCTGCGAAGCAGCATCGGCGAGAAAGCTGACCATGGTTGAAAATAGCGAATTGCGCAAAGCCGGTCTCAAGGTGACCCTGCCTCGAGTCAAGATCCTTCAGATGCTCGACTCCACCGAGCAGCGTCACATGAGCGCCGAGGATGTCTACAAGGCGCTGATGGAGGCTGGCGAGGACGTGGGCCTGGCCACCGTCTACCGCGTACTGACCCAGTTCGAAGCGGCGGGTCTGGTGGTTCGCCACAACTTCGACGGCGGTCATGCGGTGTTCGAACTGGCCGATGGCGGTCACCACGACCATATGGTCAACGTGGAGACCAGTGAAGTCATCGAGTTCATGGATGCCGAGATCGAGAAACGCCAGCGCGAAATCGTGGCCGAGCATGGCTACGAGCTGGTGGACCACAATCTGGTCCTGTATGTGCGTAAAAAGAAGTAACGATTTTTTATCGTTATGAATGGCAAAGGCGACCTTCGGGTCGCCTTTGTGCTTTCTGAGGCAGAGAGCTGTGTCGTTTGTGCCGGCCTCTTCGCGGGTAAACCCGCTCCCACAGGTACTGCGCAGGCTCAGGTCCGGTGAATATCCTGTGGGAGCGGGTTTACCCGCGAATGGGCCTGAAAAAGAAGGGTTCAGGCCTTGCCGCTTACCACCATCTTGCGCGCATGCGCCAGGGATTCCTTGGTCAGGTCTATGCCGCCCAGCATCCGCGCCACTTCCTCGACCCGCTCACGTTTGCCCAGGTTGGCCACGGCGGTGTGGGTGGTGTCGCTGTTGCGCACCTTGTGCACGAACAGGTGGTGATGCCCTTGTGCCGCCACCTGCGGCAGGTGGGTCACGGTCAGCACCTGGCCGCGTTCGCCCAGGCGGCGCAGCAGTTGGCCGACGATTTCGGCAGTAGGCCCGCCGATACCGACGTCGACTTCGTCGAACACCAGGGTTGGAATGCGTGAGGTCTGCGCGGTAATTACCTGGATCGCCAGGCTGATGCGGGACAGTTCGCCACCTGAAGCCACCTTGGCCAGGCCCTTGAGTGGTTGGCCAGGGTTGGCGCTGACCAGTAGCTCGATCTGCTCCAGGCCATGAGGCGAAAGGTCTGCTCCCTCATTGGGGGTAAGTGCGATGCAGAAGCGCCCGCCGGGCATGCCCAGGCGTTGGATCTCCTGCTCGACGGCCACTGCCAGCTGCTGGGCAGCCTGTTGGCGCAGTGCGCTGAGCTCGCGAGCCTTCTCTTTATAGTGCTGGGCGAAGGCGGCCAGCTCTTCACTCAACCGCTCGATCGACTCGTCACTGGCGTTCAGGCCCTCCAGCTCTTCCATCAGCTGCTGTTGCAGGTGGGGTAGTTCGGTGGGGTGCACACGGTGTTTGCGCGCCAGCGTATAGATAGTGTCGAGGCGTTCTTCCAGTGCCTGCAGGCGCATGGGGTCGGCGTCGAAGTTGTCGAGAAAACGGTTGAGCTCGCCCACGGCTTCTTCGACCTGGATCTGCGCACTGGCGATCAGGTTGGCTGCTTCGCCCAGTGCCTTTGGCGAGTTGGTGGCGGCACCCAGGCGGTTGAGGCTGGAGGTGAGGGCGCTGAGCACATTGCCCGAATCGCTCTCGCTGCACTGGTCGATGACCTGGCGGCAGATGCCGAACAGGGCTTCGGCGCTGGTCAGGTTCTTGTGTTCCTGCTCCAACTGCTCCAGCTCGTGTTCGCCCAGGCCGAGGTTGTCGAGTTCCTCCAGCTGATAGCTCAGCAGCTGATGGCGGGCGCGCTGCTCGTCGCCGGAGTTGGACAGGCGCTCCAGTTCCAGACGGGTCTGGTTCCAGCGCTTGGCTGCCAGCTGTACCTGGCGGGCCAGGTCGACGGCGCCGGCGTACTCGTCGAGCAGGCGGCGGTGGGTGTCGGTCTTGAGCAGCGACTGGTGCTCGTGCTGACTGTGGATATCGATCAGCAACTCGCCCAGCGCCTTGAGGTCGCCGAGCGGGCAGGGCGTGCCATTGATGTAGCCGCGGCTGCGGCCTTCGGCGGTGATCACCCGGCGCAGGATGCACAGGCCGTCGTTGTCCAGGTCGCGCTCGGCCAGCCAGGCATGCGCCTCGGGGATGTCCACCAGATCGAAGGTGGCGAGGATGTCTGCCTTGTCCGTGCCGGGGCGCACCACGCCGCTGTCGGCCCGGTCGCCCAGTGCCAGGCCGAGGGCGTCGAGCATGATCGATTTGCCGGCACCGGTCTCGCCGGTAATGACGGACATGCCGCGGGCGATTTCGAGGTCGAGGTGCTCGACGATGGCGTAGTTGTGAATGGACAGGTGCACCAGCATGGGGCGGCTCCCGAAAGTCAGGTCTGGTTATTTATACAGTACTTTTTTCAGGCCTGCCAATGCCCCTTGGCAGATTCTGTTGCAGCCGGGAAAACCACCTTGCCCCTTGAAGCTGGTTTTTCCGGCCCCATATAGCCGACATCCAAGGCGAGCCTGGCTCGCAGTCCACAAAATTGCGCAGGAGAGACCCCATGGCTGACGAACAGCTGAACGAGAAAGACCTTAACGTCGAAGAGACCGGTGCAGGTAATGCTGCCGACGCCCGCGTCCTGGAACTCGAGGAGCAGCTGGCCGCCGCCAAGGACCAGGCGCTGCGCGCCGTTGCCGACGTGCAGAACGCTCGCCGTCGTGCCGAACAGGACGTCGAGAAAGCCCACAAGTTTGCCCTCGAGAAGTTCTCGGGCGACCTGCTGCCTGTGATCGACAGCCTGGAACTGGCCCTGGCGCACTCCAGTGCCGACGATGAGCACGTCAAGCAGATCCGCGAAGGCGTCGAGCTGACCCTGAAGATGTTCCAGGACACCCTCAAGCGTTACAACCTCGAAGCAGTCGACCCGCACGGCCAGCCGTTCAATCCAGAGCATCATCAGGCCATGGCCATGCAGGAAAACGCCGAAGTCGAGCCGAACAGCGTGCTGAACGTCTTCCAGAAGGGCTATCTGCTCAACGGCCGCCTGCTGCGCCCTGCCATGGTGGTGGTCAGCAAGGCGCCGAGCGCGGCGCAGCCCTCGATTGATGAAAAGGCTTGAAATCCTTCCGGGCATCCCCATCTAGGTGTCAAGCCTTCAAGTATTACTGCAGTTGGCCAAAGTAGTCGCTGCTACCAAATTCAAGTTTCGGGAGAGTTAACATGGGTAAAATCATCGGTATCGACCTGGGGACCACCAACTCGTGCGTCTCTGTTCTGGAAAACGGTAACGTCAAGGTCATCGAAAACGCCGAAGGTGCGCGTACCACCCCTTCGATCGTGGCCTACGCCAATGATGGCGAAATCCTGGTTGGTCAGTCGGCCAAGCGTCAGGCGGTCACCAATCCGCACAACACTCTGTTCGCAGTGAAGCGCCTGATTGGCCGTCGCTTCGAAGAAGACGTGGTGCAGAAAGACATCAAGCTGGTGCCTTACAAGATCGTCAAGGCCAGCAACGGCGACGCCTGGGTACAAGCCAGCGGCAAGGACATGGCTCCGCCGCAGATCAGCGCCGAAGTCCTGAAGAAAATGAAGAAAACCGCCGAAGACTACCTCGGCGAGCCAGTTACCGAAGCGGTCATCACCGTTCCGGCCTACTTCAACGACAGCCAGCGTCAGGCCACCAAGGATGCCGGTCGCATCGCTGGCCTGGAAGTAAAACGCATCATCAACGAGCCGACTGCCGCTGCGCTGGCTTACGGCATGGACAAGGCCAAGGGCGACCACACCGTCATCGTTTATGACCTGGGTGGCGGTACCTTCGACGTTTCGGTCATCGAAATCGCCGAAGTCGATGGTGAGCACCAGTTCGAAGTACTGGCTACCAACGGCGACACCTTCCTGGGTGGCGAAGACTTCGACATGCGCCTGATCGACTACCTCGTCGACGAGTTCAAGAAAGAGTCCGGCATGGACCTGAAGAACGATCCGCTCGCGCTGCAGCGTCTGAAAGAAGCCGCTGAAAAGGCCAAGATCGAACTGTCCTCCGCTCAGTCGACCGACGTGAACCTGCCGTACATCACTGCAGACGCTACCGGTCCGAAGCACCTGAACGTGAAGATTTCCCGCGCCAAGCTGGAATCTCTGGTCGAAGACCTGGTTGCCCGTACCATCGAGCCTTGCCGCATCGCTCTGAAAGACGCTGGCATTGATGCCAGCAAGATCGACGACGTGATCCTGGTCGGCGGTCAGACCCGCATGCCGCTGGTGCAGAAGGCCGTTGCCGACTTCTTCGGCAAGGAAGCGCGCAAGGACGTCAACCCGGACGAAGCCGTGGCCATGGGTGCTGCCATCCAGGGCGCCGTGCTGGCCGGTGACGTGAAAGACGTACTGCTGCTGGACGTCAGCCCGCTGACCCTGGGTATCGAAACCATGGGTGGCGTGATGACTTCGCTGATCGAGAAGAACACCACCATCCCGACCAAGAAGTCGCAGGTGTTCTCGACTGCCGATGACAACCAGGGTGCCGTGACCATTCACGTGCTGCAGGGTGAGCGCAAGCAGGCTGCCCAGAACAAGTCGCTGGGCAAGTTCGACCTGGCTGACATTCCGCCGGCTCCACGTGGCGTGCCGCAGATCGAAGTAACCTTCGACATCGACGCCAACGGCATCCTGCACGTCAGCGCCAAGGACAAGGCCACCGGCAAGTCGCAGTCGATCGTGATCAAGGCCAACTCCGGCCTGTCGGACGAAGAGATCGAGCGCATGGTGCGTGACGCCGAGGCCAACGCCGAGGAAGACCGCAAGTTCGAAGAGCTGGCCGCTGCCCGTAACCAGGGTGATGCGCTGGTTCACTCGACCCGCAAGATGGTCGCTGACGCTGGTGACAAGGTTACCGCTGAAGAGAAAACCGCCATCGAGGCTGCCGTTGTTGCCCTGGAAGCCGCTGTCAAAGGCGACGACAAGGCTGCCATCGACGCCAAGGTCGAAGAGCTGTCCAAGGTATCGGCACCGGTTGCCCAGAAGATGTACGCCGAGCAGTCGGCCGAACAGCCACAGGGCGGCGCACAGCAGGCCGAGCCGGAAGCCAAGCACGATGACGTGGTTGACGCTGAGTTCGAAGAAGTGAAAGACAACAACAAGCAGTAATCCCTGCATGTTGTCGGCCGGTTCACCGCCGTTTGGCGGTGAGCTGGTAGGATGTCGCCGCGCGGGGGCTTGCTCCCGCGTTGGCGTATCTGGAATTCGAGAATTTTTACAGCATCTGTCAGTGGCCCTGGTGGGCAAAAGGCAGGTGCTGATGGCGCGGCGCAGATGCCAGACGCCCAACAAGGTGCAAATGACCTATGTCCAAGCGTGATTATTATGAGGTACTGGGTGTCGAGCGCGGCGCCAGCGAAGCTGACCTCAAGAAGGCTTACCGCCGCCTGGCGATGAAGTACCACCCGGACCGAAACCCCGGCGACAAAGAGTCGGAAGACAAGTTCAAGGAGGCCAACGAGGCCTACGAAGTGCTGTCTGACGCCAGCAAGCGTGCGGCCTTCGACCAATACGGCCATGCGGGTGTAGACCCGAGCATGGGTGGCGGTGGCGCCGGTTTCGGCGGTGCCAACTTCTCCGACATCTTCGGCGATGTGTTCAGCGACTTCTTCGGTGGCGGCCGCGGCGGCTCGCGTGGCGGCGCCCAGCGCGGCAGCGACCTGCGCTACACCCTGGAGCTGAACCTGGAAGAGGCGGTGCGTGGCACCACGGTCAGCATCCGCGTGCCCACCCTGGTCAACTGCCAGCCTTGCGATGGCTCCGGTGCCAAGAAGGGCTCGACCCCGTCCACCTGCCCGACTTGTGGCGGTATCGGCCAGGTGCGCATGCAACAGGGCTTCTTCTCGGTACAGCAGACCTGCCCGCGCTGCCATGGCCAGGGCAAGATCATTACCGACCCCTGCACCTCGTGCCACGGCGAAGGCCGTGTCGAGGAATACAAGACGCTGTCGGTCAAGGTGCCGGCAGGTGTCGATACCGGCGACCGCATCCGCCTGTCGGGCGAGGGCGAGGCTGGTACCCATGGTGGCCCGACTGGCGACCTGTATGTGGTGATCAACGTGCGTGAGCACGAGATCTTCCAGCGTGATGGCAAGCACCTGTACTGCGAAGTACCGATCAGCTACACCGATGCCGCCCTGGGTGGCGAACTGGAAGTGCCGACCCTCGATGGTCGGGTGAAGCTGAAGATCCCGGAAGGTACCCAGACCGGCAAGCAGTTCCGTCTGCGCGGCAAGGGTGTTGCCCCGGTGCGTGGTGGTGGTGCGGGTGACCTGCTGTGCCGCGTGGCGGTGGAAACCCCGGTCAACCTCAGCCGCCGCCAGCGCGAGTTGCTCGAAGAGCTGCGTGATTCGCTGGAAGGCGATAGCTCCCACTCGCCCAAGGCCAGTGGCTGGTTCGATGGCGTGAAGCGCTTCTTCGGCGATCTCTGACAAGGAAATGGCTATGCGACGTATTGCAGTGATGGGCGCGGCAGGGCGGATGGGCAAGACCCTCGTCGAAGCCGTGCAGCAGCAGGCTCCCCAGGCGGGCCTGACGGCGGCGATCGACCGCCCGGACAGCTCGCTGGTGGGGGCTGATGCTGGTGAGTTGGCGGCCTTGGGCCGTATTGGTGTGCCGATTTCCGACGACCTGAGCAAGGTGGTTGATGAGTTCGACGTGCTGATCGACTTCACCCACCCTTCGGTAACCCTGAAGAACCTGGCGTTCTGCCGCAAGGCGGGCAAGGCCATGGTCATCGGCACCACTGGTTTCACTCCAGAAGAGAAGCAGCAGTTGGCCGAAGCCGGCAAGGAAATCCCGATCGTCTTCGCCGCCAACTTCAGCGTCGGCGTCAACCTGTGCCTGAAGCTGCTGGATACCGCGGCGCGCGTGCTGGGTGACGATGTGGATATCGAAATCCTCGAAGCGCACCACCGGCACAAGGTCGATGCGCCGTCGGGCACCGCGCTGCGCATGGGTGAAGTGGTTGCCCAGGCGCTGGGTCGCAACCTGCAGGAAGTGGCCGTGTATGGCCGTGAAGGGCAGACCGGTGCGCGTGAGCGTCAGACCATCGGCTTCGCCACCGTGCGTGCCGGTGATGTGGTGGGTGACCATACCGTGCTGTTCGCCGCCGAAGGCGAGCGCGTCGAGATTACCCACAAGGCTTCCAGCCGCATGACCTTCGCCAAGGGCGCCGTGCGTGCGGCGCTGTGGCTGGACGGGCGTGAGCCTGGCCTGTACGACATGCAGGATGTGCTCGAGCTGCGTTAAGCAGTTGGAGCGGTGTTGGCTTCTTCGCGGGTAAACCCGCTCCTACAGGTACAGCGTTGCCCTCAGGCATGGCGCTATCCCTGTAGGAGCGGGTTTACCCGCGAAGAAACCGGCACAGATGTCAGCCTGTCGCATTGATGTGTTTTAGAGGCACATCCGCGGTAGACCGAAAACGCACTTTTCTGTAAGCTACAGCTTTAGTGTGTCCACTAAAAGCGCGCAGCGAATTGAATTCAGCACATGAAAGCGGGGTGACGTGTCCATACGTCACTCCGCTTTTTTGCAACCTGCGATCGCCCTTTCATGCTTGATTTACGGGAGGTCTTCTTGACAAAGCCAGCCATACTCGCCCTTGCCGACGGCAGTATTTTCCGCGGTGAAGCTATCGGTGCCGACGGTCAGACCGTTGGTGAGGTGGTATTCAACACCGCTATGACCGGCTACCAGGAAATCCTTACAGACCCTTCCTACGCGCAGCAAATCGTTACCCTGACCTACCCGCACATCGGCAACACCGGTACTACCCCGGAAGACGCCGAGTCGAACCGCGTCTGGTCCGCTGGCCTGGTCATTCGTGACCTGCCGCTGCTGGCCAGCAACTGGCGTAATACCCAGTCGCTGCCTGAGTACCTCAAGGCCAACAACGTCGTCGCCATCGCCGGCATCGACACCCGTCGCCTGACCCGAATCCTGCGTGAAAAGGGCGCTCAGAACGGTTGCATCCTCGCCGGTGACAACATCAGCGAAGAAGCCGCCATCGCCGCTGCCCGCGCCTTCCCGGGCCTGAAGGGCATGGACCTGGCCAAGGTCGTTTCCACCAAGGAACGCTACGAGTGGCGCTCCAGCGTGTGGGAACTGAATACCGACAGCCACCCGACCATCGAAGCCGCTGACCTGCCTTACCACGTGGTCGCCTTCGACTACGGCGTCAAGCTGAACATCCTGCGCATGCTGGTTGCCCGTGGCTGCCGCGTGACCGTGGTGCCGGCCCAGACCCCGGCCAGCGAAGTGCTGGCACTCAACCCGGACGGCGTGTTCCTGTCCAACGGCCCTGGCGACCCCGAGCCGTGCGACTACGCCATCCAGGCGATCAAGGACATCCTCGAGACCGAGATCCCGGTATTCGGCATCTGCCTGGGCCACCAGCTGCTGGCCCTGGCTTCTGGTGCCAAGACCGTGAAAATGGGCCACGGCCACCACGGTGCCAACCACCCGGTCCAGGACCTGGACACCGGCGTGGTCATGATCACCAGCCAGAACCACGGCTTTGCCGTTGACGAGGCCACCCTGCCGGGCAACGTCCGCGCCATCCACAAGTCGCTGTTCGACGGCACCCTGCAGGGTATCGAGCGTACCGACAAGAGCGCGTTCAGCTTCCAGGGCCACCCTGAAGCGAGCCCAGGCCCGACCGACGTCGCGCCACTGTTCGATCGTTTCATCGATGCCATGGCCAAGCGCCGCTGAGCATCCTGCTTCAAGGCCCCGGGCCGGCTTGCGCCGCGCCCGGAAGCGCCTGACCCAGATTGTTCAAAGCGGCTTGCCGACTGACCCCGGATTTGAGTGACAACCATGCCAAAACGTACAGACATCAAAAGCATCCTGATTCTCGGCGCTGGCCCGATCGTGATCGGCCAGGCCTGCGAATTCGACTACTCCGGCGCCCAGGCTTGTAAGGCCCTGCGCGAGGAAGGTTTCCGCGTCATCCTGGTGAACTCCAACCCGGCCACCATCATGACCGACCCGGCCATGGCCGACGCCACCTACATCGAGCCGATCAAGTGGCAGTCGGTGGCCAAGATCATCGAGAAAGAGCGCCCGGACGCACTGCTGCCGACCATGGGTGGCCAGACTGCACTGAACTGCGCCCTGGACCTGGAGCGCCACGGCGTTCTGGAAAAGTTCGGCGTGGAAATGATCGGTGCCAACGCCGACACCATCGACAAGGCCGAAGACCGCTCGCGCTTCGACAAGGCGATGAAGGACATCGGCCTGGAGTGCCCGCGCTCCGGTATCGCCCACAGCATGGAAGAAGCCAACGCCGTCCTCGAGCGCCTGGGTTTCCCGTGCATCATCCGTCCGTCGTTCACCATGGGCGGCACCGGTGGTGGTATCGCCTACAACCGTGAAGAATTCGAAGAAATCTGCGCCCGTGGCCTGGACCTGTCGCCGACCAAGGAACTGCTGATCGACGAATCGCTGATCGGTTGGAAGGAGTACGAGATGGAGGTGGTCCGCGACAAGAAGGACAACTGCATCATCGTCTGCTCGATCGAGAACTTCGACCCGATGGGCGTGCACACCGGTGACTCGATCACCGTTGCCCCGGCACAGACCCTGACCGACAAGGAATACCAGATCATGCGCAACGCCTCGCTGGCGGTGCTGCGTGAAATCGGTGTGGAAACCGGCGGTTCCAACGTGCAGTTCGGTATCTGCCCGAACACTGGCCGCATGGTCGTGATCGAGATGAACCCGCGCGTTTCGCGTTCCTCGGCGCTGGCCTCCAAGGCCACCGGCTTCCCGATCGCCAAGATCGCTGCCAAGCTGGCTGTCGGCTACACCCTCGACGAACTGCAGAACGACATCACCGGCGGCCGCACCCCGGCGTCCTTCGAACCGTCGATCGACTATGTCGTCACCAAGCTGCCGCGTTTCGCCTTCGAGAAATTCCCGAAAGCCGACGCCCGCCTGACCACCCAGATGAAGTCCGTGGGTGAAGTCATGGCCATCGGCCGTACCTTCCAGGAGTCCCTGCAGAAAGCCCTGCGCGGCCTGGAAGTCGGCGCCTGCGGCCTCGACCCGAAAGTCGACCTGGCCAACCCTGAAGCCAGCAGCATCCTCAAGCGCGAGCTGACCGTACCGGGCGCCGAGCGTATCTGGTACGTGGCCGACGCCATGCGTGCCGGCATGACCTGCGAGCAGATCTTCGACCTGACCGGCATCGACATGTGGTTCCTGGTGCAGATGGAAGACCTGATCAAGGAAGAGGAGAAGGTCAAGACCCTGGCCCTGTCGTCGATCGACAAGGACTACATGCTGCGCCTCAAGCGCAAGGGCTTCTCCGACCAGCGCCTGGCCAAGCTGCTGGGTATCACCGACAAGAACCTGCGCCGTCACCGCCACAAGCTGGAAGTGTTCCCGGTGTACAAGCGCGTCGACACCTGCGCTGCCGAGTTCGCCACCGACACCGCCTACCTGTACTCCACCTACGAGGAAGAGTGCGAGGCCAACCCGTCGACCCGCGACAAGATCATGATTCTGGGTGGCGGCCCTAACCGTATCGGCCAGGGTATCGAGTTCGACTACTGCTGCGTACACGCCGCACTGGCGCTGCGTGAAGACGGTTACGAGACCATCATGGTCAACTGCAACCCGGAAACCGTCTCCACCGACTACGACACCTCCGACCGTCTGTACTTCGAGCCGCTGACCCTGGAAGACGTGCTGGAAGTGTGCCGCGTCGAGAAGCCGAAAGGCGTGATCGTCCACTACGGCGGCCAGACCCCGCTGAAACTGGCCCGCGCCCTGGAAGAAGCCGGCGTACCGATCATCGGTACCAGCCCGGATGCCATCGACCGCGCCGAAGACCGCGAGCGCTTCCAGCAGATGGTTCAGCGCCTGAACCTGCTGCAGCCGCCAAACGCCACCGTGCGCAGCGAAGAAGAAGCCATCAGCGCCGCTGGCGGCATCGGCTACCCGCTGGTAGTGCGCCCGTCCTACGTGCTGGGCGGCCGTGCCATGGAAATCGTCTACGAACTGGACGAGCTCAAGCGCTACCTGCGTGAAGCCGTACAGGTGTCCAACGACAGCCCGGTACTGCTCGACCACTTCCTCAACTGCGCCATCGAGATGGATGTGGATGCGGTGTGCGACGGCACCGACGTGGTGATCGGCGCGATCATGCAGCACATCGAGCAGGCCGGCGTTCACTCCGGTGACTCGGCGTGCTCGCTGCCACCTTACTCGCTGAGCAAGGAAGTGCAGGACGAAGTCCGCGTACAGGTCAAGAAAATGGCCCTGGAGCTGGGCGTGGTCGGCCTGATGAACGTGCAGCTGGCCCTGCAGGGCGACAAGATCTACGTGATCGAAGTCAACCCGCGTGCTTCGCGTACCGTGCCGTTCGTCTCCAAGTGCATCGGCACCTCCCTGGCGATGATCGCAGCCCGCGTCATGGCCGGCAAAACCCTCAAAGAGCTGGGCTTCACCCAGGAAATCATCCCGAACTTCTACAGCGTCAAGGAAGCCGTCTTCCCGTTCGCCAAGTTCCCGGGGGTTGACCCGATCCTCGGCCCTGAGATGAAATCGACCGGTGAAGTCATGGGTGTCGGTGACAGCTTCGGTGAAGCCTTCGCCAAGGCCCAGATGGGGGCCAGCGAAGTGCTGCCGACTGGCGGTACCGCCTTCATCAGCGTGCGTGACGACGACAAGCCGCAAGTGGCTGGCGTTGCCCGCGACCTGATCGCCCTGGGCTTCGAAGTGGTTGCAACTGCCGGCACTGCCAAGGTTATCGAAGCGGCTGGCCTGAAAGTGCGCCGTGTGAACAAGGTGACCGAAGGTCGTCCGCACGTGGTCGACATGATCAAGAACGACGAAGTGTCGCTGATCATCAACACCACCGAAGGCCGCCAGTCGATCGCCGATTCCTACTCGATTCGTCGCAATGCGCTGCAGCACAAGATTTACTGCACCACTACCATTGCGGCCGGTGAAGCCATCTGCGAGGCGCTGAAATTCGGTCCGGAAAAGACCGTTCGTCGCCTGCAGGATCTGCATGCAGGACTGAAAGCATGAGCATTACCAAGTACCCGATGACCGTCCAGGGCGCTCGCGCCCTGGAAGAGGAGCACCTGTTCCTGAGCAAGACCGAGCGCCCGCGCCTGAGCCAGGCCATCGGCGAAGCACGTGAACTGGGCGACCTCAAGGAAAACGCCGAATACCATGCCGCCCGTGAAGAGCAGGGCATGGTCGAGGCGCGTATCCGCGATATCGAAGGCCGCCTGCAGAACTCGGTGGTGATCGACGTGACCACCATCCCTCACACCGGCAAGGTGATTTTCGGTACCACCGTGGTACTGGCCAACACCGAAACCGATGAAGAGGTGTCCTACCAGATCGTCGGCGAGGATGAAGCTGACGTGAAGCAGGGCAAGCTCTCGAGCGGTGCGCCGATTGCCCGTGCCATCATCGGCAAGGAAGAAGGTGATACTGTCGTCGTCAAGACGCCTAGCGGGACGGTCGAGTACGAGATTGTCGAAGTCAAGCACATCTGACCGGCGCCTGCGGGCGCCATCCCTCGAGGGGATCCTCTGGCAGCTGGCCCAGGTTTTCTGGGTCGGTGGCTTGTGGGTGTTTCACGTGGGACTGGTGCCCGCGCTCAAGGTCAGTGGCCTGGCGCCGCTGCTGGTGCAGGATATCGCCGGGCAGATCGACCGCTGGTTGATCGGTGTGGCGCTGCTTGGCTTGTTGACCCAGCTGGCGGTGCTGGCAAGGGTGGACGGCCTGTCGGCCTGGTGGCAGCAGTTCCGTGGCCAGATGCTGTTGCTCGGCTTCGGTGCCTGCGTGGGGTATTACACCTTGCGCTACGGTATTTCCGTTGGCGAGCGCTGGCAGCTGCTCTGTTTCCTGGTGCTTGGCTTTTCCGGCATCGTGCTGGTGGCCCAGCCGGTTCCGGTCAAGGTGCGCCGCTAAACGGCTCGAGATCGCTGGGGCCGCTTTGCGGCCCTTTCGCGACACAAGGCCGCTCCCACAGGGATTGCGTTGTGCCGCAGGTCGGTGCAATCCCTGTGGGAGCAGCCTTGTGTCGCGATGGGCTGCGCAGCAGCCCCCCGTGCCGTTACTTGTAACGGTGGATATTGGACAGCTGCTTGTTCGGCTGTGGGTTCTTGCGGTAGATCAGGGCTTTCTTGCCAATGGTCTGCACCAGCTCGGCACGGCCGGCCTTGCACAGTTCGGCAATGGTCTCGGCCCGCTCTTCGCGGTCTTCCGAGCGAATTTCGACCTTGATCAGCTCATGGTCGACCAGGGCGCGCTCCAGTTCGGCGATGACGCCTTCATTCAAACCGTTGCCAGCAACGATCAGGACCGGCTTCAGGTCATGACCAATGGACTTGTATTGCTTCTTCTGCTCGTTATTGAGCGGCATAATCTGACCCTTTCCGTCTGATTCTGTAAAATTGACCGGCATTTTACCCGAGGGCCACCGGCTCCGCCCAGTCAATCACGACGCATATCATCGAGGTGCCCCGTGGTACAACGTTCCAAAAGCAGCGCAAACTGGCTGCGAGAGCATTTCAACGATCCTTTTGTGAAACAGGCACAAAAGGATGGCTACCGCTCGCGTGCGAGCTACAAATTGCTGGAGATCCAGGAAAAGGACCGGCTGATCCGCCCAGGCATGAGCGTGATCGACCTCGGCGCGGCTCCTGGTGGCTGGTCGCAGGTGACCAGTCGTCTGATTGGTGGCCAGGGCCGCCTGATCGCGTCCGACATCCTGGAGATGGACTCGATCCCCGATGTGACCTTCATCCAGGGCGATTTCACCCATGATGAAGTGCTGCAGCGCATTCTCGAGGCCGTCGGCGATTCGCATGTGGACCTTGTGATTTCCGACATGGCCCCCAATATGAGTGGTACGCCTGCGGTGGACATGCCGCGTGCCATGTTCCTCTGCGAGCTGGCCCTCGATCTGGCAACCCGCGTGCTGAAGCCCGGCGGCGATTTCCTGATCAAGATTTTCCAGGGCGAAGGTTTTGACGTGTACCTCAAGGACGTGCGCAGCAAGTTCGACAAGGTACAGATGCGCAAGCCGTCGTCGTCGCGTGACCGTTCCCGCGAGCAGTACCTGCTGGGCAGGGGTTTCAAGGGGGCATGAAAGGCGTGAAGCGTGGTGGCCGATAGTTATTTCCAATCGGCCGCTGCGTCAGGATCGTCCGAACTTCGTGTAGTCTAGCTTTCACAAAGGGTTACAGACGGTGCCTGCGGCTGCGTAGGTAATGTAGTAAGTTAGGGCGATGAATATCATGCGAGGAACGGCTGCGTCGTGCGCCGACCTCAGAGGGTAGCGAATTGAACGACATGGCAAAGAATCTGATCCTGTGGTTGATCATCGCAGCTGTCCTGGTGACAGTGATGAACAACTTCTCCAGCCCTAACGAGCCGCAGACCCTCAACTATTCCGACTTCATCCAGCAGGTCAAGGATGGCAAGGTCGAGCGTGTGACCGTCGACGGCTACATCATTACCGGCAAGCGCGCCGACGGCGACAATTTCAAGACCGTTCGCCCGGCCATTACCGACAACGGCCTGATCGGCGACCTGGTCGACAACCACGTCATCGTCGAAGGCAAGCAGCCTGAGCAGCAGAGCATCTGGACCCAGCTGCTGGTGGCGAGCTTCCCGATCCTGGTGATCATCGCCGTGTTCATGTTCTTCATGCGCCAGATGCAGGGCGGCGCGGGCGGCAAGGGCGGGCCGATGAGCTTCGGCAAGAGCAAGGCGCGCCTGCTGTCCGAAGACCAGGTCAAGACCACTCTGGCCGACGTTGCAGGTTGCGACGAAGCCAAGGAAGAGGTCGGCGAGCTGGTCGAGTTCCTGCGCGACCCGGGCAAGTTCCAGCGCCTGGGCGGCCGTATCCCGCGTGGCGTGCTGATGGTCGGCCCGCCCGGTACCGGTAAGACCTTGCTTGCCAAGGCCATCGCCGGCGAGGCGAAAGTGCCGTTCTTCACCATTTCCGGTTCGGACTTCGTGGAAATGTTCGTCGGTGTCGGTGCCAGCCGTGTGCGCGACATGTTCGAGCAGGCCAAGAAGCACGCCCCGTGCATCATCTTCATCGACGAGATCGACGCCGTTGGTCGCCACCGTGGCGCCGGCATGGGTGGCGGTCACGACGAGCGTGAGCAAACCCTCAACCAGTTGCTGGTGGAGATGGACGGCTTCGAAATGAACGATGGCATCATCGTCATCGCCGCTACCAACCGTCCGGACGTGCTCGACCCGGCTCTGCTGCGCCCCGGCCGCTTCGACCGCCAGGTGGTGGTTGGCCTGCCGGATATTCGTGGTCGTGAGCAGATCCTCAAGGTGCACATGCGCAAGGTGCCGGTCGGCGAGAACGTCAACCCGGCGGTCATTGCCCGTGGTACCCCTGGCTTCTCCGGTGCGGACCTGGCCAACCTGGTCAACGAGGCCTCACTGTTTGCCGCGCGCGCCAACAAGCGCCTGGTCGAAATGAAAGAGTTCGAGCTGGCCAAGGACAAGATCATGATGGGCGCCGAGCGCAAGACCATGGTCATGTCCGAGAAAGAGAAGCAGAACACTGCCTATCACGAGGCTGGCCACGCCATTGTCGGTCGCCTGGTGCCTGAGCACGATCCGGTCTACAAGGTTTCGATCATTCCGCGCGGTCGTGCCCTGGGCGTGACCATGTTCCTGCCGGAAGAAGACCGCTACAGCCTGTCCAAGCGCGCACTGATCAGCCAGATCTGCTCGCTGTACGGCGGCCGTATTGCCGAAGAAATGACCCTGGGCTTCGACGGTGTCACTACCGGCGCGTCCAACGACATCATGCGTGCCAGCCAGATCGCCCGAAACATGGTGACCAAGTGGGGCCTTTCCGAAAAACTCGGCCCGCTGATGTACGCCGAGGAAGAAGGCGAGGTGTTCCTGGGTCGCAGTGCTGCCAGCCAGCACGCCAGCGTTTCCGGCGAAACCGCCAAGCTGATCGACTCGGAAGTGCGCAGCATCATCGACCAGTGCTACGCCACGGCCAAGCAATTGCTCACCGACAACCGTGACAAGCTCGATGCCATGGCCGAAGCGCTGATGAAGTACGAGACCATCGACGCCGAGCAGATTGACGATATCATGGCTGGCCGTACCCCCCGCGAACCGCGCGACTGGGATGATGACTCGGCTTCGGGCAAGCCTGCTGCCCAGGGTGATCGCCCGGAATCGCCGATCGGCGGTCCAGCGGCTCAACACTAAGGGCATCTATGAGCTCAGCGCAGTACCCGACCCGGTTGCCTTGCGGCAACCGGGTTCTTGATTTGTCGCGTACCCATGTCATGGGTATTCTCAATATCACCCCTGATTCCTTTTCTGATGGTGGGCGCTTCAACCAGCGCGACGAGGCGTTGCGTCATGCCGAAGCGATGGTTGCCGCAGGCGCCACGCTGATCGATATCGGCGGCGAGTCCACGCGTCCGGGCGCGCGCGCGGTATCGGTGACCGAGGAGCTGGAGCGGGTAGCCCCCATGGTCGAGGCGATCAACAGCCGCCTCGATGTGGTCATCTCGGTCGATACCTCCACCCCGGCGGTCATGCGTGAATCGGCGCGCCTCGGTGCCGGGCTGATCAACGACGTGCGAGCCCTGGAGCGCGATGGCGCCCTGGACGCTGCCGCGGATACCGGCCTGCCGGTATGCCTCATGCACATGCGCGGCGAGCCGGGTAACATGCAGGACGACCCACATTACGAAGATGTGACCGCCGACGTTACGCGTTACCTTGAGCAGCGAATGGCCGCCTGCGCTGCGGCGGGCATCGACGCAAACAGAATCATCCTTGATCCGGGCTTCGGTTTCGCCAAGACACTGGCGCACAACCTGAGCCTGTTCAAGCATATGGAAGCGCTCTATCGCCTTGGGCGCCCGCTGCTGGTGGGTGTTTCACGCAAGAGCATGATCGGCCTGACGCTGGAACGTCCGGTCGGCGAGCGGTTGTACGGCAGCCTCGCGCTGGCGGCGTTGGCCATGACCAAGGGGGCGAGCATCCTTCGTGTCCATGACGTGGCCGAAACCGTTGATGTGGTGCGCATGATCGCTGCGGTGCAAAACGCCGAATAAGAACATTGGAGTCCCTATGAGCAGAAAATACTTTGGTACCGACGGCATTCGTGGCCGCGTCGGCGAATACCCGATCACGCCTGACTTCATGCTGAAGCTTGGTTGGGCGGCCGGCATGGCCTTCCGCAAGCAAGGCCACTGCCGGGTGCTGGTTGGCAAGGACACGCGTATTTCCGGCTACATGTTCGAGTCCGCACTCGAAGCCGGCCTGTCCGCGGCAGGTGCCGACGTGATGCTGCTCGGGCCGATGCCTACGCCGGCCATCGCCTACCTGACGCGTACCTTCCACGCCGAAGCCGGCATCGTCATCAGCGCCTCGCACAACCCGCACGATGACAACGGCATCAAGTTCTTCTCGGGCCAGGGGACCAAGCTGCCGGACGAAGTCGAGCTGATGATCGAGGAATTGCTCGACCAGCCGATGACCGTTGTCGAGTCGGGCAAGCTGGGCAAGGTTTCGCGCATCAACGATGCCGCCGGCCGCTACATCGAGTTCTGCAAGAGCAGCGTGCCGAGCAGCACCAGTTTCGACGGCCTCAAGCTGGTGGTCGATTGCGCCCATGGCGCCACCTACAAGGTCGCGCCAAGCGTGTTCCGCGAGCTGGGTGCCGACGTGACCGTGCTGCATGCCCAGCCCGACGGCCTGAACATCAACGAAGGCTGTGGCTCGACTCACATCGAATCGCTGCAGGCTGCCGTGCTGGTCGGTCATGCCGACCTGGGCATCGCCTTCGACGGTGATGGCGACCGAGTGCTGATGGTCGACCACACCGGCGCCATCGTCGATGGTGACGAACTGCTGTTCATCATCGCCCGCGACATGCAGGAGCGGGGCAAGCTGCAGGGCGGGGTAGTGGGCACGCTGATGAGCAACCTGGGCCTGGAGCTTGCGCTGAAGGAGCTGGATATCCCGTTCGTGCGGGCCAAGGTCGGTGACCGTTATGTCATGGCCGAGCTGCTGGAGCGTGAGTGGCTGGTCGGTGGTGAAAACTCCGGTCACGTCGTGTGCTGCAATCACACCACCACTGGTGACGCGATAATCGCTGCGCTGCAGGTGCTGATGGCGCTCAAGCGCCGTGGCGAAACCCTCGCCCAGGCTCGTCAGGCCCTGCGCAAGTGCCCGCAGGTGCTGATCAACGTGCGCTATGGCGCCAGCAAGGTCGACCCGCTGGAGCACCCGGCGGTCAAGGAAGCCAGTGCCAAGGTGACCGAGGCCTTGGCCGGCCGCGGCCGCGTGCTGCTGCGCAAATCCGGTACCGAGCCGTTGGTGCGGGTGATGGTCGAGGGCGAGGACGAAAGCCAGGTGCGTGCGCACGCAGAAGCGTTGGCCAAACTGGTTGGCGAAGTTTGTGTCTGAAGGCGCTTGCCAGCGCAGATAGGGTTGGGTACTATCTGCGCCCACTTTGACCGACGAGGTAAAGCATGCGTCGCCCTATGGTAGCTGGTAACTGGAAGATGCACGGTACCCGCGCTAGCGTCGCTGAGCTGACCGAAGGCTTGAGAAATCTGGCCTTGCCGAGCGGAGTGGAAGTCGCGGTGTTTCCACCGGCCTTGTTCATCAATCAAGTGATCGATGGCCTGGCAGGCAAGGAAATTACTGTCGGCGCACAGAATTCTGCAGTACAACCCGAGCAGGGTGCGCTGACCGGAGAAGTTGCTCCGGAACAGCTGGTTGAAGCAGGCTGCAAGTTGGTGTTGATTGGTCATTCGGAGCGTCGCCAGATCATTGGTGAAACCGACGAAGTGCTCAATCGCAAGTTTGCAGCGGCCCTAGCCAAAGGTTTGAAGCCAGTGCTTTGCATCGGGGAAACCCTTGAAGAGCGCGAGGCCGGCAAAACGCTCGAAGTTGTCGGGCGTCAACTAAGCAGTATCATCGAGGCATTCGGTGTTAAGGCTTTTGCCAATGCAGTAATTGCCTATGAGCCTGTATGGGCCATTGGCACTGGCCTTACGGCCACGCCACAGCAGGCCCAGGATGTGCATGCAGCCATCCGCGGCCAGCTGGCGGCAGAAGATGCTGAAGTGGCTGCGAAGGTGCAGTTGCTCTACGGCGGCAGCGTGAAGGCGGCCAATGCGGCCGAACTGTTCGGCATGCCGGATATCGATGGGGGGCTCATTGGTGGAGCTTCCCTGAACGCAGACGAATTCGGTGCAATTTGTCGCGCCGCAGGAAACTGAACAAATGCTGGAAACAGTCATCGTTGTTTTTCATCTGTTGGCAGCGCTGTCGCTTGTAGTGCTGGTTCTGTTGCAACAGGGTAAAGGTGCCGAAGCAGGTGCATCTTTCGGCGCGGGTGCTTCAAATACCGTGTTCGGGAGCCAGGGCTCTGCAACGTTCCTGAGTAAATTAACTGCTATACTCGCTGCCACTTTCTTTTTGACAGCACTTGGGTTAGGATACTTCGCGAAGCAACAAGCTCACCAGCTTAGCCAAGCAGGTCTTCCAGATCCAGCAGTGCTAGAAGTGAAAGAGCCGCAGAAACCGGCAGTTAATGATGATGTACCGGTGCTCCAGCAGCAGAAGAGCGAAACCACTCCTAATACGGGTGATGTACCTCCTCCAGCACAAGAGCAGAAGTAACGGGTTTCAAGTAGTAGTATTGCCGAGGTGGTGGAATTGGTAGACACGCAACCTTGAGGTGGTTGTGCCCATAGGGTGTAGGGGTTCGAGTCCCCTTCTCGGTACCAATTAAAGCTTGAGAGCCCGCTTTAGCGGGCTTTCTTGCAGGTGAAGGTTCGGATTTGACCCTCAGGAGGGTTCGGTCTTATACTTTCGCCCCAGCTTTGTCGCGGGGTGGAGCAGCTTGGTAGCTCGTCGGGCTCATAACCCGAAGGTCGTTGGTTCAAATCCAGCCCCCGCAACCAGCTTCAGCGGAGCCCCTTTTCAGGGGCTTTTTGCTAACCGAACAGTTTTCGGCGTCGTTGTCCAACGGCGCTTTCAGGGATGGGCGCTTCGCCCATTTTTTATTTGCACAGCATGCACGAGGGGGTTCAGGTGTCGAGCAAGCTAGAACAGTTGCAGGCCTTGTTGGCCCCGGTTGTCGAGGGTCTGGGCTATCAATGCTGGGGGATCGAATACGTTTCCCAGGGTAAGCATTCGGTACTGCGCATCTACATCGACAAGGAAGGCGGCATCCTGGTGGACGACTGCGAAGCGGTCAGCCGTCAGGCCAGCGCAATTCTCGATGTGGAAGATCCGATCAGCAGTGAATACACCCTCGAGGTGTCTTCTCCAGGCATGGATCGCCCACTGTTCACTCTGGAACAGTTTGCCTCGCATGCCGGCGAACAAGTGAAGATCAAGCTGCGCTCACCCTTCGAGGGTCGTCGTAACTTCCAGGGCCTTCTCCGCGGTGTGGAGGAGCAGGATGTGGTGGTCCAGGTGGACAATCAAGAGTTCCTGTTGCCGATCGACTCGATCGACAAGGCCAATATTATTCCCAGTTTTGACTGAGACGTGCCGGGCCCGGCGGACTATCCGGGCCCAATGGCTTGCGCAAGGCGAGGCGTACGATGAGCAAAGAAGTACTGCTGGTTGTTGAATCGGTATCCAACGAAAAAGGTGTACCGCCCGGCGTCATTTTCGAAGCGCTGGAAGTGGCACTGGCCACTGCAACCAAAAAACGTTTTGAAGACGAAGTCGACCTGCGTGTGGAAATCAACCGCCACACCGGTAGCTACGAGACCTTCCGTCGCTGGACCGTGGTCGACGAAGCCGATCTTGATGATCCGGCGATCGAGACCTGGTTGAGCAAGATTCACGAAACCCACCCTGAAGCCAAGGTCGGTGACGTGATCGAAGAGAAGATCGAGTCCATCGAGTTCGGTCGTATTGCCGCCCAGACCGCCAAGCAGGTCATCGTGCAGAAGGTCCGTGAGGCCGAGCGTGCCCAGGTGGTCGATGCCTACCGCGAGCGCGTTGGCGAGATCATCTCCGGTACCGTCAAAAAGGTTACCCGCGACAACGTCATCGTTGACCTGGGCAACAACGCAGAGGCCCTGCTGGCCCGCGAAGACATCATTCCGCGTGAGACCTTCCGTGTTGGCGTGCGCCTGCGTGCGCTGCTCAAGGAAATTCGCACCGAGAACCGTGGCCCTCAGCTGATCCTGTCGCGCACCGCGCCACAGATGCTGATCGAGCTTTTCCGCATCGAAGTGCCGGAAATTGCCGAAGGCCTCATCGAAGTCATGGCTGCCTCCCGTGATCCGGGTTCGCGAGCCAAGATCGCCGTCCGCTCCAAGGACAAGCGCATCGACCCGCAAGGCGCCTGCATCGGCATGCGTGGTTCGCGCGTCCAGGCCGTATCCGGGGAGCTGGGTGGTGAGCGTGTGGATATCGTCCTGTGGGACGATAACCCGGCGCAGTTTGTCATCAACGCCATGTCGCCGGCTGAAGTTGCGGCGATCATCGTTGATGAAGATGCCCATGCCATGGACATCGCCGTTGCCGAGGACAACCTGGCCCAGGCCATTGGTCGTGGCGGTCAGAACGTTCGCCTGGCCAGTCAGCTGACCGGCTGGACCCTGAACGTGATGACCGAGAAGGACATCCAGGCCAAGCAGCAGGCCGAAACCGGTGACATCCTGCGCAATTTCATCGATGAACTGGAAGTCGACGAGGAGCTGGCCCAAGTGCTGGTCGACGAAGGCTTCACCAGCCTCGAAGAAATTGCCTACGTACCGTTGGAAGAAATGCTCAACATCGATGGCTTTGACGAAGATATCGTCAACGAGCTCCGCGCTCGAGCCAAGGACCGTTTGTTGACCAAGGCCATCGCTACCGAAGAAAAACTGGCAGACGCCCATCCGGCTGACGACCTGCTCTCCCTCGAGGGCATGGACAAGGACCTGGCGGCGGAACTGGCGGTGCGCGGCGTGGTTAACCGCGAAGACCTGGCCGAGCAGTCGATCGACGATCTGCTCGACATCGACGGCATCGACGAAGAGCGTGCCGGCAAGTTGATCATGGCCGCCCGAGCCCACTGGTTCGAGTAATTAGGCGCGGCCTGAGGAGAGAAGTGCATGACGCAAGTCACGGTGAAAGAACTGGCCCAAGAGGTCGAGGCACCGGTAGAGCGCCTGCTGCAGCAGATGCGTGAGGCAGGTCTGCCGCACACCGACGCCGGTCAGGTAGTGACCGACAATGAGAAGCAGACCTTGCTGACTCATTTGAAGAGCAGCCACAAGAGCAAGGCGGAAGAACCGCGCAAGATTACCTTGCAGCGCAAAACCACCAGCACCCTGCGTGTCGCCGGTAGCAAGAGCATCAGCGTAGAAGTACGCAAGAAGAAAGTATTCGTGCAGCGCAGCCCGGAAGAAATCCAGGCTGAGCAGAAGCGTGAACTGGATGAGCGCCGCGCGGCTGAAAATGCCGCTCGCGAGAAGGTCGAGGCCGAAGTTCGCCAGCGCAACGAAGAGCAGGCTCGCCGTCAGGCCGCCGATACCGCTGCTGCAGCCCCTGCGCCTGCCGCCAAGCCAGAGGCGGCGCCAGCCGCTGCCCCGGCCCCGGTAGTTGCCGATGCCCCGGCGTCCGAAGACGCCGCAGCCCGTGCCGCCGAGCGCAAGAAGGACGAAGCCCGTCGCAACGAAGGCCGCACCCGTGACGAAGACCGTCGTGGTGGCGAGCGTCGTGGCGAGGCCCCGCGCGTGTCGATCAAGGTCAAGGTCAAGGAGAAGGAAAAGGCTCCGACTCCTCGTGCCGCACCGCGCACCACCGATGAAGAGAGCGATGGCGTACGCCGTGGCCGCGGTGGCAAGAGCAAGCTGAAGAAGCGCAACCAGCACGGCTTCCAGAACCCGACCGGTCCAGTCATCCGTGACGTGACCATCGGCGAGACCATCACCGTCTCGGAACTGGCCCAACAGATGTCGGTCAAGGCCGCTGAAGTGGTCAAGTTCATGTTCAAGCTGGGTACCCCGGTCACCATCAACCAGGTGCTCGACCAGGAAACCGCTCAGCTGGTCGCCGAAGAACTGGGCCACAAAGTGACCCTGGTCAGCGATACCGCCCTGGAAGACTCCCTGGCCGAATCGCTGAAGTTCGAAGGTGAAGTCGAATCGCGTGCGCCGGTCGTTACCGTCATGGGTCACGTTGACCACGGCAAGACCTCGCTGCTCGACTACATCCGTCGTGCCAAGGTTGCCGCTGGCGAAGCCGGTGGTATTACCCAGCACATCGGTGCCTACCACGTGGAAACCGACCGCGGCATGGTCACCTTCCTCGATACCCCAGGCCACGCTGCGTTCACCGCAATGCGTGCCCGTGGTGCCAAGGCTACCGACATCGTCATCCTGGTGGTGGCGGCGGACGACGGCGTGATGCCGCAAACCCGCGAAGCCGTTCAGCATGCCAAGGCAGCTGGCGTTCCGCTGGTGGTTGCGGTGAACAAGATCGACAAGCCGGGTGCCGATATCGATCGCATCCGCAACGAGCTGGCCGTCGAAGGCGTGACCTCCGAGGACTGGGGTGGTGACACTCCGTTCGTCAAGGTTTCGGCGAAGATGGGTACCGGCGTCGACGAACTGCTCGAAGCTGTCCTGCTGCAGGCCGAGATCCTCGAGCTGACCGCTACCCCGACCGCTCCAGGTCGTGGCGTGGTTGTCGAATCGCGTCTGGACAAGGGCCGTGGCCCGGTGGCTACCATCCTGGTTCAGGACGGTACCCTGCGTCAGGGCGACATGGTCCTGTGCGGTTCCAACTATGGCCGCGTGCGCGCCATGCTCGACGAGAACGGCAAGCCTGTGAAGGAAGCCGGCCCGTCGATCCCGGTCGAAATCCTCGGCCTGGACGGTACCCCGGAAGCCGGTGACGAGCTGTCCGTGGTTGCCGACGAGAAGAAGGCCCGTGAGGTTGCCCTGTTCCGTCAAGGCAAGTACCGCGAGGTCAAGCTGGCCCGTGCTCACGCCGGCAAGCTGGAAAACATCTTCGAGACCATGGGTCAGGAAGAGAAGAAGACCCTCAACATCGTCCTCAAGACCGACGTGCGTGGTTCCCTGGAAGCACTGCAGGGTTCGCTGTCGGGCCTGGGCAACGACGAAGTTCAGGTACGCGTGATCGGTGGCGGCGTCGGTGGTATCACCGAAAGCGACGCCAACCTGGCGCTGGCTTCGAATGCAGTACTGTTCGGCTTCAACGTGCGTGCCGATGCCGGCGCGCGCAAGATCGTCGAGCAGGAAGGTCTGGATATGCGTTACTACAACGTGATCTACGACATCATCGAAGACGTCAAGAAGGCCCTGACCGGCATGCTCGGCAGCGATGTTCGCGAGAACATCCTGGGTGTCGCCGAAGTACGTGACGTGTTCCGTTCGCCGAAGTTCGGCGCCATCGCTGGCTGTATGGTCATCGAGGGTACCGTGTACCGCAACCGTCCGATCCGCGTACTGCGCGAAGACGTTGTGATCTTCGAAGGCGAACTGGAGTCGCTGCGTCGCTTCAAGGACGACGCCTCCGAAGTGCGTAACGGCATGGAGTGCGGTATTGGCGTGAAGAGCTACAACGACGTCAAGGTCGGCGACAAGATCGAAGTCTTCGAGAAAGTCCAGGTTGCTCGTACCCTTTAAGGGTGAGCAGGGCGCCAGCCCCCGCCGCAGGGCGGTGGGCAGTGCCTCAGTAGGTAGCGCCCGGTCAGGCATCAGCCTGACCGGGCGTTTGCCGCTTTAAGTTACAGGTAGCAAGAATGGCCAAAGAATACAGCCGTACCCAACGTATCGGTGATCAGATGCAGCGCGAGCTGGCCGAGCTGATCCGCCGTGAAGTCAAGGACCCCCGCGTCGGTCTGGTCACCATCACCGCTGTGGATGTCAGCCGCGACCTAGGCCATGCCAAGGTCTTCATCACCGTCATGGGCGAAGAAACGCCAGACGCAGTGCAGCAGTCGCTCAAGGCCCTGAACAGCGCCGCCAGCTTCCTGCGCCTGCACCTGGGCCGCTCGATGCAGCTGCGCAGCGTGCCGCAACTGCATTTCCACTTCGACGAAAGCGTCAGCCGCGGTGTCCACCTGTCGGCACTGATCGAGCGCGCGGTCGCCGAAGACCGCCTGCACAAGGATGCCGACAAGCCGGACGCCGAGGAGTAAGCGGTGGCCCAGGTCAAACGTATCCGCCGCAACGTCAGCGGCATCATCCTGCTCGACAAGCCGCTGGGCTTCACCTCCAACGCCGCCCTGCAAAAGGTGCGCTGGCTGCTCAACGCGGAAAAGGCCGGCCACACCGGCAGCCTCGACCCGCTGGCAACCGGCGTGTTGCCGCTGTGCTTCGGCGAAGCGACCAAGTTTTCGCAGTACCTGCTCGATTCCGACAAGGGCTACGAAACGGTCATGCAGATGGGGCAGACTACCAACACCGGTGATGCCGAAGGTGAGGTGCTGCAGACCCGCGAGGTGACCGTTGGTCGCGCCGACATCGAGGCCCTGCTGCCGCGTTTTCGTGGCCAGATCAGCCAGATACCGCCGATGTACTCGGCGCTCAAGCGTGACGGCCAGCCGCTGTACAAGCTGGCACGTGCAGGAGAGGTAGTGGAGCGCGAGGCGCGTTCTGTTACTATTGGCCGCTTGGAGTTGCTCGAGTGCGAAGGCACCCGTGCACGGTTGAGCGTAGGATGCAGCAAAGGCACCTATATCCGCACCCTGGTGGAGGATATCGGCGAGGCCCTTGGCTGCGGCGCCTATGTCGCCGAGCTGCGCAGGACCCAGGCCGGGCCTTTCGCGCTGGCACAGACGGTCACCCTCGAGGAACTCGAACAGGCCCACGCCGAAGGCGGCAACGAAGCGCTCGACCGCTTCCTCATGCCCTCGGACAGCGGCCTGCAGGACTGGCCGCTGGTGTGCCTGTCCGAACACAGTGCGTTCTACTGGCTGCATGGGCAGGCGGTACGCGCGCCGGACGCGCCACAATTTGGCATGGTCCGGGTACAGGATCACAATGCACGCTTCATCGGTATCGGTGAAGTGAGCGAAGACGGGCGCATTGCGCCGCGTCGGCTGATTCGGTCGGAATGACCGAAACCGTGAGGCCAGGCAGTTGCCAGGCCCCACGGCACCAAGGGTGGCTGTCAGTAGGCACGGTCACACCTTTTTTATTAATACAGGGATTTGTCCCTGGCCTATTGGACCCCGCATGCGGGATCCGTTATCAGGAGAAGCCAAATGGCCCTCAGCGTTGAAGAAAAAGCTCAGATCGTTGCCGAATACCAGCAAGCCGCCGGCGATACCGGTAGCCCGGAAGTGCAGGTTGCTCTGCTGACCGCCAACATCAACAAGCTGCAAGGCCACTTCAAGGCCAACGACAAAGACCACCACTCCCGTCGTGGTCTGATTCGTATGGTCAACCAGCGTCGCAAGCTGCTGGACTACCTGAAGGGCAAAGACACCACTCGTTACAGCGCCCTGATCGGTCGCCTGGGTCTGCGTCGCTAATAGCGGCCTGGCCAGTGGTGTGCATGGCGTGTCGCAGGCTTCGGCAGGGCTGTTTTGCAGTGCTGCCGTTGGACACGCCACGCGTATCTCCGAGGTTGGCAGCCTGGCAATGCTGAGCGGATTTTCCGCTTGGTGCCAGGCTCCCAGCCTCGTGTTGTATCTGGACGGTCAATGGGGCCGATTCCCCGTTCTGCCCAAGAATTCGCAAGAAACCAGTTCCCCCAAGAGCCACTGAAAAAGGTAGGAAACCGTGAACCCGGTAATCAAGACTTTCCAGTTCGGTCAATCGACCGTTACTCTCGAAACGGGCCGTATTGCCCGTCAGGCAACCGGCGCCGTGCTGGTGACCGTCGACAACGACGTCACCGTGCTGGTGACTGTGGTAGGCGCCAAACAGGCCGATCCAGGCAAGGGTTTCTTCCCGCTGTCGGTCCACTACCAGGAAAAGACCTACGCCGCCGGCAAGATCCCGGGTGGCTTCTTCAAGCGTGAAGGCCGTCCTTCCGAGAAAGAGACCCTGACCTCGCGCCTGATCGACCGTCCGATCCGTCCGCTGTTCCCGGAAGGCTTCATGAACGAAGTGCAGGTAGTCTGCACCGTGGTTTCCACCAGCAAGAAGACCGACCCGGACATCGCTGCGATGATCGGTACCTCGGCTGCCCTGGCCATTTCCGGCATTCCGTTCGAAGGCCCGATCGGCGCCGCTCGCGTTGCCTTCCACGAAAGCACCGGCTACCTGCTGAACCCGACCTACGAGCAACTGGCTGCCTCGAGCCTGGACATGGTCGTTGCCGGTACCTCCGACGCTGTACTGATGGTTGAATCGGAAGCCAAAGAGCTGACCGAAGACCAGATGCTGGGCGCCGTACTGTTCGCCCACGACGAATTCCAGGCCGTGATCCAGGCCGTCAAGGAACTGGCCGCCGAAGCCGGCAAGCCGACCTGGGACTGGCAGCCAGCCCCAGCCAACGTCGAGCTGATGAACCTGGTGCGTGGCGAGTTCGGCGAAGCCGTTTCGCAGGCCTACACCATCACTCAGAAGGCTGACCGTTACAACCGCCTGGGCCAGCTGCGCGACGAGGCTGTTGCCCGTCTGAGCAACGAAGAGACCGGCCCGTCCGCCAGCGCCATCAAGGACATCTTCGGCGAGCTGGAATACCGCACCGTCCGCGAGAACATCGTCAACGGCAAACCGCGTATCGACGGCCGTGACACCCGCACCGTGCGCCCGCTGAACATCGAAGTCGGCGTATTGCCGAAGACCCACGGTTCGGCGCTGTTCACCCGTGGCGAAACCCAGGCCCTGGTCGTCGCGACCCTGGGTACTGCCCGTGACGCCCAGCTGCTGGACACCCTGGAAGGCGAGAAGAAAGACCCGTTCATGCTGCACTACAACTTCCCGCCATTCTCGGTGGGTGAGTGCGGCCGCATGGGCGGCGCCGGCCGTCGTGAAATCGGCCACGGCCGCCTGGCCCGTCGTGGCGTGCAGGCCATGCTGCCGAGCGACAGCGACTTCCCTTACACCATCCGCGTGGTATCGGAAATCACCGAATCCAACGGTTCCAGCTCCATGGCTTCGGTCTGTGGTGCTTCCCTGGCCCTGATGGACGCCGGTGTACCGATGAAGGCACCGGTTGCCGGTATCGCCATGGGCCTGGTCAAGGAAGGTGACAAGTTCGCCGTCCTGACCGACATCCTGGGTGACGAAGACCACCTGGGCGACATGGACTTCAAGGTAGCCGGTACCGCCAAGGGTGTTACTGCGCTGCAGATGGACATCAAGATCAACGGCATCACCGAAGAGATCATGGAAATCGCCCTGGGCCAGGCCCTGGAAGCGCGCCTGAACATCCTCGGCCAGATGAACCAGATCATCGCCCAGTCGCGTAGCGAGCTGTCGGCCAACGCCCCGACCATGATCGCGATGAAGATCGACACCGACAAGATCCGCGACGTCATCGGTAAAGGCGGCGCCACCATTCGCGCCATCTGCGAAGAGACCAAGGCTTCGATCGACATCGAAGACGACGGCTCGATCAAGATCTTCGGCGAAACCAAGGAAGCGGCAGAGGCTGCCAAGCAGCGCATCCTGGGCATCACTGCCGAGGCCGAGATCGGCAAGATCTACGTCGGCAAGGTCGAGCGCATCGTCGACTTCGGTGCCTTCGTCAACATCCTGCCTGGCAAGGACGGCCTGGTGCACATCTCCATGTTGAGCGATGCTCGCGTCGAGAAAGTCACCGACATCCTGAAAGAAGGCCAGGAAGTTGAAGTACTGGTACTGGACGTGGACAACCGCGGCCGTATCAAGCTGTCGATCAAGGACGTTGCCGCGGCCAAGGCCTCGGGCGTCTAAGCGACTGCCACGCAACAGGAAAAGGGCCCTTCGGGGCCCTTTTTTCATGGGCGAAAGGGAACCTTTTGCGGACTTGCATCTTGCATGCAGGTTTACCGTGCAGATTGCAAAATGCACGACGACGGGAATGCTGGTTTTTCGCTAACTTATTGATTTGAAAGGAAACAAGCGAAGCGGAAAATCTGGCACAGCGCGTGCAAGTACCTTCATATCTGACGCCAGGACATACGGCGCAGACCTTTCGAAAAACAGGAGTGACTCACATGAAGAAGTTCGCCATTGCTGCCGCTACTGCTACCGCCCTGACCCTGACCATGGCTAACGGCGCATTCGCTGCAGAGCCAACCCAGGCTCCAGTCATGTTGGCCGCCAATACCGTGGACAACGCCAAGCAGGAAGGTTCTGACACCTGGATCACCACCAAAGTGAAAGCGGACCTGCTGACTGAAAAAGGTATTCCAGGCAGCGACATCAAAGTCGAGACCAGCCAAGGTGTCGTCTCGCTGTCGTCTGACGTGGCGGTGACTCAGTCCCAGAAAGAAGAAGCTGTACGTATTACCAAGAACATCAAAGGCGTCAAGAGTGTGATGTCGGACGGCCTGAAAGCCGAATAAGGAATGTCCCGTCGGCCAAAAGGATTTGGCCACCTTCGCTCCGAGCCCCGGCTATTTGCCGGGGCTTTTCATTGGTGGCTAGTAAACCGGGTTACGCGCAATCACCTCACTCTCGAAGCATTCCTGCTCGACGATCAGCGGCTCGACCAACGGCCGGCTATCGCGAAAGTGCGCAGTCTGCGTATGCGCGTCATACGCCGCATCATCGCGGTAGATCTCGTACAGGTAGATCACCTCCGGATCGACCCGGTCCTGCGACACATCGAACACCAGGCAGCCAGGCTCGTTGGCAACGGAAGCCGCGGCATTGACCTTGATCGCAGTCAGAAATTCCTCGGCGCAACCGGGCTTCACTCGGGTCTTGATGAACAGGCTATACACAAGGCTCTCCTTTTGTTTTAAATTCTATTATGAATTGTATACAAAAATGGAGCCTCGCCAATGTCCGAATTGCCTGCACGCCCTGGCCGCCTGAACGGCCTGCGTCATATTGCCTTGTTGGTACCCAACCTGGAGGAGTGTGAACGCTTCTACGTCGATGTGCTGGGCATGGAAGTGCTGAACCGCGCCAACGAAGACCTGGTATACCTCACTTGTGGTAACGACAACCTGTCGCTGGGGCGTGGGGCAGGGGCGGCCAATGGGTTGCAGACCCTGGACCACTATGGGTTCATCGTCGATAGCGTGGAGGAGCTGGAAGCCTGGTACCAGTACTTCAAGGCGCACGGCGTGACCTTGCTGGACCGGCCGTTCAACCATGGTGACGGGGCGCGCAGCTTCCACCTGTTGGACCCGGCAGGGAACAAGGTGCAGCCGTTGTACCATCCGGCGGTGTCGGGGCAGCGTTTGGTGTGAAGCCTGTACCGGCCTCTTCGCGGGCTTGCCCGCTCCCACAGGTACTGCACAGGCCTTGAACTGTGTGCGGTCCCTGTGGGAGCGGGCAAGCCCGCGAAGAGGCCAGACCTGCTAGTAGAAGTTACTCGGCATCCAGATGCATCGGCGTCACCACCCGCCCATCGCTCTCGGCCTGGCCCAGGTTGGTATCGATGAAGTACACCCGGTCATCTTCCAGCTGGCCTTTGTCCACCAGGTAATCCTTGATGCTGCTGGCCCGCTCCTGGCCCAGCGTGCGCAGTAGCGCAGTACTCTCGGCCCAGGACTTGATCACCGCCTCGCGCAGCTTGGCGGTGCGCTCGTCGCGGCCCAGTTGCTCCCATTCGGCAGGCGGCTGCTGCTTCAGGCGGTTACGGTAGATGCCTTCGAGCATCGCCGGTTTGTCACTGTCGTCGACCACCAGCATCGAGGCATTGGCCGGCACCTTGTCACCGCGACGCTGCAGGATCTTGTACCAGGTGGCCTGGTACTCGCGCTCCAGGCGCTGCTGGGCGATCAGCGGGCCATCGCTGGCCTGGGCGCTGGTGCCTTCGATTTCCAGGCGCAGTTCCGGGCGTTCCTTCAGGGCCGACGCCAGCTTGTCCAGCGATGCCTGGGCGTCGCTACCGAGCTCGCTGGAGCCCGGGGCGAAGGCCACGTTGCCCAGGTCTTCCGAACCACCGCCGGCAACCAGCCCGCCAATGAACTTGAACGGTGCCTGCGCCGCACGCAACACCAGGTTGCGCAGGGTTTGCCAGACGATCGGCATCACGCTGAACTGCGGGTTGTTGAGGTCGCCCGACACCGGAAGCTCGATCGAGATCTTGCCTTCGGTGTCCTTCAGCAACGCAACCGCCAGGCGGATCGGCAGGTCCACTGCGTCCGGGCTGTCGACCTTCTCGCCCAACTGCAGCTGCTCTACCACCACCTTGTTTTCGGCCTTCAGCTGGCCATTGGTGATCAGGTAGTGCAGGTCGAGGTTGAGCCGGCCTTTGCGGATGCGGAAGCCGGCGAACTTGCCGGAGTAGGGGGTGAGTGTGGTCAGCTCGACCCGCTTGAAGCTGGTGGCGATGTCCAGGCTGGCCAGCGGGTCGAACGGGTTGAGGGCGCCTTTGATGGTGACCGGCGCGTAGCGGTCGACCTTGCCCTTGACGTCGACCTTGGCCGGCACCGGCTTGCGGTTGTCGATGGTGCCGATCCGGCCGTTGAGCTGCTGGATGGCCGTGGCGAAGTTGGGGGTGAGGGACAGGTCGGCGAAGTTGGCCGAGCCGTCGTTGATGTCGATCTGGCCGATGTGGATGCCCAGCGGCTTGTCGTTGCTGGCAGCGGCCGGCTTGGCCTGGCTGGTCGCCGGGGCGCCGGCCGGCTGCGGGATCAGCAGGTCGTTGATGTTGGTGGTGCGGTCCTCGTTGATGATGAAGCGCGCATAGGGTTGCAGCAGGGTCACCTTGTCGATCGACAGAGCATCGCCGTGCACGTAGGACAGGCCGTCGACGTTCACCTGCTGCCATTTGACGAAGTCACGGCTCTTGATGGTGTCGAGGGTGTGCAGCTGGCTGACCTGTGCCTTGCCGGTAACGCTGAAGGCCAGCGGTGCGGTGTTCTTCAGGTCGACCTTGAGGTCGCTGGCGAGCATGCCGCTGCGCAGCTCCAGCAGGATGAACGGGCTGATATAGGCCTGGGCCACTCGCAGGTCGATGTCGCGGGTGCTCACGTCCAGCTTGGCCCAGATGGGCGCCAGGTTGACCTGGCCGGCCGCCTGCAGTTTGCCTTGCTTGCCCACGCCGGTATCGAGCTTGAGGGTGAAGGGCGACTTGTTGAGGCTGTCGAAACCTTGCAGGTCGGCGTTGAGCGGGCCGACGTCGAGGGCCACCGGCTCCTTCTGGGTACGGTCTGCCAGGTGCACCAGGTAGTTACGCAGTTGCACATCCTTGAGCAGCACCTGCCAGGGTTTGCTCGGCTCCTTGGCGGCTTGCTGTTCGGGCGTGGGTTCGGCGGCTGCCGGCTCGGCCTTTTCCTTCGGCGTAGCTTTGGGCGGCTGGCTGGCGAACAGCTTCTGCCAATCGAGCTGGCCGTCCTTTTCCAGCGCAGCCCAGGTTTCCAGCTTTTCACTGCGGATCTTGCCCACGGTGACCAGCTGCTTGACCAGGTCGACCGAGGTTTCGCTTACTTCCAGGCTGGCCAGGCGTGCCAGCGGGCGGCCATCCGGGGCCTTGATGGCAAACGGGGCGATGCGCACCGACGCGTTGTCCAGCAACAGTTCGGTCTGTTTGGCAAGGTTGAGCTTGTAGTGGGTGTCGAGGCTGACCACGCCCTCTTCCAGCACCAGTGGCACGGCATCGCGCACATAGGGCCAGAATGCCTTCATCTTGCCTTCGGTGATCTTCAGTGTGCCTTCAGAGGCGATCGGCGCCAGGCTCAGGGTACCTTTCCAGTCGATACGCCCGCCGTTGGGGCCGATGGCCACCAGGGTCATGTCGGCATTGTCGTTAGGCAGGGTGCTGAGGTTTTTCAGCTCCAGGTTCATGTTGTCGTACAGGAACTCGATCGGCTCGCTCGGGCGCAGGTCCTCGAAGTGCAGGTAGCCGTCGCTGAGCTTGATGCTGCCGATGCGTAGCGGGAACGGGTCGCTGGGCGGCTCGTCAGGCTTGGCTTCGCTGGCTGGCAGCTTGAACAGGCGGGTCAGGTTGAGGGTACCGTCCTTGGCGAACAGTACTTCGTTGCGTGGTTTGACCAGTTCCACGGCGTCCAGGTGCAGGGCACCGCTCCACAGGCTGTCGAGCGAGAGGTTGGCGTACAGCCGCTCGAAGCCGACCTGCTCCTTGCCCGGCTCGCCGATCTGCAGGCCCCACAGCGTCAGCTCGAGGCTGAAGGGGTTGAGCTCGATCCGTTCGAGGTGGGCAGGCACGGTCGCGTACTGGGCCAACTGCTGGTTGGCGATGCGCAGCGCGACACCGGGGAGAACGAGAAAGCCGAGAAGGCTGTAGAGGGCTACGAGGGCCAGCAGTGCGCCAGCGGCGCGAGTCAATCCTTTGTACATGTGTCGCTTCGTCTGTCTAAGCAGGAGAGCTTGGAGTATGGCACGTTAAATCAGTTCCGCTGAGGCGACCATCTGACCTCATTCGATACCCATGCGCCGTTTGGCCCGATGCGCCGAGCCGTCGCGCATCGCCCAGCGCAGTACTGGCGCGGTGCGTTGCAGGCCCAGGCGGATCATGCGCCGCTGCAACGGGCCGTGCTGCAGGCCGAGCATGGCCTGGGCCCAGCCCGGCAGCAGGTCGATGCCGGCGTGCAGCATCAACTTGCCCACCGGCTGTGCCAGGCGGCTGGGGGCGGGGGCATCGAGCAGGATGCTGACCACCTCATGGCTGCGGGCGTCGCAGTGCAACTGCGGCCGCATGCGCTGCAGGTAGTCCTCGACCTGCTGGCACGAGCGCGGCACGTCGCGGGCGCCAAGGCGCTCGGCAATCAGCGCGATCTCTGCGTAGTAGGCATCCTGCTCGGCGCGCGCAAGGTGCGGGTTGCGGTAACGCAGGTGGGCAGCGAGGAAGCTGCTGACTTCCGCCACATGCACCCAGGTCAGCAGGTCCGGGTCGCTGGCCGCATATGGGCGGCCATCCGGCGCGGTGCCGGTCACCTGCAGGTGGATGGTGCGCACCTTGTCGATCAGCCACTCGGCATCGCGGGTGGCGCCGAAGGTGGTGCCGGAAATGAATTGGCTGGTGCGGCGCAGGCGGCCGAGCAGGTCTTCACGGAAGTTGGAATGGTCCCACACCCCGGCCAGGGCCAGCGGATGCAGCAATTGCAGCATGAGGGCGCTGATGCCACCGACCAGCATGCTCGGGAAGTCGCCATGTACCCGCCAGCTGATGCTGTGCGGGCCGAACAGGCCGGGGTCGCCCTTGGGCGATTCCAGATCGAGCTGGCCGAGGGCCAGCCCGGTAAGGCTCATGACCTGGGTTTCGATGCGGCGGCGAAGGGCTTCCATGGCGACCTGTGGTTCAGGGCGGCCATGAACAGCGGCCGCCGGTTACTGGTTGAGGCGTTTGTCGATCAGGCCCTGCACCACACTTGGGTCGGCCAGGGTCGAGGTATCGCCCAGGTTGTCGAGTTCGTTGCAGGCGATCTTGCGCAGTATACGCCGCATGATCTTGCCTGAGCGCGTCTTGGGTAGCGCCGGGGCCCACTGGATCAGCTCGGGCTTGGCGAAACTGCCGATTTCCTTGCTGACCAGGGCCAGCAACTCGGCCTTGAGCGCGTCGTCCGGCGTTACGCCATTCATGGGCGTGACGAAGGCATAAACGCCCTGGCCCTTGAGGTCGTGGGGGTAACCGACCACCGCCGCTTCGGCGACGCTGTCATGCAGCACCAGCGCGCTTTCCACTTCGGCGGTACCGATACGGTGGCCGGAAACGTTGATCACGTCATCGATACGCCCGGTGATCCAGTAGTCACCATCGGCATCGCGGCGGGCACCGTCGCCGGTGAAGTAATAGCCGGGCATCGGCTTGAAGTAGGTGTCGACCATGCGCTGATGGTCGCCATAGACGCTACGGATCTGCCCGGGCCAGCTGGCCTTGATCACCAGCAGGCCGGCACCGGGGCCTTCGATGAGCTTGCCCTTTTCGTCCAGCAGCACTGGTTGTACGCCGAACATGGGCTGGGTGGCACAGCCGGGCTTGAGCGACTGCGAGCCGGGCAACGGGGTGAGCATGATGCCGCCGGTTTCGGTCTGCCACCAGGTATCGACGATGGGGCAGCGCTTTTGCCCGACTTCCTCGAAATACCACTCCCAGGCTTCGGGGTTGATCGGCTCGCCGACGCTGCCCAGCAGGCGCAGGCTCTGGCGTGAAGTGTTTTGCAGCGGCGCGGAGCCTTCGCGCATCAGCGCGCGCAGGGCGGTCGGGGCGGTGTAGAAGATGTTCACCTGGTGCTTGTCCACCACTTGCCAGAAGCGCGAGGTGTCCGGGTAGTTGGGCACGCCTTCGAACATCAGCGAGATCGCGCCATTGGCCAGTGGACCATAGACGATGTAGCTGTGGCCGGTGACCCAGCCGACATCGGCGGTGCACCAGAACACCTCGCCGTCACGGTAGTCGAACACCACCTTGAAGGTGAGGGTGGCCTGCAGCAGGTAGCCGCCGGTAGTGTGCAGCACGCCTTTGGGTTTGCCGGTGCTGCCGGAGGTGTAGAGGATGAACAGCGGGTCCTCGGCCTCCATCGGCTCGGGAGCGCAGTCGTCGCCGGCCTTTTCCGTTGCCTCGTGGTACCAGAGGTCACGGCCTTCGGCCCAGGCGACATCGCCGCCGGTGCGGCGCACCACGAATACGCTGCTGACCGCGGGGCAGCTGGCCAGGGCCTTGTCGACGTTCTGTTTCAGCGGGATGCGTTTACCGCCGCGCACGCCTTCATCGGCGGTGATCACCGTACGGCAGTCGGCATCGAGGATACGGTCGCGCAGGGCATCGGGCGAGAAGCCGCCAAACACCACCGAGTGGATGGCACCGATGCGGGTGCAGGCAAGCATGGCGAAGGCGGCCTCGGGGATCATCGGCATGTAGATGCACACCCGGTCGCCTTTCTTCACCCCGCGTGCTTTCAGCGCATTGGCCAGGCGGCAGACCTGGCGGTGCAGTTCGCGGTAGGTGATGGCCTTGGAATCCTTGGGATCGTCGCCTTCCCACAGCAGGGCGGTCTGTTCGCCGCGTCGGGCCAGGTGGCGGTCGATGCAGTTGTAGCTGACGTTGAGCTGGGCGCCGTCGAACCAGCGGGCGCTGCCGGTCTTCAGGTCGCATTGCTGCACGCTCGACCAGGGTTTTATCCAGTCCAGGCGCTTGGCCTGTTCGGCCCAGAAGGTGTCGGGGTCATCCACCGACTGGCGGTAGAGGCGGCGGTACTCGTCGGGGGTGAGGGCGGCGGACTGGCTGACGGCCAGGGCCTGGGGGTAGTTGCGGATATCGAACATGGCGGGTGGTCCTGCTCTTGTAAGGGGCGATGGACTGCAACGGCTATTCGATAGGACAGTGTAGCCAGAGGTGATGTTCCTTGAGGGTAGACTCGGTCCCTGTAGGAGCGGCCTTGTGTCGCGATGGGCCGCAGAGCGGCCCCGGGATCTCAGCGCTGGCGCATCAATTGTTGGGGCCGCTCTGCGGCCCATCGCGACACAAGGCCGCTCCTACACGGAGCGACCGTGTGACGGCTTTGGGATCAACCGCGGTGACGGCCGCGGAAGTAGTTGATCAGGCCTTGGGTAGAGCCATCTTCGGCGCTGTCTTCCAGGCTGCCGACCAGGCGTTGGTAAACGCCCTTGCCCAGCTCCTTGCCCAGCTCCACGCCCCACTGGTCGAAGGCGTTGATGCCCCAGATCACGCTCTGTACGAAGACCTTGTGCTCGTACATCGCCACCAGCGCGCCCAGGCGGCGTGGGCTGATGCGCTCCACCACCAGGGTATTGCTCGGGCGGTTGCCCGGGATGACCTTGTGCGGGGCCAGCTTTTCGATGTCCGCTTCGTTCAGGCCTTTGCCACGCAGCTCGGCTTCGGCTTCCTCGCGGGTCTTGCCCAGCATCAGCGCCTGGCTCTGCGACAGGCAGTTGGCGTACAGCCACTGGTGATGGTCGGCCACCGGGTTGAAGCTCACCACTGGCACGATGAAGTCGGCCGGAATCAGCTGGGTGCCTTGGTGCAGCAACTGGTGGTAGGCATGCTGGCCGTTGCAGCCGACGCCGCCCCAGATCACCGGGCCGGTGTCGGTTTTCACCGGGGTGCCGTCCTGCAGCACGCTCTTGCCGTTGGACTCCATGTCCAGCTGTTGCAGGTGCTTGGTGATGTTGCGCAGGTAGTGGTCGTACGGCAGGATCGCGTGGCTCTGGGCGCCCCAGAAGTTGCCGTACCACACGCCCAGCAGGGCCAGCAGTACCGGCATGTTCTTTTCGAACGGCGCGGTCTGGAAGTGCTGGTCCATGGTGTAGGCACCGGACAGCAGTTCCTTGAAGTTGGCGGTACCGATGGCCAGGGCGATCGGCAGGCCGATGGCCGACCACAGCGAGTAGCGCCCGCCCACCCAGTCCCACATCGGGAAGATGTTTTCTTCGCGGATGCCGAAGGCCACGGCGGCGGCCTTGTTGCTGGAAACAGCGATGAAGTGGCGGTACAGCTCGGCTTCCGAACCGCCCTGGGCCAGGTACCAGGTACGCGCGGCCATGGCGTTCTTCAAGGTCTCGAGGGTGTTGAACGACTTCGATGAGACGATGAACAGGGTGGTTTCGGCGCGCAGGTTGGCCGACAGCTCGTGGAACTCACTGCCGTCGATGTTCGCCAGGTAGTGGCAGCGCACGCCGCGCTGGGCGTAGGGCAGCAGCGCCTCGGAGACCAGCTCGGGGCCGAGGAACGAGCCACCGATGCCGATGTTGACCACGTCGGTGATCGGTTTTTCGCTGTAGCCGCGCCACAGGCCGTCGTGGATGCGGCCGACCAGTTCGGTGATCTGGTTGAGCACCTTGTGCACTTCCGGCATGACGTTCACGCCGTTGACGCTGAGCTTGTCGCCCACCGGCCGGCGCAGGGCGGTGTGCAGCACCGGGCGCCCTTCGGAGGCGTTGATGATTTCGCCACTGAACATCGACTTGATGGCGTCCTGCAGGCCCACTTCGTTGGCCAGGTTCACCAGCAGGTCGCGGCTTTGTTCGGTGATCAGGTTTTTCGAGTAGTCGAGGAACAGGCCGCAGGAGCTCAGGGAGAACTGGTCGAAGCGCTTGGTATCGGCGGCGAAGGCTTCGCGCATGCTGAAACCTTGCATGGCGTCGCGGTGTTGCTGGAGCGCCTGCCAGGCGGGCAGGGCCGTGACATCGTGGGGTGTACGGTAATACGCCATTGCGCGGGGTTCCCTTGGTGCGTGGTGAGACCTTGGACACGGCACTCATTGCCGGGTTCAGGCTGGCACCATTATAGGCAAAGGCCACTTGCAGGGAATGGGTATGGCGGGGGAATTTGGGGGGGCGCTTTGCGCCCCTTCGCAGCATAAGGCTGCTCCTACAAAGGAAGGCGATTTTCTGTAGGAGCAGCCTTGTGCTGCGAATGGGCTGCAAGGCAGCCCCAGGCCGTTACGCGGTCTTCTCTTCCAGATGCAGGTACAGGTTGTCGATCAACCGTGTGTTACCCAGGTAAGCCGCCGCAATTACCACCAGGTCTCGATCATCGATCACTGCCGGGCGCAGGCTCACGGCATGACGCACTTCCAGGTAATCCGGCCGGAAACCAGCGGCGGTCAACTGCGCCTGGCCTTCGGCAACCAGCGCGGCAAAGTCACGTTGGCCACGGCCGATGCCAGCAGCAATGTGCTGCAGCGTGCGGTACAACGCTGGCGCCGCAGCACGCTGCTCAGGCGTGAGGTAACCGTTGCGCGACGACAGCGCCAGGCCGTCCTCGGCACGCACGGTGGGCTCGCCGATGATCTGGATCGGCATGTTCAGGTCGCGCACCATGGCACGGATCACCGCCAGCTGCTGGAAGTCCTTTTCACCGAACACGGCAAGGTCGGGCTGGACCATGTTGAACAGCTTGCTGACCACGGTGGCCACGCCTTCGAAATGCCCGGGCCGGCTGGCGCCGCACAGGCCTTCGGAAAGGTGGGGCACGCTGACGCGGGTTTGCACGCTCATGCCGTCGGGGTACATCTCTTCGACGCTGGGCGCGAACAGAAGATTGCAGCCAGCCTGGAGCAGGCGCTCCTGGTCGGCGGCCAGGGTGCGCGGGTACTTGTCGAGGTCTTCGTTGGCGCCGAACTGCAGCGGGTTGACGAAAATGCTGGCGACCACGAAATCGGCGCGCTGCGCAGCCTTGGTCACCAGGGCGGCATGGCCGCTGTGCAGGTTGCCCATGGTCGGCACGAAGCCGATGCGCTTGCCTTCACCGCGGGCGCGGGCGACTGCGGCGCGCAGTTCGCGGACGGTCTTGACTGTATTCATGCACTGAACCCGTGTTCGCTGCCTGGGAAGCTGACTTGCTTGACCGCCTCGACGTAAGCGACGAGGGCACTGTGGATATCCGGCTGGCCGTGCATGAAGTTCTTCACGAACTTCGGTACCCGGCCGCTCAGCGACAGCCCGAGCATGTCGTGCAGGACCAGTACCTGGCCATCGGTGCCGCTGCCGGCGCCAATGCCGATCACCGGGATGGATACGGCACTGGTGATTTCCGCCGCCAGTTCGCTGGGCACGCATTCGAGCAGCAGCATGGCTGCACCGGCCTGTTCCAGGGCGATGGCGTCGGCGCGCATCTGCCGGGCCTGGGCTTCCTGGCGGCCCTGCACCTTGTAGCCGCCCAGCACGTTGACAGTCTGCGGGGTCAGGCCCATGTGCGCGCACACCGGCACGCCACGCTCGGCCAGCAGGCGGATGGTCTCGGCCAGCCAGGCAGCACCTTCGATCTTGATCATGTGGGCGCCAGCCTGCATCAGCGTGGCGCTGTTGGCAAAGGCCTGCTCCGGGGTGGCATGCGCCATGAACGGCAGGTCGGCGAGGATCAGCGCGCCGTCGTTGCCACGTTTGACGCTGGCGGTATGGTAGGCCATGTCCGCGGTGGTCACCGGCAGTGTGCTGTCGTGGCCTTGCAGGACCATGCCCAGCGAGTCGCCCACCAGCAACACTTCGACACCGGCCTGGCTGGCGGCCTTGGCGAAGGTCGCGTCGTAGCAGGTCAGCATGGTGATTTTTTCACCCTTGGCCTTGAGGCCATTGAGGGTGGTCAGGGTTACTTCAGGCATGTAGGAAATTCCTCGTTCAGGCGCTGTAAGAAACGACTGCATTCAACGCGTGTAGTCATCTTCCGGAGCGGCACATCATCGCGCGTGATGTTCGGGCACAGGTCCGTCCGGGCCTAAATACGGGTATGCGGCACTTTGGTGCCACACGGGACGCCTATAGTCGTGAGCGAGGTTGGGGAAGTCAATCACCCTGTTACCGCATTGTTACGATCAGGGTGTTACTGGCGTTACCGCGCCAGTGTGCAAGGCTGGAACGCCCGGTTTACAGGCGTTCCAGGCCGACGAACGGGCAGTCGTCGAGCAGTTGCGCGAGGGCGCGGCCGTCGGCCAGGCGGAAATCGCCCGGTACCAGTTCCGCCAGCGGGTACAGCACGAAAGGCCGGGCATGCATGTGGTAATGCGGCACTCTCAGGCGCGGCTCATCGAGCACCTGGTCGCCGAACAGCAGGATGTCCAGGTCCAGTGTGCGCGGGCCCCAGCGTTCCTTGCGCACGCGGCCCTGATCGTTCTCGATGGCTTGCAGTGCATCGAGCAGGGCCAGCGGTGGCAGGGCGGTGTCCAGGGCGGCGACGGCGTTGGTGTAGCGCGGCTGGCCGGGCAGCAACGAATCGCTGGTGTACAGGGCCGAGGCCGCCACCAGGCGTGTGGCTTCGACCTGGTCGAGGGCCTGCAAGGCGCTGCGCAGCTGCTCGGCAGGTGCGTCCAGGTTGCTGCCCAGGCCGATATAGGCGCGGGTACTCACTCGAACGCCTCGTCGCCACTGCGCTTGCGCTTGCCACCGCTACGCTTGCGTTTGCGCGGGCCGGCGCCTGTGCCTTCGTCACGGCTGCCCAGCTCGCGGATCATCTCGCGGCGCTCGCTGTCGTTGGCATCCTGGTAGTCGGTCCACCACTGGCCGAGGTCGTCGGTTTCTTCCCCGGCGCTTTCGCGCAGCAGCAGGAAGTCGTAGCCGGCACGGAAGCGCGGGTTGTCCAGCAGCATGTCGGCGCGCTTGCCGCTGCGGCGTGGCAGGCGCTCCTGCATGTCCCAGATCTCGCGGATCGGCAGGGTGAAGCGCTTGGGGATGGCGATGCGTGCGCATTGCTCGGCGATCAGGTCGTGGGCCGCACCGTTCATGGCCGGGATCGGCGGCACGCCTTGGTTCTGCAGGTGCAGCACGCGGGCCGGCAGGGCTGGCCACAGCAGCGCGGCGAAGAGGAAAGCCGGGGTTACCGGTTTGCCTTGCTTCACGCGCAGGTCGGTGTTGTTCAGCGCCTGGCTGATCAGCGTGTGGGTGTAGGTCGGGCGCTCGTCCAGGGCATGCGAACTGGCCGGGAACAGCGGCTCGAACAACTGCAGGTCGACCAGCATTTCGAAGACGATGGCGCCCTGGCCGGAGAGGAACAGCTTGAGGCTCTCTTCGAACAGGCGCGCTGGCGGAATCTCGCGCAGCAGTGGGGCCAGCTCGCGGATCGGCTGGACCGTGTGCTTTTCGATGCCGAAGTCGAGCTTGGCGGCGAAACGCACCGCGCGCAGCATGCGCACCGGGTCTTCCTGGTAGCGGTGGGTAGGGTCACCGATCAGGCGCAGCAGGCGGTTGCGAATATCGTGCACGCCGTTGGCGTAGTCGAGGATGCGCTCGCTGACCGGGTCGTAGTACAGGGCGTTGATGGTGAAGTCGCGACGTTGCGCGTCCTCTTCCAGGGTGCCGTACACGTTGTCACGCAGGATGCGGCCACTGGCATTGTGCGACGAACGGTGGCTGTCGCCCTGGTCGTCTTCCGAGTGGTGGGCGCGGAAGGTGGCGACTTCGATGATCTCACGGCCGAAATGCACGTGGACCAGCTTGAAGCGGCGGCCAATGATGCGCGCGTTGCGGAACTCGGCACGGACCTGTTCGGGGGTGGCACTGGTGGCGACGTCGAAGTCTTTCGGCGTGATGCCCAGCATCAGGTCGCGGACACAGCCACCGACCAGGTAAGCCTGGTAACCGGCGCTCTGCAGGCGTTCCACGATGTTCACCGCATGGCGGCTGAACTGGTGGCGTTGCAGCGAGTGCTGGCTCTTGTTGATCACCTCAGGCGTGGTGCGCCTGTGGTGCGGGCCCGGTACGGGCGGGCGGAACGACTGGAACAGCTTCTTCAGCATGGGATGCACTGTTTGAAGGAATGTTCGGCCAAGAATAGGAGAATGGCCGCATGATGGGCGGGGATTCTAGCATTTACTCAAGGAATGGTGTAGGCGGGTAGCAGGATGCCTGCCGGAAGGGTAGAAACGACAAGGGGAGCCTAAGCTCCCCAAGAAGTCGTTGCGTGCTCTTATTGTTTTTTTGCTGGGCTTCTTGTTTTTGTTGAGTGCCCTGTCCACAAATCTCGAAGCTTGTGGACGACCCCCAATCCAGGGGTTAAGAGCAAACGGATTGCTTTGGTCGCTGATGTCACGTTGATCTGTCGATCCAACCAGTTCAGGCGCTGCTTTTTAGTGCAGTTTTTATTGTTCTCTGCCTGGTTGTGGGGCAAGCCCCAAACACGCATCCTCTCCAAAAGAATCAGTTAGCTGCGCCTCCGCCGTCTTGTTTTTATTGTGCGTGAGCCGTTTCGTCTTGTTCTTATTCTGAGTTGCAGTGCTTGTTATTGTTCTTGTACCAGACATATAGCAGGTGCCGTGCCAACTTTCGCAAACCCAGTAAAATCAATGGGTTGGAGATGGCGAGCAGTTTTTCAGTGGTCGAAAATGTCGAAATTTCGTTACCGTACGCCTCGGGAACTGTTACGGCGGAAAGCTTGGGTAACAGATTTTTGCGGGGGCTGATGTGTTACCTGGGGTGTGTGCGCTGGCTTTGCCGGCCCTTTCGCGGGTGAACCCGCTCCCACAGGGCTGCGCAGGTTTCGCTGAATCTCGGTAAGCCGGCTTCTACAAGGATTGCACCACCCTTGAGGGCAGTGAGATTTCTGTGGGAGCGGGTTCACCCGCGAAGAGGCCGGAACGGCAGATAGAGAGGGATCAGGGCAGGAGGAACCTCCCGCCCAGGCAGCGCGGTTACTCGCTGGTAGCGTTGCTCTTGCGCCGCGGGATACCCAGGCGCTGGCGGCGTTCCCACAGGCACTTGCGGCTGACCCCGAGCTTGCGGGCCAGCTCGGTCTCGGTCATGTGGTCCTGGTGCTCGAGCACGAAGTGCTGGAAGTAGTCTTCCAGCGACAGGTCCTCGGTCGGCTCATGGCTGGCATTCGCCGAACTGGCCACGACCAGGGCGTTGTCGAGGATTTCGTCCTCCTCCAGGTCACCCAGCTCGATGTCGATGCCCAGCAGGTCTGCGGAAATTTCTGCGCTCTCGCTGAGGATCACCGCACGCTCAACGGCGTTTTCCAGCTCTCGCACGTTACCCGGCCAGCTGTAGTGACGAATGGCCTGCTCGGCTTCGGCCGAGAAGTGCAGGTCGTCGCGGCCGATGCGCGCGCTCTGGCGGGCGAGGAAGGCGCTGGCGATCTCGTTGACGTCGCTGCCGCGCTCGCGCAGGGCAGGCAGTTTCAGGGCGATCACGTGCAGGCGGTAATACAGGTCTTCACGGAACTGGCCGGCCTTGGCCAGGTTCTTCAGGTCGCGGTGGGTCGCGGCGATCAGGCGTACATCGACCTTTTGCGACTGTACCGAACCCACCCGGCGAATCTCGCCTTCCTGCAGCACGCGCAGCAGGCGGGCCTGGGCTTCCAGCGGCAGTTCGCCGATTTCGTCGAGGAACAGGGTACCGCCATCGGCAGCTTCCACCAGGCCAGCGCGCCCGGCGCTGGCGCCGGTGAACGCGCCTTTCTCGTGGCCGAACAGCTCGGACTCGATCAGTGTCTCGGGGATGGCTGCGCAGTTCACCGAAATCATTGGTGCCTTGGCCCGACGCGACAGGTTGTGCAGGGCGCGTGCGACCAGCTCTTTACCGGTGCCCGACTCGCCTTGGATCAGCACGTTGGAGTCGGTGGGCGCGACCTTGCGGATCTTGCTGTACATGTCCTGCATTGGCGGGCACGAGCCGATGATGCCGATTTCGCCATTGGCGGCTGCCGCGCTGCCTTTGTCGGCCGGGGCGGCCTTGCCATTGGTGGCGCGTGGCTCGGCCGCCGGTGCGGCAGCCGGGGCGTTCTGCCGGTCGCGCAGGATACGCGCCACCGCTTGCAGCATCTCGTCGTGGTCGAAGGGCTTGGCGATGTAGTCCACCGCGCCCATTTTCATCGAGTCTACCGCCGAGCGCAGGCTGGCGTAGCTGGTCATGATCAGCACCGGGGTGCCCTGGCCGAGCTTGATCAGCTCGGTGCCGGGCGCGCCTGGCAGGCGCAGGTCGCTGACGATCAGGTCGAAGGTGGCAATGCTGAAGCGTTCCTGGGCTTCCTGCACCGAGCCGGCTTCGCTGACCTGGTACTGGTTCCGTTCGAGCAGGCGACGCAAGGCCGAGCGGATGATGGTTTCGTCTTCGACGATCAGAATGTGCGGCATTGATTCAATTCTCTCGACGGTCTCGAATTTCAGGGGACGTCGCTACGACATGCCGGGGCAGGGTCACGCGGATCCGGGTGCCACGTTGCCGTTCGATATCGGCCGGGCTGTCGATGGTGATTTGCCCATAATGCTCTTCCACGATGGAATAGACCAGAGCGAGCCCCAGTCCGGTGCCTTCGCCCGGGTCCTTGGTGGTGAAGAAGGGTTCGAACAGGCGGTCCATGATGTTCTTCGGGATCCCGCTGCCCTCATCCTCGACGATCAGGTCGACGGTGTGCTCGCTGACTTCGCTGCGCACGCGCACGGCGCTGCCGGGCGGCGAAGCGTCTCGGGCGTTGGAGAGCAGGTTGATCAGCACCTGGGCCAGGCGCTGCGGGTCCCCTTCGGCCCAGTGCTCCGGGTCGCAGAGGTTGAAGAACTGTACTTCGAAATTGCGCCGGTTCAACGCCAGCAGACCGATGGCGTCCTGTGCCACTTCGGCCAGGCATACTGGCTCTTCGCTGTTCTGGTGGCTGCCGCCGGCATGGGCGAAGCTCATCAGCGACTGGACGATGCGCGATACCCGCTTGGTCTGTTCGAGAATCTGGCTGGACAGCTCGATGATTTCGCCATCGCCCTCACGCTCCTCGCGCAGGTTCTGCGCCAGGCAGGCGATGCCGGTGATCGGGTTGCCGATCTCGTGTGCCACGCCGGCGGCCAGGCGGCCGATGCTGGCCAGGCGTTCGGAGTGCACCAGCTTGTCTTCCAGCGCCTGGGTTTCGGTAAGGTCCTCTACCAGCAGCACCAGGCCGCTGTTGCCCGGGGCCAGCGGCTCGTCGATGGCCGCCTTGTGCAGGTTCAGCCAGCGCGGCTGGCCGTCCAGCGCCAGGCGCTGCTTGTGCAGGTGCTCGTCGGGCACGTTGATGAAGCCTTGCAGCAGGCCGCGCCAGGGTTCGCTGATGGTGACCAGGCGCGAGCCGACCACGTGCTTGGCAGCGATGCCGGTGAGCTCTTCCATGGCCTTGTTCCACATCAGGATTTCCTGGTCCTTGGCCAGCGAGCAGACGCCCATGGGCAGTTCCTGCAGGGTCTGGCGGTGGTAGCGGCGCAGGGCGTCGAGCTCGGCGGCCAGGCCGGTCAGGCGCGAGTGGTAGTCTTCCAGGCGGCTTTCGATGAAGTGGATGTCCTCGGTCACGTAGTTTTCGTTACCGGACTTGTACGGCAGGAAGGTCTCGACCATGTCCTGGGCCACGCTCGGCCCCATCAGGCCGGACAGGTTGGCCTCGATACGGTCGCGCAGGCGGCGCAAGGCATAGGGGCGGCGCTCGTCGAATGGCAGGTAAAGGTCGCGCAGGGCCTGCTCCACCTCCTTCTGTGCGGCCTTGGCGCCCAGCGGCTTGGCCAGTTGGGTGGCGAACTCCTGTGGCGAGGCGGCGTGCAGTTCGCGGCGTTGCGGGCGGCGCACATTGTCCACCGCGCAGGCTTCGGCGGCGCTGACCTCTTCGTTGCTGGCGTTGGTGAACAGCGAGATCAGGGTGAACAACAGCACGTTGGCCGCCAGCGAGGCGATGGCCGCCATGTGCCAGCTGGTGTCGTCCAGCACGTAGATCATGTCCAGCAGCGGGATGTAGAAGCCCTGCAGGTTGCCCAGCAGTGGCAGCAGCATGGTCACCATCCACACCAGGGTGCCGGCCAGCAGGCCGGCGATGAAGCCACGGCGGTTGGCAGTCGGCCAGTACAGTACCGACAGCACGCCCGGCAGGAACTGCAACGTGGCCACGAAGGCGACGATGCCCAGGTTGGCCAGGCTCTGATGGTTGTTCTGGGTCAGGTAGAACATGAACCCGGCGGTGATGATGGCGACGATCAGCGCGCGGCGGGTCCACTTCAGCCAGCGGTAGATGTTGCCTTCGGCCGGCGGCTGGTACAGCGGCAGCACCAGGTGGTTGAGGGCCATGCCCGACAGCGCCAGGGTGGTGACGATGATCAACCCGCTGGCGGCCGACAAGCCGCCGACGTAGGCCAGCAGCGCCAGTGCCTGGTTGTTGGCGGCAAGCCCCAGGCCCAGGGTGAAGTACTCGGGGTTGGTGGTGGCGCCCAGGCGCAGGCCGGCCCACAGCACCAGCGGCACGGCCAGGCTCATCAGCAGCAGGAACAGCGGCAGGCCCCAGCTGGCACTGACCAGCGAGCGCGGGTTGAGGTTTTCGGTGAAGGCCATGTGGTACATGTGCGGCATGACGATGGCCGAGGCGAAGAACACCAGCAGCAGGGTGCGCCATGGGCCTTCCTGCAGTGGCGTATGCAGAGCCGCCAGGGCGGTCTGGTTCTGCAGCAGCCACACTTCCAGTTCGTGCGGGCCGCCGAACACGCCATACAGGGCGTACAGGCCGATACCGCCCAGGGCCAGCAGCTTGATCACCGACTCGAAGGCGATGGCGAACACCAGCCCTTCGTGCTTTTCGCGTGTGGCGATGTGCCGCGAGCCGAAGAAGATGGTGAACAGGATGATCAGCGCACAGAAGGCGAAGGCCACCCGTGCCTTGACCGGTTCACCGGTGAGGATGCTGATCGAGTCGGCCACCGCCTGGATCTGCAGGGCCAGCAAGGGCAGCACGCCGATCAGCATGATGATGGTGGTCAGCGCCCCGGCCCAGGTGCTGCGGAAACGGAACGCCAGCAGGTCGGCCAGCGAGGACAGCTGGTAGGTACGGGTGATCTTGAGGATCGGGTAAAGCAGCACCGGCGCCAGCAGGAACGCGCCGGACACCCCCAGGTAACAGGCAAGGAAGCCGTAGCCGTACTGGTAGGCCAGGCCCACCGAGCCATAGAAGGCCCAGGCACTGGCGTACACACCCAGCGACAGGGTGTAGGTCAGCGGGTGGCGAATGATCGAGCGCGGGATCAACCCCCGCTCGCTGATCCAGGCCACGCCGAACAGCACCATGAGGTACGCGGCGCTGATCAGGATCATCTGGGTCAGGCTAAAGCTCATCGGCATCTCGTTGGCTCTGCAGGATGAAGGTGACGACGATCAGGATCAGCCAGAGCAGGTAAGGGCGATACCAGGCTCCGGTCGGTTCGATCCACCAGTCCATGATGGCCGGGGAGAACAGGTAGATCCCCACGACCAGAAGCAGGACCAAACGATAGATGTACATGCTGGCCTCGATGGTTGGGCGCTGCGGGCTTGGACTTATTATTGGCGCAAATGGCTGGGCGGATGCTAGCGGGAATCCATGGTGTTCGCCAAGAGGTTGAATTTATTGGGCTTTTGTTTTTGAGGGTGCGTTGCCTGTGCCGGCCTCTTCGCGGGTGAACCCGCTCCCACAGGTAATGCGCTTTCCTCAGGTTTGGTGAGGACCCTGTGGGAGCGGGTTTACCCGCGAAAGGGCCGGGCCTGCCTCAGCGCAAATCAGCCTCTGGCACCGTGGTCCGCTGTGCAATCGCCTCGGGCCGCCACTGCTTGCGAGCTACCGCCAATACCTCCGCCGGCGTTGCCAGCAACAACTCGGGGTCTGCTTCCTGCCCCAGCGCCCGCAACGCCCGCAGCAATAGCGGTGTCGCCTGGTCCGCCTGCAGCGGCGGCGAGCGGTACGACTTGCCCAGCTTGTGCCCGTCCGGCTGCACGATCAGCGGAATATGCAGGTAACGCGGCTGCGAAAAGCCCAACAACTCTTGCAGGTACAGTTGGCGCGGGGTGTTGTCGAGCAGGTCGGCCCCACGCACGATGTCGGTAACACCTTGCCAGGCATCGTCCAGTACCACCGCCAGCTGGTAGGCATACAGCCCGTCGCGGCGCTGGATGACGAAATCGCCCACTTCACGCCCCAGGTGCTGCTGGAACTCGCCCTGCACGCGGTCGGTAAAGCGGTAGATCAGCTCTGGCACGCGCAGGCGGATCGCCGCGCCTTCCCGAGCATGCCCGGCGTTGCGGCAAAGGCCCGGGTAGATGCCGTTGTAACCCTCAAGCTGCTTGCGCGAGCAGGTGCAGGCGTAGGCCAGGCCCATGTTGAACAGGCGGTCGACCACCGCGGCATAGGCATCGTGCCGCTGGCTCTGGAACACCACTTCGCCGTCCCACTCCAGGCCGTAGCGCTCCAGGGTCTGCAGGATCGCATCGCGAGCACCGGGCATTTCCCGAGGCGGGTCGGTGTCTTCCATGCGCAGCAGCCAGCGGCCGTTCACGGCGCGGGCATCGAGCCAGGAGGCGAGGGCGGCGACCAGCGAGCCGAAGTGCAGGAAGCCGCTGGGGGTGGGGGCGAAACGCCCGATGTAGCTTGATTCGGTCATGGTCAGGCTGGGCATATAAATGAAACGGGGCGCATGATGCGCCCCGTTCAGGTGGAAAGAAAGATCAGCCTTTGCCGACCGTCTTTTCCTTTTTCTCGGCGATTTCCTTGCAGTCGAAGCACAGGTCGGCGGTAGGGCGGGCCTCCAGGCGACGCAGGCCGATCTCGATGCCGCACGATTCGCACCAGCCGTACTCGTCGGCCTTGATCTTGTCGAGGGTCTTGTCGATTTTCTTGATCAGCTTGCGCTCGCGATCGCGGTTGCGCAGCTCCAGGGCGAATTCTTCTTCCTGGCTGGCACGGTCGGCCGGGTCGGGGAAGTTGGCTGCCTCGTCCTTCATGTGGTCCACAGTGCGGTCGACACTGTTCATCAGCTCTTGCTTCCAGGCGCCGAGAAGCTTGGTGAAGTGCTTTTTCATGGGCTCGCCCATGTACTCTTCACCCTTGGTTTCTACGTAGGGCTCGACACCGTACATGGTCTGGGCTTTTTGCTTTTCTACGGTGGACATGAATAGACCGCCTCTCACTCATCTGATCCAATGCGCAGGCTGCTCCATCTCCGGCACCCGCCGGCCCTGCGACTGCGAGCCGCCGAACTTACCAGATAGATCGGGGGTGCGCTACCCCGCCCGATCCTGGTAATTGACAGCGGCGCGAGCCGCACGTTCGGTGGCGTGCAGAGGTAGAATCTCCAGTTTAGACCCAATTGAGAGAAGGTCATGGCCCACCCCTACAGTGCGCGCAGCCGCGCCATCGAACCCTTCCACGTCATGGCGCTGCTGGCCCGGGCCAACGAGCTGCAGGCGGCCGGGCACGACGTGATCCACCTGGAAATCGGCGAGCCGGACTTCACCACGGCCGCGCCCATAGTTGCCGCCGGCCAGGCAGCATTGGCCGCCGGGCACACCCGCTACACCGCAGCACGCGGCCTGCCGGCACTGCGCGAAGCCATTGCCGGGTTCTATGGCCAGCGTTACGGCCTGAGTGTCGACCCTGAACGCATCCTCATCACCCCGGGTGGCTCCGGTGCGCTGCTGCTGGCCAGCAGCTTGCTGGTAGACCCAGGCAAGCACTGGCTGCTGGCCGACCCAGGCTACCCGTGCAACCGCCACTTCCTGCGCCTGGTCGAGGGCGGGGCGCAGCTGGTGCCGGTGGGCCCGGACGTGAATTACCAGCTGACTGCCGACCTTGTCGACCGCTACTGGGACAAGGACACGGTTGGAGCCCTGGTCGCCTCGCCGGCCAACCCGACCGGCACCGTGCTGGGGCGTGACGAGCTGGCCGGCCTGTCCAGCGCCACCCGCGAACGGCATGGCCACCTGGTGGTGGACGAGATCTACCACGGGCTGACCTATGGCATGGACGCACCCAGCGTGCTGGAAGTGGACGACTCGGCATTCGTGCTGAATAGTTTTTCCAAGTATTTCGGCATGACCGGTTGGCGCCTCGGCTGGCTGGTGGCGCCTCCTGGCGCGGTGGCCGACCTGGAGAAGCTGGCACAAAACCTGTACATCAGTGCGCCCAGCATGGCCCAGCATGCCGCGCTGGCGTGTTTCCAGCCCGAGACCCTGGCCGTTTTCGAGGAGCGCCGGGCCGAGTTCGCCCGCCGCCGCGACTACCTGTTGCCTGCCCTGCGCGAACTGGGCTTCCGCATTGCCGTCGAGCCGCAGGGGGCGTTCTACCTGTATGCCGACATCAGTGCCTTTGGCGGTGACGCGTTCGCCTTCTGCCGGCACTTCCTGGAGACCGAGCACCTGGCCTTCACCCCGGGCCTGGACTTCGGCCGTCACCTGGCCGGCCACCATGTGCGCTTTGCCTACACCCAAAGCCTGCCGCGCCTGGAAGAGGCGGTACAACGGATCGCCCGCGGTCTGCGGAGCTGGCAAGGCTGATGCAATTCCATCCCCCACTCGAACAGGGACGCCTGCTGCGCCGCTACAAACGCTTTCTGGCGGATATCGAACTGCCCGGCGGCGAACAGCTGACCATCCACTGCCCGAACACCGGTTCCATGCTCAACTGCATGCGAGAAGGCGGGCAGGTGTGGTTCAGCCGCTCCAACGACCCCAAGCGCAAGCTCCCGGGCACGTGGGAAATCAGCGAAACACCGCAGGGGCGGCTGGCCTGTGTGAATACCGGGCGGGCCAATACGCTGGTCGAAGAGGCCCTGCGTGCCGGCATCATCGCCGAACTGGCCGGCTTCAGCGCTCTAAGGCGTGAAGTGGCCTACGGCGAGGAAGGCAGCCGCATCGACTTTCGTCTGGAATTCGAGGGTGCCCCGGCCTATGTCGAGGTCAAGAGCGTGACCCTGGGCTACCCAGACAGCACGGTCGCGGCCTTCCCTGATGCGGTGACCCAGCGCGGTGCCAAACACCTGCGCGAGCTGGCGAAGCTGGCCAGGCAGGGCGTGCGGGCGGTGCAGCTGTATTGCGTGAACCTGACCGGTATCGACGCGGTGCGCCCGGCCGAGGAAATCGATGCGGCCTATGCCCAGGCCTTGCGCGCGGCGGTGGCGGACGGGGTGGAGGTGCTGGCCTACGGCACGCGCCTGGACGCCGAAGGCATCGTCATCGACCGCCGCCTGCCGGTGCTGCTTACCCCTTGAACCAGATGCCCTGGCTGTCCTCGTGGCAGCCCAGGGCCTGCAGTTGCTCGCCTTCGCATGGCCCGGCCACGCATTCGCCGCTTTCGATCAGGAACAGCGCGCCATGATGGGCGCAGTGAATCAGGCTGGCGCTGTCATCGAGAAACGCATCTTCCGCCCAGTTCAGCGGGATGCTGCGGTGCGGGCAACGGTTGCGGTAGAGGTACACCTGGCCCTGGCGGCGTACGCCGAACAGTTCGATGCCGTCTACGCTGAAGGCGCGGCTTTGGCCTTCGGCCAGGCCGTGGGAGGTACAAAGGAAGTGCATGGCAAGGACGACTCGTGAAACAGGTGGTGGCTTGACGCATCAATGCGAATAATTATCAAATTGCCCGCATTCGCTGCGCCCGGCTGCTTATGGTGCGCAGTTCCGTCGCCCGCCACAAGGCGCGCGGCCCGCCTGCAGAAGGAACCCGATGATGCGCCGTCCCGTCGCCTTGCTCGCCCTGTGCGCGAACCTTGTGCTCTCCACCCAGGCCCCGGCGGCCGAGCTGCCGCAGCGTTGGGTCAGCGCTGGTGGGGCACTGAGCGAATGGATCAGCGCGCTGGGTGGTGAAGCGCGGTTGGTGGGTGTGGACACCACCAGCCAGCATCCGCCATCGCTGAAGTCACTGCCCAGTGTCGGCTACCAGCGGCAGCTGTCTGCGGAAGGCATTCTCAGCCTGCGCCCGGATGTGCTGGTGGGCACCGAGGAAATGGGGCCGCCGCCGGTATTGGCGCAAATCCGCAAGGCTGGCGTGCGGGTCGAACTGTTCTCCAGCAAGGCCGAACTGGCGGCGGTGGATGAAAACCTCAAGCACCTGGGGCAGTTGCTGGGCGCAGAACAGCAGGCCGCAGTCCTGACGTCAGGCTACCACCAGCAGCTCGATGCCTTGCAGGCCAAGGTCAGGCAGGCCCAGGCGGAGCAGAAGGCGCCAGGGGTGTTGCTGCTGGTCGGGCATGCCGGGGCCAAGCCGCTGATCGCCGGGCAGGGTACCGCCGGTGACTGGCTGCTGAGCCAGGCAGGCGGGCGCAACCTGGCAGAACATCAGGGCTACAAGAATTTCTCCAGCGAAGCACTGGCGGCGCTGGACCCGGATGTGATCGTGTTTTCCGACCGGGCGCTGGCCGATGAGCAGGCCTTGCAGGCGTTGCTCAAAGAAAACCCCGCGCTGGCGGCCTCGCGCGCTGTGCGCGAGAAACGCCTGGTATCGCTTGACCCGACGCTGTTGGTCGGCGGGCTCGGGCCACGCCTGCCGGCAACACTGCAGTTGCTTGCGGCCACCTTCTATCCGGCTGCCAAGGCCGGCCTCGCCCAATGAAACAGCGGGTCCAGCCACGCACGCTGTTCGTTTGCCTGAGCCTGTTGTGCCTGTTGGCGGTGTGGTTGTCTTTGGCCCTGGGGCCGGTCAGCCTGCCGCTGTTCGATACCCTGCGTGCCGGCCTGCGCCTGCTGGGGCTGCCCATTGCCGCTGATGGCCTGCAGCAGGCCGAGATGATCCTCGGCCAGATCCGCCTGCCGCGCACCTTGCTGGGGTTGGCGGTGGGCGCGGTGCTGGCGTTGTCCGGTGTGGCCATGCAGGGGCTGTTCCGTAACCCGCTGGCCGACCCCGGGCTGGTAGGGGTTGCCGCCGGGGCGGCGGTGGGCGCGGCGGTGGCCATCGTTGGCGGCAGTTGGCTGGGCGGCATGCCGGAGGTGCTTGCCCCTTACCTTTTGTCGCTGTGTGCTTTCATCGGCGGGCTGGGCGTGACTGCGCTGGTCTATCGTCTGGGGCGGCGCGACGGCCAGACCAACGTCGCCACGATGCTGCTGGCCGGTGTGGCCATGACCGCGTTGGGCGGTGCTGCCGTGGGGCTGTTCTCCTACCTGGCCGACGACGCCACGCTGCGCACGCTGACGTTCTGGAACCTGGGCAGCCTCAATGGTGCCAGTTACCAGCGGCTGTGGCCGTTGCTGCTGGTGGCTGCGGGCGTGGCAGTGTGGCTGCCACGCCGGGCCAAGGCGTTGAATGCCATGCTGCTGGGTGAGTCGGAGGCGCGCCACCTGGGCATCGATGTGGAGCGGCTCAAGCGCGAGCTGGTGTTCTGCACGGCGCTGGGCGTGGGTGCGGCGGTGGCGGCTGCCGGGTTGATCGGTTTCATCGGCCTGGTGGTACCGCACCTGGTGCGCTTGCTGGCCGGGCCTGATCACCGTGTGGTGCTGCCAGCTTCGTTGTTGGCGGGCGGTGTGCTGATGCTGTTCGCCGATTTGGCGGCGCGGCTGCTGCTGGCGCCTGCCGAGCTGCCGATCGGTATCGTCACGGCCTTTATCGGTGCACCGTTTTTCCTGTTCCTGCTGATACGAGGGCGCAGCTGATGTTGCAAGCCGAGGGCCTGTACTTGCGGCGGGGCAGCAACGAAGTGCTGCATGACATTCATTTGCAGCTGAGCCCGGGGCAGGTGGTGGGCGTGCTCGGCCCCAACGGTGCCGGCAAGAGCAGCCTGCTGGGTGTACTGTGTGGTGAGCTGGCGCCTGATCGCGGATGGGTGACGCTACAGGGCAGGCCGCTGGCCAACTGGGCCGGGCAGGAACGGGCCAGGCGCCTGGCGGTGTTGCCGCAGGTGTCTAGCCTGGGGTTCTCGTTCCGGGTCGAGGAAGTGGTGGGCATGGGGCGCATGCCCCATGGCACCGGGCAGCGGCGCGATGCGGAAATCGTCGAAGCGGCCTTGCGGGCGGCGGATGCCTGGCACCTGGTGGAGCGCAGTTACCTGGCGTTGTCTGGCGGCGAGCGGCAACGGGTGCACCTGGCTCGGGTACTGGCGCAGCTGTGGCCGGGCGAGGCGGGTAGCACGCTGCTGCTCGACGAGCCAACCTCGATGCTCGACCCGTTGCACCAGCACACCACCCTGGAAGCCGTGCGCCGCTTTGCCGACCGTGGCGCCGCGGTGCTGGTGATCCTGCATGACCTGAACCTGGCGGCGCGCTACTGTGACCGTATCCTGCTGCTGGAGCAGGGGCGCTGCCATGCCTTTGCCGCCCCCGAAGCAGTGCTGACGCCGGCGGCGTTGAAGGCGGTATATGGGATCGATGTACTGGTACAGGCGCACCCGGAGCGTGGGCATCCGCTGATCATCACTCGCTAACGCTGGCGCGATCTTTGTAGGAGCGGCCTTGTGTCGCGAAAGGGCTGCAGAGCAGCCCCGGCAATTTGTGCATCACTGCTGAAAATCTGGGGCCGCTTTGCGGCCCTTTCGCGACACAAGGCCGCTCCTACAAGGGCTCGTGCAGGCCATGAATGGAGGTACTGCCCATGCGACATCCGCTGCTGTCCGCTTTCTCGCTGTGCCTGGTGCTGGTACTGGGTGGCTGCCAGGCCAGCCTGCCACCGCTGCCCGCCTGGCAGAGCAGTGAGGGGCGCAGCCATGCCGAGCTGGGGCATATCGTCGATCTTGCCAATGGCCAGCTGATCAGCCCTGAGCAACTGGTGCAGCGCCTGTCTGCCGCCCCCCGGGTGCTGGTCGGCGAGAAGCACGACAACCCCGACCATCACGCACTGCAGCTGTGGCTGCTGCGCGCCCTGCAAGGCCAACGTGTGCAGGGCAGCCTGCTGCTGGAAATGCTGCAGCCCGAGCAGCAACCGCTGCTGGACAAGCTTGCGGGGCGACCTTTGCCGGTAGACCTGCCCAAGGCCCTGGCATGGCAGGACGGCTGGGATTGGCAGCTGTACGGGCCAATCGTGACTGAGGCTTTGCAGCAGCGGATGCCTGTGCTGGCCGCCAACCTCTCGCCCGGCGAGATGCGCCAGGCCTATCGACAGCCAGCTTCGTTACCGGGCGAACGCTCCAATGCGCCGATGGTCAAGGCCGCCTTGCTGGAGCATGTGCGTGCCGGGCATTGCGGGATGCTGCCAGAAAGCCAGTTGCCGGCGATGCTGGCCGTGCAGCAGCAGCGCGACCGGCGCATGGCCGAGCGCTTGCTGGCGGCGCCGCAGCCGGCACTGCTACTGGCTGGGGCTTATCACGTGCGCAAGGACCTGGGTGTGCCGTTGCACCTGGCTGACCTGCAAGCGCAGGGGGAGAGCAAGGTACTGCTGTTGGCAGAGGTCGGTGAGCAGGTCGAGGCAGGCGAGGCTGATTTTGTTTGGTACACGGCAGCGATGCCGGAGCAGGACTATTGCGCGCAACTGCGGTGACAGGGCTGCAAAGAGGCAAAAAAAAGACCCGGCAAATTGCCGGGTCAATAACCGTGATTAGCCTGATGAGGAGATAATCTGAGAGTCCGAACCAGGGGCTCTTAGCTTATCCAACCAGTCTCGCGACCAGTTGTGATAATCATAACGATTCTCATTTCGTCGTCAATCCCCTTCCTGAAATTATTTCTGATTTTTTTGCGCGGGGCTTTTCGCATCCAGTTGTTGGTTGAGCGCTTCTTTGCGCTCCAGCGGCAAATCGTTCCAGTGCATGTCCAGCAGGGCGCCTTCAATGGCATACAACAGCACCTTCGATGCGCGGAACCCTCGTGTCTTCACGGCCTGGTACGCACCCACCGCGCCCAGGCGGCGCAGATCCGATGCACTGTGGATGCCGGCTGCATGCAGCCACTGCGCAGAGGTCTTGCCAAGGTTCTTCAGATGCTGCAATTCATCGTTCATCGAGCCTCCTTGCGATGGCTGAACGGGGATTGGGGGATAAATCGCGAGCAGGTCAGAGAGGAGTGTAGCGGGGGATGGGAAATGCGCGGCCTTTTGCCATAGGGGGCGACGAGATGTCCTGCACTGGCCTCTTCGCGGGCTTGCCCGCTCCCACAAGGTTATCTGCAAGCCTCACGACTGACGCAGTACCTGTGGGAGCGGGCAAGCTCGCGAAGAGGCCGGCCCAGGAAAACGCTGACCTTACAGCCCAGGCAAGCGCTGGCGAATCTGCTCGATCACCTGGTCCATGCTCCCGGCACTCTGGGTATCGACGCGGGTGCTCTGCACCAGCTCTTGTGCACTCAGCGGCTCACGGCTGGCCTGCTGGGCCTTGACCACTTCCAGGGTGGCATCTGACGGGTCGGTGTTTTCTGCCCGGCGCTGCTCCAGCCAGCTGGCGATGACCGCATCCGGTGCATGGCAGTCGAGGATCAGGAATGGCACGCCGGTCTGGCTGGCGATGTCCGCCGCGGCCTGGCGCTGATCACGCTTGAGGTAGGTGGCATCCAGCACTACCGGGAAGCCGGCTCGCAGCACGGTCGCCGCCACCTCGTGCAGGCGCTGGTAGGTCGCGACACTGGCGTCCTGGTCATAGATGCCGGTACTTAGCTGGCCAGCGTCAGCCTGCTGCTGGTCGCCGAACAGGCGTTTGCGCTCCACATCCGAACGCACGCGGACCGCACCCAGGGCCTCGACCATGCGCATGGCGACGTGGCTTTTGCCCACTGCCGAAACACCGTGGGTAATGGCCAGCAGGCGCGACGGGATGGCGCTGTAGCTTTCTGCCAGGTTGGCATAGTTGCGGTAGGTGCGCAGGGTGGTGGCGCGCTGCACGCCATCGGCATCGGCTGGCATGCTGAACAGTGCAACCTTGGCCCGCACCAGCGCGCGGTAGGCTTTGTAGAAGTTGAGCAGTTCCAGGCCTTCGTAGTCGCCGGTCAGTTCCAGGTACTGGCTGATGAAGCGGCGGGCCAGGCATTTCAGGCCGCGGTCTTCCAGGTCCATGGCCAGGAAGCCGGTGTCGGCATACACGTCGGTCAGACGGAACGGTTCGTTGAACTCGATGCAGTCGAAGATCACCACCTTGCCGTCGATCAGGGTGGCGTTGCCCAGGTGGATGTCACCGTGGCATTCACGGATGAAACCATTGGCCTTGCGCTTTTCCAGCAGGCCATGCAGGCGCTCGAAGCTGCTGCGTGCCCAAGCCTGCAGGGCGTCGAGTTGCTGCAGGTCGGCCTTGTCGCTGAGGAACGGGCGAATCTGCTCGAAGTTCTGTTCCACCGGCGCCATCACGCTGTCCGGCGTGCCGAGCGGGTGCTCCACTGGAACGCGTGGGGCCTGCAGGTGGAACTCGGCGATCTGCCGGGCCATCTGGTCGATGTGCGCGGCGTTCAGCTCGCCATTGGCCTGCAGGGTATTGAGCATCTGCCCCTGGGGGAACTGGCGCATCTTCAGCACGTACTCGATGGCTTCGCCTTCACCACCGATCTGCGGCGCGTCGACGCTACCGGTGATCGGCAACACTTCCAGGTACAGGCCGTCGGTCAGGCGCTGGTTCAGGCGCAATTCTTCGTTACAGAAATGCTGGCGCTGGTCCAGGCCGGTGAAGTCGAGGAAGCCGAAGTTCATCGGCTTCTTGATCTTGTAGGCATACTCGCCAGTGAGCAGGACCCAGGAGATATGCGTCTCGATGAGCTGGAACCCATCCACGGGGTGAGGGTACAGGGCGGGGTTCTGCAACGCAGTGATAAGGGCTTGGCTCACGGGAAATCCTTCCGGGGGCAGGGAATTCGAATGCGCCATTATGGTCAATGGTGCCGTCCCTGCCTACCGCCGGGGGCGTCTGCCCAGCCTTTATAAAGTGCGTATAATCCGCCGCCATGACCCGAACCCGAAATCCCCGTACCCCTCAGAAACGCCCGACCGGCCGCTCCCGCGCCTGGCTGGGCTGGGCTTTGAAGCTCAGCCTGGTCGGCCTGGTGATCGTTGCCGGCTTCGCGGTTTACCTCGATGCTGTCGTCCAGGAAAAGTTTTCCGGCAAGCGCTGGACCATCCCGGCCAAGGTGTATGCCCGGCCGCTGGAGCTGTTCTCCGGCCAGAAGCTGAGCAAGAACGACTTCCTCACCGAGCTGGACGCGCTCGGCTACCGGCGTGAAAGCGCGGCCAACGGCCCGGGCGCGGCGGCAGTCAACGGCAACACCGTCGAGCTCAATACCCGTGGCTTCCAGTTCTACGAGGGCATGGAGCCGGCGCAGTTCGTGCGTGTGCGCTTCTCCGGCGATTATGTGGCGGGCCTTTCCGGCGCCAACGGCAAGACGCTCGACGTAGTGCGCCTGGAGCCGCTGATGATCGGCGGCATCTACCCGAAAAACCTCGAAGACCGCATCCTGATCAAGATCGACCAGGTACCCCCGTACCTGCTCGAAACCCTGGTGGCGACGGAAGACCGCGATTTCTACAGCCACTTCGGGGTGTCGCCCAAGTCCATCGCCCGGGCCATGTGGGTCAACACCTCGGCAGGTTCCATGCGCCAGGGTGGCAGTACCCTGACCCAGCAGCTGGTGAAGAATTTCTACCTCACCAGCGAGCGCAGCCTCAGCCGCAAGCTGACCGAGGCGATGATGGCCGTACTGCTGGAGCTGCACTACGACAAGCGCGAGATCCTCGAAGCCTACCTCAACGAGGTGTTCGTCGGCCAGGATGGCCAGCGTGCGGTGCACGGCTTCGGCCTCGCCAGCCAGTTCTTCTTCAGCCAACCGCTGTCGGAGCTGAAACTGCACCAGATCGCCTTGCTGGTGGGCATGGTCAAGGGGCCGTCCTACTACAACCCACGTCGCTATCCGGACCGCGCCCTGGCCCGCCGCAACCTGGTACTCGACCTGGTGGCCGAGCAGGGCGTGGCCAGCCAGGCAGAAGTCGATGCAGCGAAGAAGATGCCGCTGGGCGTGACCAAGCGTGGCAGCCTGGCCGACAGCTCGTTCCCGGCATTCCTCGACCTGGTCAAGCGCCAGTTGCGCCAGGACTACCGCGATGAAGACTTGACCGAAGAAGGTCTGCGCATCTTCACCAGCTTCGACCCGATCCTGCAGATGAAGGCCGAAACCTCGATGAGCGAGACCTTCAAGCGCCTGGCGGGCCGCAAGGGGGCGGACGAGGTGGAGTCGGCGATGGTCGTGACCAACCCGGAAACCGGTGAAGTGCAGGCGCTGATCGGCAGCCGCCAGGCCGGTTTCGCCGGCTTCAACCGCGCCATCGATGCCGTGCGGCCGATCGGCTCGCTGGTCAAGCCGGCGGTTTACCTGACCGCGCTGGAGCAACCGACCAGGTACACCCTGACCAGCCTGGTTCAGGACGAGCCGTTCTCGGTCAAAGGTGCCGACGGCCAGGTCTGGCGCCCGCAAAACTACGACCGCCGCCCGCATGGCACCATCTACCTGTACCAGGGGCTGGCCAACTCCTACAACCTGTCGACTGCCAAGATCGGCCTGGATGTGGGCGTGCCCAACGTGATCAAGACCATTGGCAGGCTGGGTGTGAATGTCGACTGGCCAGCCTTCCCGGCCATGCTGCTGGGTGCCGGCGGCATGTCGCCGATGCAGGTCGCGACCATGTACCAGACCATCGCCAACGGCGGCTTCAACACCCCGATGCGCGGTATCCGCAGCGTGCTCACCGCCGAGGGCGAGCCGCTCAAGCGCTACCCGTTCCAGATCCAGCAAACCTTCGACCCGGGGGCCATCTACCTGGTGCAGAACGCCATGCAGCGGGTGATGCGCGAAGGCACCGGCCGCTCGGTGTACAACACTTTGCCGCGTAATCTCACCCTGGCGGGCAAGACCGGTACCAGTAACGATTCGCGCGACAGCTGGTTCTCCGGTTTCAGCCAGGACCTGCTGGCCGTGGTATGGATGGGCCGTGACGATAACGGCAAGACGCCATTTACCGGTGCCACAGGTGCCCTGCAGGTGTGGACCAGCTTCATGAAAAAGGCCGACCCGCTACCGCTGGACATGCCGCAACCGGACAACGTGGTGCAGGCCTGGATCGACCCGTACAGTGGCCATGGGTCTGATGGCAGCTGTCCGGGAGCGGTGCAGATGCCGTATATTCGCGGCAGTGAACCGCCCGCCGGCGCGACCTGTGGCGGCGAGCAGGATCCAGTTGAATCGGTCATGGACTGGGTCAAGGGCTGGATGAATTAAGCACAGGCTGCATTGATGAGGTGTGACGTGAACAAGTGGCTGTTTCCTGCCGTGACGGCGCTGGCTGTGCTCCAGGGGTGCGCCAGCGTCCCGCGCGGCAATATTCCGGTGGTCGACTCGAGCACTCGCGTGTCCAACAGCGAACGCGTGACGGCCAACCGCTCTGCGGGTGGCTACAACGCGGGCACCGCGCAGGCGCAAACGCTGCCTGAAGACTCCGGCGTCACCGTGATGATCCCGCAGGGCGCTGGCGCTTCGGGCATCCAGACGTTCCCGGCGGCCAATGGCGCGGCGCCGATCAGCACCTCGCCGATTACCCCGGGGCCAATCACCCCAGGCCCGATTACCACAGGGCCGGTCACTTCGGCACCGATGACCACCAACCCCAACCCGATCGCCGACGAACCCTTCGACATCGCGGCGATGAACAGTGCCCCGCAAACCACCAGTGCGCCAACCGGTATCCCGCGTAGCAGTGCCGCTGCAGGTGGCCTGTCGGCCGACGAGCAGCTGGACGGCCCGGTGCTGGCGCTGCTGACCACCGCGAAGACCCAGCAGGGCAGTGGCGACTTCAACGGTGCCGCCTCGAGCCTGGAGCGTGCCCAGCGCATTGCCCCGCGCGAGCCGCAGGTGCTGTACCGCCTGGCCCAGGTACGCCTGTCGCAAGGTGATGCGCCGCAGGCCGAGCAACTGGCGCGTCGTGCCCTGACTTACGCCAATGGCCGCCCGAGCCTGCAGGCCGAGCTGTGGAACACCATCGCCCAGGCCCGCGAGAAGCAGGGTGATAACGCCGGCGCCGCACTGGCCCGGCAGAAGGCACGGGTCAATTCGTGATGATCGAACAGCGCATTCTGGATATTGCCGACCACCTGCTGCTGATCGAGCGTGAGCTGCAGGTGCAAGGCTGGTGGGATGACGAGCCGCCAAGCGACGAGGCACTGGCCAGTACGGTGCCTTTCGCTGTCGATACCCTCAGTTTCGAGCAGTGGCTGCAATGGATCTTCCTGCCGCGCATGAAGATCATCATCGAGCTAGGCCACCCGTTGCCCAACGCCTCCGGCATCCTGGTCATGGCCGAAACCGTGTTTACCGACCGGCCAGAGCAAAGTCGTGAGCTACGCCGCCTGTTGGCAGCATTTGACCAATTGATTGCTCCTTCCGCCTGATTTCTTCAGTTTTTCCTTCAAGGGCCGCAGATTGTGGCCCTTTTTTGTGGAAATCTTATTTATTCTGCTGCTGAAGCGATTTTTAGTGGTGGCAGGAATTCATCTTGGGGAAAAATTGGCAATAATTTTTCTTGACTTGTTGGCGCCGAATCAGAAGAATCCAATCTCCGCTGTAGAGGGACTGCCAGAAGCAGACCCGCTAAGCAGATCATGAGGCGCACACCCGCGCCGACCTGTTACACCCCGCAACGCGTTACCTCGCGCTGGGTGGGAAAACCCCGCAACACTCTGGGGCGCTCCCAATACTTGCTCAGTCAGTGCTGACGTTCGCTCATGCTCTGCTTGGCAGTAAACCTATTAAGACCCGTCCAGTGAGGACGGTATTCTGGCGTTTTAGAGGTGAACAACGTGGAGCTTTTATCTGGCGCTGAGATGGTCGTCCGCTTCTTGCGTGACGAAGGCGTTAAGCACATCTACGGGTACCCTGGTGGTGCTCTCCTGCATGTTTACGACGCGCTGTTCAAGGAACCGGAAGTCGAGCACATCCTGGTTCGTCATGAGCAGGCAGCTACCCATATGGCGGACGGTTACGCCCGCGCCACCGGCAAGGCCGGCGTGGTGCTGGTAACCTCCGGCCCGGGCGCGACCAATGCCATTACCGGTATTGCCACCGCCTACATGGACTCGATTCCGATGGTCATCCTGTCCGGCCAGGTGCCTAGCACCATGGTGGGTACCGATGCCTTCCAGGAAACCGACATGATCGGTATTTCGCGGCCGATCGTGAAGCACAGCTTCATGATCAAACATGCCAGCGAAATCCCCGAAGTTCTGAAAAAAGCATTCTACCTGGCGCAATCCGGTCGCCCAGGTCCGGTCGTGGTCGACATTCCAAAAGATATGACCAACCCGGCCGAGAAGTTCGAATACGTCTACCCGAAAAAGGTCAAGCTGCGCTCCTACAGCCCGGCGGTACGCGGCCACTCCGGCCAGATCCGCAAGGCTGCCGAGATGCTGCTGGCGGCCAAGCGCCCGATCGTCTACTCCGGTGGCGGCGTGATCCTCGGTGGTGGCTCCGAAGCCCTGACCGAAATCGCCAAGTCGCTGAACCTGCCGGTCACCAATACCCTGATGGGTCTGGGTGGCTTCCCGGGTACCGACCGTCAGTTCCTCGGCATGCTCGGCATGCACGGCAGCTTCACTGCCAACATGGCCATGCACCATGCCGACGTCATCTTCGCCGTCGGTGCCCGTTTTGACGACCGCGTGGTCAACGGCCCGGCCAAGTTCTGCCCGAACGCCAAGATCATCCATATCGACATCGACCCGGCGTCGATCTCCAAGATGATCAAGGCCGACGTGCCGATCGTCGGCCCGGTCGACAGCGTGCTCAGCGAAATGCTCGGCATCCTCAAGGAAATCGGCGAGCAGCCTGACAAGGCGGCGCTGGATGCCTGGTGGAAGCAGATCGACGAATGGCGTGGCAATGGCGAGCTGTTCCCTTACGACAAGGGTGACGGCAATGTCATCAAGCCGCAGAAAGTCATCGAGACCCTGTGCGAAGTGACCAATGGCGATGCCTTCGTCACCTCCGACGTGGGCCAGCACCAGATGTTCGCGGCGCAGTACTACCGCTTCAACAAGCCGAACCGCTGGATCAACTCCGGTGGCCTGGGCACCATGGGCTTCGGCTTCCCGGCTGCGATGGGCGTCAAGCTCAACTTCCCGGACCAGGACGTGGCCTGCGTGACCGGCGAAGGCAGCATCCAGATGAACATCCAGGAGCTGTCCACCTGCATGCAGTACGGCCTGCCGGTGAAGATCGTCAACCTGAACAACGGTGTGTTGGGCATGGTCCGCCAGTGGCAGGACATGGCCTACAACGGTCGTCACTCGCACTCGTACGTCGAGTCGCTGCCTGACTTCATCAAGCTGGCCGAGGCCTATGGCCATGTGGGTATCCGCATCACCAGCCTGAAGGACCTCAAGCCGAAGCTGGAAGAAGCGTTTGCGATGAAGGACCGCCTGGTGTTCATCGACATCGCAGTTGACCGCAGTGAGCACGTCTATCCGATGCAGATCAAGGATGGCTCGATGCGTGACATGTGGCTGAGCAAGACGGAGCGTACCTGATATGCGGCACATCATCTCCCTGCTGCTGGAAAACGAACCAGGTGCGTTGTCCCGCGTGGTCGGCCTGTTCTCCCAGCGTAACTACAACATTGAAAGCCTGACCGTGGCGCCGACCGAAGACCCGACCCTGTCGCGTCTGACGCTGACCACCGTTGGCCATGACGAAGTGATCGAACAGATCACCAAGAACCTGAACAAGCTGGTCGAAGTGGTCAAGCTCGTCGACCTGTCGGAAAGCGCTCACATCGAGCGTGAACTGATGCTGGTCAAGGTCAAGGCCACCGGTGCCCAGCGCGCCGAGATCAAGCGCACCACGGATATCTTCCGTGGCCAGATCGTCGATGTGACCGCCAGCGTGTACACCGTGCAGCTGAGCGGCACCAGCGACAAACTGGACAGCTTCATCCAGGCGATCGGCACTGCATCGATTCTCGAAACCGTGCGCAGCGGCGTTACCGGCATTGCCCGTGGCGACAAAGTGCTCAGCATCTAAATTCAAAAATTAGCGATGGCTCCGCAGGGGCCGAGATATAACCAGGGGTATTTTCATGAAAGTTTTCTACGATAAAGACTGCGACCTTTCCATCATCCAGGGTAAGAAAGTCGCCATCATCGGTTACGGTTCCCAGGGCCACGCTCAGGCGTGCAACCTGAAGGACTCCGGTGTAGATGTCACCATCGGTCTGCGTAAAGGTTCGGCCACCGTTGCCAAGGCAGAAGCCCATGGCCTGAAAGTGACCGACGTTGCCTCTGCCGTCGCTGCTGCCGACCTGGTCATGATCCTGACCCCGGACGAGTTCCAGGGCCAACTGTACAAGCAGGAAATCGAGCCGAACATCAAGAAGGGCGCTACCCTGGCCTTCTCCCATGGCTTCTCGATCCACTACAACCAGGTTGTTCCACGTGCCGACCTCGACGTGATCATGATCGCGCCGAAGGCCCCGGGCCACACCGTTCGCTCCGAGTTCGTCAAGGGCGGCGGTATCCCTGACCTGATCGCCATCTACCAGGACGCCTCCGGCAACGCCAAGAATGTTGCCCTGTCGTACGCTTCGGGCGTAGGCGGCGGCCGTACCGGCATCATCGAAACCACCTTCAAGGACGAGACCGAAACCGACCTGTTCGGTGAGCAGGCTGTTCTGTGCGGCGGTACCGTAGAGCTGGTCAAGGCCGGTTTCGAAACCCTGGTCGAAGCTGGCTACGCGCCGGAAATGGCCTACTTCGAGTGCCTGCACGAACTGAAGCTGATCGTTGACCTCATGTACGAAGGCGGCATCGCCAACATGAACTACTCCATCTCCAACAACGCCGAGTACGGTGAGTACGTAACCGGTCCGGAAGTCATCAACGAAGAATCCCGCAAGGCCATGCGCAACGCCCTGAAGCGCATCCAGGACGGCGAGTACGCGAAGATGTTCATCTCCGAAGGTGCTACCAACTACCCATCGATGACCGCCAAGCGCCGCAACAACGCCGCTCACGGCATCGAAATCATCGGCGAGCAACTGCGCTCGATGATGCCGTGGATTTCGGCTAACAAAATCGTCGACAAGACCAAGAACTAAGTCTTATCGAAAGATGAAAAACGCGGCTTCGGCCGCGTTTTTTCGTTCTGACAGTCAGCTTCTGGTATAAAGCAGACCAGTGGCCTGCCGTCAGAACCTGTTTTGCAGGCCCGTGTCGAACATTTTCCATCCTGTTGCAAGGTACCCTCCATGAGCGAACGTCCCGAAGAGCCGAACAAGCCCTCCGACGCCGAAAGCCTGCTACCTGTCGATGAGCACGTTGAAGAAGGGCATGACGCCGAAGGGCGCAAGGTGCGCCATCGCGGCATCTACCTGCTGCCCAACCTGTTTACCACCGCCAACCTGTTTGCCGGTTTCTATTCCATCATCAGCTCGATGAGCGCGCAGAGCGCCCTGAGCGCCGGTGACCCGCGCGAGGCGAGCAAGTACTTTGCCTTCGCTGCCATCGCCATCTTCGTGGCCATGGTGCTCGACGGCCTCGATGGCCGTGTCGCGCGCATGACCAACACCCAGAGCGCCTTTGGTGCCGAGTACGACTCGCTGTCGGACATGGTCGCCTTCGGTGTGGCTCCGGCCTTGCTGGCCTTTGGCTGGGCGCTGGGCGACATGGGCAAGGTCGGCTGGATGGTCGCCTTCATCTATGTGGCCGGTGCAGCACTGCGCCTGGCACGCTTCAATACCCAGGTCGGCACCGCCGACAAGCGCTACTTCATCGGCCTGGCCAGCCCGGCTGCCGCGGGCGTGGTCGCGGGTACCGTGTGGGCGTTCAGCGACTACGGCATCCAGGGCTCCAAGCTGTCGTTCCTGGTGGCGCTGCTGGTGGCTGCTGCCGGCATGCTGATGGTCAGCAACATCAAGTACAACAGCTTCAAGGAGCTGGACCTCAAGGGCCGTGTACCGTTCGTGGCTATCCTGGCCGTGGTGCTGGTGTTTGCCGTGGTGTTCAGTGACCCGCCGCGTATCTTGCTGCTGATCTTCCTCGCCTATGCGGCTTCGGGGCCGATCCAGTTCCTGCTCAAGGCACGCCGTCGTAAAGCGTGACAATCATTTAATGCAGGAATAACCCGCCGGCTCCATAGTCTTACTGGTACATCCGTTATCCAGTGCTGTGGAGCCGCTCATGCTCATCAAGCTACCCAGGTCTTCCGAGTGCAAGGCGTCGGAGATCACCCCCGAAGGCATCTACCTCTCCCGTCGTACCCTGCTGGGTGGCTCGTTGGCCGGCCTGGCCTTGGGTGCCTTGCCGAGCATGGCGCGCGCAACTGAAGCCAGCCGTTACGCCGATGTCGAGGCGGGCAGGGCGCCTGGCTGGTTCAGTGAAAAGCTCGCGGCCACTCGATGGCAGGCAGTAACGGTAAAGGGTGAGGCAATCACGCCGTTCAAAGATGCCACCCACTACAACAACTTCTACGAGTTCGGGCCCGACAAGGGTGACCCGGCGGCCAATGGCGACAGCCTGAAAACCGAACCGTGGAGCGTTGTGGTCGATGGCGAAGTGGGCAAGCCCGGGCGCTATGCACTGGAAGACTTCGTCAAGCCGTACCAGCTTGAGGAGCGCATCTACCGGCTGCGTTGCGTCGAGGCGTGGTCGATGGTCATTCCGTGGCTGGGCTTCCCGTTGGCGCAGTTGCTCAAGCAGGTCGAGCCGACGTCCAAGGCGCGCTATGTGCGCTTCGAAACCCTGAAAGACCCGGAGCACATGCCGGGGCAGCGTTCGGGGTTCGCCTTGATCGACTGGCCTTATAGAGAAGGCTTGCGTCTGGATGAGGCGATGCATCCTTTGGCGATCCTGGCGGTCGGCATGTATGGCCGGGAGCTGCCCAACCAGAATGGCGCGCCGTTGCGGCTGGTGGTGCCGTGGAAGTATGGCTTCAAGAGCATCAAGTCGATCGTGCGTATCAGCCTGGTGGCCGAGCAACCGGGCACCACCTGGGAAGGGCTGGCGCCGGATGAATATGGGTTCTATGCCAATGTGAACCCGACGGTCGACCACCCCCGTTGGAGCCAGGCGCGTGAACGGCGGCTGCCCAGCGGGCTGTTCAGTCCCAATGTGCGGGAAACCCAGATGTTCAATGGCTATGCCGATGAAGTGGCGTCGCTGTATACCGGGCTTGATCTGCGGAAGAACTATTGATGCGTTACCCCTGGTTTCGTCTGGCCATCTTCATCGTGGGGTGCCTGTTCCCGGTCTGGTGGTTGTATGAGGCGGCGATGAATCTGTTAGGGCCTGACCCTGGAAAGATCCTGATGGACCGGCTTGGGCTCGGGGCGCTGACCTTCCTGCTGGTTACCTTGGGCATGACGCCGCTGCAGAAGCTGACGGGATGGTCGGGCTGGATCGTGGTGCGCCGGCAACTGGGGTTGTGGGTGTTTGCCTATATCGTGCTGCACTTCCTGGCTTACCTGTTCTTTATCCTTGGGCTGGACTGGGGGCAGTTGACGGTTGAGTTGCGCAAGCGGCCTTACATTATTGTGGGTGCGCTTGGGTTTCTTGGGCTGCTGGCCCTGGCGGTTACCTCGAATCGGTATAGCCAGCGGCGGTTGGGTGCGCGTTGGAAGAAGCTGCACCGGTTGGTGTACGTGATACTTGGGTTGGGGTTGCTGCATTTCTTGTGGATCGTGCGCTCGGATCTGCGGGAGTGGGCAATCTATGCGGTCATTGGGGCTGTGTTGATGGTGTTGCGAGTTCCCGCGGTTTCGCGGGTGCTGCCAAGGGTTGGACGGAGGCAGGGGAGGGTGGTTTGAGAGTGGGGTGGGGCAGCCAGGGGCCTGTCTTGGGATGGCATTGGCTTTGAGATGTATCTGTCTTGGGGTTTCTGGCGCCTGTGAGATCGAGCGCCGCCCGCGCGGCGCTTCGCGGGGCAAGCCCGCTCCCACATTTGTTGCAACGTGCCGAACCTGTCGGGCCATGGTTGCCCGCCTTCGTGCTCGTCTTGAAGCAGGTGGGGCGGCATCAATGCCCACGAGATCCAGCCATGCCAACAAGGCTGACAACCATGCCCTCACAGGCATGGCCACGTTGCAACAAATGTGGGAGCGGGCTTGCCCCGCGAAGCGCCGCGCGGGCGGCGCTCGATCTCATAGGCGCAGAAGGTGTTGCGGCGAGCACCTGGTGGCCTTGATAAGGTCTTCGCCTGGAACATTTCAAATAAATGAAATTAAAGGTTGACGCCCTCTCGAATCCCCTTATAATGCGCCCCACTTCCAGCGACGCCGAAACGACAAACTCCTTGAGATTCAATGAGTTAGATAGTTGAAGCGAAGTTGGAAGGGCTACGATCGAATGATCGCCAGCGGTTGAGATGATGGTTGACAGCGCTTCTAAACGCTGTATGATTCGCCTCCCGCTACGAGAGATCGCAGCGAGTCAAGTGTTTGAAGCTAAACGAGTTTCTCGCAAAAAACTTCAAAATAAACGCTTGACAGCAAATGAGGAAAGCGTAGAATGCGCGCCTCGGTTGAGACGAAAAGCTCTTAACCAAACGCTCTTTAACAAATCGAATCAAGCAATTCGTGTGGGTGCTTGTGAGTACGGACTGATAGTCACAAAGATTATCAGCATCACAAGTGGCCATGCGAGAAATCACATAGTCATTTGAGATTGCTGAGCCAAGTTTAGGGTTTCTTA
>NZ_NEJM01000017.1:0-155169 GCF_002113725.1 Pseudomonas sp. B23(2017) | reverse complement strand
TGCCGGGTGGCTCAGGGTGCCGGTGATGGTCGTGGTATTGCCTTCCTGCACGGTATTACCGGTGAGGGTCAGCGTCACTTCATCGCCGCCATTCGGCGTACCCGGGGTGCCAGGGTTGCCTGGGGTGCCTGGTTCGTCGGTGATCTGCAGGGTGACCGGATCGCCTTTGACCAGGTTCTCAAAGACCTGTTTGCCCGTGCCTTGCTCGGTGATTCCGTTGATGGCGATGCTTGGAGCACTGCTGCCGACATAGACGTTGTCCGCCAGGACGCCCGACTGCGAGCCACTGATCTGGCCCGCAGGGATGTTGATCACCTCGCCGTTGCTCAGTGTGATGGACAGGCCACCGTGCTGACTCAGGTCGGCACCGGCCGGGCCGGTCAGGGTGATGGTGTAAGTCACCGCCTGGCCTTCCACCGCCGGATTCGGCGAGATGCTCAACTCGGCCTTCACGGTGTCGACGGTGTCGCTCACGGTGACGGTCGTGGTGCCGCTGGTGTTCAGGTTTTCGAAGTTGTGGTTGCCCGCATTCGTCACGCTGATGGTCTGGGTTTCACCGTCACGGTACACGTCATCGCTCTGTGCCACGAACGGTGCGGTGGTCGCGGTGGTGGCGTCCTTGGCAAAGGTCAGGGTCTGGCCGTTGCTCAGAGTAACGGTGAAGGTCTGGCCTGCGGGATGACTCAGGGTGCCGGTGATGGTCGTGGTATTGCCTTCCTGCACGGTATTACCGGTGAGGGTCAGCGTCACTTCATCGCCGCCATTCGGCGTGCCTGGAGTGCCAGGGTTGCCTGGGGTGCCTGGTTCGTCGGTGATCTGCAGGGTGACCGGGTCGCCTTTGATCAGGTTCTCAAAGACCTGTTTGCCCGTGCCTTGCTCGGTGATTCCGTTGATGGCGATGCTCGGAGCACTGCTGCCGACATAGACGTCGTCCGCCAGGTTAGCGGTTTGCGAAGCGCTGATCTGGCCCGCAGGGATGTTGATCACCTCGCCGTTGCTCAGCGCGATGGACAGACCACCGTGCTGACTCAGGTCGGCGCCGGCAGGACCGGTCAGGGTGATGGTGTAAGTCACCGCCTGGCCTTCCACTGCCGGGTTCGGCGAAATGCTCAGCTCGGCCTTCACGGTGTCGACGGTATCGCTCACGGTGACGGTCGTGGTCGCGCTGGTGTTCAGGTTTTCGAAGTTGTGGTTGCCCGCATTTGTCACGCTGATGGTCTGGATTTCACCGTCACGGTACACGTCATCGCTCTGTGCCACGAACGGTGCGGTGGTCGCGGTGGTGGCGTCCTTGGCAAAGGTCAGGGTCTGGCCGTTGCTCAGAGTAACGGTGAAGGTCTGGCCTGCGGGATGACTCAGGGTGCCGGTGATGGTCGTGGTATTGCCTTCCTGCACGGTATTACCGGTGAGGGTCAGCGTCACTTCATCGCCGCCATTCGGCGTGCCTGGAGTGCCAGGGTTGCCTGGGGTGCCTGGTTCGTCGGTGATCTGCAGGGTGACCGGGTCGCCTTTGACCAGGTTCTCAAAGACCTGTTTGCCGGTGCCTTGCTCGGTGATTCCGGAGATGGCGATGCTCGGAGCACTGCCGCCGACATAGACGTTGTCCGCCAGGTTAGCGGTTTGCGAAGCGCTGATCTGGCCCGCAGGGATGTTGATCACCTCGCCGTTGCTCAGCGCGATGGACAGACCACCGTGCTGACTCAGGTCGGCACCGGCAGGACCGGTCAGTGTGATGGTGTAAGTCACCGCCTGGCCTTCCACTGCCGGGTTCGGCGAAATGCTCAGCACGGCCTTCACGGTGTCGACGGTGTCGCTCACGGTGACGGTCGTGGTCGCGCTGGTGTTCAGGTTCTCGAAGTTGTGGTTGCCCGCATTCGTCACGCTGATGGTCTGGGTTTCGCCGTCACGGAATACGTCATCGCTCTGGGCCACGAACGGTGCGGTGGTCGCGGTGGTGGCGTCCTTGGCGAAAGTCAGGGTCTGGCCGTTGCTCAAGGTGACGGTAAAGGCCTGGCCTGCCGGATGGCTCAGGGTGCCGGTGATGGTCGTGGTGTGGCCTTCCTGCACGGTATTACCGGTGAGGGTCAGCGTCACTTCATCGCCGCCATTCGGTGTGCCCGGGGTGCCAGGGTTACCTGGGGTACCCGGTTCGTCGGTGATCTGCAGGGTCACCGGGTCGCCTTTGACCAGGTTCTCAAAGACCTGTTTGCCCGTGCCTTGCTCGGTGATTCCGTTGATGGCGATGCTTGGAGCACTGCTGCCGACATAGACGTTGTCCGCCAGGACGCCCGACTGCGAGCCACTGATCTGCCCGGCGGCGATGTGCACCACTTTGCCGTTGCTCAGCTCGATATCCAGGCCGCCATGCTGGGTCAGGTCGGCACCGACAGGACCAGTCAGGGTGATGGTGTAGGTCACCGCCTGGCCTTCGACGGTCGGGTTCGGCGAGATGCTCAGCTCGGCCTTCACAGTGTCGACGGTGTCGCTCACAGTGATCGTCGTCGTGGCGCTGGTGTTCAAGTTCTCGAAGTTATGGCTGCCGGCATCGATCACGCTGACGGTCTGGGTTTCGCCATCCTTGAACACATCATCGCTCTGTGCCACGAACGGCGCGGTGGTCGCGGTGGTGGCGTCCTTGGCGAAGGTCAGGGTCTGGCCGTTGCTCAGGGTGACGGTGAACGCTTGGCCCGCTGGGTGGCTCAGGGTACCGGTAATAGTGGTCTGCCCCCCTTCCTGCACAGCATTGCCCGTCAGGGTCAGCGTCACTTCATCGCCGCCATTCGGTGTGCCCGGGGTGCCAGGGTTACCTGGGGTACCCGGTTCGTCGGTGATCTGCAGGGTCACCGGGTCGCCTTTGACCAGGTTCTCAAAGACCTGTTTGCCCGTGCCTTGCTCGATGATTCCGTTGATGCCGATGCTTGGAGCACTGCTGCCGACATAGACGTTGTCCGCCAGAACACCCGACTGCGAGCCACTGATCTGCCCGGCGGCGATATGCACCACTTTGCCGTTGCTCAGCTCGATATCCAGGCCGCCATGCTGGGTCAGGTCGGCACCGGCAGGACCGGTCAGGGTGATGGTGTAGGTCACCGCCTGGCCTTCGACGGTCGGGTTCGGCGAAATGCTCAGCTCGGCCTTCACGGTGTCGACGGTGTCGCTCACAGTGACGGTCGTGGTGGCACTGGTGTTCAGGTTCTCGAAGTTGTGGTTGCCCGCATTTGTCACGCTGATGGTCTGGGTTTCACCGTCACGGAATACGTCATCGCTCTGGGCCACGAACGGTGCAGTGGTCGCGGTGGTGGCGTCCTTGGCGAAGGTCAGGGTCTGGCCGTTGCTCAGGGTGACGGTGAACGCTTGGCCTGCCGGGTGGCTCAGGGTGCCGGTGATGGTCGTGGTGTTGCCTTCCTGCACGGTATTACCGGTGAGGGTCAACGTTACTGCATCGCCGCCATTCGGCGTGCCCGGAGTGCCAGGGTTGCCTGGGGTACCCGGCTCGTCGGTGATCTGCAGGGTGACCGGATCGCCTTTGACGAGGTTCTCAAAGACCTGTTTGCCCGTGCCTTGCTCAGTGATTCCGTTGATGGCGATGCTTGGAGCACTGCTGCCGACATAGACGTTGTCCGCCAGAACACCCGACTGCGAACCACTGATCTGCCCGGCGGCGATGTGGACCACCTTACCGTTGCTCAGCGCGATATCGAGACCACCGTGCTGACTCAGGTCGGCACCGGCAGGACCGGTCAGGGTGATGGTGTAGGTCACCGCCTGGCCTTCCACCGCCGGGTTCGGCGAGATGCTCAGCTCGGCCTTCACGGTGTCGATGGTGTCGCTCACGGTGACGGTCGTGGTCGCGCTGGTGTTCAGGTTCTCAAAGTTGTGGCTACCGGTATCAATCACGCTGACAGTCAGGGTTTCGCCGTCACGGTACACATCATCGCTCTGCGCCACGAACGGATTGGTAGTCGCGGTAAGCGCGCCCTCGGCGAAGGTCAGGGTCTGGCCGTTGCTCAGGGTGACGGTGAACGCTTGGCCTGCCGGGTGGCTCAGGGTGCCGGTGATGGTCGTGGCATTGCCTTCCTGCACGGCATTGCCGGAGAGGGTCAGCGTCACTTCATCGCCACCATTCGGCGTGCCTGGAGTGCCAGGGTTGCCTGGAGTACCCGGTTCGTCGGTGATCTGCAGGGTCACCGGATCACCTTTGACCAGGTTCTCAAAGACCTGTTTGCCGGTGCCTTGCTCGGTGATCCCAGAGATAGCGATGCTCGGAGCACTGCTGCCCACATAGACGTCGTTCGCCAGGTTAGCGGTTTGCGAAGCGCTGATCTGGCCCGCAGGGATGTTGATCACCTCGCCGTTGCTCAGGGCGATGGACAGACCACCGTGTTGAGTCAAATCGGCACCGGCCGGCCCGGTCAGGGTAATGGTGTAAGTCACCGCCTGGCCTTCCACGGCCGGGTTCGGCGAAATGCTCAGCTCGGCCCTCACGGTATCGACGGTGTCGGTCACAGTGAGGGTAGAGATTGCACCGGTATTGAGGCTGCCAAAGCCATGGTCGCCCGCATTGGTGACGGTGATGTTCTGGATTTCACCGTCCTGGAACACATCATCGCTCTGGGCAGCGAACTCACCGGTCGTTGCAACTGTTTCACCGGCTTTGAACGACAAAGTCTGGCCATTGCTCAGGGTCACCGTGAAATCCCTGCCTGCCGGCTGGCTCAGGGTACCGGTGATGCTGATCAGCCCCCCTTCCTGCACATTGGTGCTGCTCAGGGTCAGCGTGGCCGCAAGCGGCTGAGGCTCGGGTGGTAATTCAGGTACTAGCACCGCTGCCTGCTGTGCCGGTGTTGCATTGCCCACGAACTCTCGCGCTTGCTCAACAGCAACGCCAAGTGGCCCGGTGGGGAAACCAATGGTGGGGGCGACCGACCCGCCCACTGCTTCAAGCATCACAAACGAATGGCCGCCCCCGATGCCACCAGGGTTCGCACCTGCCCCGGTTGGGCCTGCCGCGGTCGCTTCGAGTGCGGTTGTCGGGTCAGCACCGGCGGCGATGGCTTGTTGCAGTTCGTCAACGGATGGTGCGGCCTGCGCAGTGGCGGCGCTCAGGTCGGCCACGCTATCTGGGGCATCGGCGCTCCACTGGGTGTCGCGCCCCAGGTCGAGGATGCGCCCATCGGCCAGCTCCAGGCTCACCGCACCACCAGGGCCGGTCTGGATCTGTTCACCCGCGAACACTCGATCCCCTTCCACAAGCACACGCTGGGTGCCCTCTGGGGAAATAGCGATTACCTGGCCAACAATACTTTTGACTATGGCGATGCTCAAGGCGGCTCTCCCGGGCAACGTTTGCGATTGGCTTCCATGTTCGGCCATGCTTCGAGTGTTGTCGGCTGGCTACAAGGATGGTCTATTTTTATAAGTGTTTATTTTTTGACGCCAACTATCAGGCTTCGTGATTCAACCTTTATATAACACCGCTATTGATATCAGTTACCCAATAATAAACAACAAAACAAATAATGGCCTAATGACATTTCGATATTAAAGAAGATATTTTCTGCTTCTTCCTGCAAGCTACAGCCACCCTACTCGCAATCTGGAACATTGGTACCAGCGGCTATAGAGAAAGATTAATGCGAGCGTCACTCGTTTCCTCTATTCCGTTTGTCCTCGCTCCGACCGGGGCGGCCCGAAGCCTGCCCAAAGTGTCAGGTTTTGAAACAGCTTCATGCCTTTTCAGGTAAGCCGACAGACCTGCAACTTTTTACATCGGGTGCTTGTTCCCCAGCATCTTGCGAGCGCGCTGCATCCAGAGGAGATATTTAACATTCGCGGTCCGACAAGATATTGGCTTGCTCCGAGCACAAAATATTGTCGCGCGTAGAACTGCTCGCCGTCGTTTACGAAACCCCCTAACGATCCAGCGGGAACTGGCGCGCGTAGTTAACGTAAATGGGTCAACGACTGGTCACCCGAATAGATTATCAACCGTCTACAGATCGATTTTCCGGACGATAAGTCTATGCGGCTCTGTGAGAGAGCAATTTGTCAGGCTCTCTACATTCAGGCACGAGAGGCCCTCAAACGTGAACAAGCGGCAAGCTCATAGACCTGATCCGTTCTGCAATTGGAACGCTGATCGAGCGCTCAACCCGATTCACAGTGCTCGTCCATCTGTCTCGCGAGGGAGGCCAGGGGCTTGCTCCCGGGTGAAGGGGCAAGGCCCAAAAACAAAAAAGCCCTGAATAATCAGGGCTTTAATGAGGAATGATGGCGGAAGCGTAGAGATTCGAACTCTAGGATAGTTGCCCATCGACGGTTTTCAAGACCGTGGCACATATCCCCAATCCATGCTGGCTAAGAGGCGAAATCGATTCCAAAACAAAGACGAAACGGCGCGGCTACAGGCCGCATCCTGCAAGGGTCTCCATTTCAGTTTTGGAACCGATTTTTGTGGTTTCAGCGCTCGCTTGACCTTACTCTTGCGTTTAATGCCAAAGCGCCATGAGTCCAGCCCCCCCCGTCCTATAAGGATTCGAGATGAACGATCCGTTGAAGCACTCGAAAGCCAACATCCGCGCAGCCCAGCAAGCGATAGAGGCAATGATCAATGCCTCGTCGTTCGACAACTATGAAAATGAGTGGCGAGAATACCTCGGCCACTTGGAGAAAGCGTGGGTCAAGGTCGAACGGGCCTGTGTACCAATCCAGGCGAAATTCCAGCCATGGCAAGGCAAGTTCCAATCCCTGCGCCGAAAGGACATGCTGCTGCGTTACCTAAAAGCAGCCCGAGATGCGGACACCCACTCCATTCAGGATCTGACCAGACTAAATCCCGGCTACAGGACGATGAATTTTGCCAACCCGCGAGGTGGATATATAGAGAGACTGGAAATTGGAGCCAACGGCCAGATTGTCGAGTACCGGGGGGACCCAATGATAGTCACTGATATCCCCCCTCAACCTGTTGCCCTACCTGTCAAAAACAACGGTCAATGGTACAACCCACCAACCTCGCATCTTGGAAACCAGGTAGTGGATCAGCACCCCACAAACCTGGCCAAAATGGGGCTCCACTTCTACACAGAATTTATCGCGGACGTTGAACGGACCTTTTTCTAGGCTAAGCAATGACACCGGTACTGCAGCAGTAGCGGAAAAAATCGACCTCAGGCTGCACCCCCTGCGGCCTGCGAATCGAGCCTGTCTAATATGGTTCGGCCAGTTTCGGCCACTTTCGCCAGTAAAACCGAGATCCTTTTGAGCGGTTTTAGACACCTAGAACCACCCTCCTCCGGCGTTCTGCCGACCTACTCCAAATCCCTCTAAGACTCATCCAGCGCCCACAGCCTGGCTGCCTCGGCAAGCTCGAGCCTGTCGACTAGATCCCCGTCATCGACCACCTTTCGGCGATGCCCGGCGTAGGCCATCTCGCTGAGGACGGCTGCGCGCCCATCAAGATCAGCCACCAAGGCAACTTAGTCATTCAATTCGGCCAGACAGGCCATGACATGATTCCTTCTGCACCGTCCGCTTTCGACCCAGAGCTGCCTTTGAATGCAGCAGCAATCCTGTGGCAGCGGTGATATCACCGAGCCCCTATTCGCCGTCATTCAACCTCTGGGGTAAGCTTCGCAATAGACTTCAGTGACCAAGGGTGATAAACGGCGATGGGCTTGTTCGATCGATTGTTCGGCGGTCGCTTCACACAACCTCCACCCGATGAACCACGGATGAGCGACGCCGCGATAATGCGAGAGCTTTACCCGCTGCGTGCACAGTTGAAAGTATTTACTCAAGTTTTGTTGGCGCGCCTACCTGAAAAAGAACGCATGCGTCTCGTCAGAAGGGTATTGCGCTATTACAACCAGGGAGAGGATCCAGCCACCGCGCTCGTCAGCGGTCTTTTGAACGCAGAGAAAGGCCAGTCACTCAGTCATCTGATACTCATGGCCGTGGATGTGCGTGGCTTCGATGATTTCGAGTACCTGGCACCGAAGCTGGTTGAAGCCAGCGGTATTGACCAGGTCTATGCCTGCAAGCATGAAGGGACACAATCACTGATGCAGGTTCTAATCGATTTCGATCGATGGCTGATCGGGTTCGGAAAGCGCTTTCTGCATGTGGATACAGGCGGCGCCGATTACGTAGGTTGCATAATTGAACATGATGGCGTTGAAAACCTAATTGCGCTGGCCAAGGAGGCTGGCATCAACGCACGGCTCGATCCCTTTTGAGGCACGTTGGCAGGCTGCTTTTGAACCCTGGCAGGTGCTGAAATTAACTGACTTCGCGGGTGCACCACGTACTCTGAGGGAGCAGGTTCATCGAGGCGTCGAACCGCCGCGAAGCAGGCGCCGCGTTAGATGGCACCGCCTGTGCGGGTGTTCGCGGGTAAACCTGCTCCTACAAAGTTTCCTATCGGGGCCTACGGCAGCTTCGCGTCGAAAGCGGCCGTTCTCGACAGACCGCTTTCGACCCATTGCGGACACTGAGGCTCTACGCTGAAGTCTAGACCCCTTGTCTTCCTCTAAACGCTCAACCTAGTTATCAGCGTCCACTGTCGAGCCGAGGAATTTCTCGGCAAGTCAGCTATCTATCGTCGCACTCACTTGCCCCCAAGGTTCGCCCGAGCCCATTGCTCAGCGGTGGTTACTGGAATCGACTGCTGTTCGTTGAAGGTTCCCGATTTAGGCCATGCCACACCTCTGCCCTGTGCGAACACAGCACGGTACTTTTTGATGTGATGGGTAGGGTCTTTTCTCAGCTCATCCATCAGGAACGGAACAGTCCACACGTTAGTTTTGAACGGACGACCCAGCGCATGTTCGAGGATGTTCGCGACTTGTCCATACGACACCGTGTCGCCTGAGAGATAGACAATCTCGTTGCGGAAGCGAGGTTCGAAGAAGACGATTTCCGCCGTGAGAGCGCCGATGTCGTCTGGTGTAGTGAGCGTCACGCTGTTCTCAAGACTGCCGAGAGCGTTAACGGTGTCATTGTCGAAGTCGACGACCTCAAATACGGGCTCGAAAAGGAAGCTGGTGAACATGCCCGTCGAGATAATGACCCATTCAGTTTTGTCTTGCGCACGAAGCGCCTCGCGTACATCGAGTTGAGAATCGAAAAGATCTTGGGGGCTGCCCCGACCGATCACTTCGAAATCCACGCCAAACTGCCACGGGAAGTAGCGCTTCACCCCCGACCTTAGCGCTGCGGTTGCCAGTTTCATGGGGGTTTCTCGACCCGCGACCATGCCGGCACAGCCTATGACGGTATCGAACCGGGCGAACACTTCAGCTAACTGTTCAATTGAATCGTTCACCAGGTCCGCTGCGACCATCTGAATGCCCAGCCCGCGAAGCTCATCGATTTCGGCCTTTTTCTCCGGTATCTGGGAGTTGATGGTCGACTCTCGGAGAAGAACGCTGATTTGGGAACCGGGTGCGCGTTTTGCCACTCGCACGAGATTGCGCAAAACTGGGAAACCAAGTTCCCCGGCGCCGAGAACAAGAATGGATTGAGGGGCAAGTGGGGTTGCTTCGGTCATGATTCCTCCTGAGGCGTGATGCCTATAACATGAGCAAATGCTGGCATGATCAGGCAGTACTCGTAAGAAGGCACACGCGTGATACCTAGGAGGAATAAATGACCAATCAGGACGCTCTGAGCCAGGCAGAAGCCATCTGCCAAACGCTCCGAGAAGATGATGATGGCGTCAGGCGGGAAGTCCTCGCTCACGCAGGTAGCCGATGGTCATTGGGCATCCTGCATGCCTTGGGCGTGTACGGCACGATGCGCCACGCCGAGATAAAAAGGCAGATGACTGGGGTTACCCAGCGAATGCTCACCAAGACGCTACGCGCCATGGAGCGGGATGGATTACTGCTTCGACGGGAGTTCGGGGAAATTCCGCCGCGCGTCGAATACGAGCTGACGCCGCTGGGTATGGAGCTGTTGGTTCGGATGTCCCCCGTTTGGATGTGGGTGGTCGAAAACGCTGAGGAATTCCGCGAGGCTCGTCGCGCTTTCGACAGTCAAGATGAAAAGAAGCCCGCCTGGCAAATCCCCACCCCGGCACTTTTTGATCCAGAGTAATCGATAGCGTGCACCCTCATTAAGATAAGTAGCACTCGATCTGACCTGGCAAAAATTGAACGCATGCCTTTGGCCTACAGCCGCCCTTCGCGAAGGGCAGCTAACGGCCAGAAGCGGACTCTTGGAGCGCCCCCCGATTGGGGATTAGCCATGCTTTACCAGGTTAAGTGCCGGTAATGGCCCTCCAGGGAACTGCGCCAGGCGCCCTTCGCTTAGACCGCCCAAGTCGATACCGGCGAAGCCCAGTCGCTCGATTAACTGCGCCACTTCGGCTTTGGCCGCGGCATCCTCACCTGAGTAGAAAAGCACCCGTCGGCCACCCTCGACCGTAGGCTCGCCACTTAGCAGCGCTGGTTGCAGGTGGTTGAACGCCTTGACCAAACGCGCCCCTGGCAGCATCCGCGCCACCACTTCGCTCGAGCTCTCGCCGCCCAGATCGAAGGGGCGGAAAGTCGGCGCCTCGATGGGGTTGTTGGTATCGACCACGATGCGTCCATTCCATGGAGACAGGTTTTCTAGCGTGGCGGGAATTTTCGACCAGTTCACCGCGAGAAAGACGATGTCAGCCTGGGCGGCTTGCTCCCGGCTTACCGGTATGACTTTCGGCCCCAATTCGTCAGCCAAGCCCTGCAAGCTGTCCGGCCCACGGCTATTGGCGATGGAGACTTCGATCCCCGCCCTGCTCAGGGCGCGTGCGACGGCGCTGCCTATGGCGCCGGCGCCGATGATTCCAATCTTCATGTCATCTCTCCTCAGGCGGTGAAGCCGCCATCTACCAGCAGCTCAGCACCACTGACGAAGGCCGCATCGGGGCTGGCCAACCAGGCCACGGCAGCAGCGATATCGCGACCCTCGCCGTAACGGCCGACGGCAATGTTGGGGCGGACGAAATCGGCCACAGGGCCATCCGCCGGGTTCATGTCACTGTCGGTCGGGCCAGGATGCACGGTATTGACCGTGATGCCGCGCGGGCCGAGATCGCGCACCAGCCCGCGACTGAAACCGGCCAAGGCGCCCTTGGTCAGGGTGTAGGCGGAGGCCGTGGCAAAGGCGGCGTACTGCACCATGGAGCTGCCGATATGAATGATGCGCCCGCCACGCCCCATGTGCTTGAGCGCCTCCTGGGTGGCGACGAACACGCCGGTCACATTCACCGCGAGAATGCGCTGGAAATCCTCGAAGGCGATCTCCTCCGGGGCGCCGAGTACGCTGATGCCGGCGTTGTTGACCAGAATGTCCAGCCGACCGAAAGTGCCGACGACCTTCTGTACCGCATTGCGCACCGCCTGCGGGTCGCCCGCATCGGCGGCAATAGCCATTGCCCTGCCACCGGCGGCAACTATCTCGCTGACCAGTGCCTCGGCATTGGCCGGCGAGGCGTTGTAGGTGATGGCGACACTGGCTCCGTCGGCGGCCAGGCGTTTGGCGATGGCGGCACCGATGCTGCGCGATCCGCCGGTCACCAAGGCGACCTGGCCGTTCAGGGGAAGAGTGATGTTGTTCATGATGCAGACCTCGTGTGGATGGTTGGTGTGCTCATGAAACGCTTTTCGCTTTCCACGCAGTAGCAGGTAATGACTAGAATTACCTTCAATCAATGATTGAAGGTGTGGTTATGGAGACCTTGGCTAATTTGGAGTCCTTCGTGCGTAGCGCCGAGTGCGGTAGCTTCTCCGCAGCCGCACGTCGCCTGGGTCTGACGCCGGCGGGCATCAGCCGCAACGTGGCTCAGCTGGAAAGCAACCTCGGCGTGCGCCTTTTTCAGCGCAGCACCCGACGCCTGACTCTGACTGAAGCCGGCGAACGCTTTCTCGGCAATGTGGGCGGCGGGCTTGAAAGTATCCAGGCGGCGATTGCCGATCTCACCAGTAGCGCCGGTGCCCCAGCCGGGATGCTGCGCCTGTCGGCGGCACCTGCCTTTGGGCGCGACTATCTGCTCCCCCTGATGCCTGAGTTCCTGGCTCGCTACCCGGCAGTCACTCCTGAATGGCATTTCGACAACCGCCAGGTAGAGCTGATCACCGATGGCTTTGATGCAGCAATTGGCGGCGGCATCGAATTGACGCCCGGCGTGGTGGCGCGCGAACTGGCGCCAGCGCATCTGGTAATGGTTGCTTCGCCAGCCTACTTAGCCGGAAGGCCAGCACCACATCAGCCAGGGCAGCTCGCCGAAATCGACCACTTGGGCATGAGATCGGCTCAGAGCGGCAAGGTACGCAGCTGGATGCTGCAGAACCCCAAGGGCGAGCGAGCACCGCTGGAGTTACGACCAAGGATGCTAGTAAACGACCCTCAAGCACTGTGTCAGAGCGCCTTGCTCGGGCTGGGCGTAGCCCTGCTTGCCGTACCGGATGTGCTGGCGCATCTGCGAAGCGGTGCACTGCAGCGTGTCTTGCCGGACTGGTATGTCGATGCCGGCCCCATCTCGCTCTACTTTGCCAGCCAGAAGCTGTTACCGGCCAAGACAAGGGCGTTCATCGATCACCTGATTGAGCAGTCCCGTGATCAGAAGTGGGGAAGACGGTTCGATGCGAGGCTTTTGGCGAGTAACTAATGTCTGCTTTTGGCCGAAAGCAGCCGCTGGCGGAGGTCCGCAATGGGTCGATAGCAGCCATTCACGACCGGCGACAAGCGTCCCCCTAGCCGCCGGGCGCATCGAGCGGCTCAAGCTGCCTCTTCATCCTCAATCAACGCCCACAGCCTAGCCGCCTCGGCAAACTCCAGCATGTCGGCCAACTGGCCCGCATCAACATCCCCGCGTCGGTGCGCAGAAATCGCGAGCTCGGCAAGCACCCCGGCTCGGCCATCCGGATCGGCTATCAGGGCGGGCTGATCATTGAGTTCGGCCAGCCAGGCTGGTGGCAGGCTCAACATTTGACCGTCCATAGTTGATCGATCCGCGTTGTATAGGATTGGCTCATCATCTCCCTCCTCATCCCCCAATCCGGTGTCGCCGGCACGCTGGCAGCCCGCATTGTCCCCCTCCCCCAGCGCTCGTTGATGCTATCCATCACCTGCATCAGCCGGTCACATGCCACCGACTGCTTGAGAGCGAACAAGTCCTCTGAAAACTCACCTGGTTGCCGCAGGTCCATCAGCAGCACCTCAGCCTTGCTGTAGCGGAACCCGGGCCTAAAGATCCGCGCGACCGCATCCGTGGCCAGTCGAGTCATCAGCAACGTGTCGCAAGTTGGGTATGGCAGTTCCACCAAAGCGCCCTGGGCGTGGTGCGCCTCGTCCGGATTGAACATGCCGGTACGGATGCTGATCCGCATACGCTTGCAAACTGACCCTTGGGCCCGCAGTTTCTCCGCAGCGCGGCCAACGTAAGTGGCCACGGCCTGTTTGATAGGAGCCAACTCAGTCAGTCGCTTTCCGAACATCCGACTGCAGCAGATCTCCTGCTTCGGAGGTTCGGCCTCGTCCAGTTCAAGGCATGGCGTGCCAGCGAGCTCTCGGGCCGTCTTTTCAACCACAACGCTGAACTTCTGGCGGAGTGTCCAGGCGTCAGCTTTGGCAAGGTCCATAGCTGTGCGGATGCCCATCGCCTCGAGGTGAGCGGTCATACGCCGGCCGATGCCCCATACTTCCTTCACCTCGGTATTGCGCAACACCCAATCGCGCTTGAACGGATCGGTGATGTCGACGACGCCACCTGTCTGCGCCAGCAGGCGCTTGGCGGTGTGATTGGCCAGTTTCGCAAGCGTCTTGGTTCCGGCGATCCCGACCCCCACAGGAATCCCCGTGCACTGGAAGATCCTCGAGCGCAGCGTTCGCCCGAACTGGGTCAGATTTTCCTGAATGCCGGAAAGGTCAGCGAAACACTCGTCGATGCTGTAGACCTCTGTTGCCGGCACCATTGACTCGATCAGCGTCATGACCCGCTCGCTCATATCGCCGTACAGCGCATAATTGCTACTGAAGGCCACGATGCCGTGTCGGCGCAGCTTGTCCTTTGCCTGGAAGAAAGGCTCGCCCATCTTCACAAAAGGCTTGGCGTCGTACGACCTGGCGATCACGCACCCGTCGTTGTTGCTCAACACGACGATCGGGGTCTTGGCCAGGTCGGGCCGAAACACCCGCTCGCAGCTCGCGTAGAACGAGTTGCAGTCGATCAGGGCAAACACCTGGTCACTGTGCATGGTCACGAACGCTGTAACGCACAACGCCCCATACCACGAGCTCGTCGCCTTCCATGATGTACCGCGGCGGATACGCCGGGTTCTCGGACTTCAGGATGACCACGCCGTCACGGCGGTGCAGCCGCTTGCATACCGGCTCACTGTTGACTGCGGCAATGACCACATCGCCGTGTTCAGCCTCTCGACCGCGATCGACGATGACGAAATCCCCGGAATAGATGCCTGCCCCTTGCATGCTGTCGCCTTCGACTCTCACTAGATACACATGGGGCGCGCGGAGGTCGAATAACTCATCAAGGGAAATATGGCCTTCCAAATGGTCCGCAGCAGGCGACGGGAACCCGGCCGGCACGCGAAACGAATACAGCGGAAGCGGTTCGGTACCGCCAGTTGGCGTACCCAAGAAAGTGATGGTCATGGTGGAAGGTCCGAGACAAACTGTATGCATATACAGTAAATCCGGCATCGGCTGCCCGGTCAATCCTGGACGGTGAAAATTCTGACGGGCGAGAGGGGGAAATATGTGCGGACGGTACTCAATCTATGAGTCGATGGATCACTACCTGCGCCAGCTATCGCTGGACCTTGTGGTAATCAATGGCTACGACCACGAACCTATCAGTCGTTTCAATGTGGCGCCCTCGACCCGCGTCGAGATCATCCGCAGAGTAGACGAGGGGCTGAGTGTGGATAGGGTTAAGTGGGGATGGTCGCCTTTCTGGGCGAAGGGGAAACGCCCTGACCCGATCAATGCTCGGGCCGAGACGGTGGTGATGGGAAAGTTCTTCAAGGCTCTGTGGCCGAACGGGAGAGCTTTGGCACCGGCAAATGGCTGGTTCGAATGGGTTCCAGATCCTGCAGACCCGAAGCGAAAGCAGCCGTACTACATCACGAGCGCCGATGGCGGACCGCTATTTTTTGCCGCGCTCGCCGAAGTACATCAGGGACTGGAGCCAGATGAGCGGGATGGATTTGTCGTCATCACAGCCGCTGCTGATCAAGGCCTGGTCGACATCCACGACAGAAAGCCCCTGGTGCTCTCGCCTGAAACCGCAAGAGAATGGCTGGATCCAGCCACATCAGGCGAACGCTTGGAGGCCATCGTCGAGTTTGGATGCCGGCCGGCACGGGACTTCCGATGGTTTCCAGTTGGCAAGGCAGTGGGGAATGTGCGCAACCAGGGCGCCGAGCTGATCGAACCAATTAGTGAACCGGACCAGCAGGGCCGCCTAACGCTTTGAGCTGGTAGTCGGTGACAGCCTGGCTCTGAGACTCGGCAATCATTCGCAGACGCTCCACCTCTTCCGCTGGGGCACCCGAGGCCTTCGCTTCATGATGACGCCTCCATGCCGCTACAGCGTCGGTGTACATGGGATGGTCCGGATAAAGGAACGGTGGTTTAGTCTCCATCTCAACTCCATTCTGAGGCCGTCATCATTGGATGGTAGCCGGTGCCCGTCCTGCTTGGATTAACTGGTAATCGAGAACCGCTTCGTAGAGCGAATCCGCCAATAGCCGTAGCCGCTCAACCTCATCCGCAGGCCGCCCCGCATCTACAGCCGCCTGGTGGGCCCGAATAGCCTCAAGCGCTTCCCGCAGCAGCGGCTCGCCTGCCTCCGTCATCCCAATGAAAGTACGCTTCGCCACAGGCCATGCTCCGCCCCAATAGACGGCTCATTATAGACAGGCGAATGGGGGACGCGGCTCCGCACGACCGGTGCCAGCAGGATAAGAGCAGTCGCCTGCGAGAAAGTTAAACGCATATATTTTTCGAAATATTCGCCTCTAACGAATAGATCTTTCGAAAGAACCCCGCTACGTGGCCATTTACGAAAGCACTTTTCGCTGAAATCGCGCCATGATTATGCCCTCCCTGCGGCCCTACCCGGGCCTTGGCTTCCCGAGGTGTAACTCACTTCCTGCATCACCCTTTCCCAAAAGGAACCCACCCCATGAACCAGGTGATTTACGACCTGTACGAGGCACAATCGAGCCTCGAATTCATCCTTGAACAAGTGATCTACGGAACGGTGGTTATCATCGTTCGCGAGGGCATCGAGATCGCACGAGTCACCGCTATGGAAGGTTTGCGTCACCACGCCACTACGCTGATGGAGACGCCGTATGAACTGTGATATCCACGCTCCCTACCCACGCCACAGCGCACTTGATGATGCATACGGCCTGTTCACTGGCATCGCCTTGGCAGCGACCGGAATTGCCATCCTAGGCAAAAGCGGGCTGATCACCGGCGGTATTGCTGGAATGGCTTTGCTCGCGTCCTTTGTGACCCCATACCCCCCGTCGGCTCTGGTACCGGCCATCAACGTCCCATTCCTATTGTTTGCCCTGTTCACCATGGGGCGGAACTTCACCCTGAAAAGCATTCTGGTAAGCTTCGCCTTGGGCTTGGGCGTCAAGCTTGTTACTCCGGCCCTTAACAATGCCGGCATTGACCCTGCCGTCGGCTGGGCGCTCGGCGGCACGCTGCTGGGAATGGGCATCCTCTGCTTGGCCAGGCACAACGCATCCATGGGCGGCACCGGCTCGATGGTCCTCTGGTTTCAGAAGAAATTCGGAATCAACGCCGGGGTCTGCCAGATCATTTGTGACGCGGTTCTGTTTATGGTCGCCGCTTTCTACCTGTCAGCCGACAAGATGGCCTGGTCAGCGGTGGGCACCGTCGCAATGAACCTGGTTCTAATCCGCTGGCACAAGCCGGGACGGTACCGGGGTTGAACCGGTTCCTCTATCGGGACGGACCCGAGACCCTACCTAAACAAGCCCGGTGATTCTGCCGGGCCTTGTAGTATCTAAGCTCCCACCTAGTCATACGCTGCTTCGCAGGCCAGGCCTGCTATTCGACCTCGCTCAAGCGCTGCTGCGCAGGATCAGCGACAAACGCTGGCCGACGCCTCAAGCTCTTTTTCATACCCGATGCGCTGTCGCCGCTCGGCAAGGAGCACCCTCACCTTCACCTCGAGGCTGTCGGTCTTGCGCAATCCCGCAGTAGCCCAGGTCGGCACTGCTACCTCGGGCGCTCGACACGGCACCTGCACCGGTACCTCGACGCGCACGTATTGGATCTGCGGCGGCGGCTTTGTCGCGCACCCTGCCAGCAGCATGCCGGCCATCAGGAATAATTTCCGGAATATTTTGTAATCGATCTTGTCGTTCAAAGACCCAGCTCCTTGTCAATGATCGAGGTGGCTGCAGCGCACTGGTCGCCGCCGGATCGCTCCTGCTGCAGACGGTTTGCCGCAGCGTAGTCGACTTCCGCGCTGGCCTTCGCCTTGCCAACCGCCTGCTCAGCCCCGGCCTGACGAGCCTTCGCCGCCAGAGTCAAGTCGCCCAAGGCCTTGCCCTGCTCCGCCGCCAGCCCGCTGAGGTTGTCCCGCGCCGCCTTGCAGTTGGTGACCTGGTCGTGCTCGGCGTCGAGCAGCGGGCGGAAGTGCCGTGTGGAAGCCCAGGTCCCCACCAGCACGCCGATCGAGATCAGCAGACATGCGCCAGCGACTTGGTGCACCAACGACTTCATGCCAGCGCCCGCCGGACACCCTCATCGATCACCTGATCCTTATATGGGTTACCGCCGTTCTCGTGGACGATGATGCCGACCACGGCTTCGCGCAGCACCTGCGGCTTGGAGATGTCGATGGAGTCGCGTACGCCCACGCCCAAGCGCTTGGCGATTGCCTGGGCATAGGCCTGGGTGTTGTTCTCGCTGGAGGGTGCCCAGCGGCTGATGAATTCCAGCGGGGTATCGATGCCGGGCCGGCCGACGCCAGGCATGCCGTCCTTGCCCCGATAGTTCAGCAGCAGCTTGCCCAGAGCTCGGATGCCATTCTCCGCTTGGTCGAACCTGGCGAAGCGCGGCTTGGCTACGCCCACCTCCACTCCGAGTTGCCCCTGCCAGGCGTTCCGGGGATTGAAATCGATGTTACCGGGATTGTTGTTGCGCACACCGCGGGGAGTAGTCATTCAGTGACCTCCTGTACTGGTTGACCTGCAGCTTCTTCCACGGACACGGTCACCTGCGCCCAGTAGCGCTTGAGCACTTTGGCAGTACGGACGATTGCAGCTGGCTGCTCCTCCAGTAGTTTGCGGGCCGCGGCATCCGCTTCCTGTTCCGTGGCGTATTCGTTCTGGTGGATGGGATCGAAGCTGTTACTGGTGTTGATGACGATGAACGGCATGGGTTTTCTCCAGGCAAAAAAATACCGCCGGGCGGCGGTTGGGTTTGGGTGTGGTCGAATCAGGCCGGCAGTTGAGGCCAGTCAATGGTTTCCGGGAAGCCGGGCTGTTCAGGCAAACGGTTGAGCGCAATGCGATAGCGCTTCCAGACCTTCAGCGCGTCGGTCTCCCCGAGAGTGGCCTCTTCCAGGTCTACCGCATCCTGCAACGGAGCGATCGCCAGATCCGCGGCTGCTCGGCGCTGGGCAATTTCCGCCGTGGCGGTCGCACGCAGTTGCTCGGACGCTGCCAGGGCCTTCGCCTCGGCAGTCACCACCTGGCTCCAGTCGATCGCAGCAAATCCCAGCGCCGGCGCTGGCTGTTCGGCGGCAGGAATCGGCAGTGCGACCAGGCCATCAGCCGGCGACACGATGTCACGCGGAAAACAAGCCTCCTGGCTGGCATCGATCGGAATGGGCAGCAGCAGCACTACCACCAACTGGCCCTCCACGCGCTCGACGGGTGCAACCACCCAAGGGCAACCGGTGGCCTCGGCCGGCAATGTGGCGCCTTCCATTAGCGCGGAAAAGTCCAAGGTCAGACCGTTGATTGTCAGGCTGTCGCCTTGCTTGTAGACGGTCAGCGATTGCCCCGTGAAGAACACGGGCGAGAGCTTAATTTTCATCAGTACCACCTTCCGGTTGCGGTCCAGCCGATATAGCAAGTTTGCCCAGGCGTCCAGGCACCCTCGATCAGCATCCCTGCGTTGCTGGTCGCGCAGCCGCTGAGCCGGTTGATCTGAAAGTTGTTGTTGGAATTTGGATACGCCAAGGTGAGCTGGGTCGAAATTTTCGGGTTCGCGGTACTGACAAACCCGGTGAATGCGGCTGGGAACGTGATGGTGACGCCGGTAGGCGTGAGCGACGCTCCATTGTGGGCCATGCCGTACATGCCCCAGCAAATCTGCGTGCCGTCTGCGAAGCGAATGAACTCACCATTGGAATTACTGCCCCGCTGCATCACCGCCCCCGTCGGCACACCTGAGGCTTGCCCCACCGAACCGACAATGTTGGCTCTGTTGAATGCAGTTGCGATGAAGGTGTAGAGCTCATCGAAGTTTGCGATCGCCTTCACCCAGGCGCTCCGACGGTCATCCCCGCCAGCACCGCTGGGTGCGGTGCCGAGGTTGATAGTTTGCTTGGCCATATCATTCCTTGCTAAAGAGTAGGTCGTGCTGCGAACAACGTTCGCCCGTTTGGATCAACTGGGTTGATTGCGCCGTAGTTCTCGGTATAGGCCTGTAACATATCGCGTCGGCCGTTCAAGAAGCCCGCAATAGTGGCTAGCCATGGACTTGTAGTTCCTGCAGGAACGTACGTTGGCGAAAGTAATGCATTAGCCAGAAAGTAGTCACCCACATTGTTAGTCCAGGGCATCTGACAACTAGCCGCATAATATCCGGCACCAACAATTGGGCTTCCCGCCACTATGAAAGAGGTGGTTGTCGGCTGGCTGTTTAAGCGAACGATGTTGTTTGTGGATGTGAATATGTCCACCCCCGATGCATCACTCACTGTGGCGCCATACGCTCCGACAGACACCGGACTGGCTGAATAGCTGCCCACAAACCAGTCCACCTGCATGGCTTCAAGCCATACAGGCCCGAAGTCAGGATGCATGTACTTGGCGACACGCCAGCCTGTCCAGTTCCCTGGCGATCCTTGCACATAGAAGTCTCTAAGCATCAGGTGCCCCGGGCCGTTTACGAAAACAAGTGGACGTTCATATGTCGTTATCGGCGTCGGAAAATCATATCCATTGAGGAACGGTTGATCCCTGTTCGCCCACGATGGAAAAGTAAACGAGCCCTGATACATCACATTCAAGACCCGGTTGACCGAGTCAATTTGTGATTGGATGTTATTGTTTACCGACCGCACGCCATACTGCCCGACAGCAGTAAACGGAGCACCACCACTCGACAAGACTAGAACCTGCCACGTCTCGTTGAACCCTCGTCGGATTGTGAGCAGCCCAGGCGAGTACCAGGCCTGTGGAGACCAGTTAGTCGTCGGGCTCGATGCCGGCGCCAACCGGTCCACCACCACAAAAGAGTCACTTTTGATTTCTGGTATCGAAAAGTTCTGCTCAAAGCTACCGTCACAAGTTACCTGTAACATCTTTAGGGAGCGGATTGGCGTGCTTGCGGTGTCAAGAGTCACCCTTGAGGACGCATCCTTCGTCCTCAGCCCATAAAGAGTAGCCATCAGGTCAGCCTCCCCACTGCAACACGCTCGACGCCGTTCACGTCGTATACATACAACCCTCCATTGTTCAGCAGCGTAGAGCCCTGGGCATCTTGGCCCCGCAGCGTGAATGTGCCCGCAGCGAAGTTGATCTCAAGCAGCGGTAGGCCCTGGGCGTTCAGCGCAGCAGATCGAATGGTCATACCGGCCACAATTTGCTGGATGAACGCGGTATTGATCACCGCCTGGTTGATGAAGACCTGTCCGCCTTCGACCACGAACGGAAGGATCGTCTGGCCATTCAGGCTGTCGATGATCGCCAGCCGCTGGGCCATCAGCAGGATCTCGCCCTCCTCCCCATTGCTGCCGATCGCGATGCCCGAGACGACCTTGCGGCCGCCCTGGTTTGTCTCGACCTTCAGCGTGGTTTGAGCCGACACCCTGCCGTTGATGTCAGCCATGACCTCGCTGACCTGCTGGACCGACGCATTGGTCTGGCCCATCTGCGCTTGGACCGTTTCAACCTGCCGCCCCATAGCGATACCGTCCTCGATCCGGGCCGATTGCTCAGTCCAGACACCCACCAGGCCACCCGCGGCGCCAGCCAGGCCGGAGCTGTCCCCTTCCATTTCCGGATTCACCTGGACGTACAGCCCGTCCAGGCGGCTGGCCTGCGCAGTGATTGCCGTGCCCTGCTGCTTCACAACCGTGTCCATCTGGCTGATCGCAGTAGCCTGAGCGGTGGCCGCCCGGGCGCTAGGCCCAGCGACAAACGGTGACGGGGTGTTGCTCTCTCCGACCCGCTTTTCGACCATGATCGAGTCCACCACCATCGAGGCGCTTGGCGCTGCATGCCGGTTCGGGTAGATCAGTAGACCGACCTTGCCGCTTTCCGTGATGGTGATTGGGAACGTGATGCGCGTACGCTCGGTGGTATACGGCTGGGTCGCCGATCGAGAGGTCACTCCGTTGTACAGGTTGACCATCATTGAGCCGGCCGTGCCGCCTTTCACATACATCGACACAAGGTAAACACCAGGTTCAACCCGGATGTTGAAGGCCGCCGGATTGTTGGTCGGAGCTAGCACGATGTACGAAAACAGGCTGTCGGTGTCTGCCTCCAGGGAGTAGCCGAACCCGGAGTCAGCCTCGGGCACCGCCACCCCAGTCTTGGTCAACAACGCGCCCCCAGTGACAGGCAACGCGGCCGAAGTCAGCCAGCTGTAGGCACTGTCGAGCAGATTGGCGCCGTTCCCCCCAATTCCTCCCACACTGCTTTGCAGTTGCGTCAGAGCCTGGCCCTGGCTGGTCAGCGTGTTGCCTTGCTGGTTGACACTCGCGCCGAGGGTGCTGATGGCATCCGCGTTCGCTGTATCGGCAGCGGTGACGCGGCGCGCGACGATGTTGCACCACAGCGATCGACCTGTGCCGTCCGCCGGTTCAGTACGGGTTAAAAACCGCGCCGATACGGCTCCCGCCGGCGCAGTAATGCGCCCGGCGTGAGACTTGAATCCTGTCGCCGCAGCCACTACCGAGAATGCGTTGAAATAGCCCAGGTTGGTCCCGGCCTTGTCAAAGAACTGCATCTGCAGCCGGGCAGTTTGGCCAGCGGTCATGTAGCCCGGCCAGATATCTGCCGACAGGTCGAACTGCTCGCCGCCAGCAGTCACTACGTTTGCTGCCGCCCCGCAGAAGCTGTTCGTATAGAACGACACGCCTTTTCCGGCGGAGGGATGCGCCGAGACGTTGGTTATCCGGGCATCACCGGTCCAAGGGTCAGTCAGGCCATCCTCGAAACTGCCACGCAGGATCAGGTTGTCAGGTTGCTGGCCGATGGACGCCTTGATTTGAGTAATCGAGGTGCCTTGAGAGGTCAGCGTATTGCCTTGGTTGGTGACTGCAGTTTGCAACGTCTGCAGCGCAGAGGCATCAGCCTTGGCCGCCATTTGAGCAAGTGCGCTGGCCGCAGCAGCCGCTGCATCGGCGGCCACCTTGTCGGTAACCGCCACCCAGGCGGCCCCGGTCCAGCGCTTCGGCGTGTTTGCCGCCCCCGTGGTATCGATCCACAGATTCTGCGCCAGGCGCTTGTCCGTTGCCGGTTCGGTGCTGCTGTAGATCACCTCCCCTTTGCCGCCGGCCTTGTCAGATGCCGCCTGGGCAGCCTGCTGCGCAGCCGTCACGTTGCCGTTGGTGGTTTGCAGGCTGCTGCTTACGCCCATGATGGCCGAAGCGTTCGCCTCATCACCGCTGATGCGGGCGGTGCGCTCATCCACAACCGAGGCCACGGACGCCGACGGCGCGACCTGACCCACGGCGATCCAGTCGATCTCGAACACATCATCCGCCACCGAGCTGAGCCACAGGTAAAACCTGGTGATCGTGCTGTCCGACCAGTCGGACCCGCCAGCAGTCAGCTGCGACATGTCCCACTCCAACACCATGCTCTGGCCGACCGCTAGGCCCGGGTCCGGAATGACTTTCCGGTACGACGTGCTCGAGGCGTGGTTTGCTGTCACGTAAGTGATCTGCCCGTTCCAGCCGGTACCGGCTCGGCGAGTGATCCTGCAGCGAACGCGGTCATGATCGCGCCCGTTGATCGACACAACCGGGCTGTTGAGGTAGGCGCTGATGTCAGTGTTGGTGACGATCAGACGCCCATTCTCCACTGCCAGGCTGCAGCGGATGCCCGACCAGCCTTCTACGGTCGAAGCGAAGCTGTAGTTCAGGGCAGTATCGAACCCTCCAGACTCGGCCCGAATCGTTGCAATCTGCGAAGCCAGGGCCGCGTCCGCGTTGGTTCGCGCCGTGGTCTCATTGCTGATTGCCGACGAGTTGGCCGCGCTGCTGGTCGCCACAGTGTCGATCCGTTGCCCCAGAGCCGTGTCCGCATTAGTGCGTGCGGTGATCTCCGACTGAATGGCTGCAGCATTATCGCCTGTCGAGGCAGTGACAGTGTCAATGCGCTGGCCCAAGGCGGCATCGGCCGATTGGCGAGTCTGCGCCTCGCTGGTGATGGCGGTGCCGCGCGCCTGGGCCTCGGACAACAAGCCCAGGGCGCGGGCCGCAGCTTCATCGCTGATTGCCTGGGTCCGTGCCTGAGTTTCAACCGCGATCGCCTGGGCGCGCGCAACTGCCTCAGCAGCAACCCGCTGAGCGACCGAGCCTTCCAGTGTTGGCGGACCGGAGATCAGTTCGATCTCTTCCCGCAGCGCGGGCGCCAACTGACCACCCTCGATCTTGTCCTTCAACGCATCGAGCATGTTCTCGACATCAGTCGATGTAGAGGCAACCACTTTCAGGAAGGCGCTCACCCCGTAGGCATTCTTCGAACGAACGAAATAGGCATAGTTGGTGGCAAACGCCAGACCGGTGTGGGTCAGGGACAAGCCTTGGCCCAGGTATTCACCCTCGGTTGCCTGTGGGTTGGTCGAGAAGAAGTACTCGTAGGTGCCGCCATTCAATCCATGCAGTGTGTTGCCCGGGATCAGCGTGATGGTGTCGATAGTCGCCTGCACTACGCACGATTCTGGGATTGGCGGGCCGTCGATGCTCACGGTGATACTGGCTTCGCCAGAGCGGGTCAGCGGACCGAGAGCGGCCACACTCATGGTGTAACTACCAGACGGCAGGCCCGACAGTGGCAGCTTGAGCGCCGTAGCCGGTACCTGCTGGGCCTGCACGGCGGCCGCGCCTTGGCGAATCGTGATGGCGTAGCCCGTGACCACGCCGTAGGGCGCCGCCCACGACAGGGTACCCTGTACCGATTCGGCATTGTCCTCGGTCGACCAGGCGAGTCCAGTAGGACTACCCAGACCGCCGGCCGGCAGTTTGATGAAGCCGATCGGATTGTACGGCTGGCCCACAGCGTCGTCGAAGATTGCCGGTTCGTTCTGAGCAACCGAGACGTTGCAGCCACTGTCGGCGCTCATCGACCAGTCGGTGACGATGAACTCGCCCACGATATTCAGGGATGGCAGGTTGACCTTCACCGAGCGGCCAGGGCGGCAGTTGTAGCCCATGAAGTTCATGGGGATCGACAAGTTTCCGCCTGCACGCCGGCGGCGCAGTTCGATGTTGGCCAGGCGCTGGGCCTGGTAGGGGTTGCTCACGTAGGAGAACGACAGTGTTTCTGCCGCCTCACCGCCGTCGGCCACCACCCACTCACTCACCGATACCTCCGGATAGTCCGTCTCGGCCCAGGCCTGCGCCGGGTCCACGAAAGTACCACGCACGGTATTGATCGCCGAGTCGTTGGTCGGCTCGGTGCTGCCGGTGACGGTGCCGATCACCATGTCCTCAGTGATCTCGAAGTCATACGGGCCGTAGTAGGCCCCGACCTGCAGCATCCAGCGGCCGCCGACACGGATCAGCTTGCCACCGCACGCCGCCTCCAGCTTCTGCATCACCTGGGTGCGCGACTCATCGGCGCCGATGACACAGCCTGAGCGGTATCGGGCCGAGGTACTGCCATCTGCGTTGGCCAGCATCTCATCGCACACGCTGGCACTGTTGGCGAAACTCGCGAACACGATCTCATCATCCGGCACGCCGCACCGGTTGCGCAGGAACCAGAGGATGTGAAGTGCGGTGTTTTCGCTGTAACCGGAGGTCCCGATCCGAGGATCGTAGATATCCCGGCGCCCGCGAAGTACGAAGCGCACATCCGGAATGCCAGAGGGATACTTCTCGGCGCTGTACTTGAACGACAGCCGGACGAAAGACAGGCCTCGGCCAATCTGGGTGTCGCGCCAGTCCGGGCTGTTGGCTTTCAGGAAGGCATTCACCTGGGTCGGGTTGGTGACCAGCTCATAACTCGCGTGCTCCCCATAGGATTGAACGCGCTCCTCGCCGAGGAAGATGTCCTCCAGCCCGTCAATCTCTCCTTCCGACAGCACATACACCATGTGTAGCCATTCGCCGTCGGTCTGGTCGCCAGCCTGTTCCTGCCCCCAGGCTAGAACGCCGCCAGTGCTCACCCGGCCCAGTACGTACCGGGCAGCCGCCTTGGACGAGCGTAGGGTCTGGCTGGACGGTTCACTGGTGCGCAGCGAGCCGGTATCGAGCTTGTCCTGCTGCGAAGCGACGTAGAACGCCATCGCTGCGCCCGCCAGCGCGCCCCAAGGCCCTCCCTGGATAAAGCCGATGGCCGCGCCGACCGCGATCTGGGCCACCTTCTTGACTGCTGAACTCATTCAACTCTCCACACCGTCAACGGTTCACACTCGATACGCCCGACCCCATCGGGGGACACCGACCAGAACTCATCCGCCCAGAACACCGCCACGCCTCGCCCGTTGGGGCCGTCGTACAAGGCGATGTCGCCCCGCTGGATCAAGCCAGGCTGGATGCGGGCAAAGCAGGCATCCCAGGCGCCCTCCAGGGAGCCGTGCATTTTCTTCAGCAAGCGCTTGGCGCCAGCCTCGGATGAGTACCGGCCGCGGTAGGCTTCGGCAGGATCGACACCACACACCGCCAGGGCGCAGTCGGCTGCAAACAGGCAGCAGTCAAATTCGCCCCATGAAAAAGGCCGCTCGGTGGCGGCCTTGATCGTGTTGGCAAGCTGTGTCGTCCAATCGCGCTTTCGCATGGCTAGGTCTCGTAGGTGAACTTCGGTGCGTCCTTGGAGGCGCCCCAGTAGATGGGCCAGTCGGCGATTTGGGCGATGGCGAAGAAGAAGCGGTCGTCCTGCCGGCGCGCCCTGTGGTTCTCGTCGGTCCAGCGCTCGGTACCGGTCCGATTCCACTCGGCCATGCGGTCGATGAGGGGAACCGTGATGCTGTTGCCCTCCTCGCCGTTGCCCGCATAGGAGAACTTGGCGGCGTCCATGCGTCCGCTGAACAAGATATCGGCGGCATAGCTGCCGTCCTGGTCGAACACCACGAACATCAGCTTGCCGTTGCGCCCCCGGCACCCCTTCAGCGAGGTTTCAGTGATGATCTGGGCGTCCAGGCCGTTGAGCGTCAGGTCCACCGACATGGGCGAACCCGAGTTGCTGCTCTCCTGCGACTGGCCGACCTCCCCGAAGCTGCCGACGCCCTGATAGGTGATGCCACCGATCACCAGGTCGCCGGTACCGGTATGCGCGAAGACCATCCCATCGGGGAAATCCAGCTGGCAGGCGTATACCGCCATGAAGTTGCCCTTGGCGATGATGTCGACGACTGTCTGGCTGAACGGAAAAACACCGGTGGCCATCAGAATGCCTCTCGAAATTGCAGAGTCGAGTTCGAAACCACCGGCTGGGTGGTCCATTCGTTGGTGTCATCCATGCGGCGCATCTCGCAGTAGGGATTCTTGTACTCCACCGCACTGCCGACCGGGATCAGCTTGCGGATGCGCTTGTTCACCGCAATCACGGCTTTGCCAGCGGCGTCGGACGAGGCGTGCTCCACCACCTCGAACATCTCCCCGCTGATGGTGATGAGATCGCCGCGGCTGAATACCGGCCGGCTGGCCAGCATGCCTTGCAGCTGCATGACGCTGGCCTGGGCATTGGCGACTGCCACCGTCGGCGTGCCGATGTCGTCCACCCGCCCTCGGGTGAGGTACGGGATGTTTACCGTGCCGAACATCCCGTGCAGGCGACCCAGCAGCGAGGTCAGTTCGCGTTCGTCCTCCTCATACAGAACGCCGAAATTCATGGTGCATTTCCAGTAGGAGCCAGGCTGAGCCACGATCTGCTGCGAATTTGACAGCGAAGAACTGAAGCCCCGGTTGTTGTAGACGACACCCCAGGTGACCTCAGTGGGCTCCAGGTCTTCGGGCCATTCCTCCGCCATTGGTTCACTCCAAAAAGAAAGCCCGCCGAAGCAGGCCGAGCATAGTTACCGCCGCTGCAGCATCTGCCGCCCGGCACCGTTGGTCTTGAAGTCTCGCAGCATGAGCTCGTAGCCATCCCGCGCCCCCTGCTCGGCGGCACGCCGAACATCGGCCAAGGTGGCAGCGTTGGCTTGCCCTGACACCTGGATATGCTGGGTGATGCCGCCAAACGTGATCGAGGATTCTCCGCCGCCTCCTCCGGCGCCAGAAGCCATGACGCCAAGGGAGCCATCCGGCCCCCGGTGAAGCGGTAGAATTGCTTCGGGACCGGCCTCGGCGAAGACCCCCGCGCCTTTGGCAAAGGCGAACATCTGAGGGCTGTCGTACACCCCGCCGGAATAGGCCGACAAGCTTGGCGAATCGTAGACCCCGCCCTTTGCGTTCGCGACGAACGAGCCTTCGCTGAATCCGGTCATGGTGCCCTGCCCCAGCGCCGCCCCACCGCCGCCCAGGAAGCCGAACGCCGAACTGAGGAAACCAGCGGCCGCCTGGCGCACCTGGATGCGAATCAGGTCCTCAATGATCGCGTCCGCGAAGTCCTTGAACGACGCCTTGCCCGTCTTGATGAACTGGCCGATGCCGTCTTCGAGGTTGCTGAACGCATTGGTGAACAGCTCCTGCGTCTGGCCGGCTACATCGGCGGCGCTGTCGAGATAATTTTCCAGGGCTGCTGACGCGCCATTACTCCAGTCGGCCTGGGCCGCGTCGATCTTGACGAAGGTGTCCTCTTGGACCTGCACCAGCTTGGCGCCGTACTCTTGCCTCAAGGCAATCTGCTTCTCAAGCTCCTGACGCTGTTTTTCAGTGCTGGCTGTAGCCAACTCGTCTCGCAGCGCCAGGATCTTGTTGTTGTTCTCTTGCTCAAGCGCCAGCCGAGACTGAGCACGACTTGCCCGCTTGTCTCCCATTCCAACCGCAGCAGCGGCAGCGTCGCCCTGCTGCTGGGCGATCGCCAACTGACGCTCAAGATCGGCCTGGTACTTCATCGCCCGCGACAGGCCGGTCGAGGCCTGCACCGCACTATTGAATTGCTCGGCGAGCGCACCAACAGCTTTGCCGTACTCTTCGGTGGTGATTTTCTTCTGCGCCAGCAGTAGATCAAGGTTGTTGGTCTGCTTCTGAAACTCATCGGACGCAGCGCCTACGGGGTCGTAAGCCTTTTTCAACTGCTGATAAGCGGTCTCTGCTTCCTTCAGTTGCTGATTCAGCTTCGTCTGCGCAGAGGTGGCGTCTTTCGTTTCCTGCTTGGCGCCCTGATTGGCCTTCTTCTGTGCCTCGATCGCGCTGGCCGCCGAAAGGATCGCCTGTCGGTCAGTCTCGGTGAGATCGGCGTTTTCGGCGATGTAGCGGTTGGCGATCTTCATCGCGTCGCCATTGTCCTGCAGGCCGGCCAACTGCTTCTGCAGCGTTTCCAGGTAGGTCTGACCGGCCGAACTCATACCGACCTTGGCGGCATTGTTTGCCTGCGTCGACGCTGTATTCTGGTCCGTCACTCCGGTAAGGACGCGCAGCGTCTCGGCGATCAACCCCGAGCGCTGATCCGCATCACTGACCACTCCAGCCTGGGTAATCCACCCTTGGACGGTTCCGGTCGGAACATGAAGGCGCTCCCCTACCTCCTTGAGGATGGGCGCCAAATCCGAACCTGAAGCACGAGCCTCGTTTAGCCGATCAATAACCGACTGGAATTCGCGCAGTTGCTGGCCATATTGTCCACCCGAGTCACGGGCGGGTGCCGTCACAGTGGCGCTACGAATCGATTGGGTAAGTTCGCCGTATGCATCTCTGACCTTGTCCGTTGCGCTGATTTGTTCCTGCTGCCACTTGATCAGCGACGCCTCACGCTGATCCTTGTTCAGCTTGGCAAACTCTTCGCGCAACTGTGAAACAGGCTTATGCAGTTCGTCCAAGCTAACGCTAGCGTGATCGGCGTTGTGCCTCAGCAACAAAAGACTGGCCGCCGCAGTGCCGGCGAGCAACGCCAAACCCATGGGCCCGCCGAGCGCGGCCAGAAGTCCACCTGTGGTAGTCGCCCGCGCCAGGTTCGCCTGGGCGATCGTCAGCGCCTCAGTTGAGGCGGTGAGTGCGGCCTGCTTCGGAATGAGTTGGTTTTGAACCAGTGCCAGCCGCTGCAGTCCCGTCGCCGCAGCCACGGACGCCTGAGCCTCTTGTAGTTGAGCCTGCGCGAAAACCCTCTGAGCATCTGCTGCCACGATTGCAGCATTGGCGGCATGGAGTGTTGCACTACGCTGGGCAAGCAACGCTCCAACCGCTGTGTATGCTTTCGCGGCATAGGTGGTCAGGGCCGCAGCACCAGCTCCAGCCATCGCCACGGCCACTAGGTCAACGTTATCGGCCAACACCACAAGGAACTTGGATAATCCCGCGACAGCGCCGGTCTGTTCTTCCAGTTTCCCTAGGAATGTTCCTGTGGCATTGCCGATATTGTTCAAGGCATCTTGAACACTGGTGGACATGTCCGCTGCTGCTTTTCGGTTCACTTCAACCGTGCGCAGAAGACCAGTGTTGATGTCTTCCAGAGACAGCTTGCCCTCGTTGCCGAGCTTGCGAACCTCGTCCGCGCCCTTGCCCGTCGCGGAGGCTATCGCGTCAACAATAGTGGGCATGGCTGTCTGAATTGACTGCCAGCCGTCAACCTCGACTTTGCCTGTCTGCAATGCCTTGGAGTATGCATCCAGTGCGGAACCAGCCTTGTCAGCCGCCGCGGCATTGGTCACCAGCAGGAAACTGAAGCTGTCCGTGATGTCCAGTGTTTGCTTGGTGTTAAATCCCAGGCTGCGCATTACATCGGCAGTGCGGATGTACAGCTCCTGGGCCTCGGCCAATGGGCGATAAGTTTCCTGAGCAGTTTGCATCAGGTGCTCTTGCACCATCTGATACTCACCGGCGCTTCCGGCTGCCGCCTTCATCCGGTCGGACATCTGACCGTAGGCATCAACCTGCTTGATGATGCCTCCAATAAGCCCCGCGCCGGCTACCGCGGCAAACGCACCGCGCATGAGTGCTCCGGCGCCCTGAGCAGCTGCACCAGCTCGATCAAAAGCAGAATCAACTGAGGCCAGATTACGATCAATCGCCTGACTGGTCTTGGATACCAACTGATCCGCATTGGCTAGCTCGCGTCGTAACTGCGCGGTGGTTGCCTCGATCTGGACCAGCATCCCCTGGACTTGTTGGTCAGCCATTTGAATCCCCAAAAACAAAAAACCCGCCGAGGCGGGTTTATGATCATCGTTCATCCTGGTTAACAGGCAGGAACCGACTACTTTGCATACTTGTACGGTGGCGGAGCAGTCAACATCGGTGATGGCTTGTCCCACATATCGCGATAACCACGCACCTGATACGAATATCCAGGCTTCAGGTCCAACAGAAGGCCTGCTTGTCCGCCACCTGCACACATGGCGTTGTTCTTGATACTCAACTGTGTAGGCCCCGGCGCATGGTAAAGCTTAACGCTTCGCCCCTGGCTGGTTTCCGCAGCAAGCATCCCGTCGAGGTAGATTGACATCCCGGCACCAAAACAACTTATCGCACCGGCATCTTGAGTAAATACGATCCTCGCGTCTTCAGCGCCCCGTTGCTGCCCGAATGCATGGACGTCTGACAGCGGCACTTGTTTCGCATGATCTGGGTGCACCGGCGTGGTTTCACAGCCGGCGATCATAAGTGCCAATACTCCTATGCAAACAGCTTTCCGCATGCGTACCCCTCCCTGAAATAAGAGGGCAATCTACCATTGCGATCGATCTGCAAAAAGGTTGTGAACATCGTATGCCGCGGGGATCGCTTCAACTTTTACGACCTGTCAAAGCCCGCCGCAGTTTGTCAGCGACACTCGATGCACTTGGGTTCTCCTTCGCCCGCTGATTCTTCCCGGTACCGAAAGGGTTAGTCATCTGCGCCCACTCGATCCTGGCATCCATGGCCATGAACAGCTCAGGGAGCGGCGTAGACCAGGCCACATCCGGCGCCCAGCCCAGCCAGCCGGTGGCGATCCCATACAGCCGGTCGACGTAGCTGCCGTGTTCGACAGCGCTTACGCCGTCCCGGCTTGGTCGTTTCCCGGGTCACCGCCTCGCGGATTGTAGAGAGCGCCAAGGTACCTGGTGACTGGCGGTGTCAGCCCAGCCACGCCTTCCTGCCAGACCTTCTCGGGCAGCGCTTCGGCAGCCTTCCCTTCCAGGCCAGCACCGGCGGCAATGATGAAGGCCACCGCATCCACGCCTACTGCATGCAGGGCTCCAGATGCGCCGCGCAGACCGCCGAAACGGCTCTCGATCGCCCTCACCGCCTTGAGGGTGGGTCGAAGTGTGAACTCCTCATCACCCACATTCACGGTCACAGTGCCGTGCAAGGTATTGTTCATGGATCAGGTCCTATGTTGCCGGGGCCTAAGCCCCGGGTGTTATGGGGTGACCGGTGCTGGCAGCAGCTCGAGGATTTCCGAGTTGATGCCGATGGTGACATTGCGGCGGACCACGTTGTCAGCAGCACCAGGTGCCACGGTGTTGTTCATTACCTTCCCACGGAAGTAGAACGTGGTCGGACTGATCACCGGCGAGGCATCCGGGTCACCGTCGTTGAGGGTGATTTTGATGTTGTAGTCACCCTTGCTGCGGTCCTTGTGAGCGGTCTTCACCGCGTTCTGCCCAGCATCGCCGTTATCAAGACCCACGGTCAGGGTCAGGTCACCGGCGTCAGCGGTGCCCTTGTACTTGCGCACGCGACCGTCTTTCAGCGAGGTGAAGTTCACGCTACTGAAGGTGTCACCGAACTCGCCCAGGTCCTCGATCTCGCCAACTTCGACGTAGGTGTCGGCCTTGTACTCGGTTTCGGTGTCTGCGCCGGTCTTGCCGCCGATGAAGAAGCGGCAGCCGGCGGCTGTGTTGAGGTTGTCGTCGGCCATGAGTGTTCCTCCAAAGGCACATTGGGTAAAAGCCGCGCCGCGGCCGGTGGGTGATTCAGTGGGTGGTGATCACGCGGACGGTAATCGAGCCCTGGTAAGTAATACCGTCGGCATCGCGCTGGGCGTCAGCCTGCTCGACCCGAACGGAAACGGCACGCCCCACCTCCAGCGGTAGGCGGCGCTCGTCCAGGGCGGCGATGACCTCGCCGTTGATGCGCTTCACCTCAGCCTGACCTAAGGCATCAGACCAGACCGACAGGTACAGCAGGCGCGTTTCGCGCTTTCGGCCGGAGATGGGGCTGCTGTTGACCGAGACCTCCCGGTCGATCGACACGTAGGGCATGTCCGCATTCAACGGCGCACCGTCGTAGATCGGGCAGCTGACCTCGGCCTGAAGTCTGGCGAAGATGGCCTCCTGCAGGGCCAGCGATGGATCAGCCATTGCCTATCCCCTGGCTCGCCTTGCGCAGCGTGCGCCGGACAGCTTCGTGAAGGTCGGCCATCACGTATTCGCGGTTGACGTCCAGCGACGGCCGCAGCCAAGGATGAGCCGGCCTGGCGGGTATGTCCGGATACTTGCCGAAGAAGTGCTGCCCATCCGACTTGTTCTTGGTGTCGCGCTGACGGAGCGCATTGCGGCGCCCTTTCAGCTTCGACTTGTCGCGGTTGTTGGTGTGCACACCGCCCACCGCGTTGCGGTCGGCTCGCTGGTACATGCTGCCGGAATAGCCCTTCGTGCCGTACTCGAGGAACCGCAGGTAGAAGAATCGCCGGTTGTCCCGCTTGCCCCTGATACCGACCTGGGCATCCAGGCCGCTGGGGGCGACGTAGACCCGCAGGGCCGCCGACGCAGCGCCAGTGTCCTTCGGGATCAGCTGCTGCTGGGTGGCCAGCACGCGTGCCGCCGCCTTGGCCATGGCCGGCTGCAGTTCGTTGTCCATCGTCTTGTGTATGTTGCGCAGCGTCCGGCGCAGCCGGATATCGCCGCGGATACTGGACCGGCGCGCCATGACCTACTCCTTGGCCTGAGCGGCTTTCGCTGGCTTTTCGGCCTTCTCGATGATTTCGACGGCATAGCCGCGCGCAATCAGGCCCTTGCCATATTCATCCTCAACTTCGAAGATTTCGCCCTTCTCGCGCTCGCCAGAAGCGCCGGTCAGCGGTCCCAGTGCTTGAATTTTCATAGCTTCACCTCATGGATTCGGTACCGATGAGCAAAGGAGCCTCATCAGGGAATTCTCGTTGTCCGGTAAAACTGCCTCGACCTGGTAGGTGACCCCACGTCGCGTTAGGCGCGTTCCGGCGACAATGTCTGGGCGCGGTCTGCCGATGATCTCGGCCGTGACGACAGCATTCAGCTTTTCAGCTACGGCTGTTATCCGACCAGTAGGGGTCCGCACCTCGCCCCACATGTCAGGTCGAGCAGCAGGAAGCCAGGTCACTACAGCCCCCCCGGACTTATTCCTCTCTTCATGTCGGAAGGTCACTTTGAATAGGTGACGCAGCGGCCCGGCTCTCATACGCCCCACCCAATACGGTGTGGAGTCAGGAGAGCCAACGATCCCTTTGGAAGCTCGGTGGCAATGGTCCCGATCACAACGTCCTCACGGTTTGCGTAAAGGTGCCCAAGGATCAGCAAGCAGGCCGCGTTGATTTGCTTGTTGCTGACCATGGGGAATTCGCCGGCATCCCCAGCGGCGACAGCCTCATCCAGAGCTTGTTGATCGGCGTAAAAGCGACGATTCAGATAGTCCATCGCCTGCCCTTCGGCTGCCTCGATAAGGAGCTCCAGGTACTCGTCAGCATCGTCCGGGTCTCGAAGGTGATGACGGGCGATGGCCAAGCTGATGACCGGCATACTGTCACTCCTTCAGCGGCTCGAACGATGCCAGCTTCCGCTGCACCAGCTCTTCGGCATGCCGACGAGGTACCGAATAAGCCTGACCGCCACGACGGCGGAGCTCACCTTCATCCATGTAGGAGCGCAGCGGATAGACCTGAACAGTGACAGGGTTGCGAATGGTCGCAGGATCGACCTTGCCCACTGACTGGCCGGAATAATTACCGCCATCGCTTGCTGCTGGGACAACTTGATCGGCAGCTTCAGAGTTGTCGGTGCCTGGAACTGGCGCGCTGGGTTCAGGCGCTGGGATGATGGCAGACTCACCAACCTCTAGGCCTGAGCCTTCCTGCCCCGTCACCGGCTCCTGGCTCTCTACCTGAACCAGGCCTGGATCAATCGCCGGAGCACCGCCCCCGTCGTCGGTCAGCAGTGCCGGGGTTTCAGTTGGGGTGGACAAGCTGCCAACTTCAGGCTGAAGACCATTGCCCTCAGCGGACGAAGCGGCGTCATTCACCTCAGCAGTAGATGCTGGTGTTTGCTGTTTACGTGCCATAGAAGTACTCCAGTCAGGCGTCATTCCTGACGCCCCAAGGCAAATGAATCAGGGAGTGATCAGCGGACCGGTGACGAATGCCTCATCGCGGTAGATGGCAAAGGCAAGGCGTTCTTCAGCACGGATCGTTGCCATATTCTTCTCGAAGTCATCACTGTTCTCGGTCGAGATCAGCACTTCGATTTCCATGCGGTCGAAAATTTGGGCGCCAAGCTTGAACGCACCGACGAGGAAGTCGTTCTGTGTCATGGCCTGGGTAGAAACCACAGGGCGATTCCAGAGCTTCGCGTTGGTGCCTTCCTGAGGCTGCCCGATGATGTAACGGCCCTCCCCATCCTTGGTCAGTTCAATGGCAGCCCAGTCAATCGGATTGAGCACGATGCCGTCGGATGGAAACTCGGCCAGTTCGGCCTGCAGCAGCGCCAGGCGCAGGCGGTCAATGCGCTGCTCGCCCACTACAGCTACGCCAGCCGGGGCGGCGTACAGTTGAGCGACAGTCATGAGGCCCTGCAGGTTCACACCGGTGCCGTTGCCGTAAAGCAACTGAGCCTCTTCAGCCATGTTGAGGCCGTAGCGTGCACGACCGTCGATGTAGCTCTGCAGGGCCTTGGCATCGTCCAGCATCTGACGACTGGCTTTGAACAAATGGGCGATGGTCCGCACGTTCGCAGTGGTCAGGCCGAAGGTCAGATCGGAGTACGGCTTGGCAGTGGTCTCCGCCACGGTGCGGGCGTTGTTGGTGAAGCCGGTCTCACGCACGTACTCGATGGAGTTCGATTCGGTGGTGCCCGGTGCAACCAGGTCGCGTACGGTCAGTCGGCGTTGAGGCGGGGCAATGATCCCCGGCAAGCGCTGAGTCTGCACCAGGTCACCGCCGGTTGCGGTGGTGATCGCCGCGCGCGGCACGGAGACACGACGAGAGCCGCGGAAGGACGAGTTCATGTCCTTGATTTCTTCGCTTTCGATTACGAGAGCGCCTACCGATTTCTGCGGCTCTTCCTGATGATTGCGATCCCGGCTTGCATTCACAAGCTTTTGCTCGGCCTCCCCCAGGCGGGCCTGCAGCTCGCCCTGCTTGGTCAGCAGTTCATCGACCTTAGCGCGGGTTTCGGTATTCATTTCACCGGAAGCCTTGATTTGCTTCTCGGTCGCCTCGGCCTGGCTTTTGATCTGATCGCCAATGCCCTTCAGGCTGGCATTGAGTTCCTTGACTTGGGCTTCAAAGTCCATGGTCACTTTCCTTTCAGAGAATTGAGGAGATTGGTTGCCGCGCTCAGAGAGGCGGAGAGGTCTGGCGCGACAGCGCGGGGCTTGTCGGGCGGGGCAGCGTTATGCGTACCCCCGCCGGCAGCGCGAGACATGCCGGACTTGAAATTGGCGAACAGTTCGCGGCGCTCAGAACGAGGCATTCCAGCCTTCGCCAATGCGACGTCCATGGCCTTGAGCGCATTGCTCTGCGTCGACTCGTCAGTCTCGCGCTCGGTGATCTCGGTTGACGACAGGACGCCGGTGGCCAGGCCCAGCTCCACAGCACGCTTGCCACGGATGAAGGTCTCGTCATCCATCAGTTCGGCAATGTCATCGGCACCTTGGCCACTGGTTTCGGCATAGAGGTCGGCCATCGCGGCATCGAACTCCTGCATGTCATCAGCCACATCGCGCAGGTAATGACGGTTGCCCGCGAGGAAGGTCCAGCAGTTGTGGATCATCAGGAAGGCGCTGCTGGCCACCTGCCGGTCGCTTCCGGCCAGGTAGATGATCGACGCGGCGCTGGCAGCCATGCCAAGCACCTTGGTGGTGACCTTATGGCTGTGTTCTTTCAGACGGTTGTAGATGGCGATGCCTTCGAACATGTCACCGCCAGGCGAGTTGATGTATACGGTTACATCCCGCTCGCCAATGGCCCGCAGAGCGGCATCGATTCGTTTAAGCGTGACACCCTCGCCATACCAGTCTTCGCCGATCACGCCGTACACCGTGATAGTGTCCGAGGTGTTCTCTACGGCCGCCTGAATCGCGGGATTCCATTTGTCGAGCGCGCGCGGGCTCATCTCGCTGCGCAGGCCGCGAGACTGGATCTTGTGCTTCATGGATTGCTCCCGTGATTTACTCTTCTGGCTGTTGGAGCCAGTTCATCAATGCGGCCCGTGCGGCCTGGCTATCGTTTTGCTTACCCAGCTGGTCCAGCGGCACCAGGTTCGATTGCACGGTCAGTACATCGCCACCCGGCATGCTCGGAAGGTTCTCTTTCCGCCGCCCCTCGTTTCGGGTCAGGTAGCCGTTCTGCCCCATCGTGCTGAGATAGGCAGCCCGACCAGCGCTGTCCGCTCGCAGGAACGCTTCAAGTGAGTACTCGGCGTAGAACTTGATCCGATCAACCGCCGTCATGCACCACTTGTTCACGCATTGCTCGATCGGCGCCGTGAAGGACATGATGCAGTACGTGAGAAACGCGATCTGCTGTTGCTCCAGGCCGGTCCCCCAGTTACTGCCCTTGTCGGTCTTCATCACCATCCAGGGCGGAACGCCGAACCATCGACAAATTTCCTCGATGCTGTGCCCTCTCGACTCCAGCAACTGTGCGTCGGCCGGGTTGATGCCGATCATCTCCGGCTTGACGCCCTGCTCGAGCACCGGGCTCTTGCCGGCATTCAAGGCTCCGGAGATCGTCTTCACATACTCACGAAACTCGACGCGCTGAGCCGGGTTCAGCGTCTTGTCCACCGAAAACGCGACCGTGGGCATCATGCCGTTGCGGAAAGTGCTGTTGGCCGCTTCATCGGCGGACATCGCCGAACCGAAAACATCTGCGCCGTACCGAATGGCCGAAAGGCCTACCCGGCCGTCCAGGGTAAACGCCGGGATGTGCAACATGTTCTGCCGAACAATCTCCCGGCGCGCCCCCTTTCTCGGCCTGAAGAAGTACCTCAGCCGGCCATCATTATCGAACTCAAGGTCGACCCGGGACGGCATCAAGAAGTCCAGCGCAATAACGCGGCCTGCAGATCGATGGATCTCGCAGTAGGCATTACCCCACAGCAGCATCGAGGCAACGACTGCCTGCCAGAAATGGAAGGCAGCCATGTCCTCGTTGGGGCTGGTGTGCACCACGTCGTACAGCGGAAAGTCCCGGGCGCTCTCTCGGCTGCCATCGGGCATCCGCCGGTAAATGCTCAGGGGCAAGCCAGCCACCGAGGTAGAGATGATACGGACGCATGCCCACACCGTGGAAAGGCGCATCGCTTTGTCAACGCTGACCGACTTTCCGCTACTGGACTGAGCCCCGAGAAAAGCGCCCCAGAAGCCGCCATCCGATAGCTTGATGCTCTTGCCCAACCATTCGCTCATGCTTGCGGAGGGCTTGGCGGCCGCAGCCCCCAATGCCTGGGATAGGGTTTTAATCACTGGTCAGTCCTCGGCGAAGGAAACCGGCGATACAGAAGAAACTCAGCGCGCCCGCGAGCAAAGCCCAACCAGTGCCGGCCAGCACCCAGACGCCAGCACATGCCAGACAAAAGGCAACCAATGCGCAGGCGATGAAAATGTGAAGTGCGTTCATGCGATCAATGGGTCCCGAATGCCAGCCATGAAGTTATCCATTCCTCCGCGCCCCTCAGGATTGAGGCTAATCAGAGAAACGGCGTTGAATGTAGCCATCAGCGGGTCGATCTTCGCTGTGCCTGATGCTTGCTTAGTGATCAAGAAGGCGTTGGCTGACGGCACCCCTTTGGCGTTTCCGCATGACCAAGCCATGAGCGGCTGGCCGCAATGCAAAAGCGTGCCCTCAGCGAGCTTGCGCTCGGTCGTCTTGATCGCACCGGTGAGTTTCCAGCCCTGGGAGATGCCAACGATCTTGTCTTCTTCAACACCAGCGTCGGCAAGGGCGTCTAGAACTGAGCCGATCCCTGCCGGGTCGAGCCCGACCTTGTCTAGCAGACCCGACTCGTTGATCCGGGCGACGATTGCGGCGAACTGCTCCACATCCTCACCAATGCGCTTGACGATGGTCAGGTCGCCCACTGCCTCAAGGTCCTTTAACCGAGGGGCTTCAGACTTGCGGCGCTCAAGGACCGAGGGGTGGGCCCAGGCGTGAGCCCAGTGGAACCACCTGCGGGTGCTCGCTTCCCGGCCGATCACGGCAAGGCCAAGCAAGTCGTCGAGCCCTCCTCCGTCGCCACCAACATCGATGACTTCACATCGCTCCAGGATTTCATCCAAGTTGAGCCAAGTGGCCGCCTGCGGCTCCCAGAATTCGGCACCGACCCATGCGTCAGACATGAGGGCCAGGCCGATCTCAATATTGAGGTGCTTGGCCAGGAAGCCTCGCAGCTCGGCCTCTCCGTCGATCTCCGCCTGCATGAACAATCGTTCAAGCGTCGAGCGGTCGACCGAGAACCCCATGTTGGGATTCACCAGGTGAAAGTTTTCCGGCTTGCGAGCATCGCCGCTGTCGATCATCTCCTTAGAGAATTCGTAGATAACCGGCAGGAATCGATTGTCGTTAATCCGGCCATCACGCACGCCGCGCGCATAGTTCAGCTTCGACCGGAACACTCCAGCCGGAGGCTCGTTCGATTGCGTGGTCAGCCAGATGACGAAGCCTTCAGGCCTGGACAGCAGACCGCCAGTGGCCTCTCGAATCATGTCAGCGGCTTTCGGGTTTTTGCCGAACAGCCAGGCCTCATCGATCAGCACGCCAACGGCCTTCTTGCCACCCACCACGTCACTGTCGGCGGCGACCACCTTCAGCGTGGCGCCAGTCTCACGGTGAGTGATCAACCGAAGATGGGGCTGCACATGCAGCAGGTCCTTCAGCTCGTCGTCGTTATTGACCATGTCCTTGGCCGGCACAAAGGCGTTGTCGGCAATTTCTTTAGTCGGAGCGAGGATGATGAACTCGGCTGACATGCGCCAATTGCGGACCAGGGCAGTCAGCATGATCGCGGCGGCGATAGTCGACTTGCTGTTCTTCTTCGGAATGCAAAGCATAAACTCCCGAATGAGGCGCTCACCGGTCTCGCTGTTGTAACTGCCGAACACAGCCCCTGCGAAAGCCAGTACCCATGGGGCACATGCGCTTTCAATGGTTGGGCTGCCTGGGGCATCGACAATGCGAAGCCCCTTGAAAACCTCAAGACTTTCTTCTGCTTCCTGGGGGAAAAGCGGTTCAGGGATGATTGATTCGCTGGCAGCCAGGCGCCGCCACCAGTCTGGGCAGGCCGTAGTCCAAAGCATGCGTCACCCCTTGACGACAGAGAGCGGCGGCTTGCTTTGGGAGTACTTGCCCTTGCTGGCCTCTTTCGCGGCCTCCGCCTTCTGCTCTTTCTTGCCCGCCTCGGCCTTCTTCCCATGGATATACGGCACGGCAGTCTGTGCAGCGTTGCGCCGGTCGAAGACTTTCGCCCGGGGTTCGTTCATCAGCGCGAGCAGCCAGACCAATGGATCATTGGTTGAAGGCAGGCAGCTAAGGAACTCGCCGTCGGCCTCATTCATCTCCACGGGGTCTTCATTGGTTTCATTGGCCTTCGCTTTGCTGCGCCGCTTTTTCGGCTCAGGGTTAACACTGAGCTCTGCTCTACGGGCCAGAATTGCGGATGCGATCTTCGGATCATTGGCCCAGCGGGAACCAGCTGCCGCAGCCGTCGAGGGCTTGCTGCCTGCGGCTTCCGCCGCTTCTTTGTTGGACGCGCCCCGGGCCTTAGCGTCAACAAACTGTCGTTGTTTGTCTGTTAACACCATTAACGAAAACCTTTAGGGGGGAGAAAAATGTCTACGTGGGGTCGGTGGCGGTCTAGCTAGACGAGAATCCCTAACTTTTGACCCCCCTACCCTTTTCGCGGCACGTTACTGGCGTGCCTCTATGGCGCCGCGCTGGGTATCGGCGATCCATTGACGTGTCAACCACCCAGCCCCGCCGCCTCCTCGGCCTGCTTGACGGAGTCGTGGCAAGGCTTGCAGAGACTCTGCCAGTTGGTCTGATCCCAGAAGAGGACCATGTCTCCACGGTGAGCAACAATGTGGTCGACAACCCTGGCCGCAGTAGTGCGGCCGTTCCGTTCGCAGTAGACGCACAACGGGTTGTCGCGCAGGTACCGCTCTCGGGCTTGCTGCCACTTGTAGCCATAGCCGCGCTGGGAGCTGGTCATGCCGCTTCGCCAACTGCCAGGGCTCACCGCCTTGACCCGAGAGCCTGCGCTCTCCTTTATACGAGAGCCGAGCGTCTTGAGCCTGGCCATCAGTCTTTCGACTCGGTGATCAGGCGCACGAGGTCATCAGCCCGCTGCTTAACCTCCAGTACCTGACCGTCGAACGTGCGAACGATGGCGCAGATGCCGTGCCACTGACTGCTGGTGCAGGCTTCGTCCACACGTGCGATGGCGGCGGGAGCGAGGTAGCGCTTGAGGCCGTTGCTGTCGGTCAATGTGATCATCTACTTACCCCTGAGCCTTGCGAGATAGGAACAGGTCGGAGTAGCCGCGAAGCTTCTCCACACCCATGAAACCGACCATGCCGCCTGCGAAGGTGGCCATGCCCTGAGGCAGACCCATCCATTCGAGCAGCGGCACCAAGGCCAGGGTGATGAGGCCGCACAAGGCGCCCTCCAAGAACATCTGTCGTCGAGTGCCGCCGCCATACACCACTCGGAGGACGGCGATCGCGACTGACAAGCCAGCGGCATACAGCTGAGGCTGATGGGCCAGCACCCAGGTGAGCACAGCGGCCCACAGGCCAGGATCCTTCTCGGGCATGTTTGGCATCTCGATTCCTCCCTTTTGGGGAGCGGAGTAGGTTCGGCCCCAACAGCACTCCCAGCTCGGGGCGATGGGTGTGGTGGAGCCGAAAACGAAAAAGCCCCAGCGGGTGCTGAGGCTTGGTATTGGTGCGGAGGGCCGGAGCTTCCCGGCTTGTTGGTCTGGCTCGCTGGGTCACGTACCCCAGACTCTCATCGCGTAGCCGATCAGGGAGCGCACGGCTTTGATCGACGCCACTACCGACTTAGCCCAGCTGCCTGGGCGGGTCATCCGCAAAAGCGAAAAACCCCGACACAATGGCCGGGGTTCGTCTGTGTCGCGTTGCTTGCAAGCTGGACACGCTGCTATGAAAACAGGTGTTTATCCGCGCGGAAAGCTTTTTATGCAGCTTCGCGTAATTGCTCCAGGGCGCAATCGATCCAGGCCACTCCAGTGTTGATCAGCTCGCGCGCCTTGGCTTCACCCATCTTGTGCTCACGGGCGATCCGCAGCGCCGGCCATTTAGCGCCGAAGTACAGCCAGACGAAACCGCCCATCTGCGGGTTGCGCTTGTTCAGCCTGGCTACGGCGCCGTCCACCGCAAGCGCTAGGTCGTCCGTGATCACGTATTGCTTAAGCCCTCCTTCCGCTGGTGCGTGCTCCTTCATAAGCGCATACAGCGGGCATACGTACTGAGGCACGCCCATGCCATCCATGCGCCACCAGCCCCATTGCTCAAGCATGTACGCAGTGTCACCAAGGGCCTTGTCTACGTAGGTTCGCTTTTTCATGTCCTTCCCCCTCAATCCCCGGTGTAGTTGGTGCCGCCGGCGCCGCGCCGGTTGCTTCCCTGATATGTAGCCTCAGGCCCGGATGCCTGAGGGTTCTTCAACTGTTCGATCTGCCGGAGCGCTGCCCGAAGCCTCATGCTGAGCTGGGTCACCAGTTCATCCAGGGCCAGGGCCTCGCCGGTTGCAGCCACTACCCAGCCTGAGGCGTTGCAGTTGTCGCATGGCAGTTCGTAAAACAAACCCTTGGTGACCGCTCTCCCACGGCACAAAGGGCATACATCCAGATCAATTACGGCCTTCTTGAAAGCCGGGCCGTGGCTTTTGCTCATTGGCGAGAACGCCCCTTCTTGGCTCGAAGCCAAGGCTTGGTCGCACGGCTTCCAGCCACAATCGGCTTGTCGAACTGCTCGAGGCCAAACAAGCCTCCTTCCCGCGGCGCAACGGTCACTTCCTCGCCCAGATCCACGCCGAACCACTCATCAATGATCACCTGCCCAATGGCTCGACCGCCCAGGCCGTAGAGGAAGGCGACGGCTCCGCGCTCGGAAATATTCATTTCGAATCCTCACTAATTACAAATTCGGCAAGGTCGCTGGACGCCTTGTGTTCCGCTGGCTGGGCCGAATTCTGTGAAATTTCGGATAAGGCCTTGGTAAGGCCGTGAATGGCACCGAAGCCGATGCCGTCTAACCAGGCGTGCCACTTCTGCAAGGCTGCCCGGCGCTGCTGCATGGCTTGGGTGTGGATGTAGGTGCTGGCGATCTTCCCCAGCGTGTGGTTCAGCAGCATCTCGCCTATGTGGCCGTCGATACCCAGGTCGGTCCAAGTGGTACGGGATACCTTGCGCAGGTCGTGACTGGTCCACTCGCCCTGCCCAAGCCGGGTGAACACCATGCTGGCCTGGGTCTCGCTCAGTGGCAGCCCACGGCGATTCGGGAACAGGTAAACGCCCTCATAGCCACGGGCCTGTTGGATCGTCCGGTACCGGGTCAGCAACGCCGCTACCTGGGTGGTCAGCGGGAGGCGGTGCTCGGTGCGGGTCTTCGTGTTCGCCGCCGGAATGAACCACTCGGCAGCGGCCAGAGAAACCTCGCTCCAACGCGCCATGCGGGTCTCACCGATCCGGGTGCCGTGGGCCAGCATCATGAGGGCCAGCATGGCGTCGCCGGGTTCCTGCTCGAAGGCCTGGGCCAGCTGCTGCATAAGTTCGGGCAATTGCACACCCCGCAGCCGCGCCGCCTTGGGCAGGATCCGGGCCTTGGTGAAGTCGTTGAAACGCATCCCGGCCATGGGGTTGCGGTCGATCAGCCCCAGCTGCAGGGCCTGGCGGAACGCGGTCAGCAGCAGCGCGAACATCTGCCGCAGGTAGGACAGCGATATCTCGGCTTGGCACGGCCACATCAGGTGCTTGTCCAGCGTCTCGGCATTCACGCCGGCCACGGCCAGGTCATCCAGGCGCGGCTTCAGGTGCTGGGCAATGGCGGATCGGGCGCCGGCCTTGCGCTTCGCCGACAGGGAGCGGTCGCGGGCCATGCGGTCCCCGTACCAGTCCAGCAGCTGGCCCACGGTGCCCATGCCCGACACCACCGGAGCGGTGGCCGGGTCGCGCAGCAGGCGCTGACGCAGCGCGGGTAACTCGGCAATCACCGCCGCCACGGTCAGGTCAGGCCAGCGGGCGACCGGTACCCACTTCTTGCCACGCACCAGGTGCCAGGTGCCGCGCTCGCGGTTGCTCCAGAAGCGCAGGTACAGGCCGGGGTGACGCGGGTCGCGCAGGTCACGCACTGACTTGTCAGCGGCCTGCCGACGCACCTCGGCTTCGCTCAGTTTCACTTCACGGGTCGCGCTCATGCGGCCACCGTGGCAGGCTGCAGCAGGTAGGCGCGGATGGCCTCGACCGCGTCGATGTTGCCCCGACACACGATGGCCAGATAGCCCTGGGCAGCGAGCGCCTGCAGGTACGCATCCTGGCTGGGCGACACCGGAGCATCGAACGGCGGCTTAGCCTTGAACTCGATGTACAGGCCGAAATACCCACCCCGCGCCATCGGAAGCACCAGGTCGGGAACGCCGGCCTTCACGCCCTGCCCCTTCAGCTTGGCGGCCACGGCCTTGACCCGGTGCCCGCCGTTTGGCACGTGGTAGATCAGCTTGTAGGCCTGCGGGTAGCGCAGCTGCAGCTCCTGCATCAGCGCGGCTTGCTCCTGCCCTTCGCGGTCGACGGGCTTGGCGCGGGCCGGCTTGGCCTTGAACGGGCGAAAGGCGGGAGCATTCATGCAATAAGCACCCCTTCGTTCAGCAGCAGCGCCTGGGTGCGCATGACGCCCTCGGCGTGGTACTGGCGGGCGGTATCGCGGTCCACTGCCTGGCTGCGCCCATCGCAGGCGTCGTGGCAAGCGCTGCAGCACCACGCGCCCTGCAGGTCGTGCGGCTTCTTGCCGACGCCGCAGGTGCCGGCCAGCCGATAGTGTGCAAGGACGGTGGTCTCGGGGTTGCCGTTGCACACGCCCGGAATGCGCACCTGGCACTCCCGGCCGCGCGCGGCCTTGGTCAGCTTGGTTTGCCGCATGGTCAGAACTCCTCCTTGCCACGGTGCGATTCCCACTCAAAAGGCACCACCACCCCACCGCCCTCACGGAGGCGGTCATAGCACCGCTCGCCCATGGCGTGGCGAAGCTGGGCTGGCTCCAGGTTGGAAATCACTACCGTGGGGCGCATCTGCTCATAGCGCCCGTTGATGATCGAAAACAGGGTGGTCAGCTCGAACTCGCTCGGCTGCTCCTTGCTTACCCCGACCTCGTCCAGCACCAGCAGCGAAGGTTCGATCAGGCTGGACAGGATGTCGGCCTCGGACTGTTCGCTGTGGCGGTCGTACGTGGCGCGGATGGACTGCAGGACAGCACACACCGTCCGGTACACGGCCGTTGCTGAGGTGTTGCGCATCAGCTCGTTGGCCATCCCGGCGCCCAGGTGCGTCTTGCCGGTACCGACCTTGCCCAGCAGCATCAGGCTGCGGCCGGTGCGCTCAATTTCCGAGAAAGCCGCCACGTAGCGAGTGCAATAGGCCAGGGCCTTGCGCTGCCCTTCGTGCTCGACGCGGTAGTTGGCCAGGGTGCGGTCGGCAAAGCGTTTGGGGATCAGCGCCGAACCCAGCTTGCGGGTCATGGCCTCACGCTTCAGGCGGGTGTCCTCCGCCAGCTGCTTGGCTTCGCGCTCGGCAACGGCCGCTTTCTCGCACACAGGGCATCGCCCGACGATTTCGCGGCCCATCAGCATGGTTACACGCTGCTCGAAGTCGCCGTGATGCTCGCAGTGCGCGGGCTGGACGCGGAAGCCCGCGGCGTTTCGGACCTCGGACATGGTGATCACCGACTCAGATCGCATAGGTGCCGTCCTCCCGCGCGGCCAGACCGGCGGTGTAGTTGCGTTCGTTGAAGCCGTGGTGACGGCTATGGGGTTTGGCATGAGTCGGTAGCTGGGCACCGATACGCTTGGCGATCCAATCCACCTCGAAGCCCTGCCAGCCGTTCTCGACAGCGACCGCCAGGGCCTGAGCTGGCTGCACGCCGTAGGCCTTGCACTGCTCGAGCTTGGAATTCAGGGTTGACCAGACGCGAGCAGTCAGAGGGGCGCGCTTGGCCTTTCGGACCGCCAGGTAGTCAGCGATCAGCGATTCGCTCAGTCCGTGGGGGTTGTCAGCCAGCATCGCGGCCTTTCCGAACGGAGCCTTGCGCTCAGCCTTGGCCTGGACCTCGGTCGATTCGCTGGGGGGGCATGTAATCTCTTCCGAAGGAAGAGTTACATAGGGGGTTTCTTTCTTAGAATAAAGAAGGGACTCGGCGGTTTTGGTCTGTTTCGACTCGTCGCCGATTCGGACCACTTCAGCCGAGTCGGCTGTTTTGGTCTGTTTCGGCTCAATGACGTAGGCCCAGTCTTTCGGGTCATTCACGCCGATGTCACCCCGCGCACCGCCCTCGCGGAACAGAACCCGACGACGCAGCAGGCTCGAAATTGCCTTGGATACGGAGTCAGGGTGGGCGTGAATGGCTTTCGCGATGTCGGTCGCCGGGATGCGTTGAGCGCCCGCGCCGTAGTTGATGGTGGCCTTCACCACGTACAGCACAATCTTCATCTCCCGGGCCGGGAGATCGATAGCCAGCAGGCCATCCATGAGCTGGTTGTCCATCCGGGTAAACCCCCTGGACTTGTCAAGTGGGACGATGTTTGCCATGCTTCAACTCGTGTCAAGTTGTAGAGAAAGCCGCCCTGCCAGGCGGTTTTTTTTCGTCTGCGATTCCAATACTGGATGGATCCGCAGGTGTTTCAGTCATCTACCGGCGCAATGCCAGATAGGCGAGAATTTCTACAAGGTCATGCAACGGCGTCCGTCTTTCCTGCCTTCAGCGCCCCTTTGGTCAAGCGCTCGATTTGGTACTGGCGCAGCTCAGGAACGTCACCCCATTGGCGAACGGCCTCATAGGTCACCCCTAGCGCCTTCGCCAGGGCGGAAATCGACCCGAAATATTTGATTGCCTGGCTTTTGGTCATGGCGACCTCCTCTGCTCGTTCAGACATTCAAGCATGCTTGCATATTCAAAACAAGCATGCTTGACAAGCAACCTTGTAGATTGCGCGAATGAAAACTACTGATCGAATCACCAAGCTCGTCCTGACTCGTCGCCCCGAACTGGGCGTTCGCAATGTCAAACGCGACATCGCAAACACCTGCAGCATCAGCTATGAGGCTGTCCGCCAGTGGTTCGCCGGTGATACGGAAAACATCAAGAACGAAAACCTCGTCGCGCTAGCCGAGGGCTACGACACAACTGTGGATTGGCTCCTGTCGGGGAAGGGCGAGCCGCCACGCAAAGGGGCCGCAAAGCAAGAACAACCAAAGGACGTCAGCGCGCCAAGCTCCGCAGCAGATGCAGTCCGAAAAATGCTCGAAAAGCACGGAAAGGGGCTGACCGCTGAAGCCAGGCAGAGAATCGTGAGCGCGGTGGAGGAGGATCCTCAAGGTGAGAAGGAAAGCGGCTTCTTGATCGCCGCAAACCCTGTTTCCAGAGGCGATATCTCAATCCCCCAGTACGACATCAGGGCAGCTATGGGGCACGGGCAGGTTCCAGCTGAATACACCGAGATCATCCGGAACGTCGTGATCAGTGAAGACTTGCTGCGTGACAAAGGGGTGAATTACACCGCACCACAGTCCCTGGCCATCATCACCGGGTGGGGTCAAAGCATGGAAGGCACAATCAACGACAAAGATCCCGTGATCGTCGATCGCGGGGTAAATGACTACGCCGGAGAGGGAGTGTATGTGCTCACTTGGCATGGAGACCTTTTGATCAAGCGTCTTCAAAGGAAGGACGAAGATCACGTTTGGCTCATCTCGGACAACCCGAGAAATAAGGACCAAGCAGCAAGAATCGACGATGTGACAATCCATGCCAAAGTTCTTCTGGTATGGAACGCCCGAAAAGTTTGAATGGATCTTCAAGGAGCGACCGGATGGTGGAGCTGCCAGATGTTGTAGCATCAAAATTTGTGACACATGGGGAGCTCCATGAGCTTAACTCCTCACTGGAGCAGGTGATTGTAAAGCTGGTAAGCTCAGCACTTGACCTAGCAGCCATCGCTATGGCGTCGACAGACCCCGAGACAGAACAGCGCGGACACACCTCTTTTGAGGAGCTGAAGAAAGCAATTGAGAGCCTCAAAGAGTATTCAGAGGCCAAAGCACGGATACTTGAAAATGTCGGGAAACGAAGCCATGACTGATAATGTCCACTACCTTGAAGAGCGCTTTCGCAGCATCGAGAGGGAACAGCTTAAGCATGGCGGCGGCAACGACGGAGGGTCCGGTTTGGAAAAGAGAGTCGAAAAGCTCGAAAACACGATGACTGACGTGCAAGCTAGGCTTGTGCGCATTGAGTCCAAGCTCGATTTCATTGCCACGAAAGCCGATCAGGCTGAACTGGCTGGCAGCATCCATAAAGCTATGAACGAACAGACTTGGAAATTCATTGGCGCAGCCACAGGGCTTGCCGGCCTGTTTGCAGCCATATCATTTGGTTTAGCCAGAGCGCTTGCCTGAAAAAAGCCCGCTTCGGCGGGCTTTTTCATGCCAGTCAGAAAGGCGCCTCCTCCACCTCCCTCTCAACCAGGCTCACATCCTGCTGTCTGTCGATCACCCGATCGTCGTCTGTCGGCGCATCCCACTGAAGAAGCACCGATCCATCATCGCAAAAGCTCATATCTAGCCCATCGGATTCGGCTAGCAACTCCATGATCGCATTCCAATCCTGATCCCTGTCCGTGTCCATACGGTGGACCAGCACCTTCCTGCCGTGCTGCGCGAGTGGCGAGTGAATCATCGCTGAAACCCTCAAGCCCAGCCGCTCAAGGCTCGTTAGCTCTTCCATACGAACTGCTCTTTCTGGTGCTGACATCCGAAAGCTCCTAAATGCTGGATATTCATACAGTATGAGAAAATTACACAAGCGTGCTTGCATTTAAAAAACAAGCATGCTTTTATAAATACAAGTTCGCTTGCAATTGCATCGAGCTGGCAGCTACGGCAGCCACCGCTCTTTACACAACTCGACACCCGTCACCCTCAGCGGCACATGAGGGCAGCAACTGCATCATGCAGTGAGCTGGGTTCAGGTAACCAAGTGGCGCGCATGCCAATGCGGGGAAGCGCGTAGCCCAGAGAGCGATGGGCGCCTGGATCACGAAGATTTCACTGGCTGGCCTTGGCGACAGGGCCAGACGGGAAATCAACCCGAGGGCATCACCGTGAACAAAGAAGAAATCTACGACAGCCGAATCAGCCCGCTGATGCTTCAGATCATCGAGATATGCAAGGCAGAAGGCATCGCGATGATCGCCAGTTTCGATATAGGCCACGACGGAGTAGGGCCAAACGGCGAAGACTGCACAGGCCTTCTCTGCTCAAGCCTGACGCCAGACGGCGAAGGAAATCCCAACCCGTCATTCCAGCAGGCCTTCAGCTTAATCAAGCGTGGTCGGTACGCATCTCCTGCACTGCACATCGCCACCGAGCACGCCGACGGCACACGGACACTGGCAGCAATCATCTGATTTCTCGACAGCCGGAAAGACGGCCCGATCTACCTGGTTCCCCATCACCAGGCTGCATCGGTCGTGGCGTTCGCCCTCTCCTGGTCCGGGAGGTGTAGGCAGCGAGCGTCACGACCAATGCAGCCCAACGGAAGCGAACTCAAATGGCAAAGTCGTTTAAACAAATGATCAAGGATGGCGAGGTGCGGCGCGCCGATGCCATGAAGGTTCAACTCGAGGACCTGCACGAAGAACCTGGCTTTAACCTGCGCACGGAGGGCGATGCACTCGAAGCGAGCATTAACGCTCTCGCAGAATTCATAGCGGCGGGCGGTCAGATCCCACCGCTGGAAGTTCGTCCGCGGGCCGAAGGTGGTGTTTGGCTTGTCGATGGTCACCGCCGGCGCCGAGCGCTTTTGAAGCTTGACGCCAAAGGCAGGCTTCCTCGGACACCGAACAAAGACCGTCCTGAGGTGCATGAAGCTTGGGTGCCCGTGATCGCTTTCGAAGGCAGCGATGCTGATCGGGTAGCACGCATCATCACCAGCCAGGAAAACGAAAAGCTTTCCCCTCTTGAGCTGGCTGAAGGCTACAAGCGGCTCCGCGCTTTCGGCTGGTCGGTGGAGCAGATCGCAACGAAGGTTGGAAAGACGCGGCAGCATGTCGAACAGGTTCTCACCGTAGGCAATGCAAACACGGATGTGCAGAACCTGGTAGCCGCCGGCCACGTTTCGGCGACTACAGCAGCTCAGGTTGTTCGAGAACACGGCGACGGCGCCGGAAAGGTTTTGGGAGCCGAGCTCGAAAAAGCCCAGGCAAGCGGCAAGAAGCGAGTAACAGCCGGCTCTATGAAGGGCCCTTCGATCCCGAAGCCTCGGCTAGAAGCCGTGCATGTTGCATCACGCAATCTAATTGCATCGCTGGAATCGATCGACGAGGACAGCCGATCACTCACCATCCCCACGGCGCTCGTCCTGCAACTGCGCGAAGCCCTGGACGGCGCTAAACCGAGGTAGCACCTCATGGATACGATCACTTGCGGCTCATGGATTGGCCAGCTCGGCAAGGCGCTGGCTCCCCGCGAGCTTGAGGCACTGTTGTGGGTGGCCCAAGGCCTCACCACCAAAGAAATCGCCCGCCAGATGGCGGTCAGCCCAGGCACCGTGGCCAATCGCATCGAAGCCGCGTTGTTCAAGCTGGAAGCCGGCCGCCGCATCGAGGCGGTCACCAAGGCCATGCGCCAGCAGATTATCAGCCCGCTTTGCATCGCCCTCGCCGGTCTCATCGCCATGCACGCAGTCATCGCCGACAGCGACCCCATGCGCCGCGATCGCCGCGCACCGGAGCGCCGCACCGCCCAAGTTCGAATCGTTCGCAAGGCCGAGGCCTTGGAACTCCACGCCTGACCACCCGAGGATCACCCATGCAGACAGCAATGCACCCTGCTTTCGAGCAGAAGCTTGCCGTGCTCGCGGCCCTGCTCGAGCGCAGCAAGTCAGTCAGGGCCGAGGCCCATGCCAAGGTCAGCCAAACAGCGCCGCGTTACCAGGCATGCGGCAAGGGCTCAACGTGGGATGTGGTGGAGATCGCCACCGGCGCCAAGCAGGGATTCGCCTTCAGCTACCGCACTGCAATGCGGTTTGTGGATGCGATGGAGGCAGGCGCAGCGAGCAAGCAAGGCGGTATGCAATGAGCAAGCGCAAGCCACACAACATGCGCGCCAGGCTGGAGCGGACTTGCCGGGCTCTGGTATCGGCCAACCACGCCGCCGTGGTGAACATCGACCCCAGCGGCCAGCAGGTACTGCTCCACTGGAAGAAACTCAAGCAGATCCGCCTGCGCCAGGTGGCTGATGCGGTATGCGACATCCCGCACCGCTGGACGATCTACTTGAGCGTGCTGTGCCGGACGGAGTTCGGCGAGCGATACCACAAGTCGGTTGAGGTCGCACCGCAGGGCAACTACCGGGCCGAGCACCTGACCGATGTTATCGAGGCTACCTATACCGACCTGCGGGCAACGGCCAACCCTAATCACCTGGTGGCGGCCGGCTGGATCGCCATACCCACAGACACAACGCTCGTCGAAGCAGAAGCCGCCAAGATCTTTGCCGCTGTCGGCGCCTGGAATCAGCAGAAAGCAGCATGAAACGCACCACCGCACGCGTCCGGCACGGCCGGCGTCAGCAGCACATCAATTTGTCACCCAGCGGCTTGGGAGGTGTTGGCCATGGCCGAGAAGAAGAGCGGGTCCGCGAAGCACTCAGCGGACTACCGAGACCGCCAGAAGAAAGCAGCCGCGAAGCTGGGCATCGAGAAGGTGTTCTTCAACATGCCGGTAGGGATCAAGGCCGCCATGGCTGCCGAGATCGAACGCCATGGCTACGACCAGGTGCAGGAGCTCTGGCAGGACCTGGCCTTGTCGTGGATCGCTCAGGATCCTGAGGAGCGGGCGCGTCGCTTAGGACGACCTGACGCGCCAGCTTATTACATCTCGCCAAAACTAGCGCGTCAGTTCGAAGAAGAGAGCTTGCGCGATCTGCGCCGCGATCCCGGCGACGAAATCATTAGGCCCATGGTTCAGCTTTAAGTACTCGACGGAGGATAGCGTAGAAGAGCTTAATGCTAGCCAAGTCGTCTTGGGAGTTGAGCAGCGTTTCGCCTTCCTTCGAAAGAACATCGCCGTTCACATCTATATAGAACCGATCAAGTTCAATCGCCTTCCCGTTCACCGGATCTTTTAGCGTAAGCAATACAGCAGCAAGACCATGTTCGCCCCGGAATACAGGAGATAAATGCAAAGCGAACTGCTTCCCTAGCACCTCGCCAGAAGCCTTGTTTGCCGCTAGTTCTTCATTCAATACGACATTTTTTGACAGTTTCACATCGATGAGTCGATGCCAATGATCGAAACGATCAAAGAAATACTCTTTGGCTCGACGGAATCCCGTATCGGCCTTTCTGAGTTCCTTTTCGAAGTTGTCTTCCTTGTAGTCAAAATCCGACAGTTCCACTTAGCGTGACTCCATTCGTTAACGGCAGGTTGCCGCAACCCCTAATACCCCATTCACAATCAAATTGCCACCATGCCGCCACCCGGCCAAGGAGGATCACCCATGCCCATTCGCCACGCAGTGATGCACTTCATCAACAAGAAGCCGGACGGCAGCCCGGCATCCCTACACATGGCCAGCGCCAGCCTGCCGGAAAGCGGCGCCATCGAGAACCTGGTGAACGATGTGAACGACGGCTACAACGCCAAGACCGGCAAGGCCTGGGGGGTCTTCCACAGCGAGTCCGGCGCCTACCCTCTCAGCGGGTGGCTGGCCAAGGTCGTCAGCGGGGACATGCAGTTCATCGACTTCACCCGCACGGCGGTTGAGCACCTAACGCGACTCATGGAGGAATCTAACCTGGCGGTTGGTGGTCACGTACTGTTCGCGCTGTACCAGCAGGGCCTGACCGAATACCTGACCATCGCCATCCTGCGTCAGGCCGAGACGATTTCGGTTGCCAATGACCTCTCCGTATCGGTTTCGCGCCACCTCGATACCAGCGCCCTGCACTTTGCCGCTCGGAACAACCTGACCGAGTGGAAGAACAATCCAGCGTCGCGGCAGTACATTTCGTTCATCAAGAGCAAGAGCGGCAAGCGGCTTTCGCACTATTTCCAAGACTTCATCGGCTGCCAGGAAGGGATCGACAGCCCAGGCGAAACGCGCACCCTGCTCAAGGCCTTCACCGACTTCGTGAGCGCTGAAGACTTTCCGAGCGACACCGCCAGCGAGAAAAGCCAGAACCTGGTGGCCTACGCCCAGGCGCAGGGCAAGATCGGCGAGCCGATTAGCCTGGACGAGCTTTCCGAAGTGCTGGATGAGGATAGGCCGAAGACCTTCGCCGACTTCATCAGGGCTGGCGACTACGGGATCTCCGAGAGCTTCGCCGTCGACAAGAGAACCCTGAACCAGTATCGCCGCTACAGCGGCCGCGCCGAAGGCATGTCGATAAGCTTTAAAGCTCAATTGTTGGGCAACAAGATCGAATTCGACCAAGAGGCTAGCACGCTGATGATCAAAGGAGTGCCGACTCAGCTGGTCGATCAGCTGAGGCGAGCAGGAATGGCATGACTCTCCCCCAGCCACCTGCCCTGTCAGCTTTCTTTAAGCACCTGATTTGCTGATACTGTTGCCAAACTTATCCAGAGCGCAGCGGTGGGCGTGTCCATCCAAAAGTCCAGAATCTTGTCCGACTCAGCTTCGAGCATCCCGCCTTCCAAACCGCGTAAAGCGTCTCTCAACGTAGACACGGGTTCTAGCAGCTGTACCGATGGAAGATCCAGCAGATTGATGTTGTCTAATGAATGACGAAGCCCTGAAATCAGATTCAAACTGGATTTGAGATTTATACGCTCTCTGCTCTGGATCGTAACAGCTCGCTTCGACCTCTCCGCTAGAGATCTGACATGGCATTCTACAAGCTGGCTGCGGGCCTTTTCGTCCTGTAATTGGGCTCTCCTTTGAGAGGATGCTACCCAAACCGCTATCAGGATGGCTGCGATAGATCCAATAGCTTGAACCCAAGAGGCAAGCTCAGAGCTACCAATATTAACGACTGGTAGAAGACTCCCCCCCAGCACCCACACTGTAGGTGCGACCAGCAAGCAAACCCACATAGTCCTAATCGCGAATGGAGCGCTCTCTCGCAGTGCATCCTTAATCTTCAATCGTATTCCCTCCGAATCAACTTCAGGGAATTCAATCGCATCCCACCCCAAATTGCCACCATGCCGCATCCGGCCATGGAGGGCCGCACATGCATGGAGAAAGCCATGAACGTCGAGACATCGACCGTCACCAAGCTACTGATCACCGGAGCCGAAGGCCTAGACCCGATCAGCGTCTACCTCGAAGACTTCGAGCCCTGCAAGGGCAAGATCACCGTCAGCTGCTACGACAAGACCTGGCATGCCTACTGGGGCGGCATGTGGGATGGCCTGACCATCGGCCAGTTCTTCTGCAAGCTGCACGACGCCTACATCATCGGCTACTTCGACCGGGCGCTGAGCTCTCGCCAGTTCAGTGCTGAAGCGCTGGCCGACAAAGCGCGGAAGGTGATCGTGCAAATGCGGCGTGACCGGGACCTGGACGCAGAAGATGCCCGAAGCCTGCTCGACGAGGCCGAGGATCTTCGACACACCAGCTCGCTCGATGAGTGCGGCGGTGCCCACCGCGAGTTTATGCACCGCGTGTTCGGTGACGACTGGTGGAACCTGCCAACCGACGCCATGGAGCGCAATCCTGACTGGGACTACTTTTGCCGGATAATCGCGACAGTGCAGCAGGCCCTGGCCAAGCAATTCCCGATCACCACCTTACCCGCGCTGCCCGCCAGCGCCTTCCCCTATTCAACGGCAGGGTCGGCGCCCAGGCCTTTCCGGTAGCGCGCAATCGCAATGATCTGCCGCAGGCAGATGACCATGTCCTTCTTGAGGTGGTCATCCGGCAGACCGATCTTTTTCAGCATTGCCTGGGCTTCTTCCTCGATCGAGGCAAGGGCCTCGGTATCGCTTTTCAGTGTCATGGCGACCTCCACCGGGTCGTGTAACCCATGAAGTGATAGTGCACCAGAACCACGAGCGCCACGCGGCGCCTTCCCCTATTCAACAATAGCGCCTCCCCGGCGAGGTCGACGTAGTGAGGTCAAAGCAGGATCACGATTGCCTGTAAAGCAGCGGTAACTGACGCAGCGCCGGCAGCCCAAGCGTTGAAGCGCCCCTGTCTTGCAGCAGTAAGAATAAAGTCCGTTTTGCCGTCACTGATCGTCCCGATAGGAGATCCATCGTCGTTATATCGATCTTTGTATGGAACCCGAGCATTCGCCGAGAACACCCAAAGCACGGCAGAAGCGATTCCGGTAACGGCTGAGACACCTACCAGCAAGGTTTTTAAATCCATACCCCCTCCTTCAATTTGCGCCGGAATATACCGGGCGGGCCATTACCATGACCACAGCAATCGACCTGTTCGCCGGTCTCGGCGGATGGAGCACCGGCGCGCGCGCCGCAGGCGTCCAGGTACTCTGGGCGGCAAACCACTGGCCGGTAGCCGTTGAATGGCACAGCGCTAACCACCCCGAAACCCAGCACGTTTGCCAGGACCTGCATCAGGCTCGCTGGGAGCAGGTGCCTGCGCACGACATCCTGCTTGCCTCACCCTGCTGCCAGGGCCACGCGAAGGCCCGCGGCAAGAAATCGGGCAACCCGGAACACGATGCGTCGCGCTCGACAGCCTGGGCGCCTGTATCGGCTCTAGAGTTCCACCGGCCGCAGGCGGCAGTGATCGAAAACGTGCCGGAGTTCACCGACTGGGTGCTGTATCCGGCCTGGCTGCAGGCAGTGCAGGCGCTGGGGTATCAGGCCGCGCCGCACATCGTCGACTGCGCCGACCTCGGCGTGCCGCAGCACCGGGTGCGCCTGTTCATGGTCCTGACGCGCAGCAAGGCCCCGCTGATGCTGCAGCTGCCGCAGGAGCGGCATGTGCCGGCCGCCAGCTTCCTCGACTTCAACGCCGGGCGCTGGTCGCCGATCGAGAAGCCAGGCCGGGCCCAGGCCACGCTGGACCGGGTCCGCAACGGCCGACAACGCTTCGGCGACCGCTTCATCATGCCCTACTACGGCAAAGGCTCCGGCACCACCGGGCGCGACATCAACCGGCCAATCGGCACCATCACCACCTTGGACCGCTGGGCCTTGGTTGACGGCGACCACATGCGGATGCTCAGCGCCAGCGAGGCCTTGGCCGCCATGTCATTCCCGGCCGAAACCCTTCGCCCAGACAGTCACCGGCTGACCATGCACATGGCCGGCAATGCGGTACCGCCGCTGGCTGGGCAGCGAGTGATCGAGGCATTACTTAGAGCAGCTTAACCCCCTTTGCTTACTCGTCTCAATATAGGCGTTAGTTTAGGCTGATACCGACTCCACAATTATGGAGACTACACAACGTAAATTCAGACCAGTTGCTGCCGTCAGTGGATACTGAAAGTGTATCTTCATTGCCTTTCAGAAAATAACCTTCAAACTGCATATCAACCCGCTCAATAACTAGCGCATGGGGCGGACATACCTTTAGCTGCAACGCAATGTCACCTAGACCACGACGAATTGTCACTCGCGCGCCCTCGACCTCTACGTCCCAATTTTCATCGCCAGCATACCAAACGTTGTCAACAATCTTCAGGGTGGTCGCTCCGGTGACATCAGATAACAGGCCAGACAAAAGTACCGGACCGCCCTCCTCCACAGGGGGGCGGAAGGAAAGGACGTCTACACCATGGATTTGAATCAACACGCCGCAATTAAAGAAACTTACGCCTGCAAATTTTACATCAATAGGATCTGGCCCAAAGTCAAATAATTCAGAAGCAAATCCTTGCTGCTTGCACTTCGGATTTTTGTTTGCTCTAGCGACAGTAGCCGCTGACAGTGTCCCGCGAGCCCGCTTCTGGTTGCACTGCATACATAACAGTGTCATCCCTTTAGGATTGTGCTCTCTGGCATCTTTGAAGTCCGGATCAAAATGCTCGTAGTCATAATAAGCCAATCCACATATAACGCATCCAAATCCACATCTACTCCGAATTTCGCGGCGGACATCCTGCGGGACATAGCGCCCGAGGCCGTACTGATTTCGCTCTCCCATCCCAGCCCCCAAACTGCCCAAATAAAACCCGAAATATAGACCGCGAGGTATCCCCATGCCCACAGAAAACCGATCCAGCAACACAGAGATTGTCAGCATGCCGGTACCCGATCACTTCAACGCCGGCCGCTGTTTAAAGCCAGTGATATTTTCCCATACATGCCAATCAAGGCCATCCAATCGGAATGTTGACATAAGCAGGACACCCCAGGCCAGAGCCAATACCAGACCCACATAAATTGGAATTCGACTCGAAGAAAATCGGCGCAGAATCATATAGTTTGTGAGTGGTGCCCATGGTCTACCACACCAAACACTTTCCTTGATATCAGCCTTGTTCGAGTTATCTTGAAACAAGTGAACCAATACTTTGCGACCCACTAGTTTCTCGTCAATCTCTGAAGGCATTTTGATATCAAGCTTATCGTTCAAATATCGATAGACGCGGTGCTTTTTCAAAAGCTCCACCATGAAGCCTTCCGACTTTTTGCAGTTGATCTCCCAGTGTTCCTGCCAGTACTTAGCACCAGCAGCCATGCCAGCTTGGAAAAGAGACACCAACAACCCAACAAGACAGATTACAAAACTAACTATGGGCAACTGCCCTGCAGACTGGCAAACTCCTGCAAAAAGCACTCCCTGAAAAATCATGAAAAAGTTATTTCTTTGTACAAGCTGGGAGATTTCAAAGTTTCTCAGCTCAATAGAAAGACTATAAATTGCCTTCCATGCTGCGAGATCATCGATCACTGTCCGGCAAGACTGCTCAGCCATCCGCTTGAAGAACTCGGGGTTTTTTGAATACTTCTTCTTCATTGCGGCGATCGATTTATCAGTTTCATCCGACACTGGATTTCTCCCCCATAGAAATCCGCCGATAGTGCCATATTGGCATCACAAATTCATCAACCGTTGAATTTTCGGTCGGCTGCACAACTCTGTAATCAAAGGAGTACAGCCGTACTCCTGCCTATAGCGCTCTCCCCTCTATTCACTGCCGCGATATGGCGGCCAAGGCGAAGCTATGTCTCAAGCAAAGGAACGCCCGATCCTGTTCAGCGGGCCGATGGTCCGCGCCATCCTGGAAAGTGCAAAGACGGTCACCCGCCGGGTGATGAAGGTTCAGCCCGTCCTGAGGGATGGTTTATGGCAGGTTTACGGTGCCGGCTGGGGCGAGGGAATGACCAGCATCCCGGCTGTGCAAGGACACAGTCTCTCAGCCAACTGCCCTTACGGCCAACCAGGCGAACGTCTCTGGGTGCGCGAAACTTTCAGCCGCTCTAATCCAGGCGGCGACGAAGGTGTGTACTTCTACAGGGCAGATGGGCGGTTCCCAGCAGCCATGGGCGGCGGGCGCTTCTACGGCGATGAGCGTTGGAAGCCGAGCATCCACATGCCACGTGCCGCTTCCCGCATTCTGTTGGAGATCACCAGCGTTCGGGTAGAGCTCTTACAGGCCATCACGGAGGCTCAGGCCGTGGCTGAGGGCTGCCAGGCACTGGAAGGCTGCAAATGGCATACCTTCAAAGAGGCTGCCGCCGGCGTCCCAATGCACGACCATACCGCTCGGGATGCCTTCGAGGCGCTGTGGGAGAGCATCAACGGCGAAGAGTCTTGGTCATCCAACCCATGGGTCTGGGTCGTCGAGTTCAAGCGGGTGACACCATGACCCGCCTCGCCCTCTGCCTCCTGCTGCTGGCCACCGGCGCCAGCGCAACCGAGAACGTCATCGACGTGCAGCACGACAGCCAGCGCGGCGTGACCTGCTACCTGCTGAATGGGGTGGGCATCAGCTGCATCCCCGACAGCCAGCTGCAGGCCGGCAACGAGCGCCAGCTCTCCCCGCACGAAACACAACCCGAACCTACACCCGCACTGGCGCCTGGGCGCTGGATTGATGAGAGGTATCAGCTGTGAAAATTGGAAGAATTCTTATCGGACTGCAATGGTGCTACGGCGCGAAAGACCAAGCTGTGATCTTGAGCTGGGGGCTGAAGTGCGGCTACTGGCGGTGGGCGATCTGGTGGCGTAAGCCAAAGAAAGCGCTGTGCCTTCCGGCCTTCGGGCCATCCATGGCGGCAGGTACCAAGTACTTCGTCGGCCACGGCCACTTTGGTGCTTGGGCGCGGCTTCCACTGATCGGCTCGTTGTCCATCTCAACCCAACCGCCCTACCCGGCGCAGGTACAGCCATGACCGACCTGATCGAAGTGAGGGTATCCAACCTGGCCGGCGCTCCGCTGGACTGGGCTGTGGCAATGGCCGAAGGGTTCACCATCGATCCGGAATGCCGAACAACCGTGTGGCACCCAGGCGGCTTGCCTTGCAGCATAAGCATCCGTGGCGCTGCAGATGGCTTCGGTTGGCGCCCATCCACCAACTGGGGACAGGGTGGCCTGCTGATCGACAAGCACAGCGGCACCACTCAGCACATTCCCGGGCTGCCTGCCGATCTGTGTTACGCCGGTGGCCCTGCCGGCGCAGGAGTCTGGTGCTACGGCCCCACGGCCCTGATCGCGTTCTGCCGGGGCCTCGTTAACCACAAGCTCGGCGATACCGTTCAGGTGCCGAAGGAGCTGATGCCGTGATCCCGCATACAGGCTGGCTAAGGCGGCAACTGGAATCCGCGCTCATTCTGCTGGCCGCCTGGATCATCGGCGGTCGCAATGTCACCAGGTCCGGTGTCGTTTCGCGGCGAGACAACAACGACATGTACGCGATGGCCGAAAAGCTCGAAGACATCGCTGACCGCATCGCCGACGGCTACCCGAAGCCATAACCCTCCCCCAACTACTCAAGCCCGCCGACATGCGCGGGCGAGGATGACCTGTGCTCAAACAAATTGGAAAGTTCATCACCGAGCCGCTTCGCAAAGGCGACAAGCACCGACCACTGCGGTGGCGGATGGGTATGCGCCTGAACCACATTCACCTGGCTTTTCACCATGACCGCCCGCGCGCCTGGAATGCAATCGTGATCGCCGGCCGCTGGCTGATCTGCAAGCACTTCGGCCATAGGTGGTCATCGTTCTCGCCGGTCAAGTACGGCGACTTCGGCGACTCGCGCATGTGCAAGGTCTGCCGGATCAGCCACGGACGGCATCGCGGCGTTGACAGCTACCACGAGACGCACCGGCCAGGCGGCTGGACGCCAATTGCCAAACCCTGACCACGAATCTGCCGCCACCGGCGGAGTGGAGACCATCCCATGGAAACCGAGATCCTTTCGGACGAAGAGCTGGCCGACCTGACCGGCTACAAGGCCAGGGGCTGGCAGCGCCGCTGGCTCAACGAGCGCGGCTGGCACTTCGTAGAAAGCCGCGGCGGTCGGCCCCTGGTGGGCCGCCAATATGCCCGCATGAAATTGGGCGTAACCCTTGAGGTGGTGCCGCTGGCACCGCCGCCCCCGCCACCCGTACCAGCTTGGACGCCAGATTTTTCAAAGGTGAGGTGATATGCGCCCCCGCAGCACAGAGAACAGGGATTTGCCGCCGGGCGTGTACCGGCGCAAGCGCACCAGCAAGAGCAAGAAAAACCCGAACAAGGCGTGGATCAGCTACTACTATCGCGACAAGGACGGTAAGGAAATTCCCCTGGGCACGGACCTCAGCCTGGCCAGGATGAAATGGGCAGAACTGGAAGCTCGAGAAAAGCCGCGTGACTTGCTGCTAATGGGAGCGATCTTTGATCGCTACGAGCGAGACATCATCCCCAAGAAAGGCGAGCGCACGCAGAAGGACAATCTGGCGGAGCTTCGACAGCTACGACCGTTCTTCGACAAGGCCCCCATCGAAGCCATTACACCTGCCCTTGTCGCCCAGTACCGTGATGCACGCTCGGCGCCGGTACGCGCAAACAGGGAAATCGCCCTGCTCTCCCACGTGTACAACATGGCGCGGGAATGGGGGCTCACCACCAAAGAGAATCCCTGCCAGGGCGTTCGCAAGAACAAAGAGGTGCCGCGGGACTTCTATGCGAATGATGCGATCTGGAGCGCTGTTTACGCGAAAGCGGTCGGTGAGTTGAAGGACGCCATGGACTTGGCGTATTTGACGGGCCAGCGTCCGGCGGACGTGCTGGTGATGAGAAGGGATGACATCGAGGATAAGGCCCTCGGCGTTAAGCAGAAAAAGACCCACAAGAAGCTGAGGATCATGCTTGAGGTGGATGGAGTCGAAAGCGGCCTGGGCGCATTGATCCGGAAGATATTGGAGCGGAACGCGCCGCATGGTTCGCCGTATCTCTTGCTGACCGAGTCAGGAAAACGCGTCACGGCCGCCATGCTTCGCCATCGCTGGGACGATGCCCGGGAGGAAGCAGTGAAAGCAGCGGTAGCCGCCGGCGACCAAGTGCTGGCTGGCCGTATTAGCCAATTCCAGTTCCGTGACATCCGCCCGAAAGCAGCATCCGAGATCGTCGATGTCGAGCACGCCAGCCTGCTGCTGGGCCACACCAAGGGCGACATTACCGAGCGGGTATATCGCCGAGTTGGGGCCCTGGCGAAACCGACCAAGTAAGAAAGTATCGGAAGCGCTTCCGAAATAAACCATTCCCAAGGGTGTTCCCATGGGTAGTTTTTCTATGCCCTAAAAACGCAAAAAGCCCTGAATAATCAGGGCTTTGAATGTGGCGGAAGCGTAGAGATTCGAACTCTAGGATAGTTGCCCATCGACGGTTTTCAAGACCGTTGCCTTAAACCACTCGGCCACGCTTCCAGTTCGTTTTGCGGCCGCCATAATACCGTAATGAAACAAGCTGTCAAACTCTCTGTGTCGCGGGTTGCGGGAGCTCTGATAGACTCCTAGCATCTGAACGTCTGAAAACCACAGGTTTACCAAGGAGTGTCGCCATGCGCGAACAGGATTACGCCGTACACCACGGCCAGCAGGTCGAGCAGCAGGAGATCAGCAAGGTCCTGCGCAACACTTATAGTCTGCTGGCGCTCACCCTCGCCTTCAGCGGTGTCATGGCCTTCGTGGCCCAGCAGATGCGCGTCGGCTACCCGAACGTGTTCGTGGTGCTGATCGGCTTCTACGGGCTGTTCTTCCTTACCAACAAGCTGCGTGATTCGGCCTGGGGCCTGGTGTCCACCTTCGCCCTCACCGGCTTCATGGGCTTTATCCTCGGCCCTATCCTCAACCGCTACCTGGGCATGGCCGGTGGCGCCGAGGTGGTCAGCTCGGCATTTGCCATGACTGCCCTGGTGTTCGGCGGCCTGTCGGCTTATGTGCTGATTACCCGCAAGGACATGAGCTTCCTCAGCGGCTTCATCACTGCGGGCTTCTTTGTCCTGCTGGGTGCTGTCGTGGCCAGCTTCTTCTTCCAGATCAGCGGCCTGCAACTGGCGATCAGCGCTGGCTTCGTGCTGTTCTCGTCGGTCTGCATCCTGTTCCAGACCAGCGCGATCATTCACGGTGGCGAGCGTAACTACATCATGGCGACCATCAGCCTGTATGTGTCGATCTACAACCTGTTTGTCAGCCTGCTGCAGCTGTTTGGCATCATGGGTCGGGATGACTGATTGATTGCTGCAAGAGAAAGCCCGCTTCGGCGGGCTTTTTTGTGGGAGCGGGTTCACCCGCGAACACCGGCGCAGCCGGTGCCAGGCACCGCGTTGGTTTCTTCGCGGGTGAACCCGCTCCCACAGGGTCCGCGCAGGTTTCAGGCTTGAACAAACAGCACCAATAATTGACCATAAAGTCAGATAATCAGGCAAATGGTCGTCGATCATGCCGCCATCGTGCTTTTCTCTACCCCAATTCGCCATCACCCCGTAGAATGCGCTCCTTTTTTCTTCCGGGGCAGCTTTTCGCAATGAGCTCACACGAACACAGCCCAGGCGCGGCGGCGCCTGCCAATGAACTGGTGCTTGGTCTTGAGGACAAGCCACGGCTGTTGATCGGCCTGCTGGCAGCACTGCAGCACCTGCTGGCGATCATCGTGCCGATCGTCACCCCTGGCCTGCTGATTTGCCAGGCGCTGGGGGTTTCCGCACGTGATACCAACCTGATCGTCTCCATGTCGCTGGTCATCTCGGGTATCGCCACCTTCGTCCAGTGCAAGCGCTTCGGGCCGTTCGGTGCCGGGCTGCTGATCGTCCAGGGCACCAGCTTCAACTTCGTCGGCCCGCTGATTGCCGGCGGGGCGCTGATGGTCAAGCAAGGTACGCCGGTGGAAGGCGTGATGGCGGCCATCTTTGGCGTGGTAATCGCCGGCTCGTTCGTCGAGATGGGCGTGTCGCGCATCCTGCCCTTCGTCAAACGCCTGATTACCCCGCTGGTCACCGGCATCGTGGTGCTGATGATCGGCCTGACCCTGATCAAGGTCGGCCTGATCAGCATGGGTGGTGGCTTCGGCGCCATGGCCAATGGCACCTTCGCCAATGGCGAGAACCTGCTGCTGTCGGGCGTGGTGCTGGCGATCATCGTCATCCTCAACCGCATTCCGGTAGTGTGGATGCGCAGCTGCGCCATCGTTATCGCCCTGGCGGTCGGCTATGCGCTGGCCGGTTACCTGGGCCGCCTGGATTTCACCGGCATGCACGAAGCCGCGCTGTTCCAAGTGCCGACGCCGCTGCACTTCGGCCTGGGCTTCTCCTGGGCACTGTTCATCCCGATGCTGGTGATCTACCTGGTAACTTCGCTGGAAGCCATCGGTGACGTCACCGCCACCAGCAAGGTGTCGCGCCAGCCGGTCGAAGGGCCGGTGTGGATGCAGCGGATCAAGGGCGGTGTACTGGTGAACGGGGCCAACTCGCTGCTGGCCGGCTTGTTCAACACCTTCCCGAGCTCGATCTTTGCCCAGAACAATGGCGTGATTCAGCTGACCGGGATCGCCAGCCGCCATATCGGTATGTGGATTGCCGTGATGCTGGTGCTGCTGGGGCTGTTCCCGAGCGTTGCCGGGGTGATCCAGGCGGTGCCGGAACCGGTGCTGGGTGGTGCGGCCATGGTCATGTTCGGGGCGGTTGCGGCTTCGGGGATCAATATCCTGGCCAGCACTCGCCTGGACCGTCGCGCCCTGCTGATCATCGCTGTATCCCTGGCCCTGGGCCTGGGTGTGGCGCAGGTGCCGGAGTTCCTGGCGCACATGCCGGCGGCGATTCGCAATGTGCTGGAGTCGGGCGTGGCTACCGGGGGTATCTGTGCCCTGGTGTTGAACTGGTTCTTGCCGGAGAGCAAGGAACAGGCTTGAGCCTGGAGTCCTTCTGTCAGGGCCATGGGGCTGCTTTGCAGCCCATCGCGACGCAAGGCCGCTCCTACACGAGGCCGCGTAGACCTGAAGATTGGTGCAAGACAGAAAGCCCGCCCCGCCATGCACAAGCGGGCGCGGGCTTTTTTGCTTTATCATGGCACCATTCCTTTTGCATGAGTTATCCATGAAATTCGCTATCGCGGTGTTCTCCCCGGCCCATGCGCCCTCCTCGCGGCGCGCCCTGCGCTACGCCGAGGCGGTGCTGGCCGGCGGGCATGAAATTGCCCGGCTGTTCTTCTACCAGGACGGGGTTCACAGTGCCTCGGCCAACGTGGTCGCCCCCCAGGACGAGCTGGATGTTGCCAGCCAATGGCGCGAGTTCATTGCAGCCCACCAGCTGGACGCAGTGGTGTGCATCGCCGCCGCCCTGCGCCGTGGCGTGCTCGACGAGGCCGAGGCCAACCGCTACCAGCGCCCGGCCGTGAACCTGCCCAAGCCTTGGGAGCTGTCGGGGCTTGGCCAGCTGCATGAGGCGGCGCAAGTTGCCGATCGCCTTGTCTGCTTCGGAGGCGACTGAAATGGCCAAATCCTTGTTGATCATCAGCCGCCAGGCGCCGTGGAACGGCCCATCGGCCCGTGAAGCACTGGACATCGCCCTGGCTGGCGGCGCGTTCGATCTGCCGCTGGGCATGCTGTTCCTCGATGACGGCGTGTTCCAGCTCGCTGCGGACCAGCAGCCCACCGCCGTGCAACAGAAGAACCTGGCCGCCAACTTGCAGGCGCTGCCAATGTTCGGCGTCGAGGAACTGTTCGCCTGCAGCCACAGCCTCACTCGCCGCGGCCTGGCAGCCGACACTCTGACGCTGCCGGTGCAAGTGCTGGACGACGCGGCCCTGACCGCACTGATCGCCCGTTTCGACCAAGTGGTAACGCTCTGATGACGACCCTGCATGTAATTGCCCACTCCCCGTTTGGCGACGAGCGCCTGGCCAGCTGCCTGCGCCTGCTCGGCACCGACGACGCCCTGCTGCTGTGCGGCGATGCTGTATATGCCCTGCGCAGCGGCAGCGAACCGCACCAACAGCTGCAAGCCGCCGGCCTGGCCCAGCGCCTGTTCGCCCTGGAAGAAGACGTGCAGGCCCGCGCGGTCGGCAACGAGCTGGCCAAGGCCGTGGACTACGCCGGGTTCGTCGAACTGTCGCTGCATTACGACAAGGTCAACAGCTGGCTATGAATACCCTCAACGTTGGCGATCAGGCGATCGCCCTGGACAAGGACGGCTTCCTGGTCGACCTGCAAGACTGGTCGCATGCCGCCGCCGAGGCTTTGGCCGCGCGCGAGGGCATCCCGTTGACGGCGGACCACTGGGAAATCCTCGAACTGCTGCGCCAGTTCTACCAGGAATTCCAGCTGTCCCCGGCCACGCGCCCGCTGATCAAGTACACGGCCCTCAAACTGGGCCCGGACAAGGGCAACAGCCCGCACCTCAACCGCCTGTTCAACGGCACTCCCGCCAAACTGGCCGCCAAGCTGGCGGGCCTGCCCAAGCCGACCAACTGCATATGACAGAACCTCGCCCGCTTACCCTGGAAACCCCCGCCGAACACCCGTTCGCCGAGTTCGTGCGCATTCTTGGCAAAGGCAAGCGCGGCGCGCGTGGCCTGACCCGTGAAGAAGCCCGCACTGCCATGACCCTGCTGCTGGAAGGCAAGGTCGAAGATGCCCAGCTCGGTGCCTTTCTCATGCTGCTGCGGCACAAGGAAGAAAGCGCCGAAGAACTGGCCGGCTTCACCGAGGCCCTGCGCGCCCACTTGCAGGCGCCGCGCATCGCCGTTGACCTGGACTGGCCCACCTACGCTGGCAAGAAGCGCCACCTGCCCTGGTACCTGCTGGCTGCCAAATGCCTGGCCAACAATGGCGTGCGCATCCTGATGCACGGTGGCGGTGCGCATACCGCCGGGCGCATGTACACCGAGCAACTGCTGTCCCTGCTGGAAATTCCACTGTGCCGTGACTGGGCTGCGGTCAGCCGGGCCCTGGACCAGCAGCGCCTGGCCTTCTTCCCGCTGCAGGACTGGGCGCCGCAGTTGCAGCGCATGATCGATCTGCGCAACACCCTGGGCCTGCGTTCGCCCATCCACTCGCTGGCTCGGGTGCTCAACCCGCTGGCTGCGCGTTGTGGCCTGCAGAGCATCTTCCACCCCGGTTACCAGGCGGTGCACCGCGAGGCCAGCCGCCTGCTGGGCGACCATGCCGTGGTAATCAAGGGTGATGGCGGCGAGATCGAGGTCAACCCCGATGTCATCAGCCATCTGTACGGCACCACCGCCGGCGAAGCCTGGGACGAGGAATGGCCAGCGCTGAGCGAACGCCGCCACGTGAAGCCGCCAAGCCTGCAGCCCGAGCAATTGCTGGCGGTCTGGCGCGGCGAGGCCGAGGACAGCTACGGTGAAATGGCTGTGGTCGCGACCATCGCCCTGGCCCTGCGCGGCCTGGGCCAGGACCGGGAGCAGGCTTTCGCCACGGCACGTGGTTACTGGGGCGCACGCAACCAATCGAATAACTAGATAGTAAGAGTGCAGTCTTTGCGCTAGTTATTCGAACGTTTTCCCCTAGACTGGGCTCCAACGACAAACAACTTTGTTCCGAGGAGCTCACCATGGGCCTTTTGATCGACGGCCGCTGGCATGACCAGTGGTATGAAAACGGCAAGGACGGCACGTTCAAACGCGAAAACGCCCAACGCCGCAATCAGCTGCCCGCTCCCGAAGCTGGCCGTTACCACCTGTACGTCTCGCTGGCCTGCCCATGGGCACACCGCACCCTGATCTTCCGTGCCCTCAAGGGCCTGGAGCCGTTGATCGACGTGTCGGTGGTCAGCTGGCTGATGCAGGACCATGGCTGGTCTTTCGACCAGCAGCAAGGTTCCAGCGGCGACCACCTCGACGCGCTGCAGTACCTGCACCAGCGCTACACCCAGGATGACCCGCACTACACTGGCCGCGTGACTGTACCGGTGCTGTGGGACAAGAAAGAGAAACGCATCGTCAACAACGAGTCGTCGGAGATCATCCGCATCTTCAACAGCGCGTTCAACGAACTGACCGGCAATACACTGGACCTGTACCCAGAGCCGCTGCGCCCGACCATCGAGGCGCTGAACGAACGCATCTACCCGGCGGTGAACAACGGCGTGTATCGCGCAGGCTTTGCCACTACGCAGGAAGCCTACGAGGCTGCGTTTGACGAAGTGTTCAACGAACTGGACTACCTGGAAGACTTGCTGAGCCGCAACCGCTACCTGGCCGGGGAATACCTGACCGAGGCCGATGTGCGCCTGTTCACCACCCTGGTGCGCTTCGATGCGGTGTACCACGGGCACTTCAAGTGCAACCTGCGCCGCCTGAGCGATTATCACAACCTGTCGAACTGGCTGCGTGAACTGTACCAGTGGCCGGGGGTGGCGGGCACAGTGGACATGGAGCATATCCAGAAGCACTACTACATGAGCCACAAGACCATCAACCCGAACGGGATCGTGCCCAAGGGGCCGCTGCAAGACTTCAACCTGCCCCATGATCGGGAGCGGTTGGCAGGCAAGGGGATTTGGCAGGCTTGAGATTGCAGGGGCTGCTCTGCAGCCCCATTGCGACACAAGGCCGCTCCTACAGGGGGTCGCTGTTTCCTGTAGGAGCGGCCTTGTGTCGCGATGGGCCGCAAAGCGGCCCCAACGATTTCAACTGATCTGCGAACCTTCGAACCAGGCCAGCTTGTCACGCAACTGCACCACTTCCCCGACAATCACCAGGGTCGGCGCATGCACTTCATGCTGGGCCACCAGGTCCGGCAAGTCCGCCAAGGTGCCGGTGAACACCCGCTGATTACGCGTAGTCCCCTGCTGCACCAGCGCCGCCGGGGTACTGGCCGCGCGGCCATGGCGAATCAGCTCGGCGCAGATGGTCGGCAAGCCCACCAAGCCCATGTAGAACACCAGGGTCTGCGCCGGCGCCACCAGGTCATGCCAAGGCAGGTTGCTGGTGCCATCCTTCAGGTGCCCGGTCACGAAACGTACTGACTGGGCATAGTCGCGGTGAGTCAGCGGAATCCCACCATAGGCGGAACACCCACTGGCCGCGGTAATGCCCGGCACCACCTGGAACGGGATGCCATGCTCGGCCAGTTCTTCGATCTCTTCGCCGCCCCGGCCGAAGATGAACGGGTCGCCGCCCTTCAGGCGCAGCACACGCTTGCCCTGCCGGGCCAGGTCGACCAGCAGGCGGTTGATCTGGTCCTGAGGCACGGCATGGTCGGCGCGACGCTTGCCCACGTAGATACGCTCGGCATCGCGGCGGCACATCTCGATGATCGCCGGTGCCACCAGGCGGTCGTACAGCACCACATCGGCCTGCTGCATCAGGCGCAAGGCACGGAAGGTCAGCAAGTCCGGATCGCCCGGGCCCGCCCCCACCAGGTACACCTCACCGCCCTGCTGCACCGGTGCACCGTCGACCATCGCCTGCAACAGGCGCTCGGCCTCGGCGCCCTGCCCGGCCAGCTGGCGCTCGGCAATCTGCCCCTGAAACACGGTTTCCCAGAAGCCACGGCGCTGGTTGACGTCCGGGTACAAGGCCTTGACCTTGTCGCGGAAGCGTGCGGCCAGGCCGGCCAGTTCGCCGTACGCGGACGGGATCCAGGCCTCCAGCTTGGCGCGAATCAACCGCGCCAGCACCGGGGCATCACCGCCACTGGACACCGCAACCACCAACGGCGAACGGTCGACGATCGCCGGGAAGATCACCGTGCACAGGGCCGGCGCATCCACCACGTTGACCGGCAGGCTGAGGGCCTGCGCATCCGCCGACACCTGGGCATTGAGCCCGGGGTCGTCGGTGGCCGCGATCACCAGCCGGCAACCGACCAGGTCGGCTGCCTGATAGCCGCGCACCAGCACCTCGCCGCCACCTTCCCGGGCCAGCGCGGCCAACTGGCCGTCGACATCCGGTGCCACCACGCGCAGCGCGGCGCCGGCATCGGCCAGCAGGCGCGCCTTGCGCAAGGCGATCTCACCGCCGCCAACGACCAGCACGCGGCCGCCCTGCAGCTTGTGGAACAGCGGCAGGTAATCCATTTAGCGGATAACCTCGACGCCGCCCATGTAAGGCTTCAGCACTTCCGGCACACGGATCGAACCGTCGGCCTGCTGGTAGTTTTCCAGCACGGCAACCAGGGTACGGCCTACGGCCAGGCCGGAGCCGTTGAGGGTGTGCACCAGCTCTGGCTTGCCGGTTTCCGGGTTGCGCCAGCGGGCCTGCATGCGGCGCGCCTGGAAGTCACCGCAGTTGGAGCACGAGCTGATTTCGCGGTACTTGTCCTGGCTTGGTACCCACACTTCCAGGTCGTAGGTCTTCACCGCACCAAAGCCCATGTCGCCGGTGCACAGGGCCAGCACGCGGTACGGCAGCTCCAGCAGCTGCAGCACGCGCTCGGCGTTGGCAGTCAGGCCTTCCAGGGCTTCCATCGACTTGGACGGCTCGACCACCTGCACCATCTCGACCTTGTCGAACTGGTGCTGGCGGATCATGCCGCGGGTGTCACGGCCGGAAGCACCGGCTTCGCTGCGGAAGCACGGGGTGTGGGCAACCAGTTTCAGTGGCAGCTGCTTGGCGTCGAGGATTTCACCGGCCACCAGGTTGGTCAGCGACACTTCGGCGGTCGGGATCAGGTAGAAGTCGGCCTCGCCTTCGCGGCTGATCTTGAACAGGTCCTCCTCGAACTTCGGCAGCTGACCGGTGCCCTGCAGGGCCGGGGCCTGGACCAGGTACGGGGTGTAGTGCTCCTCGTAGCCGTGCTCGCCGGTGTGCAGGTTGATCATGAACTGCGCCAGGGCGCGGTGCAGGCGGGCGATCGGGCCGCGCAGCACGGCAAAACGTGCGCCAGACAGCTTGGCGGCGGCTTCGAAGTCCAGGCCACCGCTGACTTCGCCAAGGGCGACGTGGTCCTTGATTTCGAAGTCGAAAGCCTTCGGCGTGCCCCAACGGCGCACTTCGACGTTGTCGTCTTCGCTGGCACCGACCGGTACGCTGGCGTCCGGCAGGTTGGGGATGGTCAGCAGGATGCCATCCAGTTCAGCCTGGATGCCGTCCAGCTCGGTCTTGCCGGCAGCCAGTTCGTTGGCCATGCGCTCGACGTCGGCCATCAGCGGCGCAATGTCTTCGCCCTTGGCCTTGGCCTGGCCGATGGACTTGGAACGGGCGTTACGCTCGGCCTGCAGCTGCTCGGTGCGGGTCTGCACAGCCTTGCGGCGCTCTTCCAGTGATTCGATGCGCGCGACATCCAGGCTGAAGCCACGGGAGGCCAGGCGATCCGCCACTTCCTGAAGTTGGCCGCGTAACAGTTTGGAATCGAGCATATCGTTCTCTCGTTATGTGTAGGTGTTGGTTCAGAATCGGGTCAGGGACAGGCCGGCCCAGGTCGCGAGCAGCCCGCCCACCACGCTGATACCGGTATAGCCCAGAGCCAGCGGCACTTGCCCGCTTTCCAGCAGGCGTACGGTATCCAGCGAAAAGGAGGAAAAAGTCGTCAGGCCACCGAGGAAGCCGACGATCAGCCCGGCGCGCAGCTCGACCGGCACGATCGGCTTGTGCAGGAACAGGCCATAGAGCAGGCCGATCAGCAGGCAGCCAATCAGGTTGACCGCCAGCGTACCGAGATAGAAGTGCCGTGGCCAGTGGGCAGCCACCCAGTTGGTGGTAGCGAAGCGCAACAAGGTACCGGCAATACCGCCAGCGCTGACGGCGGCAATCAGTGCAATCACGGTTTTCTCCGCTGGCGGGGGCTGTTGCGGTCAAGGTCGGCCAAGTGGCGCAGCTTCTCGCCAATCTTCAGTTCCAGGCCACGAGGCACCGGCTGGTAGTACTGGCGCGGCTCGAGCTCCTCGGGGAAGTAGTCTTCGCCGGCAGCATAGGCGTCGGGTTCATCGTGGGCATAGCGGTACTCGTCGCCATAGCCCAGTTGCTTCATCAGCTTGGTCGGGGCGTTGCGCAGGTGCAGCGGCACTTCCAGCGAACCGTGCTCGGCGGCCTCGCGCAGGGCGGTCTTGAAGCCCATGTACACCGCGTTGCTCTTCGGTGCGCAGGCGAGGTAGGTGATGGCCTGGGCCACCGCCAGTTCGCCCTCGGGGCTGCCCAGACGCTCTTGCACATCCCAGGCCGCCAGGCACAGGCTGAGCGCGCGCGGGTCGGCGTTGCCGATGTCCTCGCTGGCCATGCGCACCACGCGGCGGGCGATGTACAGCGGGTCGCAGCCGCCGTCGAGCATGCGCGCGAACCAGTACAGGGCACCATCGGGGTTGGAGCCGCGCACCGACTTGTGCAGTGCGGAAATCTGGTCGTAGAACGCCTCGCCACCCTTGTCGAAGCGGCGGCGGCTGTCGCCGAGCAGGCTCTGCAGCATCTCGACGTCGATCTCGCTGCCGTCTTCAGCCAGGTCCGAGGCGTTTTCCAGGAAGTTGAGCATGCGCCGGCCATCACCATCGGCGGCGGCCATCAGCATCTTGAAGGCGTCGTCACCAACCCGCAGGTTGCGCTTGCCCAGGCCGCGTTCTTCAGTCAGCGCGCGGTTGACCAGCTTGCGCAGCGCCGCCTCGTCCAGGCTCTTGAGCACATACACCCGCGCCCGCGACAGCAATGCGTTGTTCAGCTCGAACGACGGGTTTTCGGTGGTGGCGCCAATGAACAGCAGGGTGCCGTCTTCCACATAGGGCAGGAAGGCATCCTGCTGCGACTTGTTGAAGCGGTGCACTTCGTCGACGAACAGGATGGTACGGCGGCCGTACTGGCCAGCCTGCTGCTTGGCCACTTCGACCGCCTGGCGAATCTCCTTCACCCCGGCCAGTACCGCCGACACCGTTTCGAAGTGCGCGTCGCAGAACTGCGCCAGCAGCCGCGCGAGGGTGGTCTTGCCCACCCCTGGCGGCCCCCAGAAGATCATCGAGTGCAGCGCACCCTGCTCCAGCGCCTCGCGCAGCGGTTTGCCGCGCGCCAGCAGGTGCTCCTGGCCGACGTACTCGTCCAGGTTGGACGGGCGCAGGCGAGCGGCCAGGGGCTGGGCGACGGGTTCGCTTCGAAACAGGTCCATGGCGAGCTCTGGTTACTCCTTGATGACGTCCGCGCCTTTGGGGATGTCGAACTTGAACTTGCTGTCCGGCACCGCCTGGTTGGCTTTCACGCCATTGAACAGGATGTTGGTGCGCTGGCCGACGCTGTCGATCAGCTGCATGTCGTTGATCAGGCCCTTGCGGAACGACACACGCAGCGAGTCGAACAGGGTGTCCTTGGTCTTCGGCTTGAGGGTGAAGTCCATCACTTCGCCCTGCTCCTTCGAGCTGATGTCGAAGCTCTGGCTGATCTTCGACACGTCACCGGACAGCAGCAGCGCCGGGGTCTGGTTCAGGCGCTGGTCAAGCTTCTTGATGGTGGCCTGCTCCAGGTCCGGGTCCCACAGGGTGACGTTCTCGCCGTCGGATACCACCACCTGCTCCTGCGGCGCATCGGTGTGCCAGTAGAACAGGCCCGGGCGTTTGACGGTCATCTTGCCGGAGGTTTCCTGCAGGCTGGTGCCGCCGGCGTCCAGGGTCAGCTGGGAAAAGTTGGCCTCGATGGTCTGCGACTTTTCCAGCAATTGGGTCAGGCGTTGTACGTCTTGCTCACCGGCAAAAGCCGATACGGTGGCCGACACAGAAGCCGCGGCCAGGGCAGAAACCAACAGCATGCGAATCGCGCGCATGGGAGTCCTCATCGAGCATTGAAAAGGCCGGGCGCCACCGTTGGCGCCCGGCAAGGTGTTCGTCAGTCGCGCGGGCCGCCCGGGGCTATCACTTCCCGCGAGCCGTTGCTGTTCATGGGGGTGACCACGCCGGCCATTTCCATGGCTTCGATCATGCGGGCGGCGCGGTTGTAGCCGATCTTCAGTTTGCGCTGCACGGCCGAGATGGACGCGCGGCGGCTTTCCAGCACGAACTGCACGGCCTCATCATACAGGGCGTCGCTTTCCGAATCTTCGCCATCGCCACCACCGCCGCCGCCTTCGAAGCCGCTGCCGGCCTCCTCGACGCCGTTGAGGATGTCGTCGTTGTAGTCCGGGGCGCCGCGCAGCTTCCACGCTTCCACCACGCGGTGCACCTCGTCGTCGGAGACGAACGCGCCGTGCACACGAATCGGCAGGCTGGTGCCCGGCGGCATGTACAGCATGTCACCGTGGCCCAGCAGCTGTTCGGCACCACCCTGGTCGATGATGGTCCGCGAGTCGATCTTGCTCGACACCTGGAACGCCATGCGGGTCGGGATGTTGGCCTTGATCAGGCCGGTAATCACGTCCACCGACGGGCGCTGGGTAGCGAGGATCAGGTGGATACCGGCCGCACGTGCCTTCTGGGCGATACGGGCGATCAGCTCTTCGACCTTCTTGCCGACGATCATCATCATGTCGGCGAATTCGTCGACCACCACCACGATGGTCGGCAGGGTTTTCAGCGCAGGCGGCTCATCGTCCATGCTCTCGCGGCGGTACAGCGGGTCATGGATGATTTCGCCGGCTTCCTGGGCGTCCTTGATCTTGCGGTTGAAGCCGGCCAGGTTACGCACGCCCATGGCCGCCATCAGCTTGTAGCGCCGCTCCATCTCGGCCACGCTCCAGCGTAGGGCGTTGGCGGCGTCCTTCATGTCGGTGACCACCGGGCACAGCAGGTGCGGGATGCCCTCGTAGATCGACAGTTCGAGCATTTTCGGGTCGATCATGATCAGCCGCGCGTCTTCCGGGCTGGATTTGAACAGGATCGACAGGATCATCGCGTTCACACCCACCGACTTACCGGAACCGGTAGTACCGGCCACCAGCAGGTGCGGCATCTTGGCCAGGTCGGTGATCACCGGCTTGCCGCCGATGTCGTGGCCCAGGGCCAGGGTGACCGGCGACTTCTGCTCGTCGTACTGCGGTGTGGCCAGCACTTCGGAGAAACGCACCATCTGCCGGTTCTCGTTGGGGATCTCGATACCCACGGTGGTCTTGCCGGGGATGACCTCGACCACACGCACACTGGTCACTGCCAGCGAACGCGCCAAGTCCTTGGCCAGGTTGGCGATACGGCTGACCTTCACGCCGGCGGCCGGCTGAATTTCGTAACGGGTAATCACCGGGCCAGGGTGGATCGAGTCCACCGCCACTTCCACGCCGAATTCCTTGAGTTTGATTTCCAGCAGCTGGCCGACACCGGCCAGAGATTCCGGCGAGTACTCGATCTTCTTCTGTTCGGCCGGGTCGAGGATGGAGATCGACGGCAAGGTGCCTTCCACCGCGCTGTCGACGAACAGCGGCGCCTGCTTCTCCTTCATCACCCGCTTGCTCGGCTCCGGCGCCCTGGCGGGTGTCGGCGGCACGATCATAGGGGCCGCGGCAGTTTGTTCGCGGGAGATTACCGGCTCACGTGGTGCCAGCGACTCGCGTGGCACCACAGGCTCGCGCGACAGGGTTGGCTCACGTGGCTCGACCGGCTGGGCAGGTGCTTCTTCACGCTTGAAGATGCGCTCGCGCAGCGCCGGCTTGGCCGGTTCGCGCTTGTCGGCGGCCATTGGCGCGGCCTTGACCACCGGTTCATCCTCGCGCAGCTGCGCCTCCAGGCGCTTGCGTTCGTTGCGTGCTTCCCACCAACGGTTGGCGGCGCCCTGCACCAGCTCGAACAGGTCGAGGGTGATCTTGCCGGTCAGGTCCATCACCTTGAACCACGACAGGTCGGTGAACACGGTCAGGCCGAACAGGAACAGGGCAATGAACATCAGCGTGCTGCCCTGCACGTTCAGCAGGTTGCGCGCCAGGTCGCCCAGGCTCTCGCCCAGTGCGCCACCGGCGGAGAACGGCATGCTCGCAGGCGGGTGGAAATGGATATGCGCCAGCGCCGCACCAGACAGCACCAGGAACACCAGGCCGATCAGCCGCCAGGAGAACAGCCAGCCGCTCCAGTCCCAGGGCTGGTGGCGTTCGCGGAAGATCTGCCAGGTCTTTATCGCCAGCAGCAGCGGGAAGATGTAGGCGAAGTACCCCAGCACCATGAACAGGATGTCGGCGAAGTAGGCACCAGCACGCCCGGCGGCGTTCTGCACCTGGTCGACGTTGCTGGTGTGGCTGAAGCCCGGGTCCGACGTATCGTAGGTCAGCAGCGCCATCCACAGGTACAGGCACAGGGCGCCGACAGCGATCAACGCACCTTCCTTGAGGCGATAATGCAGCTGCTGCCGCCACAGGGGGACGGGCAAGGGAGCTGGAGTTGCGGTGGATTTCTTCAAAACGCGTCTATTCCTGCGCGTGCTGCGCGTCCAATAGTGATCGGCCGACGGTGCGGCCAATGAACCACTACTTTTAACATTACTGCCCGCCAGCCGCCATGGCGGCACGCCAGATGGGGGTATGGCCGGGGGCGACTTTCATATAACTGCAATTTGAGCATGCATTTTCTTTTGTGACAAAGGCTTATGCTGTGTTTTTGCACAGGTGTGACAGCAAATGTAGCGGATGGTGCCTGCTGTCTCATGAATGTGTAGGAAATTGCCTATTTTCATCGCCTGTGCCCGCCTCTTCGCGGGCTTGCCCGCTCCCACAGTTACCCCCGCAGGCTTCAGAGCCTGCACATGGCCTGTGGGAGCGGGCGCGCCCGCGAAGAAGCCAAAGAGATTGACCCTGCTTTTCGCCCGCGCCATGCTGCCCTCTCCCCTCCCCCACCGCACGATAGACCATGCTCACCTGGCTGACCCGCGACTCGCTGACCTTCCCGCCCCTGGAAAAGGCCCTGCACGACCCCAACGGCCTGCTCGCTGCCGGCGGCGACCTGAGCCCCGAGCGCCTGGTGCAGGCCTATCGCCATGGCTGCTTCCCGTGGTACCAGGACGGCCAGCCGATCCTCTGGTGGTCACCCGACCCGCGCACGGTGCTGCTCCCGGACCAGCTGCACGTGTCGCGCTCGCTGGCCAAGCTGATGCGCCAGGGTCGTTATCAGGTCAGCTTCGACACCGACTTCCCGGCGGTGATCGCCGCCTGCGCCGCGCCACGCGACTACGCCGACGGTACCTGGATCACCGACACCATGCGCGCCGCCTACTGCGAGCTGCACCGGCGCGGCATCGCCCATTCGGTGGAGGTGCGCCAGGATGGCGAGCTGGTCGGCGGCCTGTACGGCCTGGCCATGGGCCAGCTGTTCTTCGGCGAATCGATGTTCAGCCGCGCCGACAATGCCTCCAAGGTCGGCTTCGTGACCCTGGTCAACCACCTGCGCCAGGCCGGCTTCGTCCTCATCGACTGCCAGATGCCGACCAACCACCTGCACAGCCTGGGCGCCCACGCCATCAGCCGCGCCGAGTTCGCCGGCTACCTGGCACGCCACCTCGACCAGCCCAACAGCGCCACATGGCTTCCCTAGGCGAGTTCTCATAGCTGGCTTACACTTAAAGCAAAGTCTCACCGAGGGGGTTGATCATGACAGAGTTGGCGCGGTTGAAGTTCTATGCCACTCAGCCCCACTCCTGCAGCTACCTGCCCGACGAACAGGCAACCACACTGTTCCTCGACCCCAGCCAGCCGATGGACGTGCACGTGTACGCCGATTTGTCGGAAATGGGCTTCCGCCGCAGTGGCGACCACCTGTACCGCCCGCATTGCCAGAACTGCAATGCCTGCGTGCCGGCACGCATCCCGGCGGCGCGCTTCATCCCCAACCGCCAGCAACGGCGCATCCTCAAGCGCAACGCCGACCTGACCGTGACCGCCGCGCGCCCGGCGTTCAAGGAAGAGTACTTCGAGCTGTACCGGCGCTATATCGAAACGCGCCACGCCGACGGTGACATGTACCCGCCCAGCCGCGACCAGTTCTCCACCTTCCTGGTGCGAGACCTGCCGTTCTGCTGGTTCTACGAGTTCCGCCTGAAAGGCCGCTTGATGGCGGTAGCGGTGTGCGACCTGCTGCCCAACGGCCTGTCAGCGGTGTACACCTTCTACGAGCCGGACGAAGAACGCCGCAGCCTGGGCCGCTTCGCCATCCTCTGGCAGATCACCGAAGCCCTGCGCCAGGACCTGGAGGCGGTTTACCTGGGTTACTGGATCAAGAACTGCAAGAAAATGAACTACAAGACGCAGTATCGGCCTATCGAACTGTTGATAAATCAGCGCTGGGTCACCCTCAACTGAAAGGCATTGGCTTGACACACAGTTTTCGGGCATAATCCACGCCACTTTTTTGCCCGGTGCGGTTATGCGTCGGGCCAACACTGGATCCGAGGGCTCTACTGCATGTCGAAAGAAGACAGCTTCGAAATGGAAGGTACTGTCGTCGACACCCTGCCCAACACCATGTTCCGCGTGGAGTTGGAAAACGGGCACGTCGTAACCGCGCACATCTCCGGAAAGATGCGCAAGAACTACATCCGTATTCTCACTGGCGACAAGGTCCGCGTCGAACTGACGCCCTACGACCTGAGCAAGGGCCGCATCACCTACCGTGCGCGCTAAGCTCAAGCCATGAAAAAGCCCGGCCATGTGCCGGGCTTTTTTGCGCCTTCAGGATTGCAGGGGCTGCTTTGCAGCCCTTCGCGGGCACGCCCGCTCCCACAGGTAATAACTATCCCCCTGTGGGAGCGGGCGTGCCCGCGAAGGGCCGCAAAGCGGCCCCATCTATCAAGCAACCTCAGCCGTGGTCTCGAAGTCGAACACCAGTTCGCCATCGCGCAGGTCGACGTGCACCACGCCACCATGCTCGGCCAGTTCGCCAAACAGGATCTCTTCGGCCAGCGGCCGCTTGATCTTGTCCTGAATCAGCCGCGCCATCGGCCGCGCCCCCATCTGCACGTCGTAGCCCGAGGCCGCCAGCCAGCCGCGTGCATCATCGCTGACTTCCAGCAACACTCGTTTGTCTTCCAGCTGCGCCTGCAGTTCGATAAGGAACTTGTCGACGATGCTCTTGATCGTCTCGTGGCTCAGGCGACCAAACTGGATGATGGTGTCCAGGCGGTTGCGGAACTCCGGCGTGAAGCTCTTGCGGATGACTTCCATGGCATCGGACGCATGGTCCTGATGAGTAAAGCCGATCGAGGCCCGCGCGGCGGTTTCTGCGCCAGCGTTGGTGGTCATGATCAGGATCACGTTGCGGAAGTCGGCCTTGCGCCCGTTGTTGTCGGTCAGGGTGCCGTGGTCCATCACCTGCAGCAGCAGGTTGAAGACTTCCGGGTGAGCCTTCTCGATTTCGTCGAGCAGCAATACGCAGTGCGGTTGCTTGGTGATCGCCTCGGTCAGCAAACCACCCTGGTCGAAGCCAACATAGCCAGGAGGCGCACCGATCAGGCGCGACACGGTGTGGCGCTCCATGTACTCGGACATGTCGAAGCGCACCAGTTCCACGCCCAGCGCCTTGGCCAGCTGCCGTGCTGCTTCGGTCTTGCCGACGCCGGTCGGGCCGGCGAACAGGAACGAACCGACAGGCTTGTCCGGCGACTTGAGGCCGGCGCGGGACAGCTTGATGGCGGTGGCCAGCGAATCGATCGCCTGGTCCTGACCAAATACGGTCAGCTTCAGGTCACGCTCGAGGTTGCGCAGCAGTTCCTTGTCGGAACTGGTGACGTGCTTCGGCGGAATCCGCGCGATCTTGGCGACGATGTCTTCGACCTGCGGCACGTCGATGCGCTTGACGCGGTTGGCCTCCGGCTGCAGGCGCTGGTAGGCACCGGCTTCGTCGATCACGTCGATGGCCTTGTCCGGCATGTGCCGGTCATTGATGTAGCGCGAGGCCAGTTCAGCAGCGGCGCGCAAGGCTTCGTCGCTGTACTCGATGTTGTGGTGGCTTTCGAAGCGCCCTTTCAGGCCACGCAGGATGCCCACGGTGTCTTCGACCGACGGCTCGCTGACATCGACCTTCTGGAAGCGCCGCGCCAGGGCACGGTCCTTCTCGAAGATGCCGCGGAATTCCTGGAAGGTGGTCGAACCGATGCAACGGATCTCACCGGACGACAGCAGTGGTTTGAGCAGGTTGGACGCATCCATCACCCCGCCCGACGCCGCACCGGCACCAATGATGGTGTGGATTTCGTCGATGAACAGGATCGCCTGCGGGCGCTTGCGCAGCTCGCCTAGCAGCGCCTTGAAGCGCTTCTCGAAATCGCCACGGTATTTGGTACCCGCCAGCAGTGCGCCGAGGTCGAGGGAATACACCACGCTCTGCGCCAGCAAATCGGGCACCTGGCCATCGACGATGCGCTTGGCCAAGCCTTCGGCGATGGCGGTCTTGCCCACGCCTGCCTCACCCACCAGCAACGGGTTGTTCTTGCGCCGACGGGCAAGGATTTGCGCCACGCGTTCAACTTCCTGCTCGCGGCCTACCAGCGGGTCGATACGGCCGGCACGGGCCAGTTCGTTCAGGTTGCTGGCATAGGCATCCAGCGGGTTGCTCGAAGAGGCGGTATCGCCGCCCTCTTCATCCTGCATTTCCTGGTCGTTTTCGGAATGCGGACCATGGCCCGGCACCTTGGAGATGCCATGGGCGATGTAGTTGACCACGTCGATGCGGGCCACGCTCTGCTGCTTGAGCAGGAACACGGCCTGGCTTTCCTGTTCGCTGAAGATCGCCACCAGCACGTTGGCGCCAGTGACTTCACGCTTGCCGGAGCTTTGCACGTGGAACACGGCACGCTGCAGTACACGCTGGAAGCCCAGGGTCGGCTGGGTTTCGCGATCTTCATCGTTGACCGGGATCAGGGGTGTGGTGGAATCGATGAACTCTTGCAGGTCGTGCTTGAGTTTGTCGAGATTGGCGCCACAGGCGCGCAGAACGGTCGCGGCAGCCTCATTGTCAAGGAGTGCCAGCAGCAGATGTTCGACGGTCATGAACTCATGACGCTTCGAACGAGCCTCCTTGAAGGCAAGATTGAGGGTGACTTCGAGCTCGCGGTTTAACATAGCTTCACCTCATACCCAAGTGGTCGGCGATTAACCGTCCTTCTCGATTTCACAGAGTAGCGGATGCTGGCTTTCCCTGGCGTATTGGTTGACCTGCATAGCCTTTGTTTCGGCGATGTCACGGGTAAACAATCCGCACACTGCCCGCCCTTCGGTATGGACGGTCAGCATGATCTTGGTCGCCAGCTCGCGGTTCAGATTGAAGAACGTCTCGAGCACTTCGACGACGAAATCCATCGGCGTGTAGTCATCGTTGAACAAAACCACCTTGTACATCGGTGGCGCCTGCAGGATCGGCTTGGCTTCCTGAACTGCAAGACCCGAGCCGTCGTCCTCATTCGATTGCGGGCGATCCTGATTGAATGTTAGTCGAATCTCACTAGGTGCATGCATGGAAAGAATTTCATCATGAGCGACAGGTTAAGGTTGTGGGTTGACTGCGAAGGGCACGGCCAGCGCAGGCGCCGGGCGACCTTGACTATCGGCAAAACGGTGTTACAACCAATAGGAACCCACCGTGGTCGATAAAGATCCGCGCAGTCAACCAGATTTTTCGCATGGTTCGTATGCGGATGAAGTGGATGATACTCCAGTGATGGAGTCCTTTGCAGAGGGACATAGGGATGGCAAGCGGTAAAGTCAAGTGGTTCAACAATGCCAAGGGCTACGGATTCATCAATGAAGAGGGCAAGACTGACGACTTGTTCGCTCATTATTCAGCCATCCAGATGGACGGGTACAAGACGCTCAAGGCCGGCCAGGCCGTGAGCTTCGACATCGTCCAGGGCCCCAAAGGCCTGCACGCGGTGAATATCAGCAGCGCCACTGCCGCCGCGGCCGCCAGGGCTCCGCAAACCAGCAGCACTGCCGACGCCTGAACTGCCGCGCCGCCTGCCGGTACACGAAAAAACCGGCCGCCTCCTGACTGGAAGCGGCCGGTTTTCCGTTGCCTTACATATGCTTGATCATTTCATCGCCAAAGCCTGAACTGCTCACCAGCCTGGCGCCGTCCATCAGGCGTTCGAAGTCATAGGTCACGGTCTTGGCAGCAATCGCGCCATTGGTACCCTTGATGATCAGGTCCGCCGCCTCGGTCCAGCCCATGTGCCGCAGCATCATCTCCGCCGACAGGATCACCGAACCCGGGTTGACCTTGTCCTGCCCGGCATACTTGGGCGCGGTGCCGTGGGTGGCCTCGAACATGGCCACGGTGTCGGACAGGTTGGCACCCGGCGCAATGCCGATACCGCCCACTTCCGCCGCCAGGGCATCGGACAGGTAGTCACCGTTGAGGTTGAGGGTGGCGATCACGTCGTACTCGGCCGGGCGCAGCAGGATCTGCTGCAGCATGGCGTCGGCGATGGCGTCCTTGACGATGACCTCGCGGCCGCTCTTGGGGTTCTTGAACTTCATCCATGGGCCACCATCGAGCAGCTCGGCCCCGAACTCGTCGCGCGCCACTTCATAGCCCCAGTCCTTGAAGGCACCCTCGGTGAACTTCATGATGTTGCCCTTGTGCACCAGGGTCAGCGACTCGCGGTCGTTGTCCACCACGTACTGCAGCGCCTTGCGCACCAGGCGCTTGGTGCCTTCCTTCGACACCGGCTTGACGCCAATGCCGCAGTCCTGGTCGAAGCGGATCTTGGTAACGCCCATTTCCTCCTTGAGGAACTTGATCACCTTGTTCGCCTCGGGCGAGCCGGCCTTCCACTCGATGCCGGCATAGATGTCCTCGGAGTTCTCGCGGAAGATCACCATGTCCACATCGCCGGGTTTTTTCACCGGGCTGGGCACGCCCTGGAACCACAGCACCGGGCGCAGGCACACGTACAGGTCCAGTTGCTGGCGCAAGGCCACGTTGAGCGACCGGATGCCGCCGCCCACCGGGGTGGTCAGCGGCCCCTTGATCGACACCACGTAATCACGCACGGCATCGAGGGTTTCCTGGGGCAGCCAGGTGTCCTGGTCGTACACCTGGGTGGCTTTTTCGCCGGCGTATACCTCCATCCAGGCGATCTTGCGCTTGCCGCCGTAGGCCTTCTGCACGGCGGCGTCGACCACCTTGATCATTACCGGCGAGACATCGACGCCAATCCCGTCGCCCTCGATATAAGGAATGATCGGGTTGTCAGGAACGTTGAGCGAATGGTCTGCATTGACGGTGATCTTCGCGCCGTCGGTCGGAACCTTGATTTTCTGGTATCCCATGCTTGCACTACTCCGCTGTCGGGTGTGATTGGACATCATGCGATCCACTGAGCCTAAACCACATCTGCCGACCTGCAAGGCATGCGACAACCCGCCACATTGCCGCTTAGTCTTTGGTCTTATAAATGGGCCGATATCACTTGGCCTTGCTGATTAGCCCGAATGGTTTGGTATACTCCGCCGCGACCGAAGGGTCATCGGGGCGATCCCTTGGAAAAATGCGGACCGCCCTTGGCCATGAATGGACACAAAGCCTGGCCACGAAGCCTGGACTGTTACCGCAGCCCAGCACTTGACGCTCGACTGATGCATCCACCATCACCGCTCGCAGCCTCTCGACTTTCCGCTCATGGCGTTGCCAGGGCGATGCGCCTACCCTGCGCACCACGAGACTCGAGCACGCTCAGCACACAGAGAGTTAACCCGCATGCCCACCCGTTCCAAGATCATCTATACCTTCACCGACGAAGCCCCCGCCCTCGCCACTTACTCGCTGCTGCCGATCATCGAAGCCTTCACCGCTTCGGCTGACATCGCCGTCGAAACCCGCGACATCTCCCTGGCTGGCCGCATCCTCGCCGCCTTCCCGGAGCAACTGGGCGCAGAGAAGCAAGTAGGCGATCACCTGGCGGAACTGGGCCAGCTGGCTACCACCCCTGAAGCCAACATCATCAAGCTGCCGAACATCAGCGCCTCGGTACCGCAGCTGAAAGCCGCGATCAAGGAACTGCAGGGCAAGGGCTTCAACATCCCTGACTACGCCGACGAGCCGGCCACCGCGGAAGAGAAAGAATCCCGCGCCCGCTACGACCGCATCAAAGGTTCCGCCGTGAACCCGGTCCTGCGCGAAGGCAACTCCGACCGCCGCGCGCCGCTGTCGGTCAAGAACTACGCCCGCAAGCACCCGCACAAGATGGGCGCCTGGGCTGCCGACTCCAAGTCGCACGTTGCCCACATGACCCAGGGCGACTTCTACGGCAGCGAGAAAGCCGCACTGATCGAAGCTGACGACAGCCTGCGCATCGAGCTGGTCGGCAAAGACGGCAACACCACCGTACTGAAAGAAAAGACTGCGGTAAAAGCTGCCGAAGTCATCGACTGTGCCACCATGAGCCGCAAGGCCCTGAAAGCCTTCATCGCCGAGCAGATCGCCGATGCCAAGGCTTCCGGCGTGCTGCTGTCGGTACACCTGAAAGCCACCATGATGAAGGTCTCCGACCCGATCATGTTCGGCGTCATCGTCGAAGAGTTCTACAACGACGTGCTGGCCAAGCACGCCGCCGCCCTGGCTGAAGTAGGCTTCAACGCCAACAACGGCATCGGCGACCTGTACGCCCGCATCAAGGACCTGCCAGCCGAGAAGCAGGCCGAGATCGAAGCCGACATCCAGGCCCTGTACGCCCAGCGTCCGGCCCTGGCCATGGTCAACTCCGACAAAGGCATCACCAACCTGCACGTGCCGAGCGACGTCATCGTCGACGCCTCGATGCCGGCCATGATCCGTGACTCGGGCAAGATGTGGAACGCCGCCGGCGAACTGCAGGATACCAAGGCGATCATCCCGGACCGCTGCTACGCCGGCATCTACCAGGCCACCATCGAAGACTGCAAGGCCAACGGCGCCTTCGACCCGACCACCATGGGCAGCGTACCGAACGTCGGCCTGATGGCACAGAAGGCCGAAGAATACGGCTCCCACGACAAGACCTTCCAGATCAAGGCCGACGGCGTCGTGCGCGTGGTCGACAGCAAAGGCCAGGTCGTTCTCGAGCAGAACGTCGAAGCCGGCGACATCTTCCGCATGTGCCAGGTCAAGGACGCGCCGATCCAGGACTGGGTCAAGCTGGCCGTCAACCGTGCCCGCCTGAGCAACACCCCTGCAGTGTTCTGGCTGGACCCGGCCCGCGCCCACGACGGCGTGATGATCGAGAAGGTGCAGAAGTACCTGAAGGATCACGACACCTCCGGCCTGGACATCCGTATCCTGGCACCGGTCGACGCCATCAAGTTCTCCCTGGCCCGCATCCGCGAAGGCAAGGACACCATCTCGGTGACCGGCAACGTGCTGCGCGACTACCTGACCGACCTGTTCCCGATCATGGAACTGGGCACCAGCGCCAAGATGCTGTCGATCGTGCCGCTGATGAGCGGTGGCGGCCTGTTCGAAACCGGCGCCGGCGGTTCGGCACCGAAGCACGTGCAGCAGCTGGTGGAAGAGAACTTCCTGCGTTGGGACTCGCTGGGTGAATTCCTGGCCCTGGCCGCTTCCCTGGAGCACCTGGGCAACACCTACGACAACCCGCGCGCCAAAGTGCTGGCCAACACCCTGGACCAGGCCACCGGCAAGTTCCTCGACACCAACAAGTCGCCTTCGCGCAAAGTCGGTGGTATCGACAACCGCGGCAGCCACTTCTACCTGACCCTGTACTGGGCCCAGGCCCTGGCTGCGCAGAACGACGACGCTGCCCTGCAGGCACGCTTCGCACCACTGGCCAAGACCCTGACCGAGAACGAGGAGACCATCGTCGCCGAGCTCAACGCCGTCCAGGGCAAGCCGGCCGACATCGGCGGCTACTACGCCCCGGATGCCGAGCTGACCGCCAAGGTGATGCGCCCAAGCCAGACCCTGAACAGCGCCATTGCCGCCCTGTAAGGTTCGCTTGAAGTAACAGCACAAACCCCGGCCACGCACCGGGGTTTGTGCTTTCTGGGATGGGGCTGCTTTGCAGCCCTTCGCGGGCACGCCCGCTCCCACAGGAAAAGTGTTTCCAGTCAAGCTGGCGCATCACTTGTGGGAGCGGGCGTGCCCGCGAAGGGCCGCAAAGCGGCCCCCTCAATCGACAAGGACACAGCAATGACCTGGCAACCCCACATCACCGTCGCCACCATCGTCGAACACGAAGGCAAGTTCCTCTTCGTCGAAGAATTCAAAGCCAACCAGCACGTCTTCAACCAGCCCGCCGGCCACCTCGAACCCAACGAGACCCTGCCCCAGGCCGCCCTGCGCGAAACCCTCGAAGAAACCGCCTGGGAAGTCGAGCTCACCGGCGTGGTCGGCATCTACCTGTACACCGCCCCAAGCAACGGCGTGACCTACCAGCGCATCTGCTTCGCCGCCCGCCCCGTGCGCCATCACGCCGACCTGGCGCTGGACAGCGACATCGTCCGCGCCGTGTGGCTGACCCGCGACGAACTGCTGGCCGACCCCGCCCGCTGGCGCAGCGAGCTGGTGCCACGCTGCCTCGACGACTACCTGAAAGGCCCCTTGCACAGCCTCGACCTGCTGCGCGACTGACGCGCCGCCGCAGGTTTGATAGAATCGGCGTTTTTCCCCCCTTGATACACACCGGTAACCATGACCAGCCCAGCACTCAAAGACCCCGCCAAGACCCGCGTTATCGTCGGCATGTCCGGCGGCGTGGACTCTTCCGTCTCCGCCCTTCTGCTCATGGAGCAGGGCTACCAGGTGGAAGGGCTGTTCATGAAGAACTGGGAAGAAGACGACGGCACCGAATACTGCACCGCCCGTGAAGACCTGGCCGACGCCCAGGCCGTGTGCGACCGCATCGGTATCAAGCTGCACACCGCCAACTTCGCCGCCGAATACTGGGACAACGTGTTCGAGCACTTCCTCGAAGAGTACAAGGCCGGCCGCACGCCCAACCCGGACATCCTCTGCAACCGCGAAATCAAGTTCAAGGCGTTCCTCGACTACGCCCTGTCGCTGGGTGCCGACCTGATCGCCACCGGCCACTACGTGCGCCGCCGCGACACCGGCGAGCTCACCGAACTGCTCAAGGGCCTGGACCCGAACAAGGACCAGAGCTACTTCCTGCACGCCGTCGGCGGCAAGGAAATCGCCCGCACCCTGTTCCCGGTTGGCGAGCTGGAAAAGCCCGAAGTACGCGCCATTGCCGAAAAGCACGGCCTGGCCACCGCCAAGAAGAAGGACTCCACCGGCATCTGCTTCATCGGCGAGCGCCGCTTCAGCGACTTCCTCAAGCAATACCTGCCGGCCCAGCCGGGCAACATCGAGACCACCGACGGTGAAGTGATCGGCCGCCACCACGGCCTGATGTACCACACCATCGGCCAGCGCCAGGGCCTGGGCATTGGCGGCCTGAAGGACGCCGGTGACGAGCCGTGGTACGTGCTGCACAAGGACCTGACCCGCAACGTGCTGGTGGTCGGCCAGGGCAATGAACACCCGTGGTTGTTCTCCCGCGCCCTGCTCGCTTCGGAGATCTTCTGGGTCAACCCGGTCGACCTCAGCAGCCCGCGCCAGCTCACCGCCAAAGTGCGCTACCGCCAGAGCGACCAGCAGTGCACGCTGGAACTGACCGAAAGCGGTTACCGCGCAGTGTTCGACGAACCGCAACGTGCCGTTACCCCGGGCCAGTCGGTGGTGTTCTACGACGGCGAAGTGTGCCTGGGCGGCGGCGTGATCGAAGCCGCCGAGCCGTGGAGCCCGCGCGCATGAGCAACCTGCAGGAGCAGCTGATTGCGTTGGGCGGTGTGTTCCAGGCCGCCGTACTGGTCGACCGCATCGCCCGCACCGGCCAGGCCAGCGAGGCCAACATCGGCTGCATGCTCGGCAGCCTGCTGGTCCGCGACCCCAAGGACACCCTGGAGGTGTTCGGCGGTGACGACCTGAACCTGCGCGACGGCTATCGCGCGCTGGTCGGCGCGCTGGAGCGCGACCCCAGCAGCCTGCAGCGCGAGCCGCTGCGCTACGCCCTGTCGATGCTGGGCCTGGAGCGCCAGTTGAACAAGCGCGGCGACCTGCTCGACACCATTGGCAACCGCCTGCCGCAAATCCAGTCCCAGGCCGAGCATTTCGGCCTGGTTCATGAAAACGTCATCGCTTCCAGTGGAGCCTTGTACCAGGACACCCTGAGCACCTTGCGCCAGCGCATCCAGGTACATGGCGACATGCGCTTCCTGCAGCAGGCCAGCAACGCCTCGAAGATCCGCGCCCTGCTGCTGGCCGGCATCCGCGCCGCACGCCTGTGGCGCCAACTGGGCGGGCACCGCTGGCAGCTGGTATTCAGCCGGCGCAAGCTGTTGAACGAACTGTACGACATGATGCGCAGCCCCTCCTGACAGGGGCTGACAGTTCCGGTCTCATCGCCGGCAAGCCAGCTCCCACAGGATATGCACTGTGCTCAAGACCGGTGCAGTACCTGTGGGAGCTGGCTTGCCGGCGATAGGGCCAGAACAGGCAATGCACAATGCACAGCTGATTTATGGCCCGACCTTTGGTCAGCCACCCGACCTGAGCGCATTTTTCATGTATGATATGCGCCCTTCCAAAAGCCTGACTGTCCGAGAACACCCCATGCAGCTTTCTTCGCTCACTGCGGTTTCCCCTGTAGACGGCCGTTATGCCGGCAAAACCCAGGCCTTGCGCCCCATTTTCAGCGAATTCGGCCTGATCCGTTTCCGCGCCCTGGTCGAAGTGCGCTGGCTGCAGCGCCTGGCCGCCCACCCGCAGATCGGCGAAGTGCCGGCGTTCTCCGCCGAAGCCAACGCCCTGCTGGACAGCCTGGCCACCGACTTCAAGCTCGAGCACGCCGAACGCGTCAAGGAAATCGAGCGCACCACCAACCACGACGTCAAGGCGATCGAATACCTCCTCAAGGAGCAGGCCGCCAAGCTGCCTGAGCTGGCCAAGGTCAGCGAGTTCATCCACTTCGCCTGCACCAGCGAGGACATCAACAACCTGTCCCACGCCCTGATGCTGCGCGCCGGCCGTGACGAAGTGCTGCTGCCGCTGATGCGCCAGATCGCCGACGCCATCCGCGCCCTGGCCCACGCCCACGCCGACGTGCCGATGCTGTCGCGCACCCACGGCCAGCCGGCTTCGCCGACCACCCTGGGCAAGGAACTGGCCAACGTCGTGTACCGCCTGGAGCGCCAGATCGCTCAGGTTGCCGCCGTACCGCTGCTGGGCAAGATCAACGGTGCCGTGGGCAACTACAACGCCCACCTGTCGGCCTACTCGCAGATCGACTGGGAGCAGAACGCCCGCGCCTTCATCGAAGATGAGCTGGGCCTGCAGTTCAACCCGTACACCACCCAGATCGAGCCGCACGACTACATCGCCGAGCTGTTCGACGCCATCGCCCGCTTCAACACCATCCTGATCGACTTCGATCGCGATGTGTGGGGCTACATTTCGCTGGGCTACTTCAAGCAGAAGACCGTTGCCGGCGAAATCGGCTCGTCGACCATGCCGCACAAGGTCAACCCGATCGACTTCGAAAACTCCGAAGGCAACCTGGGTATCGCCAACGCGCTGTTCCAGCACCTGGCCAGCAAGCTGCCGATCTCGCGCTGGCAGCGTGACCTGACCGACTCCACCGTGCTGCGCAACCTGGGCGTGGGCTTTGCCCACAGCGTCATCGCCTACGAAGCCAGCCTGAAAGGCATCGGCAAGCTGGAAGTCAACGAAGCCCGCATCGCCGCCGACCTGGACGCCTGCTGGGAAGTGCTGGCCGAGCCGATCCAGACCGTGATGCGCCGCTTCAACATCGAAAACCCCTACGAGAAGCTCAAAGAGCTGACCCGTGGCAAGGGCATCACCCCGGAAGCGCTGCTGACCTTCATCGACGGCCTGGACATGCCAGCCGAAGCCAAGGCCGAGCTCAAGCAGCTGACCCCTGCTACCTACATCGGCAACGCGGCAGCACAGGCCAAACGCATCTAAGCTGACCGTCGCGTTCAACGCCCGGCCTGGCCGGGCGTTTTTATTCCCGAACGAAAATTACATTTTTTCAATAGGTTGAACATGAATCCTGATACTCCACTGCAGCTGCTGGGCGGCATCTCGGCCCGCGAATTCATGCGCGACTACTGGCAGAAGAAGCCGCTGCTGGTGCGCCAGGCCTTCCCGGACTTCATCAGCCCGATCGACCCCGACGAGCTGGCCGGCCTGGCCCTGGAAGAGGAAGTAGAGTCGCGTATCGTGCTCGAGCACGGCGCGCACCCGTGGGAGCTGCGCCGCGGCCCGTTCACCGAAGATACCTTTGCCGAGCTGCCGGAAAAGGACTGGACCCTGCTGGTGCAGGCCGTGGACCAGTTCGTCCCGGAAGTAGCCGAACTGCTGGAAAACTTCCGCTTCCTGCCCAGCTGGCGCATCGATGACGTGATGATCAGCTTCGCCGCCCCCGGTGGCAGCGTCGGCCCGCACTTCGACAACTACGACGTGTTCCTGCTGCAGGGCCACGGCCAGCGCAACTGGAAAATCGGCCAGATGTGCAGCAGCGACAGCTCGCTGCTGGAGCACGCCGACCTGCGCATCCTCGCCGACTTCGAGCAGAGCGATGAGTGGACCCTGGAGCCGGGCGACATGCTTTACCTGCCACCACGCCTGGCCCACTACGGCGTGGCCGTGGACGACTGCCTGACCTACTCGGTAGGCTTCCGCGCGCCAAGCGCCGCCGAAGTGCTGACCCACTTCACCGATTTCCTCGGCCAGTTCCTGCCCGACGAAGAACGCTACAGCGACGCCGATGCCCAGCCGGTCAGTGACCCGCACCAGATCCAGCACGACGCCCTCGACCGCCTCAAGGCGCTGCTCGACAAGCACATGGGCGACAAGGACCTGCTGCTGACCTGGTTCGGCCAGTTCATGACCGAGCCACGCTACCCCGAGCAGATCGTCGGTGAAGAGCTGTCCGAGGAAGAGCTGATCGATGCCCTGGAACAAGGCGCCATCCTGATCCGCAACCCGAGCGCGCGCCTGGCCTGGTCGGAGTTCGAAGAAGACCTGCTGCTGTTCGCCAGCGGCCGCAGCTGCCCGCTGCCGGGCAAACTGCGCGAGCTGCTGAAGCTGGTTTGCGCAGCCGACGCCCTGCACATCGACAACCTGGGCGAATGGCTGCAGGATGAAGATGGCCTTATGCTGGTACAGCAGCTGGTCAAACAAGGAAGCCTGGGATTCGCCAATGAATAAGATTCGTGTGCGCCTCGCCGACTGGCACAAGGACAACGCCGACATCCGCCGCATCCGCGAAGCGGTGTTCATTGCCGAACAGCACGTACCGCCGGAGCTGGAGTGGGACTCGGACGACCCGACCGCTGCGCACTTCCTGGCCCTGGAAGGCGACTACCCGATCGGCACCGCGCGCCTGCTGCCTGACGGCACCATTGGCCGGGTCTCGGTGCTGAAGGACTGGCGCGGGCTGAAGGTGGGTGACGCGCTGATGAACGCGGTGATTGTCGAAGCACAGAACCGCGACCTGAAGCAGCAGATGCTCAGCGCCCAGGTGCACGCCACGCCGTTCTACGAGCGGCTGGGCTTTCGCGTAGTCAGCGAAGAGTTCCTCGAAGCCGGCATCCCGCACGTGGACATGGTGCGCGACTCGCGCGCCTGAACCACGACCTTCCCACAGGCCCCACAAATTCTGAAAATCGTGGGGGCCTGTGGGAGCGGGTTCACCCGCGAAGAGGCCGGCACAGCCAAGACATCCCCTCTGACAAAAAAACCTGTACATCCATCCAGATAAAACTTGCCTCCGCGCCCTCGCTTGCGCATCCTATCGCCCATCACCCCCGATGAAGCGTCCCCGGCCATGCGCCTGTTCCTCTGCGAAAAACCCTCCCAGGCAAAAGACATCGCCAAAGTGCTCGGCGCCAACCGCAAGGGCGATGGCTGCTGGCAAGGCACCGACGTCTGCGTGACCTGGTGCATCGGCCACCTGCTGGAAACCGCCCCGCCCGACAGCTACGACGAACGCTTCAAGCGCTGGAACCTGGCCGACCTGCCGATCATCCCGGAAAAGTGGAAGATGCTGGTCAAGCCCAAGACCGCCAGCCAGTTCAAGGCAGTCAAGCGCCTGCTCGGCGAAGCGCGCGAACTGGTAATCGCCACCGACGCCGACCGCGAAGGCGAAATGATCGCCCGCGAACTGGTCGAGCATTGCCGCTACCGCGGCCCGGTGCAGCGCCTGTGGCTGTCGGCACTGGACGACGCGTCCATCCGCAAGGCCCTGGCGCGCCTGCTGCCGGGCCACGAAACCTTCAACCTGTACCACTCGGCGCTGGGCCGTTCGCGCGCAGACTGGCTGATCGGCATGAACATGAGCCGGCTGTTCACCCTGCTGGGCCGCCAGTCGGGCTATCAGGGCGTGCTGCCGGTGGGCCGGGTGCAAACGCCCACCTTGCGCCTGGTGGTCGACCGCGACCGCAGCATCGCCGACTTCGTGCCGGTACCGTTCTGGGCCATCGACGTGCAGCTCGAACACGCAGGCTTTGGCTTCAACGCCCAATGGCGCGCCCCCGAGGACGCCTGCGACGACCAGGGCCGCTGCCTGAACCAGGCCCTGGCGCAGCAGGCTGCCGCCGACATCGGCAATGCGGGTACTGCCCGGGCCGTGAAGGTGACCACCGAGCGCGTGCGTGAAGCGGCACCCCTGCCCTTCGACCTTGGCACCCTGCAGGAGCTGTGCTCGAAAAAGTTTGGCCTCGGCGCCCAGGAAACCCTCGACATCGCCCAGGCCCTGTACGAAACCCACAAGCTGATCACCTACCCGCGCAGCGACTGCGGCTACCTGCCGCAAAGCCAGCACGCCGAAGCGCCAGCCATCCTCGCCGCCCTGCAACGGGCCGATGCCAGCCTGGCGCCGCTGCAGCCCTACCTGGAGCCGCAACGCCGTTCACGGGCGTGGAACGATGCCAAGGTCAGCGCCCACCACGGCATCATCCCCACTGCCGCCGCCAGCGACCCGTCGCGCCTGCCGGCCAAGCACAAGGCGGTGTACACCCTGATCCGCGCCCGCTACCTGGCGCAGTTCCTGCCCAACCACGAGTACGACCGTACCCAGGCCGACTTCGACTGCGCCGGCCATGCCCTGCGTGCCGTAGGCAAGCAGATCGTCGAACCAGGCTGGCGCCGTGCGCTGCCCGAGGCGCTGACCCCGTCCAAGGGCCGCGAGGCACCACCGGCCCAGGTGCTGCCGGCGCTGCGCGAAGGCCAGGACTGCACAGTGCAGGGCCTGCAACTGAAAGACCTGTGGACCCAGCCGCCCAAGCCGTTTACCGAAGGCGACCTGATCAAGGCAATGAAGAACGTGGCCAAGCTGGTGGACGACCCGCGGTTGAAGCAGAAGCTCAAGGAAACCACCGGTATCGGCACCGAAGCCACCCGCGCCAGCATCATCCAGGGCCTGCTTGACCGCGGCTACCTGGTGAAGAACGGCAAGGCGCTGTCCGCCACCCCTGCGGCCTTCAGCCTGATCGACGCCGTGCCACGCGCCATTGCCGACCCAGGTACCACAGCTATCTGGGAGCAGGCGCTGGACATGGTGCAGAGTGGCGAAATGACGCTGGAAGAGTTCGTCGCCCGGCAGTCGGCATGGATGGGCAAACTGGTCGAACGGTGCAGCGGCATGCGCATGACCATCAGCGGGCCGGCAGCCGGGGCTGCGCCGCCGTGGAAGAAGAAGCGTCGGGGTGGCGGGAAGGGCAAAGCGGCCGCAGGCAAGCCAAGACAGCCTCGAAAAAAGGCGACAACCTGAAGATTTTGCACTTTCAGGTCAGGCCCCTTCGCGGGTGAACCCGCTCCCACATTTACAGCGCCGACCTCGAGACCGGTGATGGCTCTGTGGGAGCGGGTTTACCCGCGAAAGGGCCAGGACAGGCAACACAATAACCCGAGTTAAACCACAAACCCGGCCAATGCATTGGCGACATGAAATTTACCTGCTAAATTTTCATGAAAATAAACACAATAATTTTCATGAGACCCCTGCATGTTCAAACAATCCGCCCACCACGTCGCCAGCTACTACGCCCAGACCTACCCCGCCAGCATTCCCCTGCACCCTACCCTGCAAGGCAGCCACGACACCGAAGTCCTGATCATTGGCGCCGGCTTCAGCGGCCTGCACACCGCCTTGCGCCTGACCCAGGCCGGCAAGCGCGTAACGCTGCTGGAAGCCAGCCGCGTGGCCTGGGCCGCGTCCGGCCGCAACGGCGGCCAGGCACTGCTCGGGTGGTCATGCGACATGCCGCCGCTGGAAAAGGCCCTGGGCGTCGAACGCACCCGACGCCTGTGGGGCAGCATGTGCTGGGCCGCCGATGAAATGCGCGAACTGCCCGAGCGCCATGGCTTCGACATCGACTACCGGCAGGGCAGCCTGTGGACCGCCGTGCTGCCGCGCCGGGTGAAGATGCTGGAAGAAGCCCTGCACGAGGCCGAACACAAATGGGGCTACGACGCCCTGCGCCTGATCGGCCGCGACGAGCTGCCGCAATGGATCGACAGCCCGCGCTACCAGGCCGCGCTATACGATGCCAAAGGCGCCCACCTCAACCCGCTGAAGCTGGCTCAGGGCCTGGCCAGCACCATCGAGGCGGCTGGCGGGCGGATCTACGAACAGAGCCAGGTGCTCGACTACCAGAAAGTCGGCGACGGCTATGTGGCCCGTACCGACCGCGGCGAAGTACGCTGCCAGGTGCTGGTGCTGGCCTGCAACGCCTACATCGACCGCCTCGACCGCACCCTGTCGCGCCGCCTGTTGCCGGTTGGCTCCTATCAGGTAGCCACCGCACCGCTGGATGCCGACTTCGCCCAATCGCTACTGCCGCGCAACAGTTGCGTGATCGACAACCAGTTCGTGCCCGACTATTTCCGCCTCACCCCGGACCATCGCCTGCTGTTCGGCGGCGGCTGCACCTACCTGGGCGGTATTCCCAAAGATGTCGCCAGCGCCACCCGCCCCTACCTGGAGCGGGTGTTCCCGCAGCTGGCCGGGGTGGCCATCGACTATGCCTGGGGCGGCCATATCGACTGCAGCATCCAGCGCACCCCGGATGTCGGTCGCGAGGGCCAGCGCTACTGGCTGCAGGGTTTCTCTGGCCATGGCGTGCTACCAACACTGGCGGCGGCGCGGGCGGTCAGCGATGCCATTCTTGGCGACGACGACCTGCTGACGCTGTACCAAGGCATCGACAACGGCCGCTTCCCCGGCGGAGACCTGCTGGCAGCACCGCTGGAAGCTGCGGCCAAGGCCTGGTACCGGATGCGCGACCGCGTCTGATCGGTTGACGCCCCTTCCTTGTGGGAGCGGCCTTGTGTCGCGAAAGGGCCGCAAAGCGGCCCCAAGAAATTCAGTACTGACACACAAATTGCTGGGGCTGCTTTGCAGCCCTTTCGCGACACAAGGCCGCTCCCACAAAAGGCTGCGTAGGTCTGAAGCTCCGGTGCAAAATCACAAATTCCAGTACGAGGCAAAATACCTCCTATTCTCAATAGCTCCCTTCGCTTCCTGCACACAGGAGACCCGACCATGAGCTATGTAACCACGAAGGACGGCGTACAGATCTTCTACAAGGACTGGGGCCCGCGTGACGCGCCGGTCATCCACTTCCACCACGGCTGGCCGCTCAGCGCCGACGACTGGGATGCCCAGCTGTTGTACTTCCTCGCCCATGGTTACCGCGTGGTCGCCCACGACCGTCGCGGCCATGGCCGCTCCAGCCAGGTATGGGACGGCCACGACATGGACCACTACGCCGACGATGTGGCGGCGGTCGTCGCTCACCTGGGCATCCAGGGCGCCGTGCATGTCGGCCACTCGACCGGTGGCGGTGAAGTGGTGCGCTACATGGCCCGGCACCCAGAAGACAAGGTGGCCAAGGCCGTGCTGATCGCCGCCGTACCGCCACTGATGGTGCAGACGCCCGCTAATCCTGGTGGCCTGCCCAAATCGGTGTTCGACGGCTTCCAGGCCCAGGTTGCCAGCAACCGTGCGCAGTTCTACCGGGATGTGCCGGCCGGGCCGTTCTACGGCTACAACCGCCCCGGTGCAGAAGCCAGCGAAGGCATCATCGGCAACTGGTGGCGCCAAGGCATGATTGGCAGTGCCAAGGCCCATTACGATGGCATCGTGGCGTTTTCCCAGACCGACTTCACCGAAGACCTGAAGGGCATCACCCAGCCGGTGCTGGTGATGCACGGCGACGATGACCAGATCGTGCCGTATGAAAATTCCGGGGTGCTGTCGGCGAAGCTGCTGCCCAACGGCACACTCAAGACCTACAAAGGCTACCCGCATGGCATGCCGACCACCCATGCCGATGTGATCAATGCGGATTTGCTGGCGTTTATCCGTAGCTGATGTGATGGCCTGTACCGCCCCTTTCGCAGGCGCGCCCGCTCCCACAGATACTGCACAGGTCTTGAAATGTGCAGGTAACCTGTGGGAGCGGGCATGCCCGCGAAAGGGCCGGCACTGGCAACACACCTCCCCCAGGATTACCATGTCACCCTTCTAGTGCGGCCCTTTGCCGCCCCCTGCCTCCCTGCCTGCCAAAACCCCATGCCCTTCGAACTCACCGTAGAACCCCTCACCCTGCTGATCCTGGCCCTGGTCGCCTTCGTCGCCGGTTTCATCGATGCCATCGCCGGCGGTGGCGGCTTGCTCACCACCCCGGCGCTACTCACCGCCGGCATGCCGCCGCACCTGGTACTGGGCACCAACAAGCTCAGCTCTACCTTCGGCTCGGCCACCGCCGGCTTCACCTACTACAGGCGCAAGCTGTTCCACCCGGCGCAATGGCGCCCGGCATTGTTCGCCACCTTGGTCGGTGCTTTGCTCGGTGCAGTGATCGCCCACTACATGCCGGCCGAATGGCTGAACAAGATGTTGCCGGTGATCGTCTTCGCCTGTGGCGTCTACCTGCTGTTCGGCGGCACGCCCAAGGCGCCGCTGGATGCCGATGCGCCGATCAGGAAAAAGTGGCAAGTGCCGCAAGGCTTCACCCTGGGCTTCTATGACGGCGTGGCCGGCCCGGGTACCGGGGCGTTCTGGACGGTCAGCACCCTGCTGCTCTACCCCATCGACCTGGTCCGTGCCAGCGGCGTGGCGCGCAGCATGAACTTCGTCAGCAACATCGCAGCGCTGACGGTGTTCATCATTTCCGGGCAGGTGGACTACATCGTCGGCCTGTGCATGGGCCTGTCGGTGATGGTTGGCGCCTTCTTCGGCGCACGCACGGCGATCAGTGGCGGCAGCAAGTTCATCCGCCCGGTGTTCATAACCGTGGTGCTGGCATTGACCGTGCGCCTAGCGTGGCAGCACTGGTTCGGCCAAGCCTAGGCGGCGCGCAACGTACAGATCGATCAGGTACCGGGCAATCGACCGGCCGGCCGGCAGCGGCGGCAGGTCGTGGACGCTGAACCACTTGGCATCCTCGATCTCGTCCGGCTGCATGACGATATCGCCGCCGGCATACTCGGCATGGAAGCCCAGCATCATCGAATGCGGGAACGGCCAGCACTGGCTGCCGACGTACTGGATGTTCCTGACTTCCACCGCCACCTCTTCACGCACTTCACGCACCAGGCAGTCCTCGGCCGACTCGCCCGGCTCGGCAAAGCCTGCCAGTGTGCTGTACACCCCGGTGACGAAGCGTGGCGAACGCGCCAGCAGGATTTCGTCGCCACGGGTCACCAGCACGATCATGCTCGGCGAAATGCGCGGGTAGCTGCGCAGGTCGCAAGGCTGGCAGTACATTGCCCGCTCCCAGCGGATCTGCGTCATTGCCTGGCCGCAGCTGCCGCAGAAACGGTGCTCGCGGGCCCAGGTGCCGATCTGCGCGGCATAGCCCAGCACTTTGTAGGTGTCGAAGTCACCCTCGAGCATGAACGCGCGCAGGCCGCGCCAGGCGCAGCCAGGCAAGTCGGTGGCGCTGCGCAGTTCCAGCAGGAACACCGGCTGGCCGTCGAAGTGGCCGATGCCGTGCTCGCACAGCACGTCGAGGTCCTGGCGCTTGAGCCAGTCGCGAGGGAACAGCGCGCCGTTGTCGTCCACCAGGAACCCTTCCGGGCTGCGGGCCACGGCCAGCCCCCCGGTGATCTGCGGGTCGAGTACTGCGGTAGTCCAGCGTGCTGACATGTCGGGGGTTCCCTTACTGCGCGTCCCCCGGCCTGATCAGTCGGCGAACGTCGGTTTCTGTTTGCTCATGTGCGCCGCCACCGCCACGCGCAGGTCTTCGGACTGCAGCATCGCGGCGTTCCAGGTGGCGATGTACTCCAGGCCATCGTCGATGCGATGGTCACGCATGTAGCTGAGCATTTCCTTGGTGCCGGCCACGGCGATCGGCGATTTTGCGGCAATCTCGCCGGCGATGGCAAAGACCCCGTCCATCAGCGCGGCCTGATCATCATAGACCCGGTTGACCAGGCCGATGCGCAGCGCCTCTTCGGCCTCGACATTGCGCCCGGTGAAAGCCAGCTCACGCATCATGCCGTCACCGATGATACGAGGCAAACGTTGCAGTGTGCCGACATCGGCGGCCATGCCCATGTCGATTTCCTTGATCGAGAACTGCGCGTCGCTGCTGCAGTAGCGCATGTCGCAGGCCGAGATCAGATCGATGGCGCCGCCAATGCAGTAACCCTGCACCGCGGCCAGCACCGGCTTGCGGCATTTGTCCACGGCATTGAACGACGCCTGCAGGCGCAGGATGGTGCTGCGCAGGAAGCGTGCGTTACGGCCCACGTCCTTGCCCATCTGCCCGGCCAACGAAGCCAGCATCATCAGGTCGATACCAGCGGAAAAATGCTTGCCGGCACCGCTGATCACCACCGCCCGCACCGCGTCGGTGTCGTCGACCCACCGGAAGATGTCGATGATCTCCTCCCAGAAGGCCGCGTTCATCGCATTGCGCTTGTCCGGGCGGTTGATCTGAACGTGGGCGATGCTGTTGGTCAGTTCGACCTTGAACGCGCTGTACTCGGTCACGGGCGGCACTCCTGCGGGTGAAGGGTTCATGGCACGGATGGTAACCCACCCCGATGACCGCACTTGTGCCAAAAACGGGACTTTACGCCTTGCCTAAGACGCGCTGATCCGGCACCGTGCGCCATCGCCGAATCATAAGGATACAAATTCATGTCGCGCTCCCTGACCGGCGCCCTCGCCCACAGCTTTCTGGGCCAGTCGCCGCTTTGGTACAAGGCAGTCATCTGCCTGTTCCTGGTGCTCAACCCGCTGCTGCTGGTGACCGTCGGCCCGGTCGCTGCCGGCTGGGCACTGGTGCTCGAATTCATCTTCACCCTGGGCATGGCCCTGAAGTGCTACCCGCTGATGCCTGGCGGCCTGCTGCTGGTCGAAGCCCTGCTGTTGCAGATGACCACACCGCAAGCCCTGTACGAAGAGCTGCAGCACAACTTCCCGGTGATCCTGCTGCTGATGTTCATGGTCGCGGGCATCCACTTCATGAAGGAACTGCTGCTGTTCCTGTTCTCGCGCATCCTGCTGGGGGTGCGTTCGAAGGCGATCCTGGCGTTGCTGTTCTGCGTGCTGTCGGCATTCCTCTCGGCGTTTCTCGATGCGCTGACCGTGACCGCCGTGATCATCAGCGCCGCGGTGGGTTTCTATGCGGTGTACCACCGCGTCGCCTCCGGGGCCAACCCGCGCGAAGACAGTGCGCTGGACAGCGACCAGCAGGTCGCACAGTTGCACCGTGAAGACCTCGACCAGTTCCGCGCCTTCCTGCGCAGCCTGCTGATGCATGGCGCGGTGGGTACCGCCCTGGGCGGCGTGTGCACGCTGGTGGGCGAGCCGCAGAACCTGCTGATCGGCCATGAGATGGGCTGGCACTTCGCCGATTTCTTCCTGAAGGTGGCACCGGTGTCGCTGCCGGTGCTGGGCGCCGGCTTGCTGACCTGCGTGCTGCTGGAGAAGTTGCGCCTGTTCGGCTACGGCACGTTGATGCCCGAGCCGGTGCGCCAGGTGCTGGCCGCCTACGCCGCCGAGGACGATGCAGCACGCACCACTGCCCAGCGCATCGCGCTGTGGGTGCAAGGGTTCGCCGCACTGATCCTGATCGTCTGCCTGGGGCTGCACGTCGCCGAGGTCGGCCTGATCGGCCTGATGGTGATCGTGCTGATCACGGCATTCACCGGCATTACCGACGAACACCGCCTGGGCCGTGCCTTCCAGGACGCCATGCCGTTCACCGCATTGCTGGTGGTGTTCTTCGCCGTGGTGGCGGTGATTCATCAGCAGCAACTGTTCAGCCCGTTGATTGCCTGGGTGCTGGCGCTGCCGGCCGAGCAGCAACCGGGCATGCTGTACCTGGCCAACGGCCTGCTGTCGGCGATCAGCGACAACGTGTTCGTTGCCACCATCTACATCACCGAGGTGAAGCAGGCGTTCCTCAATGGCAGCATGAGCCGCGAGCATTTCGAGACGCTGGCGGTGGCGATCAACACCGGCACCAACCTGCCGAGCGTGGCGACGCCGAATGGGCAGGCGGCGTTCCTGTTCCTGCTGACTTCGGCAATCGCGCCGCTGATCCGGCTGTCGTATGGGCGAATGGTGTGGATGGCCTTGCCCTATACCGTAGTGATGGGTGGGCTGGGGTGGTGGGCGGTGACCTACTGGCTTTGAGGTAGCCTGCACCGGCCTCTTCGCGGGTGAACCCGCTCCCACAGGTACTGCACAGCCTTCGAAACTGTGGTGATCATGTGGGAGCGGGTTTACCCGCGAAAGGGTCAGTGCAGACCACTCAAACAGCCCTGTCGATTCTGCTGCCTGCCATTCGACTATCCCATGCCCCCAGCCACCCCCGGCTGCCAACAGGAGAGTCCCCATGCGCAAACTCATCGTAGCCGCCTTCATCAGCCTCGACGGTGTCATGCAAGCCCCCGGCGGCCCGCAGGAAGACACCAGCGGCGGCTTCACCTACGGCGGCTGGATCGTGCCCTACGCCGAGGAAGTCTTCGGCCAGGCCATGCAGGCCCTGTTCAGCCAGCCCTTCGAGTTGCTGCTGGGCCGGCGCACCTACGACATCTTCGCCGGCTACTGGCCAAAGGTAAAAGACAGCTCGGAAGACTACTCCATCGCCAACCTGTTCAACAGCGTGCCCAAGCACGTGGCCACCCACACCCCCGCAACCCTCGACTGGCACAACAGCCATGCTCTGGGCGCAGACATCACAGCAACGGTCCGCGCCCTGAAACAACAGGACGGCGCCAACCTGCTGACCCAGGGCAGCAGCGATCTGGTGCAGCAACTGCTGGCGGCGGGCCTGGTCGATGAACTGCAACTGCTGATCCACCCGTTGCTGCTCGGCCACGGCAAGCGCCTGTTCGGCGACGATGCTGCAGCGGCGGCCTTCACCCTGCAGCACTCGCAGGTTTCGCCCAAGGGCGTGGTCATCGCCCGTTACGTGCGTGCCGGCGAAGTGCAGACCGGTTCGTTCTGAAAGGCACGATTGCGTACAACTTTTGCCTCTCGCTCGCATCGAAACACAGGTAAGCCCCGTCCGTATCAAGGAGGTTCACCATGGCGCTACGCACCACGCTGCTGTTTTGCTGCATGACCCTGGCCCTGCTCGGCTGTGCCGGCAACGATCACCCGGCGCCGCCGCGCACCCAGCAGGTCGACCTGCAACGTTACCAGGGCACCTGGTACGAACTCGCGCGGCTGCCGATGTTCTTCCAGCGCAACTGCGTGCAGTCCGAAGCGCACTATGGCCTGCGAGAGGACGGCCGCCTCGACGTGACCAACCGCTGCCAGGAAAAGGACGGCCAGTGGAACCAGGCCAAGGGCATCGCCGAAGCCCAGCAACCGGGCAGCACCGACAAGCTCTGGGTGCGCTTCGACAACTGGTTCAGCCGCCTCGCGCCCGGCCTGACCAAGGGCGAGTACTGGGTGCTGTACCACGACCAGGACTACCGCGTAGCCTTGGTCGGCCACCCGAACCGCGAATACCTGTGGCTGCTTTCGCGCACGCCCGCGGTCACCGACCAGCTGCGCGAGCAACTGCTGACGATCGCCCGGGAGCAAGGCTATGACACCAGCAAGCTGATCTGGCGGCAGGCCGAGTAGGCAACACCTGGCGGGCCATCGACGACATGCGGCAATCCGGCTAAGGTGTGCGCCCTTACCGCCTCGAAGGAACGAGCCCGTTGAGTACCACGCCGCTACCTGCACCCCTTATCCGTCCGACACCCATCCGCCCGCTGGTGCTGACGTCACTGCTGGACTGAAACAAGGAGCCAGACCATGGATTTGCTGTTCCTGGGCACCTCCGCCGGCGTGCCGACCAAGGCACGCAACGTCAGCGCCACCGCAGTGATCGAAGCCAGTGGCAGCCACTGGTATCTGGTCGACTGCGGCGAAGGCACCCAGCACCGGCTGCTGCATACGCCGCTGTCGATCCGCGACTTGCGCGCCATCTTCATCACCCACGTGCACGGCGACCATTGCTTCGGCCTGCCGGGCCTGCTGGCCAGCGCCGGCATGAGCGGGCGCACCCAGCCGCTGGACCTTGTCCTGCCCGCCGCCCTGCACGACTGGGTGCGCCAGGGGCTGGTGGCCAGCGATACCTTCCTGCCGTTCGAACTGCGCCTGCTGGCCGTGGAAGAGCTGGTGGAATGGCGCAGTGACGCCCTGCAAGTGACCAGCGTGCAGCTTTCGCACCGGGTGCCGAGCGTCGGCTTCGTGTTCACCGAGCTCAACCCCGAACCGCGCCTGGACATACCGCGCCTGGAAGCCGACGGCATCCCCCGCGGCCCGCTGTGGGGCGAGCTGGCCAAGGGCTTGACGGTGCAGCATGGCGGGCAGTTGCTGCACGGCAATGACTACTTGCGCCCTTCGCGTCCGCCGCGGCGGGTGATCGTGTGCGGCGACAACGACAACCCCGAGCTGTTGGCCGACGTCGCCAAGGGCGCGGACGTGCTGGTGCACGAGGCCACGTTCACCCAGGCGGTGGTCGAGCGCACGGGGGTCACCTTCGGCCACAGCACCGCGGCTGCGGTGGCGCGCTTTGCCGAAGCTGCAGGCGTGCGCAACCTGGTGCTGACGCACTTCAGCGCCCGCTACCAGAGCGACCCACGGCGCAGCCCGAGCATCGACAACGTGCGCGACGAAGCCCTCGCCCACTACAGCGGGCAGCTGACCCTGGCGCAGGACCTGCAGCGCTATCACATCGGGCGCGATGGCTGTCTCGAACCGGCCGGATGATTTAGCATGGCCACAATTGTGCACGCGGCACGTTAGACCTGCGTCTGCCCCGGGCAGATCTGATCAGGCTGGTGCGCTCCTCTGTGGGAGCGGCCTTGTGTCGCGAAAGGGCTGCAAAGCAGCCCCAGTATCTTGAGATCAACGCTGATATTGCCGGGGCCGCTGTGCGGCCCTTTCGCGACACAAGGCCGCTCCCACCTCGACCGTATCAGCCGCGAGCCGGCTTGCCGGCGATGAGGCCAAGGTAGGCAGCGCAACCTGCTGACGGTAACGGCACTATGCCGCCAACCGCCCACTGGCAATCGCCTCCGACGCCGCCAGCATCGCGCGCAGCAACACCGCGCAGCCCGCGGCCAGGTCCTCGGGCGTGGCGTTCTCGATCTCGTTATGGCTGATACCGTTCTCGCACGGCACGAAAATCATCCCCGCCGGCCCCAGTTCGGCCAGGAAGATCGCGTCGTGCCCCGCGCCGCTGACGATATCCATATGCGGCAGGCCCAGCGCCTGCGCCGATTCGCGCACGGCATCGACACACCCTCGGTCGAAGTACAACGCCGGGAAATCGGCCGTGGGTACCAGTTCGTGGCTCAGGCCATGCCTGGCGCAGGTCGCCTCGATCACCGCGCGCACATCGGCAATCATGGCATTCAGCTGCTCACCCTCCAGATGACGGAAATCCAGGGTCATGCGCACCTCGCCCGGGATCACGTTGCGCGAGCCCGGGTAGGCCTGCAGGCAACCCACCGTGCCACAGGCATGGGGCTGGTGGCCGAGGGCGGTGCGGTTGACTGCCTCCACCACCGCCGCCGCGCCGACCAGGGCGTCCTTGCGCAGGTGCATGGGCGTAGGGCCGGCATGGGCCTCGACACCGCGCAGGGTCAGGTCGAACCACTTCTGGCCCAGCGCGCCCAGCACCACGCCGATGGTCTTGGCCTGATCTTCGAGGATCGGGCCCTGCTCGATATGCGCTTCGAAATAGGCCCCCACCGGGTGGCCTGATACGGCGCGCGGGCCGGCGTAGCCGATGGCGTTCAACGCCTCGCCAACGCTGACACCCTGGGCGTCGCGCTTGGCCAGGGTTTCCTCCAGGGTGAACTTGCTGGCGAACACCCCGGAACCCATCATGCACGGCGCAAAGCGCGAACCTTCTTCGTTGGTCCACACCACCACTTCCAGCGGCGCTTCGGTTTCCACGCCCAGGTCGTTGAGGGTGCGGAGCACCTCCAGGCCGGCCATCACCCCGAAGCAGCCGTCGAACTTGCCACCGGTGGGCTGGGTGTCGATATGGCTGCCGGTCATCACCGGGGGCAGCTTGGGGTTACGCCCCGGGCGACGGGCGAAGATGTTGCCGACGGCGTCGATGCTGACCGTGCAACCGGCGGCCTCGCACCACTGCACGAACAGGTCGCGGGCCTGGCGGTCGAGGTCGGTCAGGGCCAGGCGGCACACGCCGCCCTTGGCGGTGGCACCTAGGCGGGCCAGGTCCATCAGGGACTGCCACAGGCGGGTGCTGTCGATGTGGTGCTGGGTGGATTGCAGTACTTGTTGGGCTGGGGTCATGGGATTTTCCTCAGGCATTTTTGTTGTCTGTGCCGGCCTCTTCGCGGGTAAACCCGCTCCCACAGGTACAGCGTTGGCCTCAGGCCCTGCGCTGTACCTGTGGGAGCGGGTTTACCCGCGAAGAAGCCAACGCGGTCTCACGGCAAGGGCTTGGCCACCCGCGCCGGGCTGCGCGCGACCACGCCGGCGAATAGGTAATACAGCGCCCCGCCCAGCAGCGAACCGGTGAACCAGCCGTAGTCGTAGAACCAGCTGAAACTGCTGTTGCCAATGGCCATCACGGTCAGCGCCACCGGCAACGCAAAGGCGGCAAAACCGGCCCAGTTCCACGCCGGGTACACGTCGTCGCGGTACAGCCCGGCCAGGTCCAGCTTCTGCCGGCGGATCAGGAAGTAGTCCACCACCATGATCCCGGCAATCGGCCCCAGCAGGCTGGAATAGCCCAGCAGCCAGTTGGAGTACACGCTCTCCAGGCTCAGGTCGGAGACGATCCAGCCCAGCTTCTTCAGCAGCTCATGGCCCATCAGCGCCAGGCCGATGAAGCCGGTCAGCCACACCGCGCGGCTGCGCCCGATCAGGCGTGGGGCGATGTTCTGGAAATCGTTGGTCGGCGACACGATGTTCGCTGCGGTGTTGGTCGACAGCGTGGCGATCACGATCAGCGCCATGGCCAGGGCCACCCAGAACGGGCTGTGGATCTTGCCGATCAGGCTGACCGGGTCGGACACGGTCTCGCCAACCAGCGATGCCGAAGCAGCGGTGAGCACAACGCCCAGCGCGGCGAACAGGAACATGGTCAGCGGCAAGCCGAAGATCTGCCCGAGAATCTGGTCCTTCTGGCTGCGGGCGTAGCGGCTGAAGTCGGGGATGTTCAGCGACAGCGTGGCCCAGAAACCGACCATGGCGGTAAGCCCGGCGCAGAAGTAGCCGAGCATGTTCGCCCCTTCCGGGCGCTTGGGCGGCTGGGCCAGCAGTTCGGTCATCGACATGTGCGGCAAGGCCCAGAACAGCAGGCCGACGCCGACCGCCACCAGCAGCGGTGCCGAAAGCGTTTCGAGCCACTTGATCGACTCGGCGCCGCGCAGCACCACCCACAGGTTCAGGCACCAGAAGATCATGAAGCCGATCACCTCGCCGGTGCCGCCCAGGGCCTTCCAGCCGTCGAACACCGAGCCGAGGAACAGGTGGATGGCCAGGCCGCCGAACATGGTCTGGATGCCGAACCAGCCACAGGCGACCACTGCCCGGATCAGGCATGGCACGTTGGAGCCAAGGATGCCGAACGACGAACGCAGCAGCACCGGGAACGGAATGCCGTACTTGGTGCCAGGGAAGGCGTTGAGGGTGAGCGGGATCAGCACGATCAGGTTGGCCAGCAAAATCGCCAGCAGGGCCTCGCCCACGCTGAGGCCGAAGTAGGCGGTGAGCACGCCGCCGAGGGTGTAGGTGGGCACGCAGATGGACATGCCCACCCACAGGGCGGTGATATGCCATTTGTTCCAGGTGCGCTGGTGCACCTTGGTCGGGGCGATGTCGTGGTTGTAGCGCGGGCTGTCGAGGACATCGCTGCCCTCGGACAGCTCGAACAGGCCATCCTGCTCGACCACTTCCGATCTGCTCTGCTGCATGGGGCCTTCTCCAGATTTTCTTGTAGTTGTTTGCCCATCGGGTTGATGCGATGGCCGGAGTACACACGCTTTATGTGCTTGAAAATCTCGACCAGATTTCCATCTTGTCAAGTCAGTCAAAGTTTCAAAAAGCCCCGCAGTCAGCACCGCAAAATAAATAATTTCCTTAATTTCAATGAGTTAAAAACCACAAAATTAATGGGAAAATTTTCTTGCTGAATGCCGTATCTGCATCTAGCCTCCAATCTTGTCAGGTCTGACAGGATTAACCGCCCTGCCCGCCCTGCACCCAGACAATTCCAAGAACCGGCCCAGACCGGTCAGCCTGCGAGGAAAACGGCATGTCCCTGTTGATCCGTGGCGCCACCGTGGTCACCCACGAAGAGAGTTACCCCGCCGATGTCCTGTGTGCCGATGGCCTGATCCGCGCCATCGGGCAAAACCTCGAACCGCCCACCGACAGCGAGATCCTCGACGGCAGCGGCCAGTACCTGATGCCCGGCGGCATCGACCCGCATACCCACATGCAGCTGCCGTTCATGGGCACCGTGGCCAGCGAGGACTTCTTCAGCGGCACCGCCGCGGGCCTGGCCGGTGGCACCACCTCGATCATCGACTTCGTCATCCCCAACCCGCAGCAGTCGTTGCTGGAGGCCTTCCACACCTGGCGCGGCTGGGCGCAGAAAAGCGCCAGCGACTACGGTTTCCATGTCGCCATCACCTGGTGGAGCGAGCAGGTGGCCGAAGAAATGGGCGAACTGGTGGCCAAACATGGGGTGAACAGCTTCAAGCACTTCATGGCCTACAAGAATGCGATCATGGCCGCCGACGACACCCTGGTGGCCAGCTTCGAACGCTGCCTGCAACTGGGTGCGGTGCCCACCGTGCATGCCGAGAACGGCGAACTGGTGTACCACCTGCAGAAAAAACTACTGGCCCAGGGCCTGACCGGGCCGGAAGCCCACCCGCTATCACGCCCGTCCCAGGTCGAGGGCGAGGCGGCCAGCCGCGCCATCCGCATTGCCGAGACCCTGGGCACGCCGCTGTACCTGGTGCATGTTTCCAGCCGCGAAGCGCTGGACGAAATCGCCTATGCCAGGGGCAAGGGCCAGCCGGTGTACGGCGAAGTCCTGCCCGGCCATCTGCTGCTGGATGACAGCGTCTACCGTGATTCGGACTGGGCCACCGCCGCAGGCTACGTGATGAGCCCACCGTTCCGCCCGCGCGAACACCAGGAGGCGCTGTGGCGCGGGCTGCAGTCGGGCAACCTGCACACCACCGCCACCGACCATTGCTGCTTCTGCGCCGAGCAGAAAGCCATGGGCCGCGACGACTTCAGCCGTATCCCCAACGGCACTGCCGGCATCGAGGACCGCATGGCGGTGCTGTGGGATGCCGGGGTGAACAGCGGGCGCCTGTCGATGCATGAGTTCGTCGCGCTGACCTCCACCAACACCGCGAAAATCTTCAACCTGTTCCCGCGCAAGGGTGCCATTCGCGTTGGCGCCGACGCTGACCTGGTGCTGTGGGACCCGCAAGGCACCCGCACCATCTCGGCCAAGACCCACCACCAGCAGGTGGACTTCAACATCTTCGAAGGCCGTATCGTGCGCGGCATCCCCAGCCATACCATCAGCCAGGGCAAGGTGCTCTGGGCCGATGGCGACCTGCGTGCGGAAAAAGGCGCGGGCCGGTATGTGGAACGGCCGGCGTATCCGTCGGTGTACGAGGTGCTGGGGCGCAGGGCCGAAGTGCAGCGGCCGACGCCCGTGCAGCGTTAAGGCCATTGGGGCTGCTGCGCAGCCCATCGCCGGCAAGCCAGCTCCCACAGGAATAGTGCTGCTCTCAAGGGCATGGCTCTCCTGATGGAACCAGCTCTCAAGGGCATGGGCCTCCTGATGGAACCAGCTCTTACAGGGATGGCACTGCTCTCAAGGACAACACTGTACCTGTGGGAGCTGGCTTGCCGGCGATTGGGGCGCACCGCGCCCCCATTCCAAGCCCCATATAAAAAGAGAGGCTACAACCGTGATCGACGCCCTGAACCACTTGCCGCGCCCCCGGGCCGGCGCCGACCAGCTGGCCGAGCGCTTCAGCGACCTGGCCCCACCCCTCACCGCCCGCCAGGCCGCCGTCGAAAGCGCACGCTGCCTGTATTGCTATGACGCCCCCTGCGTCAACGCTTGCCCCAGCGACATCGACATCCCGTCGTTCATCCACCGCATCAGCGACGAAAACCTGCAAGGCGCCGCCGAGCGCATCCTCTCGGCCAACATCCTCGGCGGCAGTTGCGCCCGCGTCTGCCCCACCGAAATCCTTTGCCAGCATGCCTGCGTGCGCAACAACGCGCAGGAATGCGCACCGGTGCTGATCGGCCAACTGCAGCGCTATGCCCTGGACAACGCCCAGTTCCCCGAGCACCCGTTCCAGCGCTCGCCGGCCACTGGCAAGCGCATCGCCGTAGTTGGTGCTGGCCCCGCCGGGCTGTCGTGCGCCCACCGCCTGGCCATGCACGGGCATGATGTGGTGGTGTTCGAGGCCAGCGACAAGGCCGGTGGCCTCAACGAGTACGGCATCGCCCGCTACAAGCTGGTGGACGACTACGCCCAGCGTGAAGTGGAATTCCTGCTCGGCATAGGCGGCATCGAGATCCGCCATGGCCAGCGCCTGGGCAGCAACCTCGGCCTGGGCGAACTGCGCGATCAGTACGACGCAGTGTTCCTCGGCCTGGGCCTGAATGCCGTGCGCCAGCTCGGCCTGCCGGATGAAGAGGCCCCCGGCCTGCTCGCCGCCACCGCATACATCCGCGAATTGCGCCAGGCCGACGACCTGAGCCAGCTGCCCCTGGCCGACCGCTGCCTGGTGATCGGCGCCGGCAACACCGCCATCGACATGGCCGTGCAGATGAGCCGCCTGGGTGCCCGTGACGTCAACCTGGTCTACCGCCGTGGCCATGCCGACATGGGTGCCACCGGCCACGAGCAGGACATCGCCAAGGCCAACCAGGTACGCCTGCACACCTGGGCCCGCCCCGATGCCGTGCTGCTGGACGACAGCGGCAAGGTGCGCGGCATGCGCTTTGCCCGCACCGAGCTGGCAGACGGCCGCCTGCGCGACACCGGCGAAACCTTCGAACTGGCCGCCGATGCCATCTTCAAGGCCATCGGCCAACGCTTCGACGACGCCAGCCTCGGCGACCCGGTGGCCGCACAACTGGCTCGCGACGGCGAGCGCATCCGCGTCGACGAAAGGATGCAAACCAGCCTGCCGGGCGTATATGCCGGCGGCGACTGCACCGCCCTGGGCCAGGACCTTACCGTCCAGGCGGTGCAACACGGCAAGCTGGCCGCCGAAGCCATCCATGCCCAACTCATGCTCAACGTGGAGGCTGCGTAAATGGCCGACCTGTCCATCGAATTTGCCGGCATCAAGGCACCCAACCCCTTCTGGCTGGCCTCCGCACCGCCAACCGACAAGGCCTACAACGTGGTCCGCGCCTTCGAGGCCGGCTGGGGTGGCGTAGTGTGGAAAACCCTGGGCGAAGACCCGGCGGCAGTCAACGTGTCGTCGCGCTACTCGGCGCATTACGGCCCCAACCGCCAGGTGCAGGGCATCAACAACATCGAGCTGATCACCGACCGCTCGCTGGACATCAACCTGCGCGAAATCACCCAGGTGAAGAAGGACTGGCCCGACCGCGCGCTGATCGTGTCGCTGATGGTGCCGTGCGTGGAAGACTCGTGGAAGTTCATCCTGCCGCTGGTGGAAGCCACCGGGGCCGATGGCATCGAACTGAACTTCGGCTGCCCGCACGGCATGCCGGAGCGCGGCATGGGTGCTGCGGTCGGCCAGGTGCCGGAGTACGTGGAGATGGTCACCCGCTGGTGCAAGACGTACTGCTCGCTGCCAGTGATCGTCAAACTCACGCCGAACATCACCGACATCCGCCAGTCGGCGCGCGCCGCGCACCGTGGTGGGGCCGATGCAGTGTCGCTGATCAATACCATCAACTCGATCACCAGCGTCGACCTCGACCGCATGGTCGCCCACCCCATCGTCGGCGACCAGAGCACCCATGGCGGCTACTGCGGTTCGGCGGTGAAACCGATTGCCCTGAACATGGTGGCGGAAATCGCCCGCGACCCGCAAACGCGCGGCTTGCCGATCTGTGGCATTGGCGGCATCGGCAGTTGGCGTGACGCAGCCGAGTTCATGGCCCTGGGCAGTGGGGCCGTGCAGGTGTGCACGGCAGCGATGCTGCACGGTTTCCGCATCGTCGAGGACATGAAGGACGGCCTGGCGCGTTGGATGGACCAGCACGGGCACCGCAACATCGAGGCGTTCTGCGGCCAGGCCGTGGGGCATACCACCGACTGGAAGTACCTGGACATGAACTACAAGTCGGTGGCGCACATCGACCAGCAAGCATGCATTGGCTGCGGGCGCTGCCACATTGCCTGCGAGGATACTTCGCACCAGGCGATTGCCAGTACGCTGAATGCAGATGGCACGCATGCCTACAGCGTGATCGAGGAGGAATGCGTGGGCTGCAACCTGTGCCAGATCACCTGCCCGGTGGAGAACTGCATCGAGATGGTGGCTCAGGATACCGGCAAGCCGTACCTGAACTGGACGCAGGACCCGCGTAATCCCTACCGCGAGGCCAGTTGAGGCAGATTGCTGCCCGGCCCATCTGGTGCGGTTCGTGTAGGAGCGGCCTTGTGTCGCGATCGGGCCGCAAAGCGGCCCCGGCAATTTGCGCTTTGATGCAGAAAACCGGGGGCCGCCTTGCGGCCCGATCGCGACACAAGGCCGCTCCTACAAAAGCCGCGTCAGCCTGGCTCTCGGTTCAAGGCTCCAGCCCGATCCCCCGCAAGATCACGCTGGTCACCGTCTGCACGGCATTTTCAAAGGCCATGTCCGACAACGCCTCCCCGCCATTGAGCAACGTCACCTGGTAACCAAAGTCGGCATAGTGCTGGGTCGAGGCCCAGATCATGTACAAAAGCGCCGACGGCTCCACCGGCAGGATGCGCCCCTCCTCCACCCAGCGGCGGATCTTGGCTTCCTTCAGCTTGGCCCAGGGCACCAGGCTTTCATCCAGGTTCACCCCCAGCACCGGCGCCCCATGCAGCATCTCTTCGGCCCAGATCTTCGAGCCCAGCGGCCGCGAGCGCGAGTGGCCCATCTTCGCCCGGATGTAACTGGTCAACACCACGCGCGGGTCGTCGAAGTTCTCGAAGCACAGCGCGTCCTGCTTCCACACATCCAGCAGGTCCTGCAGCACCGCGCGGAACAGGTCGTCCTTGGTGCTGAAGTAATAATGCAGGTTGGAACGCGGCAACTCGGCCTGCTCGGCGATATCACCCATCGAGGTGGCGCCGTAGCCCTTCTCGGCGAACACCTTTTCCGCCGCCTGCAGAATCTTCTCGATATTGCGCCGGCGGATTTCAATTTTGTGGTTGGCCATCAGGCTTGGGCCGTCCACACCGCCAGTTCATAACCGTCTGGGTAGATGAAATTGAACTCGATGTTGTCGATCTGCCGATCAGTACCGCGAATGCCCATGTGTGCTCCGTGCCGAAGGGGTTTGCCCTAGTCTACTCCGCTTACTCCAAGCCAGCGCAATCCCTGTAGGAGCGGCCTTGTGTCGCGAAAGGGGTGCGTAGCGCCCCCGGGATTTCAGCCTCACTGCATGAATTGCCGGGGCTGCTTTGCAGCCCGATCGCGACACAAGGCCGCTCCTACAGGGGGAGACCGCCACCTGACTTAGCTACAGCTCGCCCGATCACGCACCGGGCACTGTGCGCGGTGCAGGTTCAGTGCGGTGTTGATGATGCCGATATGGCTGAACGCCTGGGGGAAGTTGCCGAGCATGCGCTGGCCCGCAGGGTCGTACTGTTCAGCCAGCAGGCCAAGGTCGTTGCACAGGCCGGTCAGGCGTTCGTACAGTGCCTGCGCTTGTGCCTGGCGGCCCAGCAATACATACACGTCGGCCAGCCAGAACGAACACACCAGGAAGGTGCCCTCCCCGGGTGTCAGGCCGTCGCTGCAGCGGTCACTGTCATAGCGCAGCAGCAGGCCGTTTTTCAGCAGGCGCTGCTCGACCTGTTCGAGCGTGCGCAAGAAGCGTGGGTCATCCGCCGGCAGGAAGCCGGTCAGGGCGATGTGCAACAAACTGGCGTCAATCTCGGTCGAGCCATAGGCCTGGACGAAAAAGCGGCCGCTGGGGTCCAGGCCCTGCGCGCACACTTCACGACGAATCTCGTCAGCTACCTGGCGGTAATGCCGCCCGCGCTCGCGACCTTCCTCGGTGGTGTCGGCCAGCCCCGCGGCACGGTCGAAGGCCACCCAGGCCATGACCTTGGAGTGCACGAACTGCTGCCGACCGCCGCGCACTTCCCAGATGCCCTCGTCCGGCTGGCGCCAGATGCGCTCTACGTAAGGCAGGATCGAGCGGGCGATGGCGGCGCTGCGCGGGTGGCGGGGCAAGCCGCCCTTGATTGCCTGGGTCATGGCATCGGCAAGTTCGCCGTAGATGTCCAGCTGCATCTGCGCTGACGCTGCATTGCCCACCCGCACCGGTTGCGAGTGCTCGTAACCGGCCAGCCACGGCAAGGTGTATTCCTGCAGGTCGCGCTCGCCGGCCAGGCCGTACATGATCTGCATCTGCTCGGGGTTGCCGGCCACCGAGCGCAACAGCCACTCGCGCCAGGCCTGGGCTTCGTCGAAGTAGCCGAGGTTCATGAAGGCCAGCAGGGTCATGGTCGCGTCGCGCAGCCAACAGAAGCGGTAGTCCCAGTTGCGCTCGTGGCCGATGCGCTCGGGCAGTGAGGTGGTGACGGCGGCAACGATGCCGCCGGTGGGCGCGTAGGTCATGGCCTTGAGGGTCAGCAGCGAGCGGCGCACCAGGGCGGAGTATGGGCCCACCTGTGGGCAGCGGGCGGCGAAGGCCTGCCATTGGTCGATGGTCTGCGCCAGCGCTTCATCGCTATCACAGCCGGGCTGCACCGGCAGGTGCGAGGGCTGGTGGCGCAGGCTGAACACCTGGCGTTCGCCCGCGCCAACGCGAAAGCGCGCGACGGTGTGCTGGTCACGGGCATGCGGGGGGACGGTGCTGCACAGGATCAGCCGGTCGGGGCCGGCGACGGCGCTGAGGGTCAGCGGGTCGAGCCGTTCCACCCAGGGCACGCTGCGGCCGTAGTCGAAGCGCATGACCAGGTCCATTTCGAAGTTGGTTTCGCCAGCGAGGCCCTCGACGATGCGCACCAGTGCGTTGGCCTCGCCCAGCGGCATGAAGTCGAGCACGCGGGCGCGGCCGGTGGCGGTGACCCAGGTGGTTTCCAGCACCAGGGTGTCGTCCAGGTATTGGCGGCTGCTGTGTTCGACCGGGTCGCAGGGGGCCAGGCGCCAGCGGCCGTTTTCCTCGTTGCCCAGCAGTGCGGCGAATACCGCGGGGGCGTCGAAGCGTGGCAGGCACAGCCAGTCGAGCGAGCCATCGCGGCTGACCAGGGCGGCGCTGCGGCAGTTGCCCAGCAGGGCATAGTCTTCGATGTGGGCAGGCATTGGGGCTCCTTTGTGTGTTTGCCTGTGCTGGCCTCTTCGCGGGTAAACCCGCTCCCACAGGTACATCACAGGCCTTGAAACCATCGATATCCCTGTGGGAGCGGGTTTACCCGCGAAAGGGCCGGCACAGGCTCTACAAAAAACTCACCCCAACCGATGCCACTCGCGCTTGTCCCGCACCAGCAATTCATTGCCGGCCTCGGGCCCGTCTTCACCGGCCGGGTACTCATGCACCTCGCCGCCCTGGGCCCAGGCATCGAGGAACGGCTGCACGGCGCGCCAGCCGTTCTCGATGTTGTCAGCCCGCTGGAACAGGGTCTGGTCACCGGTCAGGCAGTCGTAGATCAGCGTCTCGTAGCCGGTCGCCGGGGTCATCTTGAAGAAGTCCTTGTAGGCAAAGCCCAGCTCGACATTCTCCATCACCAGCTCCGGCCCGGGGCGCTTGGCCTGCAGGTCGAACCACATGCCTTCGTTGGGCTGGATCTGGATCTTCAGGTAATTGGGCTTGGGCCGCTCCAGCTCCGACTCGCGGAACTGCGCATAAGGCGCCGGCTTGAAGCAGATGGCGATCTCGGTATCACGCACGCTCATGCGCTTGCCAGTGCGCAGGTAGAACGGCACGCCGGCCCAGCGCCAGTTGTCGATCATCACCTTCAGCGCCACATAGGTCTCGGTCTGGCTATCCGCCGCGACGTTGGCCTCATGGCGGTAGCCGGGCAACTGCTTGCGCCCCTGCTTGCCGGCACTGTACTGGCCACGCACGGAGTTTTTCAGGGCCATCTTCGCCGACCATGGGCGGATGGCGCCGACCACCTTGGCCTTTTCGCTGCGCACGGCATCGGCGGCGAACGCGGCCGGGGGTTCCATGGCCACCATCGCCAGCAACTGGAACAGGTGGTTGGGCACCATGTCGCGCAACGCCCCGGTGCTGTCATAGAACGCACCACGGGTCTCGACGCCGACGGTTTCCGCGGCGGTGATCTGCACATGGTCGATGTAGTGGTTGTTCCAGAACGATTCGAACAAGCCGTTGGAGAACCGGCTGACCAGGATGTTCTGCACCGTCTCTTTGCCCAGGTAATGGTCGATGCGGTAGATCTGCCGCTCGCCCATCACCTTCAGCAGGCAGGCGTTGAGCGCCTCGGCGCTGGCCAGGTCGGTGCCGAAGGGCTTTTCCACCACGACCCGGCGAAAGCCGCCGGCCGATTCGTCGAGCAGCCCGGCCTGCCCCAGGCGCTGCGCCACTTCGGGGAAGAAGCGCGGCGAGGTCGCCAGGTAGAAGATGGCGTTGCCGTGGCGGGTTGTGTCAATGCGCCTGGCGAGGGCCTGGTAGGTGGCCGGGTCGAGGAAATCGCCGGTCTGGTAATCCAGGCGCTTGGCCAGGCGTGCCCAGAGCTTCTCATCCAGGCACTTGGCCGTGCCCTCGCCACCTTTGTCACGCTCGACCATGAACGCATGCAGGCGCCCGGCAAATTCCTCGGCAGTGGCCGGGTTGTGGTCGACACCGACGATACGCAGGTTGCGGTCCAGCAGACCGTCACGGCTGAGGTTGTAAAGCGCCGGCATCAGCAGGCGCTTGACCAGGTCGCCATTGGCGCCGAACAGGAACAGAGTACATGGCGGAGCGGCCGGAATGCTCTGTTTGGTCATTCGGCTTTTTTCTCGACGTGGCCACCGAAGCCCAGGCGCATGGCCGAGAGAATCTTGTCACCATAGGTGCCTTGCTGCTGGCGCGAGCGGAAGCGAGCGAACAGCGCGCTGGACAGCACCGGTACCGGCACCGCCTGCTCGACGGCGGCGTCGATGGTCCAGCGGCCTTCACCACTGTCGGACACCGAGCCACTGAACTGCGACAGCTGCGGGTCGGCCACCAGCGCATCGGCGGTGAGGTCGAGCAGCCACGAGGTGACCACGCTGCCACGCCGCCACACTTCGGCGATTTCGGCCACGTTCAGGTCGAAACGCTGGTCTTCCGGCAGTTCGTTGCCGCCCTTGCTGCGCAGCAGGTCGAAACCTTCGGCATAGGCCTGCATCAGGCCGTATTCGATGCCGTTGTGCACCATTTTCACGTAGTGCCCGGCACCGGGTGGGCCGGCGTGGATGTAGCCGTGTTCGGCACGCTGGTGCTCGCCGCTGCGGCCATGGGTACGCGGGATGTCACCCACGCCCGGGGCCAGCGCCTTGAACAGAGGCTCCAGGCGCTCGAACACGTCCTTTTCGCCACCGATCATCATGCAGTAGCCACGGTCCAGGCCCCACACACCGCCCGAGGTGCCGACATCCAGGTAATGCAGCCCGCGCTTGGCCAGCTCGGCGGCGCGGCGCACGTCGTCCTTGTAGAAGGTGTTGCCGCCATCGATGATCGCATCGCCCGGCTCCAGCAGCTCGGCCAGTTGGGCGATGGTCTGCTCGGTGGGCTCGCCAGCGGGCAGCATGACCCACACCGCGCGCGGTGCTTTCAGCTTCTGTACCAGTGCACCGAGGTCGTGCGCACCCTGGGCGCCCTCGCCCTCCAGGCCGGTGATGGCCTCACGGTTGCGATCGTGTACCACGGTGCGGTGGCCGGCGCGCATCAGGCGCCTTGCGATATTGCCGCCCATGCGGCCCAGCCCGATGATTCCCAGTTGCATGAGCCGATGCTCCCCTTTCGAAATAAATGACAACACAATCCAGCTTTTCAGATTAGTCCAGCGAACCGCTCGAGGGTTCAGCGACGAACGGCGAGACCACGATAAACAAAAAAGTTCCCAAGACCTGCGAAAGAATTCAAAATGCGCCCGCGTGAAGCGTCTACGCTTTGACTTGTCACTAGCCAATACCGCGAGGTGTGCTCATGGGTACCTTGATGCCTGCAACCCCAACCCAGACCCTCTATGTCTCCGTGCGCCGTGATGAGCTGCGTAAACTGAAGGACGAACGTGACCAGCTGCGCCAGCAGGTCGCTCAACTGAACCTGCTGCTGGCACAACAGCGCGCTGAAGACAAAGCTGTCAGCCTCTGATTCTACCTTCTTCTTGTGGGGGCTGAATGGCTCCCACCCTGCTTGTCTCTCTCTGATTCCTCTTTTCCAGGCCCGGCCTCTTCGCGGGCACGCCCGCTCCCACGAAGATTGCGAAAGAATCCAACACCTGCCTTGCGCCCTACTCTGGTGCATCAGCACTTGAAAGCCACAATTTGGCGCACCATCCCCATCCCCCGCCCGCCCCCTTTCACATCCGGTCACAACCGCCAACGTTTGCGTCTATTCCGCGGCATGACAATAGTGACCAGCGGGTCACCTTTTTATCTCTTTCTCTCCTACACTCGGGTTTCGGCCCGCCATTTGCTCAACGGAAGAGTGACGAAAAAAAGTCGAACTTTCCGGAACGCGGGCAGGTCAGGAACTAAGTAGGCCAAACGCAAAGGGACTTCCCAGCATCGGCCCACACACCCCAACCAGCGCAATCGCCTTCGGCCGGAATGCCGATCGCGCCGTGCCTGCGCGCACGACCCTGGGGCATGGAACGCACTACGCAGAATCCAGAATCAGAGAGAACCAACACGAAACATCGCCACGGGTGCCAGCACCCGGCCAAGCATAGGGACGGAGAGAAGTATGATCAGTGCCGCTGTCGAGCCTCACGTAGATTCATTCAACCCGGACAACCGCGAACCGCTCACCCCGGACTTCGCCACGACAGGCAAGGCACCCGGCGCCCAGCGCCAGCACAACCGCAACAAGCGCAAGATTTTGTTCGTGACCTCGGAAATCGCCGACCTGGTGAAAACCGGTGGCCTGGGTGACGTGTCTGCAGCCCTGCCCCGTGCCCTGGCGCACCTGCATGATGTACGGGTACTGATCCCCGGCTACCGCCAGGTGATGGAAAGCGACAACCCCATCCACATCGTCGGTGAACTGGGTGGCCACGCCGCCCTGCCGCCGTGCAAGATCGGGCGCATGGACATGGCCGACGGCCTGGTCATCTATGTGCTGATCTGCCCCGAACTGTACCAGCGCGACGGCACCCCCTATGGCGCCAACAACGGCCGCGACTGGCCCGACAACCACATCCGCTTCGCCCGCCTGGGCCTGGCCGCCGCCGAAATCGCCGCCGGCGAAGGCAGGATCCACTGGAAGCCCGAAGTGGTGCACGCCCACGACTGGCCCGCCGGCCTGGCTCCGGCCTACATGCACTGGCGCGGGCTGAGTACGCCAACCCTGTTCACCATCCACAACCTGGCCTACCAGGGCGTGTACAGCCGCGGTTGCAGCCCGGAACTGGCGATCCCCGAGCACGCCATGCAACAGGAAGGCATGGAGTTCTACGGCAAGCTTTCGTTCCTCAAGGCCGGCCTGGCCTACGCCAGCCACATCACCACGGTCAGCGCCACCTATGCCCGGGAAGTCACCACCCCGGAATTCGGCTGCGGCCTGGACGGCTTCCTCGCCAGCAAGGCCCAGCAAGGCCTGCTCGGCGGCATTCCCAATGGCATTGACGAAAGCTGGGACTCGGCCACCGACAAGCACCTGCAGCACAACTTCAGCATCAACGACTGGGAAGGCAAGGCGCGCAATGCCCAGGAAGTGCGCGAGCTGTTCAAACTGCAACCCTCCGAAGGCCCGCTGTTCGCCGTGGTTTCGCGCCTGGTCTACCAGAAAGGCCTGGACCTGACCCTGGGTGTGGCCGACTACATCGTCGAGCAAGGCGGGCAGATCGCGATCATCGGCCGTGGCGAGCCGGAAGAAGAGCAGGCCATGCGCGAACTGGCGCTACGCCACCCGGGCCGTATCGGCGTACGCATTGGCTTCAACGAGACCGATGCCCGGCGCATGTTCGCCGGCAGCGACTTCCTGCTGATGCCGTCACGCTACGAGCCATGCGGCCTCAGCCAGATGTACGCGCAGCGTTTCGGCTCGCTGCCGGTGGCGCGCAACACTGGCGGCCTGGCCGACACCATCGAGTGCGGCGTCACCGGCTTCCTGTTCAACGAGTCCACCGTCGAGAGCTACCGCCAGGCACTCAGCCGCGCCTTCTATGTATATGGCAAGAAGGACCTGCTGAACGCCATGCGCTGCCTGTCGATGACCCAACCGTTCAACTGGTGCCAGGCCGTGGAACCCTACGCACGCCTGTACGAAGACTTGGTCAAGCAGGCACAGCACAGCCACTACTGAACGGGGAATCGAAGATGCACAGACATGGCGCACACCTGCTGGACGCCACGTCGGCGCGCTTCGCCCTCTGGGCCCCGGATGCGCGCAGCGTGAGCGTGGAACTGGAGCAGCAGCCGGCCATCGAGCTGTTGCCCGACGATGATGGCTGGTTCACCGGCGTGGCCCCGTGCCAGGCCGGTGACCGTTACCACTACCGTATCGATGGTGCACTGCAGGTGGCCGACCCGGCCTCGCGCTACCAGCCCGATGGCGTGCAGGGGCCGAGCCAGGTGGTGGATGTGGCCAGCTATGCCTGGCAACACCCCTGGCAAGGCCGGCCCTGGCACGAAGCGGTCATCCAGGAGCTGCATGTCGGCCTGCTCGACGGCTACGCCGGGGTCGCCCGGCAACTGCCGCGCCTGGCCGAGCTGGGCATCAGCGCCGTCGAGCTGATGCCGCTGGGGCAGTTCCCTGGCGAGCGCAACTGGGGTTACGACGGCGTGCTGCCCTATGCGCCGCAAAACACCTATGGCAGCCCCGAGCAGCTGTGTGCGCTGGTCGACCAGGCACATGGCCACGGGCTGATGGTGCTGGTCGATGTGGTGTACAACCACTTCGGCCCCGACGGCAATTACCTGCACCAGTACGCCAGCCCGTTTTTCCGCGAAGACCGGCAGACCCCCTGGGGCGCAGCCATCGACTTCCGTCGCCCGCAGGTGCGCGAGTACTTCATCCAGAACGCCCTGATGTGGTTGTGCGACTACCGCTTTGATGGCCTGCGCCTGGATGCCGTGCACGCCATCGACCAGCCCGACTTCCTGGTCGAGCTGGCGCAAAGGGTACGTGCTGCGGTGGAACCCGGCCGCCACGTATGGCTGGTACTGGAGAACGAGCACAACCAGGCCTTCCTGCTGGAGCAAGGCTTCGACGCCCAGTGGAACGACGACGGCCACAATGCCCTGCATGTGCTGCTCACCGGCGAAACCGAAGGCTACTACGCCGACTACCAGCAGCGCCCCATCGACCAGCTGGCCCGCTGCCTTGCCGAAGGTTTCGTGTTCCAGGGCCAGGCCAACCGCCATGGCACGCCCCGCGGCGAGCCCAGCGCGCACTTGCCACCCAGCGCCTTCGTGCTGTTTCTGCAGAACCATGACCAGGTCGGCAACCGTGCCCTCGGCGAGCGCCTGACCCGCCTGTGCCCACCGCAGGCGCTGCGGGCGGCCACCGGGCTGTTGCTGCTGGCACCGATGATCCCGCTGCTGTTCATGGGCGATGACGATGGCAGCTGCCGGCCGTTCCTGTTCTTCACCGACTTCCATGACCAGCTGGCCGACGCCGTGCGCGAAGGCCGGCGCGGCGAGTTCGCCCATTTCACCGCCTTCGCCGACCCCGAGCAGCGCCAACGCATCCCCGACCCCAACGCCGAACAGACCTTCGAGGCCTCCCGCCCGCAAGGCAAGGAAGTGATCGCCGGCTGGCACGGCCTGTACCAGCACCTGCTCGAACTGCGCCGCCGCCATGTGATCCCGCACCTGCCCGGCAGCCGCGCGCTGGGCGCCGAAGTACACGGCGACAAGGCCCTGACCGCACGCTGGTGCCTGGGCAATGGCACCACCCTGCGCATCGACCTGAACCTGGCCTCCACCCCACAGGGGGTCGAGTTGCCCGCGCCGGCCAACCGCCTGTTCGACAGCAGCGACACCCGGCACCCCGATACCCACCTGGCCGCCTACAGCTGCGTGGTCAGCCTGCTTCCCCCTGCCCTGGAGCGCCCATGAGCGAAACCGCCCTGCACCGCCTGGCGACCCGCGTCGGGCTGAGCCGCGACTGGATCGACGCCAATGCCCGGCCCCAGCGTGTCAGCGACGAGGTACTGCGCAACATCCTTGAAGGCCTTGGCCACCCGGCCAGCGATGACGCCGCCATTGCCGCCAGCCTGCGCGCCGTGGACGCTGCCGAAGACAGTGAGCACCTGCCGCCGCTGCTGACCGCCGACCTCGGCCAGCCACTGGCACTGGCGCGCTACTTCAGCGCCGCCAGCGTTGCGCACTGCACCCTGGAGGACCACAGCACCCTCACCCTCAGCCTTGACGACCAGGCCCGCCTGCCCGGAGCGCTGCCCATCGGCTACCACCAGGTGGAAATCGACAGCCGCCGCTTCACCGTGGCCGTGGCCCCGCCACGCTGCCACAGCCTTGAAGACCGCGTGCAGCAGCCGCCACCGCGCTGCTGGGGCCTGGCGGTGCAGCTGTACAGCTTGCGCCGCCCCGGCGATGGCGGCTACGGCGACTGCCTGGCCCTGGAACAACTGGCCCGCGCGGCCGCCGAGCGCGGTGCCGATGCCTTGGCCATCAGCCCGATCCACGCCCTGTCGGCCATCGACCAGACGCACTACAGCCCCTACTCGCCCTCCAGCCGCCTGTTGCTCAACACCCTTTACGCCAGCCCTGCCGCGCTGCTGGGCGAGCGGGAGGTGCGCGTGGCCATCGAAGCCTGCGGCCTGGAGCAACAGCTGGAAGACCTGGAGCAAGGCCCGCTGGTTGACTGGCCGCGTGCCGCCAGCGCCCGCCTGCGCCTGCTCGAAGCCCTGTATCAGGGCTTCAGCCAGGGCGACCACCCGCTACGCAAGGATTTCGACAGCTTCCGCGAAGCCGGTGGCCAAGCCCTGGAGCACCATTGCCGCTTCGAGGTGCTGCAGGCCCAGGCCATGGAGCATGGCCTGGGCGCCGACTGGCGCCACTGGCCCAAGGCCTGGCACGACCCGTACCACCCGGAAGTGGAGGCGTTCGCCAACGCCTACCCGGCCAAGGTCGAGTTCCATGCCTTTTGCCAATGGCTGACCGAACGGGGCCTGCAACGCGCCCAGGAAGCAGCGCGCGGCAACGGCATGGCGGTCGGCCTGATCGCTGACCTGGCGGTGGGCGCCGACGGTGCCGGCAGCCAGGCCTGGAGCCGCCAGGACGAGCTGCTGGCAGGCCTGAAGGTGGGTGCACCGCCCGACATCCTCAACCGTGCCGGCCAGGACTGGGGCATCTGCGCCTTCTCGCCCGAAGGCCTCAAGCGCAACGGCTACCGCGCTTTCATCGAAATGCTGCGGGCCAACCTCGCCCACGCTGGCGGCCTGCGCATCGACCATGTCATGGGCCTGCGTCGGTTGTGGCTGATCCCGCAGGGAGCCAAGCCCAGCGAAGGCGCCTACCTCAACTACCCGCTGGACGACCTGCTGCGCCTGCTGGCGCTGGAGTCGGTGCGCCACCAGGCAATCATCCTCGGCGAAGACCTGGGTACCGTGCCGGACGGCCTGCGCGAGCAACTGGCGGCCAAGGCCGTGCTGGGCATGCGCGTGCTGCCCTTCGAGCAGACCCAGCCCGGCCATTTCAAGCCGATTCTCGACTGGCCGGACAACGCCCTGGCCACCACCGGCACCCACGACCTGGCGCCGCTGGCCGGCTGGCTGGAAAACCGCGACATCGACTGGAGCCACCGCCTGCAACTGATCGATGCTGCCACCGAACTGCACTGGCGCCACGAGCGGCAGAAGGAGCACGACGGCCTGCGCCGCACCCTGGAGGCCAACTACGGCACGCTACCGGACAACGATGCGCTGATCGACGCCGCCATCCGCTACGTTGGCCACACCCGCGCACCGCTGGTGCTGGTGCCGCTGGAAGACCTGCTGGGTTGCGACGAGCAACCCAATCTGCCGGGCACCACCGCCGGCCACCCCAACTGGCGCCGACGCTTCGCCCGGCCGGTACGTGAACTGCTCGACGACGAAGACGCCGCACGGCGCCTGGAACTGCTGGCCCAGGCCCGCGAACAAGCCTGGGAGCGTGACCGATGAAAGCGCTGACCGCGACCCTGCGCCTGCAGTTTCACAGTGATTTCACCCTCGATCACGCCGTGCCGCTGGTGCCGTACTTCGCCCAGTTGGGTATCAGCCACCTGTATGCCTCGCCCATCCTCAAGGCCCGCGCCGGCTCGCGCCACGGCTACGACGTGGTCGACCCGACCTGCGTCAACCCCGAGCTGGGCGGCGAAGCGGCGCTGCAACGGCTGGTTGCCGCCCTGCGCCAGCACGGCATGGGGCTGATCCTCGACACGGTGTCCAACCACATGGCCGTGGGCGGTGCCGACAACCCCTGGTGGCAGAGCCTGCTGGCCTGGGGTCGGCGCAGCCCCTATGCAGAATTCTTCGACATCCAGTGGCACTCCAGCGACCCGCTGCTGGCCGGTCAGCTGCTGCTGCCGTTCCTCGCCAGCGACTATGGCGTGGCGCTGAAAAATGGCGAGATACCGCTTGAGTTCGACAAGCACCATGGGCTGCTGCAGGTCGCCCATTACCAACACCGCTTCCCGATCTGCCCGGTCGACTATGGCTGGATTCTCGCCCTCAGCCCGGAGCCGGCGCTCAAGGCCCTGGCCGAACGTTTCACCGCGTTGAACGCATCGGCCACGCCGCTGGCCGACGCCCTGCCCCTGCAAGCCGAACTGGCGCGCCTGGCAGGCGAAGGCGCCGACCTCGAATCGGCCCTGGTGGCGTTCGACAGCCGTAGCGAGAATGGCTTCAAGCGCCTGCACCTGCTGCTGGAGCGCCAGACTTACCGCCTGGCCAGCTGGCGTACCGCCGCCGACGACATCAACTGGCGGCGCTTCTTCGACATCAACGAGCTGGGCGGCCTGCGGGTGGAACGCGCGGTGGTGTTCGAGGCCACCCACGCCAAGCTGTTCGAACTGATCGAGCGCGGCCTGGTGGACGGCCTGCGCATCGACCATATCGACGGCCTGGCAGACCCGCGCGGCTACTGCCGCAAGCTGCGCCGACGGGTCGATGGCCTGCTGGCACGACGGCCGTTGAACGCCGCCCTGGAGCATTTCCCGATCTACGTGGAGAAGATCCTCGGCGCCAATGAGCACCTGCACCGCGACTGGCTTACCGACGGCACTACCGGCTATGAATTCATGAACCAGGTTTCGCTGCTGCAGCACGACCCGGCAGGCGAAGCAGCCCTGACCGAGCTGTGGGCCAGTGTGAGCGAACGCCCCGACTTCCCCGAAGAAGTGCGTCAGGCCCGCCACCTGGTGCTCAATGCCAGCCTGGCCGGCGACTGCGAGTCGGTGGCCCAGGCGCTGTTGCAGGTGGCGCGCAACGACCTGATGACCCGCGACCTGACCCTTGGCGCGATCCGCCGCGCCTTGCAGGCGCTGGTGGCGCATTACCCGGTGTACCGCACCTACTTCAATGCCTGCGGGCGCCCGGCAGAAGACGAAGGGTTTTTCCAGCAGGCCCTGGCCAATGCCCGGCAGGACCTGGGCGAAGCCGACTGGCCGCTGCTCGAGCACCTGCAACAATGGCTGGGCGGGCAAGCCTGGCGCCGCCTGCCGGCAGGCCGGGCACGCAAGCAGCTGCGCCACGCCTGCGTGCGCTTCCAGCAACTGACCGCGCCCAGTGCCGCCAAGGCCGTGGAAGACACCGCGTTCTACCGCAGCGCGCGGCTGCTGTCGCGCAACGATGTGGGCTTCGACGCCGAGCGTTTCAGTGCCCCGCTCGAGCACTTCCACAACGAGGCCCAGCGGCGCCTGCGTGACTTCCCCGACAACCTGCTGGCCAGCGCCACCCATGACCACAAGCGCGGCGAAGACACCCGTGCGCGCCTGGCCGTGCTCAGCGAGCGCGGCCCGTGGCTGGCCAGCCGCATGGAACACTGGCGCGAACTGGCCACGCCGTTGCGCACGCAACTGGATGACGGCCCGGCGCCCAGCCCCGGCGACGAGCTGATGCTGTTGCAGACCTTGCTGGGCAGCTGGCCGCTGGACCTCGACCTGCACGATGACAACGCCCTTGGCCAGTACGCCGAACGCATCCGCCAGTGGCAGCAGAAGGCCCTGCGCGAGGCCAAGTTGCGCAGCAGCTGGAGCGCGCCGAACGAAGCATATGAAAACGCCTGTGCCGGCTACATCGACGGCCTGCTGCTGGACGGCGAGAACCAGCAGCTGCGCAAATCGCTGGCCGATGCCGCCCATCTGCTGGCCTGCCCCGGTGCCCTCAACGGCCTGGTCCAGGCCCTGCTGCGCATGACCACGCCGGGCGTGCCGGACCTGTACCAGGGCAACGAATACTGGGATTTCAGCCTGGTCGACCCGGATAACCGCCGCGCCGTGGACTACGCTTGCCGGCGTCGCACCCTGGACGATGCAACGCCGGTAGCCGAGCTGCTGGAACACTGGCGCGACGGCCGTCTCAAGCAGGCGCTGATCGCCCGGGTGCTGGACTGCCGCCAGGCCCATGCCGAGCTGTTCCGCCGTGGCGCCTACCTGCCGCTGACCGTGCATGGCCGGCATGCCGACAAGGTGGTGGCGTTCGCCCGCCTTGGCGAGGGCGAACGGGCCGTCATCATCGCGCCACGCCTGGCCAGTACCCTGCTGGCAGGTGCACCGATACCCCTGATCCCGGCACAGAACTGGGACGACACCCGGGTAAGCCTGCCGTTTGCCTTGTCGCCTGCCAACTCGACGGGACTTTTCCCCAGTGCTGCGGTCAGCTCTTGCAGGGAGCTGTTGTTGAGCGCCGTGCTGGCGGAGTTTCCGGTCAACCTGCTGATACAACAATCTTGAGCATCAGGAGCGTCATGATGAGTGTTGATGAAAAGCGTATCCGCGAATTTGCCTACCAGATCTGGGAATCTGAGGGTAAGCCCGCCGGCCAGGAGGACCGCCATTGGGACATGGCGCGCAAGCTGGCCGAAGCCGAGGCGCTGGCACCCAAGGCGGCGCCGCGCAAGCGGGCGCCGGCCAAGCCCAAGGTAGCGGCTGAACCGAAGGCGCCTGCCGAGCCCAAAGTGGCTGCCCTGCCGGGGGTTAAACCGGCTGTGGCGAAAAAGACCCGGGCGGTGAAAAAGCCTTCTGCCGGTTAAGCCTGTCCTGGCCCTGTCGCCGGCAAGCCAGCTCCCACAAGTACAGCGCCGGTTTTGAGACCTGTGGAGACCTTGTGGGAGCTGGCTTGCCGGCGACAGGGCCAGGACAGGACTACACAACCCCCCCTTCACCACGGCCACTAGAGGACCGCCATGAGCCCCCGCACCCCGAAGAAAACCCGCTCGGTCGCCCCGTCGCGTATCCGCGAGGGCCTGCCCTTCCCCCTCGGCGCCACCTGGGATGGCCTTGGGGTCAACTTTGCCCTGTTCTCGGCCAACGCCACCAAGGTCGAGCTGTGCCTGTTCGACTCCACCGGCGAGCACGAAATCGAACGCATCGAGCTACCCGAATACACCGACGAGATCTACCACGGCTACCTGCCCGACGCGCACCCAGGGCTGGTCTACGGCTACCGCGTGCACGGCCCGTACGAGCCGGAGAACGGCCACCGCTTCAACCCCAACAAACTGCTGATCGACCCGTATGCCAAACAACTGGTCGGCAGCCTGCAATGGTCCGAAGCACTGTTCGGCTACACCATCGGCCACCCCGACGGCGACCTGTCGTTCGACGAGCGCGACAGCGCGCCGTTCGTGCCCAAGTGCAAGGTGATCGACCCCGCCTTCACCTGGGGCCGCGACCAGCGCGTGCTGATCCCCTGGGAGCGCACAATCATCTACGAGGCCCACACCCGTGGCATCAGCATGCGCCACCCGGCGGTACCGGAAGAACTGCGCGGCACCTTCGCCGGCCTGGCCAATGACGAGTTGCTCAAGCACATCAAGGAATTGGGCGTTTCCAGCATCGAGCTGCTGCCGATTCACGCCTTCGTCAACGACCAACACCTGCTGGACAAGGGCCTGAACAACTACTGGGGCTACAACAGCATCGCCTTCTTCGCCCCCCATCCGCGCTACCTGGCCAGCGGCAAGATCGCCGAATTCAAGGAAATGGTCGCGCACCTGCACGACGCCGGGCTGGAGGTGATCCTCGACGTGGTCTACAACCACACCGCCGAAGGTAACGAGCGCGGCCCGACGCTGTCGATGCGCGGTATCGACAACGCCTCCTACTACCGCCTGATGCCGGACGACAAGCGTTACTACATCAACGATTCCGGCACCGGCAACACCCTGGACCTGAGCCACCCCTGCGTGCTGCAGCTGGTCACCGACTCGCTGCGCTACTGGGCCGGCGAAATGCACGTGGACGGCTTCCGCTTCGACCTGGCGACCATCCTTGGCCGCTACCACGACGGCTACAGCGAACGCCACGGTTTCCTCGTCGCCTGCCGCCAGGACCCGATGCTGAGCCAGGTGAAGCTGATTGCCGAGCCCTGGGACTGTGGCCCGGGCGGCTACCAGGTGGGCAACTTCGCCCCGGGCTGGGCAGAGTGGAACGACCGCTTCCGCGACACCGTGCGCGCCTTCTGGAAAGGCGACGAAGGCCAACTGGCCGACTTTGCCTCGCGCATGACCGCCTCGGGGGACATGTTCAACAACCGTGGCCGGCGCCCCTATGCCTCGGTCAACTTCGTCACCGCCCACGACGGTTTCACCTTGCGCGACCTGGTGTCGTACAACCACAAGCACAACGAAGACAACGACGAGAACAACCAGGACGGCACCGATAACAACCTGTCGTGGAACTGCGGTGTCGAGGGGCCAACCGACGACCCGGCCGTGAATGCCCTGCGCATGCGCCAGATGCGCAACTATTTCGCGACCCTGCTGCTGGCCCAGGGCACGCCGATGATCGTCGCTGGTGACGAGTTCAGCCGCACCCAGCACGGCAACAACAATGCCTATTGCCAGGACAGCGAGATCGGCTGGGTGAACTGGGACCTGGACCAGGAGGGCAAAGAGCTGCTGGCTTTCGTCAAGCGCCTGACCCGCCTGCGCCTGGCCTACCCGGTACTGCGCCGCTCGCGCTTTCTGGTGGGCGACTACAATGAGGCGATCGGCGTCAAGGACGTGACCTGGCTGGCACCGGATGGCAACGAGATGAGCGTGGAGCAATGGGAAGACCCGCACGGGCGTTGCCTGGGCATGCTGATCGATGGCCGTGCCCAGGTCAGCGGCATTGCCAGGCCAGGCGCCGAGGCCACCGTGTTGCTGATCGTCAATGCCCACCACGACATCGTACCGTTCGAGTTGCCGACCGTGCCCGAGGGGGATTACTGGAGCTGCCTGGTCGATACCGACCGGCCAGAGCTGCGCAAGGGGCAGCATCTGCAGTTCGACAGCACCTTTGAGGTGAAGGGGCGATCGTTGCTGCTGATGGTGTTGCAGCGCGATGAGGAGTGAACCCCGGGGGACCATCGTCGGTCCCATTGTGTATCGGTTGCCTGTACTGGCTTCATCGCCGGCAAGCCAGCTCCCACAGGTAATCCGCTGGCCGACGGGCCTGTGCGTTAAGTGTGGGAGCCGGCTTGCCGGCGATAGGGCCGGGACATACAACACCCATGCACCCGCCATTGAGGAGTAACCGTGAACCCCGAAGCCGGCAGTAAAGGTTTCGCCAGTGTCAACCAGGCCCCGGCCGTGAAGCGGCTGCAGGTGCTGACGGTGAATACCCACAAGGGCTTCACCGCCTTCAACCGGCGCTTCATCCTGCCGGAACTGCGCGAGGCGGTGCGCAGCACCCAGGCCGACATCGTCTTCCTCCAGGAAGTGCTCGGCAGCCACGACCGCCACGCCGCGCGCTACCCCGGCTGGCCGCAGACTTCTCAGTACGAGTTCCTCGCCGACAGCATGTGGAGCGACTTCGCCTACGGCCGCAACGCGGTCTACCCCGACGGCCACCACGGCAACGCGCTGCTGTCCAAATACCCGATCATCGAACATCGCAACCTCGACGTGTCGATCACCGGCCCCGAACGACGTGGCCTGTTGCACTGCATCCTCGACGTGCCCGGCCAGCACCAGGTGCATGCCATCTGCGTGCACCTGTCGTTACTGGAAAGCCATCGCCAGAAACAACTGCAACTGCTGCGCAAGCTGCTCGAGTCCTTGCCCGCCGAGGCCCCGGTGATCATCGCCGGCGATTTCAACGACTGGAAATCCCACGGCAACCGCACCCTGGGCCTGCAGCGTGACCTGCACGAGGCCTTCGAGCGCCACCATGGGCACCTGGCCCGCACCTATCCTGCGCGGCTGCCGCTGTTGCGCCTGGACCGTGTCTACCTGCGCAACGCCGAAAGCCATGGGCCGCGGATTCTGGGGCACAAACCTTGGTCGCACCTGTCGGACCACCTGCCGTTGTCGGTCGAAGTCAGGCTTAGCAATCATTCTTCATAGCCACGCCACGACAAATAGCGAACCCCGCTATACCTCGCAGATTTCTCAAAAGATTCAACACGTTGAACAAAACCACGGATCCTGAACACTTCCTTCACACTTTCTTGACGCAAGCGGCGGCCTCTCCTTAGCTGAACATATCAAGCAGTAAAGATCTCGCGCCGGGCCTCTAGCTCGCGCCTTCGTGCGCGCTGGCGAAAGCCTGGCGTGCTGGTTTGGGTCGCCCACTGTTTTTGCCGTACAGCTCGTGACAACAGGCCAGGTCCTAGGGCTGTAACACAAAAACAAAGGAGATCCGCCATGAAAAGCACCTCGAACCTCTTGCGCTTCGACAGCATTTTCTACGCGGTTTCCACGTCGCTGCTTCTGGCAACCCCGGTGGAAACTATCGCGTATGAACTGCAGGACGACCCGGCCTCGCCCGGTTTCCTGCACCAACCGGCAGTACCACAGCTGTCGCTCGACCCGGTCAGCGCCAGTGGCTTGAGTATCGGTACCTTGAATGCGTTCTCGCAGAAGATGAGCGAACGCCATGGGCAGGCTGCACCGGACCTGGTCGCCAGCCAGTGGGCGCAGTTCTTCCCCACCACTGCACGCGGTGGCGCGCAGCCCCCGGACCAGCTGGAGGCACCCAGCCAGCAACTGACGATCGGCCCGGACCTGTTCGTGCGTGAAACTGCAGCGGGCAATGTGCACCGCGCGGGGATCTTCGTGGGGCAAAACAACCTGCAGACCAGCTTCAACGGCATGCGCCGGCTGTTGGGCGACAAGCAACGCAACGCCGTGAACCTCAGCGGTGAAAGCCTGGGGGTTTACTGGAGCATGACCCATGAACAGGGCTGGCACCTGGATGCCGTGGCCATGGGTTCGCGCATCGACGTCAATGGCCGTGGCGAGAACGGCCAGCGACTGGACGACAGCGGCCACGCGATGACCTTCTCGCTGGAAGGCGGCATCCCCATCGGCCTGGGTGGCGGCTGGGTGATCGAGCCGCAGGCGCAGTTGATCAACCAGCAGTTCTTCCCCGGCAGCCGGGCGCAGGAAGAGACCTTGCAGGCCTTCGACAGCCAGCCGAGCTGGAGCGGCCGGGTCGGCGCCAGGCTGTCCGGGCGTTATGAAGTACGCGGCATGCCGATCGAACCCTATGTGCGGACCAACGTGTGGTATGACTTCAGCAATGCCGATGAGGTGAAGCTGGACCAGGTCGACAAGATCTCCAGCTCGCGCTACTCGACCACGGTGGAACTGGGGTTGGGGCTGGTGGCGCGGGTGACGCCTTCGGTGGCGCTGTTTGTCAGTGCCGATTACAGCAGTGACGTGGACGACAATGATCTGAATGGGTTGATTGGCAGCCTAGGGGTGCGGATGCGGTGGTAGGCAGGTTCGGCCCTTTCGCGGGTGAACCCGCTCCCACAAGGACCGCACAGGGTCTGAAGCTTGTGCAATACCTGTGGGAGCGGGTTTACCCGCGAAGAGGCCAGTACAAGCAACACATCAGGCTGGTTTCATTATCAGAACCCCAAGTGGCGGCAGGTTCAGGGCCAGCGACTGCGGCTGCCCATGGCTGGCTATCTGGTCACTCTCCACCACCCCCAGGTTGCCGACATTGGACCCGGCATACAGCTCTGCATCACTGTTCAACAGCTCCTGCCAGCGTTCGCCGAACGGCACGCCAATGCGATACCCCTCGCGCGGCACCGGGGTGAAGTTGGCCACCACCAGCACCGGCTCGCCACTGCTGCTCCAGCGCAGCCAGGCATACACGCTGTTCTGCGCATCGTCACCAATCAGCCACTGGAAGCCCTGTGGCTGGCAATCCTGCTCGTGCAACGCCGGCACTTCGCGGTACAGGCGGTTGAGGTCGCCGACCAGGCGCTGTACGCCCTGGTGCTCAGGGTACTGCAGCAGGTACCAGTCCAGCTCGCCATCGTGGTCCCACTCGCGCCACTGGCCGAACTCGCAGCCCATGAACAGCAGCTTCTTGCCCGGATGCGCCCACATGAAGGTGAGGTAGGCACGCAGGTTGGCGAACTTCTGCCAGCGGTCGCCGGGCATCTTGTCGATCAGCGAATGCTTGCCGTGCACCACTTCGTCGTGGGAGATGGGCAGGATGAAGTGCTCGGAATAGGCATAGATCAGCCCGAAGCTCATCTCGTTGTGATGGTAAGTGCGGTGCACCGGGTCGTTCTGGATGTAATGCAAGGTGTCGTGCATCCAGCCCATGTTCCACTTGTAGGCAAAGCCCAGGCCGCCCTGCTGGGTCGGCTGGCTGACGCCGGGCCAGGCGGTGGACTCCTCGGCGATGATCAGCGCGCCCGGGGCCTCGTGGGCCGCCACGCCGTTGAGGTGGCGGATGAAGTCGATGGCCTCCAGATTCTCGCGCCCGCCGTGGCGGTTGGGCACCCATTCGCCGGCCTTGCGCGAATAGTCGCGGTACAGCATCGAGGCCACTGCATCGACACGCAGGCCATCGATGTGGAAGTGCTTCAGCCAGTGCAGCGCCGAGGCCATCATGAAGCCGCGCACTTCGTTGCGGCCAAGGTTGTAGATCAGCGTGTTCCAGTCCTGGTGGTAGCCCTCCAGGGGGTTGTCGTATTCGTACAGGGCGGTACCGTCGAAACGCGCCAGGCCGTGTTCGTCGGTGGGGAAATGCGCCGGCACCCAGTCGAGCAGCACGCCAATGCCGCCCTGGTGGCAGGCGTCGATGAAGGCGGCGAAGTCCTCGGCGCTGCCGTAGCGCGAGGTGGGCGCGAACAGCGACAGCGGCTGGTAGCCCCAGGAGCCGCCGAACGGGTGCTCCATGATCGGCAGCAGTTCGATATGGGTGAAGCCCAGTTCCTGAACGTACGGCACCAGGCGCTCGGCCAGCTCGCGCCAGTTGTAATAGCGCCCCACCTCGCCCGCCTCGTCTAGCTCGCAGCGCCACGACCCCGGGTGCAGCTCGTAGATCGACAGCGGCGCACTGTAGGCATGGCGCTGCGCGCGTTGCGCCATCCAGTCGTGGTCTTGCCAGTCGTGGCTGAGCACCCCCGCTACCTTGGAGGCGGTGCTCGGCGGCAGTTCGGTGGCACGCGCCAACGGGTCGGCCTTCAGGGGCAGTATGCCGTCCTTGCCCAGCACCTCGAACTTGTAGGTTTCGCCCACGCCCAGGCGCGGCACGAACAGCTCCCACACCCCGGCGCTGTGGCGCAGGCGCATGGGGTGGCGGCGGCCATCCCAGTTGTTGAAGTCACCCACCACCGACACCCGCCGCGCGTTCGGCGCCCACACCGAGAAACACACGCCGTCGACACCATCAACCTGGATAGGCTGGGCGCCGAAGCGCCCGGACAGGTCGCGGTGGTTGCCTTCGGCGAACAGGTAAAGGTCCATGTCGCCCAATTGCGGGCCGAAGCTGTAGGGGTCTTCGGTAATCTGCTCGCCACCGGCCCAGCCGATCTGCAGCAGGTACGGGTGTGCCTCATCGAGGTGCGCGGTGAACAGCCCCGGCAGGCTGCCCTGCTCCATTTCGGCGAGGATGCGCCCGTCATGCCGGGCCAGGATGCGCACATTCAGGGCAGTGGGCAGGAAGGCGCGGACAACCTGCCCGCCCGCGCCGTCGCCATGGGGGCCGAGTACCGCAAATGGATCGGCGTGCTCGGCGCGGGCCAGGGCGTCGAGGTCCCGTTGCCGAAGGCCGCCGTTTTCACGCGTGGTTGCATTCATCTATGACTCTCCCCAGGTACTGATCAGTCCATGCAGGCCATGCAAAGGCACGGCCAGCCAGCTCGGACGGTTCTCGGCTTCGTATGTGATTTCGTAGGCAGCTTTTTCCAGGCAGAACAGCTCCAGTGCGGCACGCTCGCCCTCGGCCTGTTGCCAGGCGTGAGGCATGGCCGCGGTGGCCAGGCCATAGGCTTCGACAAAGGCATGCCGCGATTGGTGCAGGTACTGCCTGGCAACCCGTTGCCGGGCTTGGCGCGCCGGGTCGGAAAGGTCTACCGCAGACGCGCTGCGCAAGATCATGGCAGCAGCATAGTCGAAGGATCGCAGCACGCCGCTGACATCCTTGTACGGGCTGTGTCTTGCCCGACGCTCTTGCAGCGGCCGGGCCGGTTCACCTTCGAAATCGATGAGGTAGGCGTCGCCCTGCACCACCAGCACCTGGCCCAGGTGCAGGTCGCCGTGCACGCGCATCAGCAGGCCGCCCTGGGCCTGGCGGGTCAGGTTGGCGATGTGCTGGGCAAGGCCGTCGCGCTGTTGCTGCAAGTCGTCGACCAGCGCCTGGCTTTCGCTGTCGAGGCTGTCGCGGTGCTGGGCCAGCAGGTCGAGGGCATGGGTGAGTTCGGCGCTGATCTGCGCACTCCAGCGTTCGCTGTCGTCGGCATCGCTAGGGCGCGGCTGGAAGGCCTCGTCATTGGTCGGTGCGGCCAGCAGCAGGTGCATCTCGCCCAGACGCTGGCCGAGCAAGGCGGCAAAGCCGGTGAGTTCGGCCAGTGCATCGGTGTGCGCATCGGCGTCGAGGCTGGAAGGCTCCATCTGGTCGCGGATGGCCCGTTCCAGAGTGTTCTGGGTCCAGGCCCAGGCGTCGCCCTGGTTGCTCAGGTAGCCCTGGGCGATCATCAGCAGGTGTGGCGCACCCTGCTCATCCACCCGGCTGACCCAGGCCAGCAGCGGCGAAATGTTGGCAAAGCCTGCGGCGGTCAGGTAGGCACTCATTTCCAGCTCTGGGTGCACACCCGGGTTGACCCGGCGAATCAGCTTCAGCACCACCTGGTCGCCGATCACCACCGAGCTGTTGGACTGCTCGGCGCTGAGGTAGCGCACGCTGCTTTCGTCGCTCAACGCCAGGCCCGCCAACTGCTGCGTGCTTTCGAAGCGCAGCTCGCCCTCGCCGTTGCCACAAGGCAGACGCATGCCGCCCTCACAGGCACGCAGCACCGCGCGGATGAATGGCTCGAGGACGAAGGCATCGGTGATCAGCCCAACCTGATGGGCACGGCGCACCCGTGACAGGGCCAGCTGTTGTGGCAGTGCGCTGTTGATCTGCTCTTCGGGCAGCAGGCCGAACGGCAGCTGATAGCGGGTAGCTACACTCTCGCTGAGCACTTCGATTTCACTAAGCAGCACCGGTGTGGTGGCGGTGCCGAAACGCACGCCGTAGCACAGGCGCACCTGGTCGATCGGCCCTTCCTTGCCGGCGAACCAGCGCCGCTTGGGCAGGTACTGCGGCAGGATGGCGCTTTGCAGGGTATCGCTGGAGGGGGCCTCCAGCAGTTCTTCCAGGCGTTTGCGCAATACCAGTGTGGTCAATTCGGGTAACCCCTCGGTGGCCTGGATGTGCCAGCTGGGCATGCGATCGTGGCTGGCCAGCAGGAACCAGTAGAAGGCGTAGGGTGGCAAGGTCAGCAGGAACGGCAGTTGCCCGATTGGCGGGAAGGCGCTGCCGCCGAGCATCTCCACCGGTACTTTGTCGGCGTATTGTGACAATTCCAGTTCAGCCGCCTGGGCGGCGCGGGAAACGTTGGCCACGCACAGGATGACTTCGGTGTTGCCATCGGCGTCGGTGTACTCGCGCAAGTAGGCAAGGATGCGCCGGTTGTTCGGCGTGAGGGTGCGCAGGCTGCCGCGGCCGAAGGCCTTCTGCTGCTTGCGCACCGCCAGCATGCGCCGGGTCCAGTTCAGCAGCGAGTGCGGGTCGTTGGCCTGGGCTTCGACGTTGACGGTCTGGTAACCGTACAGCGGGTCCATGATCGGCGGCAGCACCAGGCGCTGCGGGTCGGCGCGGGAGAAACCGCCGTTGCGGTCCGGCGACCATTGCATGGGCGTGCGCACACCGTCGCGGTCGCCCAGGTAGATGTTGTCGCCCATGCCCAGTTCGTCGCCGTAGTACAGGGTGGGCGTGCCGGGCATCGACAGCAGCAGGCTGGTGAGCAGTTCGATGCGCCGCCGGTCACGCTGCAGCAACGGCGCCAGGCGGCGGCGGATGCCCAGGTTGATACGGGCGCGGCGGTCTTCGGCGTAGTAGTTCCACAGGTAGTCGCGCTCGCGGTCGGTAACCATTTCCAGGGTCAGCTCATCGTGGTTGCGCAGGAAGATCGCCCATTGGCAGTTGGCGGGGATTTCCGGGGTCTGGCGCAGGATGTCGGTGATCGGGAAGCGGTCTTCCATGGCCAGGGCCATGTACATGCGCGGCATCAACGGGAAGTGGAAGGCCATGTGGCATTCGTCGCCCTCGCCTTCGCCAAAGTACGGGCGGGTGTCCTCGGGCCATTGGTTGGCCTCGGCCAGCAGCATGCGGTCGGGGTAGTTGGCGTCGATTTCGGCGCGGATCGCCTTGAGCACGTCGTGGGTTTCGGCAAGGTTCTCGTTGTTGGTGCCATCGCGCTCGATCAGGTAGGGGATGGCGTCCAGACGCAGGCCATCGACACCCAGGTCCAGCCAGAAGCGCATCACCCCGATCACTGCCTTGAGCACTTGCGGGTTGTCGAAGTTGAGGTCGGGCTGGTGCGAGTAGAAGCGGTGCCAGAAGTACTGGCCGGCGACCGGGTCCCAGGTCCAGTTGGACTTCTCGGTGTCGAGGAAGATGATGCGCGTGCCGTCGTACTTCTGGTCGTCATCCGACCACACGTAGAAGTCCCGTGCCTTGCTGCCGCGCTTGGCATGGCGGGCGCGCTGGAACCAGGGATGCTGGTCGCTGGTGTGGTTGATGACCAGCTCGGTGATCACCCGCAGGCCGCGTTTGTGCGCCTCGGCGATAAAGCGGCGGGCATCGGCCAGGTTGCCGTAGTCGGGGTGCACGGCCTTGTATTCGGCGATGTCGTAGCCGTCGTCGCGGCGTGGCGAGGGATAGAACGGCAGCAGCCACAGGGTGTTGACGCCCAGTTCGGCGATGTAGTCGAGCTTGCTGATCAGGCCGGCGAAATCGCCGATGCCGTCGTTGTTCGAATCGAAGAACGACTTGATGTGCAGCTGGTAGATGACGGCGTCCTTGTACCACAGCGGGTCGTCGATGAAGGCTGCCGGGCGGGAACGCTTGGCCATGTGCGACTCCTTTCAATTCCTGGTTGCTCTGGCCCTGATGCACAAGCAACTGATTTGACACGATCCCTGTGGGAGCGGGTTTACCCGCGAACACCGGCGAAGCCGGTGCCATGCTCCGCGGCGCCTGCTTCGCGGGCACGCCCGCTCCCACAGGGGATGGCGTGTACCTTGCTAACGGGCCTTTTCGATGCGCCAGATACCGAACGGCAGATGCCAGGGTTCGATGCGCATCCATTGGGTCTTGCCGTACCACGACCAGCGATGCCCATTCATCAGGTCTTCACCCAGGGTTTCGGCGTTGTCATCCAGCCCCAGCTCCCACAGCGGCAGCTCGAAATGCGCCTCCTGGGCGTTGTGCGGGTCGAGGCTGATTGCCACCAGGATGTAGTTGTCGCGCTCGGGCGTGCGCTTGGCGAAGTACAGGATGTTGTCGTTCCAGCAGTTGAAGAACGCCACGCCCAGGTGGGTCTGCAAGGCGCGGTTCTGCCGGCGGATACGGTTGAGCTGGGCGATCTCGGCAATGATGTTGCCGGGCTGGCTGAAGTCGCGCGGGCGAATTTCGTACTTCTCCGAATCCAGGTACTCCTCCTTGCCCGGCAGCGGTGTGCCTTCGCACAGTTCGAAGCCCGAGTACATGCCCCACAGCCCCGAACCCATGGTGGCCAGCGCCGCGCGGATGAGGAAGCCGGCACGGCCGGAGGTGTGCAGGAAGTACGGGTTGATGTCGGGGGTGTTGACGAAGAAGTTGGGCCGGTAGCACTGGCTCCATGGCGGCTGGTTGAGCTGCTCGAAGTACTCGCGCAGTTCCTGTTTGTGGTTGCGCCAGGTGAAGTAGGTATAGCTCTGCGCGTACCCGACCTTGCCCAGGCGGGCCATCATCGCCGGCTTGGTGAAGGCTTCGGCGAGGAAGATGACCTCGGGGTGCTGGCTGCGCACATTGGCGATCAGCCATTGCCAGAACGGCAGTGGCTTGGTGTGCGGGTTGTCGACGCGGAAGGTTTTCACCCCCTCCTCGACCCAGCCGACCACCACGTCGCGCAGGGCCAGCCACAACGACGGCACGGCCTCGGGTGCATAGAAATCGACGTTGACGATGTCCTGGTACTTCTTCGGCGGGTTCTCGGCATAGCGGATAGTGCCGTCCGGTCGCCAGCTGAACCAGCCGGGGTGCTCCTTGAGCCAGGGGTGGTCCTGGGAACACTGGATGGCGAAGTCGAGGGCGATTTCCAGGCCATGCTCGGCCGCTGCGGCCACCAGGCGGCGGAAGTCGTCGCGGCTGCCCAGCTGCGGGTGAATCGCCTCGTGGCCGCCTTCCGCGCTGCCGATGGCATACGGGCTGCCCGGGTCGCCGGGCTCTGCCGTGAGGGCGTTGTTGCGGCCCTTGCGGTGCTGTATGCCGATCGGATGGATGGGCGGGAAGTACAGCACGTCGAAGCCCATGTCGCGGATCATCGGCAGGCGCTCGTGCACATCATTGAAGGTGCCGTGGCGCTCGGGGCTGTCGGTGATCGAGCGCGGGAACAGCTCGTACCAACTGGCGAACTGCGCGGCCGGGCGGTCGACATCGACGGGGAATTCGCGGCTGCGGGCCAGGTAGCTGCGGTGCTCGGCATCGCTCATCAGGCGGGCGGTGGCGGGGTCGAGAAACAGCGCCACCTGGTCGTCGGCATTCAGCGTGGGCAGGCGCTGCTGCAAGGCCTGGAGCTCCTCGCGCAGGGCACCGTTGCACAGCTCGATGCCCTTGCCCAGCATCAATCGGCCTTCTTCCAGCTCCAGCCGAACCTCGACACCGGCGTGGTACTTCTTCTCCAGGTCGTGGCAATAGGTAGCGAACGGGTCGATCCAGGCCTCGATGCTGAACAGGTGCGGGCCCAGTTCGGTGGGGGTGAACTCGGCCAGCCACAGGTCGTTGCCCGGCGAGTGCATGGGTATGCAATGCCAGCGCCGGCTGTGGGCCTGGCGCCAGTTGAGCATCACCGCCAGGCGATCGTGGCCGTCGCTGTAGACCTTGCTGCTGACCGCCACCGGTTGGCCGCTGATGGCCTTGGCGGCGAAGGTGCCGGCTTCGAGCACGGGTTGGGTGTCTTCGATCACGATGCGCGGCGCCAGCAGCGCCTGGGACAGGCTGATGGCCTGGTCCGGGTGATCGTTGGCCATGGGCACGCTTTCGAAGGGCTCGTTTCGTGACATCGGACCTTGCTCCCTCAGGCTGGTGGCGGTAAGGGTTCAGAGCCGGGCACAGGCGTGGGGTTCAAAAAAATTGAGCGAACGGCAGCTGCCAGGGGTCGAAGCCTGCAGCACCTCTTCAATTACCCAAGCGAGGTCAGGCCATGAACATTCCCATTCCACCGGAGACTCCCGATCCCAACATCGACGACCCGAGCCTGCCGCCGCCCGTGCCGGAGGAAGACCCGGACGAACTGCCGATCAAACCGACCGTGCCGCCGACAGTGGGCGACCCGCCGAACCAGGAACCACCGGTGAAGGCTTAAGGGTAGACCAGGATCGACATAGGCAGGACCGGCCCTTTCGCGGGTGAACCCGCTCCCACAGGGACCGCGCCGACCTCGAACGCGGCGCTATAGCTGTGGGAGCGGGTTTACCCGCGAAAGGGCCGGTAGCATCAGCACATCAACCAGCAGTAACCGCCGATATCTCCGCCACACTGATCTCCCGCATGCGGAACTTCTCCCACAGGGACCGCGCCGACCTCGAACGCGGCGCTGTGCCTGTGGGAGCGGGTTCACCCGCGAAAGGGCCGGCAGCATCAATACATCAACCAGCAGTTAAAGCCGATATCTCCGCCACACTGATCTCCCGCATGCGGAACTTCTCCCACAGGGACCGCGCCGACCTCGAACGCGGCGCTGTACCTGTGGGAGCGGGTTCACCCGCGAAAGGGCCGGCAGCATCAATACATCAACCAGCAATTAAAGCCGATATCTCCGCCACACTGATCTCCCGCATGCGGAACTTCTCCCACAGGGACCGCGCCGACCTCGAACGCGGCGCTGTACCTGTGGGAGCGGGTTCACCCGCGAAAGGGCCGGCAGCATCAATACATCAACCAGCAATTAAAGCCGATATCTCCGCCACACTGATCTCCCGCATGCGGAACTTCTGCACCTTGCCGGTCACCGTCATCGGGTACTCGTCGACAAAGCGGATATGCCGCGGCACCTTGAAGTGGGCAATGCGCGCCTTGCACCAGCCCTGCAGTTCCTCGACCGTGGCACTGTGCCCCGGGTGCAGCTTGATCCAGGCGACGATCTCCTCGCCATAACGGCTGCACGGGATGCCGACCACCTGCGCATCAGCCACCGCCGGGTGGGTGTAGAAGAACTCTTCCAGTTCACGCGGGTAGATGTTCTCGCCGCCGCGAATGATCATGTCCTTGTTGCGCCCGACAATGCGCACATAGCCGTGCTCGTCCATCACCGCCAGGTCGCCCGAATGCATCCAGCCGGCCGGGTCGATGGCATCTGCCGTGGCCTGGGGGTTGTCCCAGTAGCCGAGCATCACGCTGTAGCCGCGGGTGCACAGCTCGCCGATCTCGCCGCGCGGGACGATGCAGCCGTCGGCATCCACCAGCTTGTTCTCCAGCTGCGGCTGGGTGCGGCCGACGGTGGTCACGCGCAGCTCCAGGTCGTCGTCCGGGCCGGTCTGCAACGACACCGGGCTGGTTTCGGTCATGCCGTAGGCAATCTGCACTTCGGCCATGTGCATCTGGTCGATGACCCGGCGCATCACCTCGATCGGGCAGGTGGCGCCGGCCATGATGCCGCTGCGCAGGGTCGACAGGTCCATTTGCGCGCGCGCGGGGTGGTCGAGCATGGCGATGAACATGGTTGGCACGCCATAGAGAATGCTGGCGCGCTCTTCGGCCACGGCGCGCAGGGTGAGCTCGGCGTCGAAGGCGTCGTTGGGGTAGATCATGGTGCTGCCGTGGGTGATGCAGCCGAGGTTGGCCATGACCATGCCGAAGCAGTGGTACAGCGGCACCGGGATCACCATGCGGTCGCGTGCGGTCAGGCCCAGGCTTTCGCCGACCATGAAACCGTTGTTGAGGATGTTGTAGTGGCTGAGCGTGGCGCCCTTCGGTGCGCCGGTGGTGCCGGAGGTGTACTGGATGTTCACCGGCTGGTCGAACTGCAGGCTTTGCTGGCGCTTCGCGTAAGCCTCGACGCAGGTCTGCCCTGCCCGCTCGGCCAGCGCTTGCCAAGGCAGGAAGCCTGCCGGCGGGTTGGCGGCCAGGCTGACCACACCGCGCAGGTCGGGCAGGCGTTCACTGGCCATTTCACCCGGGGTGGCGCTGGCCAGCTCCGGCGCCAGTTCCTGGACCATGGCGTGGTAGTCGGAGGTCTTGAAGGCATCGGCACACACCAGCCAGCGGCAACCGGACTGGCGCAGCACGTATTCCAGCTCGCCCACGCGGTAGGCCGGGTTGATGTTGACCAGAATCGCGCCGACCTTGGCGCTGGCCAACTGCAGGATGCACCACTGGGCGCAGTTGGGCGACCAGATGCCGACCCGATCGCCGGTGTTCACGCCCAGGGTCATCAGGGCACGAGCATGCACCTCGACCTGCTCGGCCAACTGCCGCCAGCTGTAGCGCAGGCCCTGATGGCGCGACACCAGGGCCTCGCCGTCGGCACAACGGGCCACGGTGGCGTCGAAGGCCTGGCCGATGGTCTGGGTCAGCAAGGCTTGGTCCTGGCGACCGCGGGTATAGCTTGGTTGACTCATGGGTGTCCCTTCTTGTGGTTGTTCTGGGCACGACTGAAGCAAGCGGGAATACTCTGGCGCAGATTTACGTTTACGTAAAGGTGATGAGTCGATTGACAGTGAGCGTATGCAGGTTTACGTTAACGTAAAGGTGAAAACGACATCGGGTTTGTCGGCGCACCACCGACCCTGTGGGAGCGGGTTTACCCGCGAATGCGATCATCCAGGCAATGACGGTAGCCCTGCTGACGCATTCGCGGGTAAACCCGCTCCCACAGGGCCGGTGGATAGCCCTTGAGCTACGGTGTTACCCAATTTCAAGAACAACAAGGTGCCCCAGCATGCATTACCCCACCCTGAACTTCGCCCTGGGCGAAACCATCGACATGCTCCGCGACCAGGTGCGCACCTTCGTCGCCGCCGAACTGGCCCCGCGCGCCGCGCAAATCGACCACGACAACCTGTTCCCGGCCGACATGTGGCGCAAGTTCGGCGACATGGGCCTGCTGGGCATCACCGTGCCGGAAGAATACGGCGGTGCCGGCCTGGGCTACCTGGCCCACGTGGTGTCGATGGAAGAAATCAGCCGTGGCTCGGCCTCGGTGGCCCTGTCCTACGGTGCCCACTCCAACCTCTGCGTCAACCAGATCAACCGCAACGGCAGCCACGAGCAGAAGCTCAAGTACCTGCCCAAGCTGATCAGCGGCGAGCACATCGGCGCCCTGGCCATGAGCGAGCCCAACGCCGGTTCCGACGTGGTATCGATGAAGCTGCGCGCGGAAAAGCGCGGCGACCACTACGTGCTCAACGGCAGCAAGACCTGGATCACCAACGGCCCGGACGCCAACACCTACGTGATCTACGCCAAGACCGACCTGGACAAGGGTGCGCACGGCATCACTGCGTTCATCGTCGAGCGTGACTGGAAAGGCTTCAGCCGCAGCAACAAGTTCGACAAGCTGGGCATGCGTGGTTCCAACACCTGCGAGCTGTTCTTCGACGGCGTCGAAGTGCCGGAAGAAAACATCCTCGGCCAGCTCAATGGTGGCGTGCGCGTGCTGATGAGCGGCCTGGACTACGAGCGCGTGGTACTGTCCGGCGGCCCGACCGGCATCATGCAAAGCTGCATGGACCTGGTGGTGCCCTACATTCACGACCGCAAGCAGTTCGGCCAGAGCATCGGCGAGTTCCAGCTGATCCAGGGCAAGATCGCCGACATGTACACCCAGCTCAACGCCAGCCGCGCCTACCTGTATGCCGTGGCCCAGGCCTGCGACCGTGGCGAGACCACCCGCAAGGACGCCGCCGGGGTGATCCTGTACACCGCCGAGCGCGCCACGCAAATGGCCCTGGAGGCGATCCAGATTCTCGGCGGCAACGGCTATATCAACGAATTCCCGGCAGGCCGCCTGCTGCGCGACGCCAAGCTGTACGAGATCGGTGCCGGCACCAGCGAAATCCGCCGGATGCTGATCGGTCGCGAACTGTTCAACGAAACCCGCTGAGCACAAGGGACGGGCGCACATGGCTACCTTGCACACCCAGATCAACCCGCGTTCGGCGGAGTTCGCCGGCAACAGCGCGGCCATGCTCGAACAGGTCCAGGCCCTGCGCGGCCTGCTCGCCCAAGTGGCCCAGGGCGGTGGGCCCAAGGCCCAGGAGCGGCACACTTCGCGTGGCAAGCTGCTGCCGCGCGAGCGTATCGACCGCCTGCTGGACCCGGGCTCGCCGTTCCTCGAAATCGGCCAACTGGCTGCCCATGAGGTATATGGCGAAGACGTGCCCGCTGCGGGCGTGATCGCCGGCATCGGCCGCGTCGAAGGCGTGGAATGCATGATCGTGGCCAACGACGCCACGGTCAAAGGAGGTTCCTACTACCCGCTGACGGTGAAGAAGCACCTGCGTGCGCAGACCATCGCCCTGCAGAACCGCCTGCCGTGCATCTACCTGGTGGACTCCGGCGGCGCCAACCTGCCACGCCAGGACGAAGTGTTCCCCGACCGCGAACACTTCGGGCGGATCTTCTTCAACCAGGCCAACATGAGCGCACTGGGCATTCCGCAGATTGCCGTGGTGATGGGCTCGTGCACTGCCGGCGGTGCCTACGTACCCGCGATGGCCGACGAAGCGATCATGGTGCGCCAGCAAGCGACCATCTTCCTCGCCGGCCCCCCACTGGTAAAGGCCGCCACCGGTGAAGTGGTGAGCGCCGAAGACCTCGGCGGCGCCGATGTGCACTGCCGCACCAGCGGCGTGGCCGACCACTATGCCGACAACGACGAACACGCCCTGGCCCTGGCCCGACGCAGCGTGGCCAACCTCAACTGGCACAAGCTGGGCAAGCTGCAGCGCCTGGCCCCGGTGGCACCGCTGTATGCCGCCGATGAGCTGTATGGCGTGGTGCCGGCCGACGCCAAGCAACCGTTCGACGTGCGCGAGGTGATCGCGCGCCTGGTCGACGGCTCGGTGTTCGACGAGTTCAAGGCGCTGTTCGGTACCACCCTGGTGTGCGGCTTCGCCCACCTGCACGGCTACCCGGTGGCGATCCTCGCCAACAACGGCATCCTGTTCGCCGAGGCCGCGCAAAAAGGCGCGCACTTCATCGAACTGGCCTGCCAGCGCGGCATCCCGCTGCTGTTCCTGCAGAACATCACCGGCTTCATGGTGGGCAAGAAGTACGAAGAAGGCGGCATCGCCAAGCACGGCGCCAAGCTGGTCACCGCCGTGGCCTGCGCCCAGGTGCCAAAGTTCACGGTGATCATCGGCGGCAGCTTTGGCGCCGGCAACTACGGCATGTGCGGCCGTGCCTACGACCCGCGCTTCCTGTGGATGTGGCCCAACGCGCGGATTGGCGTGATGGGGGCCGAACAGGCCGCCGGCGTGCTGGCCCAAGTCAAGCGCGAACAGAGCGAGCGCAGTGGCCACCCGTTCAGCGCCGAAGACGAAGCCAGGCTCAAGCAGCCGATCCTCGACCAGTACGAGCACCAGGGCCACCCCTACTACTCCAGCGCCCGCCTGTGGGACGACGGTGTCATCGACCCGGCACAGACCCGCGACGTGCTCGGCCTGGCGTTGTCCGCCGCGCTGAACGCACCGATCGAACAGAGCCGCTTCGGCATTTTCCGGATGTGACCCATGAGCGATTTCAGCACCCTCGAAGTGATCCGCGACCCGCGCGGCTTCGCCACCCTGTGGCTGAGCCGCGAGGACAAGAACAACGCCTTCAACGCCTTGATGATCCGCGAGCTGATCGTCGCCCTCGACCAGTTGGCCGAGGACACCAGCCTGCGCTTCGTGCTGCTGCGCGGCCGCGGCCGGCACTTCAGCGCCGGCGCCGATCTGGCCTGGATGCAGCAGTCGGCGCAGCTGGACTTCAACACCAACCTGGATGATGCCCGCGAGCTGGGCGAGCTGATGTATGCCCTGCACCGCCTCAAGGCGCCGACCCTGGCCGTGGTGCAAGGCGCGGCCTTTGGCGGCGCGCTGGGCCTGATCAGTTGCTGCGACATGGCCATCGGTGCCGAAGACGCTCAGCTGTGCCTGTCGGAAGTACGCATCGGCCTGGCCCCGGCAGTGATCAGCCCGTTCGTGGTCAAGGCCATCGGCGAGCGTGCCGCACGTCGCTATGCCCTCACCGCCGAGCGCTTCAGCGGCGTGCGGGCCCGCGAGCTGGGCCTGCTGGCCGAGGTCTACCCGGCCAGCGAACTGGACGCCCAGGTCGAAACCTGGGTGAACAACCTGCTGCAAAACAGCCCGCAAGCGCTGCGCGCCACCAAGGACCTGCTGCGTGAAGTGGACGACGGCGAACTCAGCCCGGCCCTGCGCCGCTACTGCGAAAACACCATCGCCCGCATCCGCGTCAGCGCCGAAGGCCAGGAGGGCCTGCGCGCCTTCCTGGAAAAACGCCGCCCTGCCTGGCAAATCGACGACAAGAAGGAGCCGCGCCCATGAGCCGCCCCGCTTTGACCACCCTGCTGGTCGCCAACCGCGGCGAAATCGCCTGCCGGGTGATGCGCACCGCCAAGGCCATGGGCCTGACTACCGTGGCCGTGCACAGCGCCACCGACCGTGATGCCCGGCACAGCCGCGAAGCCGATATCCGCGTCGACCTCGGCGGCACCAAGGCTGCCGAAAGCTACCTGCTGGTCGACAAGCTGCTGGCCGCAGCCAAGGCCAGCGGCGCTCAGGCCATCCACCCGGGCTATGGCTTCCTGTCCGAGAACGCAGGCTTCGCCCGCGCCATCGAAGAGGCCGGGTTGATCTTCCTCGGCCCACCGGCCAGCGCCATCGACGCCATGGGCAGCAAGTCGGCGGCCAAGGCACTGATGGAAGCCGCTGGCGTGCCACTGGTGCCGGGCTACCACGGCGAAGCCCAGGACCTGGACACCTTCCGCGCCGCCGCCGAACGCATCGGCTACCCGGTGCTGCTCAAGGCCAGCGCTGGCGGCGGTGGCAAGGGCATGAAAGTGGTCGAGGAAGAAAGCCAGCTGGCCGACGCCCTGGCCTCGGCCCAGCGTGAGGCGCAGTCGTCGTTCGGCGATGCGCGCATGCTGGTGGAAAAGTACGTGCTCAAGCCTCGCCATGTGGAAATCCAGGTATTCGCCGACCAGCACGGCAACTGCCTGTACCTCAACGAGCGTGACTGTTCGATCCAGCGCCGCCACCAGAAGGTGGTGGAAGAAGCCCCTGCGCCAGGCCTGTCGGCCGAATTGCGCCGGGCCATGGGTGAAGCGGCGGTACGCGCGGCCCAGGCCATCGGCTACGTGGGTGCAGGCACCGTGGAGTTCCTGCTCGATGCCCGTGGCGAGTTCTTCTTCATGGAGATGAACACCCGCCTGCAGGTGGAGCACCCGGTCACCGAGGCCATTACCGGGCTCGACCTGGTGGCCTGGCAGATTCGCGTGGCCTGCGGCGAGGCCCTGCCGATCACCCAGGAACAGGTGCCGCTGATCGGCCATGCCATCGAAGTGCGCCTGTATGCCGAGGACCCGGCCAACGAATTCCTGCCCGCGACCGGCAAGCTGGCGCTGTACCGCGAGTCGGCAGCCGGCGAAGGGCGGCGGGTGGACAGCGGGGTCAGCGAAGGTGATGTGGTGTCGCCGTTCTACGACCCGATGCTGGGCAAGCTGATCGCCTGGGGCGAAGACCGCGAGCAGGCGCGCCTGCGCTTGCTGGCCATGCTCGACGAGTTTGCCATTGGCGGGTTGAAGACCAACATCGCCTTCCTGCGGCGCATTCTCGCCCACCCGGCGTTTGCTGCAGCGGAGTTGGATACTGGCTTCATTCCGCGTCACCAGGAGGTTTTGCTGCCCGCGCCTCGAGCGCTGCCGGCAGGCTTCTGGGAAGCCGCGGCCGAGGCCTGGTTGCAAGGCCAGGCCGCACATCAGCGGGAGGACGACCGCAGTTCGCCGTGGGCCGAGCGCAACGGCCTGCGCCTGGGCCTGCCGGCGCGCAGCAGCCTGCACCTGGCGAGTGGTGGGCAGGACCAGGCGGTTGCCCTGGAACGCAGCGCTGCGTCTACCTGGCAACTAGTGGGCGAGCAGTTGGTGCATGACCAGGCTGGCGTGCGTCGCCAGCATCTGGCGATCCGCCGCGGTGGCACGTTGTACTTGCAGTGGGATGGCGAGATGCATGCCATCGAAGCCTTCGACCCGATTGCCGAGGCCGAGGCCAGCCACAGCCACCAGGGCGGCCTGGGCGCGCCCATGAACGGCAGCATCGTACGGGTGCTGGTGGAGCCTGGGCAGGTGGTGGAAGCAGGTACGGCGCTGGTAGTGCTGGAGGCCATGAAGATGGAGCACAGCATTCGCGCGCCGCATGGCGGCACGGTGAAGGCGTTGTTCTGCCAGGAAGGGGATATGGTCAGCGAAGGGACGGTGCTGGTCGAACTGGCGGAGTAAGACTCCTGGGGGGCCGCTTTGCGGCCCTTTCGCGACACAAGGCCGCTCCTACAGGTACGGTGCATGCCCTGAGGTTGGTGCGGTACTTGTAGGAGCGGCCTTGTGTCGCGAAAGGGCTGCGCAGCAGCCCCGGCAATCTAGAAGGAGCCATGCACTCGCACGACCACACCCAGAAACTCGCAGCCTTCCTCACACAGGACTGTCGGATAGCGCGTATTCAGCGGATTGAGCATCCTGTCTCCGCCCTCCTCGACCAACTGCCGCAACACTGCCGGCCGCCCGGGCTGCCGCGCAATCACCAACCGACCGGGCTCTGCCGGAAGGCCAGTATCCACCAGCACACGCATACCCACAGGCACGCTCCTGCCATTGGCGGCATTCATCGAGTCGTTTTCCACCATCAGCCAGAAGGCATTGCCGGCGGGCATATAGTCCGTCTGTTCATGGGATTTGCTCGCCTCAGGCAAAGGCCCCTGCAAATCGGCCCAGCTCAGCACGGGGAAACGATAGCTCGTACTACCCCCTGAGGCTTCAGACGCAATGCCACGCTCGACCACCATGACTTGGGCCTCAAGAGACACCAACCCAAGCTTCTCGAGCTTTTCGTTGATGGTCTCCAGTGTCGGCCGCCGTGTACCGCGCAACCAATGCCCTACGCCGCCCTGTGTCATCCCCAGGCGTTCGGCCAGCTTGAGCTGGCTGAGGTTGTGTTCACGCTTGTAGCGCTTGAGAAATGCGATCCAGTTTTCCATGAGCGGATACTGCGGCTCCAAGACTTGCGCCATCCCTGTAGGAGCGGCCTTGTGTCGCGAAAGGGCTGCGCAGCAGCCCCGGCAATCTAGAAGGAGCCATGCACTCGCACGACCACACCCAGAAACTCGCAGCCTTCCTCACACAACAGCGCCGGGTAGTTGCTGTTGAGTGCCTTCAGGTACCGTTGCCCACCTTCCTCCGCCAACTCACGGAAAATCGCCGGTTTGCCCGGCTGACGAGCGATAACCAGACGCCCTGGCTCGGCATCTACCCCAGGGTCCACCAACATCCGCATGCCCTGCGGCACACTGCGGCCACTGGCGGCACTCATCGCATCATTCTCGACAGTCAGCCAGAACGCCTTGCCTTGGGCCAGGTAGTCCGTCTGCTCGAACACACCTGGCTCCGCCCCATCTGCGATACCTAGCTCATCCCAGCCCAGCACCGGGTAGCGGAAGCACACGATGTATTGCATGAGGTCCAGGTCATCATCGGAGTCATCGACCTCGTAAATGCCACGCTCCTCGCCAACCTGACCAACTATGCGCAACTGTAGGCTGACGTTGTAATGGGGCATGCCAATCTCGACGAATGTGCGATTCATCGACTCGATCTTCGGCTGACGCCGCTTGTTCACCCAATGCCCCACGCTGCCTTGAGACACGCCAACGCGCTCGGCAAGCTGCTCTTGAGTGAGCCCTAGCTCCTCCATCCGGTCCCGGACGAGGGCAATCCATTTATCCATATTCATCGCTGGCACGATACGGACTGCCTTCTAGCGCTCAATAAACATTCAGTATTATTTATCGGAAAGCACAAAAATACTTTAGGTATTAGTATCGACCTGAACCCTTTCCCTACTGGTGTTAGCAGGTATCAGGATGAAACCACCGAAAAACGACGAAACAGATCTCGACAGCGAAGCCGCCCGCCGCGCCCTCGACTACTACCTCAACCCCAACCCGCCGCGCCCCACCCTGGACAACAGGATCTGGACCCTGCACGAGGGTGTAACCGGCGACCAGGCCCAGGAACACGCCATCGCCCTGCTGCGCTGCGCCGCCGCCACCGCACAGGAAACCGCCACCCACCAGCACGGCAGCCAGCGCGAACTGACCTTTGCCCTGATGCACATGATGGACATGGCGCGCGCACTGCTCGAGCACAAACGCACCGTGGAGTCGGGTTTGTAAACAAGAAAGAAGGGAGAGAACGTGATGGCCGGGTAACGGCGAAGGCCCCGATTGCCGGGACAAGGAAGCGCACCGGTAAAACTTTTTTACCGGATTAGCGAAAATTCATTTGACTGGCAAATGATAACGATTATTATTGCACTCAGCTGATCGCGAGATCTGCTGGATAACCTGGAGCTTAGGTCGCTCTCAGATTATCTCCTCATCAGGCTAATCACGGTTTTTGACCCAGCTTTTTGCTGGGTCTTTTTTTTGGCTCTTCAGGCTAATGAAGATCGTGATGGCGCGCATGATAGCAAAGGTGTTTCAGGGCGTGAACGCTCATTACAAAACTTTGCGGAATCAGCACTTGAGAATCAATCTCGTTTCGCCTACGCTGATCACGCATCACGGAAGATGCCCCCATCCCTCCCCCTCCATAGAGCAAGGAGCTGTCCATGACCCGTCTGCTGCTGCCCCTTGAGCACCCAACCCCTGCTGCCGAACATCATGCCGACGACGCCCTGCTGCACGCCCTGAGACGCCTGCCACGGCGTGTGCAACAGGTATTCCTGCTCAACCGCCTCGACCAACTGGACTTCGCCAGCATCGCCGCCCGCCTCGACCTGCCATTGGCGAGCATCGAGCGGCACATGGACCAGGCACTGCAGGCCGGTCGCTCGCGCCGGGATGTGCTGGCGAGTGTTGCCGGGCAATGGTATGTGCGCTTGCAGAGCCCACAGGTGACGGTGTGCGAGCGGATCGATTTTCGCCGTTGGCTGGATGCGGACATGGCGAACTTGCAGGCGTTTCATGACACGGAACTGCACTGGCGCAGCCTGTTGGCACCGGCACGGCAGCTGGGCCAGGATGGTTGGTACCGGCAAGGTCGGGCGGCACTGTCGTTGGGCGGCTGTTCGGTTGCGGTCGGGCTTGGCGTGGCGGCGTTGGTGCTGTTTGGTTTCTGGGCCTGATCAACACCTGCGCGACACCGTTATCGTTTTCACCGCGGATGGCTCGTTTGTTACTTCCGATAGAGTTGTAGGGCTTTTCCCTTGCCACTTATTACCGTTGAGTTCTGGTGCTATCCAGCCTTCTGCTGACTTGATAGCCGGCCCCTACCGCAGTTCATCTGTTGTGCAAACTGCTCTCAGTAGTTGAAGTCATGACCGAGCTGGCCCTGCACCCATTCAAGGAATTGTCGAACCCTGGGGGTTTCAGCATGGCCTCGCGGAAATACCAGGTGGTGGGCACTGACGGGCGTCGCCAAGTCTTCCGCAAATACCGGTACCAACTCGCCCCGGGCGATATAGTCCTGCGCCAGCAGGGAACTCTCCAAGGCCAACCCATACCCATGGCTGGCGGCCTCCAGGCTCATGTAGGAGCGATCGAAGCTCAGGGCGTAGGGGGTTTGTGGCAACGCCACGCCTTGCTGGGCGAACCATTGGGGCCATTGCACCAATGCGGCTTCCGACAGGATCAGGTTCTGCCCCAGCAGATCGCTGGGCTGCTTGATAGGCGTACGCTCGAGAAGCTGTGGCGAGGCCAGCACAGTTGCACGCTCATGCCGGATGGTGCGCACTTCCAGGCTGGGCCAGTTGGGGTAGCCATGGCGGATATCCAGATCGATCTGATGGCGGCCGAAGTGCAGCGACTCGTAGGAGCACGACAGGTTGATCTGGATCTGCGGATGACTGTTCCGAAAATGGTCCAGGCGCGGCAGCAACCAGAGCAGGCCGAAGCTAGGCGCGGAATGAAGCCGCAAGCAATCGAAGCCCACCGAGTTGCCGGCGCGCTCGGTGGCCGTCGCCAGGCTTTGCAATATGCCTGACACCTCGCGCAGGTACTGCTCTCCGGCCGGGGTCAATGCAACACCGCGCGCCTCGCGAATGAACAATGGACGACCGATCAAGGCTTCCAGATTAGCGATCTGGTGGCTCACCGCAGAGGGTGTGAGGTTCAACTGCTCTGCGGCCCGTGCAACGTTGCCGAAGCGAGCGACTTGCTCGAAGGCCTGAATTGCTTTCAGGGAAGGGATCTGAGGCGATTTTCTGAGGATGTCCAGGCTCATGACCATTTCCTGAAAGATTCGAAGCGATACCAAGGCTTTTACCTTCCTGTAAGCCCAAGGCACAAGTCGAGGGCTGAATTTTTTTCAGCACCGGGTGAAGGAGGCAGCGTTGCTCGGGGTGCTGTCCCGGACGAAGCTGTGCCTATCGGTTCTGCCGGAACCGCCGCTCACAACAACAACCATCTGGAGCACCTTCGATGCTGTTAACAGGAAAATTTGCCGTGATCACTGGCGCGGCCTCTGCCCGCGGCATCGGCCGCGCAACAGCCCAGGCGTTTGCCGCTCAGGGCGCCAAAGTCGCGATCCTGGACCTGGACGCCTCTGCCGCAACCGAGGCTGCCGCTTCACTGGGCGAAGGCCACCTCGGCGTGGCTGCCAACGTTGCCGATGAAGCACAAGTGCGTGATGCCATCGCTCAAGTGCTCGCGCAATTCGGCCGGATCGACGTGCTGGTAAACAACGCCGGCATCACTCAACCGGTGAAAACCCTGGAAATCACAGGGGCTGACTATGACCGGATTCTCAACGTGAACCTTCGTGGCACCTTGCTGATGTCCCAGGCGGTGATCCCAACCATGCGGGCGCAACGCGCTGGCAGCATCATCTGCATGTCTTCTGTGTCTGCCCAGCGTGGTGGCGGCATCTTCGGTGGCCCTCACTACAGCGCGGCGAAGGCTGGCGTGCTTGGATTGGGCAAGGCGATGGCCCGTGAACTGGGACCGGACAATATTCGCGTCAACTCGATCACACCAGGCCTGATTCACACTGACATCACCGGTGGCCTCATGCAGGATGAGCGCCGTCACGCCATCATCGAAGGTATCCCGCTGGGCCGCCTGGGTGAGGCGCGCGATGTCGCCAATGCGGCTTTGTTCCTGGCCAGTGACCTGTCCAGCTACCTGACGGGCATTACCCTGGATGTCAACGGCGGGATGCTCATCCACTGAGCACCCGGTGCATCGTGACCTGCACCCGAGCCCGGCGCAGGCCACGCGTTCGATAACAACAAGAGATCAGAACGAATGACCACATTAGCGCTCGATGCGGTATCCGCCGCGCGCAGCAGTGCCTACCGTAAAACGGCCTGGCGACTGATGCCTTTTCTCATGCTCTGCTACCTGTGCGCCTATCTGGACAGGGTCAATGTCGGCTTTGCGAAGCTGCAGATGATGGACGACCTGGCCCTTTCCGAAGCGGTCTACGGACTGGGCGCCGGCATGTTCTTCATTGGCTATTTTCTCTGCGAGGTGCCCAGCAACATCATTCTGCACAAAGTGGGCGCTCGACGCTGGATCGCTCGCATCATGATCACCTGGGGCATCATCTCGGCGATGTTCGCCCTGGTGGAGACAGCCTGGCAATTCTATACCCTGCGGTTTTTGCTGGGGATCGCCGAAGCAGGCCTGGCACCAGGGCTTCTGCTGTACCTGACCTATTGGTTCCCGTCTTACCGCCGGGCAAAGATGACCGCGCTGTGGTTCATCGCGATTCCGCTCTCGGGCATGGTCGGTGGCCCCTTGTCGGGTTGGATCATGGAGCGCTTTGCCGGCGTGCACGGCTGGGCGGGCTGGCAGTGGATGTTCCTGCTCGAAGCCATCCCAACGGTACTGGTGGGCGTTCTGGTGCTGAGCTACCTGAAGGATGGCGTCGATCAGGCTCACTGGTTGAGCGACGAAGAAAAAGCCCTGGTGCGCAAGGAACTGGCTGAAGACGAGCAACACAAGGTAAACCACGGCTCGGTGGCCGACTTCATCCGCGACCGTCGGCTCTGGTTGCTAGCGGGCATCTACTTCTGCGTAGTGATGGGCCAGTACGCAATCACGTTCTGGCTACCCACACTGGTACGTAATGCCGGCGTCAGCGAACCTTTGCACATCGGCCTGCTGACCAGCCTGCCGTACCTGTGTGCCATCGTCGCGATGCTGTTGGCCGGGCGCAGTGGCGACCGTCACCGTGAACGCCGCTGGCACCTGGCGATCCCCATGCTGATCGGCGCACTTGGCCTGAGCCTCGCCGCAGCACTGGGCAGCAGTCTGACGCTGTCGATCCTCAGTTTGTGCCTGGCTGCGGCAGGGGTGCTGTCCGCCTCCTCGCTGTTCTGGATGCTGCCCACCACGTTGCTGGGAGGTGTCTCGGCGGCAGCAGGCATCGCGGCGGTGAACAGTTTTGCCAACCTCGCCGGTTTCTGCTCGCCGTACCTGATCGGCTGGGTCACTACCACCTTGGGCAGCAATGCCATCGGCATGTATCTCATCACAGCCGTACTCATGTTTGGCGCCTTCCTGGTGTCGCGAGTACCGGCCCATCTGGTCAATCGTTGATTCGATAAGGAGTCACTTAAATGACTGCTGTGCCTACCTACACCGAGGCGCTGCCTCTGGCTGTGCGCGCTCGCAATATCCGCCGCCACGCATTGCGCATGGGGCAAGTCCAGGGCCAGGGCTATGTCGGCCAGGCGCTGGGCGCCGCCGACCTGCTGGCGGTCGCGTATTTCCATGCGCTGCGCCTCGACCCCGGCAACCCCGAATGGGAGCAGCGCGACCGTTTCTACCTGTCCATCGGGCACTACGCGATCGCCCTCTATGCCGCACTGATCGAGGCCAGCGTAATCCCAGAGGATGAGCTTGAAACCTACGGTAGCGACGACAGCCGCTTGCCCATGTCCGGTATGGCTGCCTATACCCCAGGCATGGAGATCACCGGTGGCTCGCTCGGCCACGGCTTGGGCATCGCCGTCGGCGCTTGCCTCGGGCTCAAACGCAAGGGTTCGGACAGCTGGGTCTACAACCTGCTGTCCGATGGCGAGCTCAACGAGGGCTCGACCTGGGAGGCCGCCATGTCGGCCAGCCATTGGCGCCTGGACAACCTGATCGCCATCATCGATGTGAACAACCAGCAGGCGGATGGCCATTCCAGCGAGGTACTGGCCTTCGAGCCAATCGTCGACCGTTGGCAAGCCTTTGGCTGGTTCGTTCAACGCGTGGACGGCAATGACCTGGATGCGCTGGTCGGCGCCTTCGACCAGGCCCGCGCCCACACCGGGGCGCAACCGCGCGTGATCATATGCGATACCCGCATGGGCAAAGGCGTGCCTTTCCTCGAAAACCGCGACAAGACGCACTTCATTCGCGTCGATGAAAACGAATGGGACCTCGCCCTCAAGGCGCTGGACGCCGGGAGCCAAGCATGAGCACTGTGAACTCACCCAAGAAACGCCTGACCACATCGGCCATGATCGCTTCGATTGCCGCCGACGGCCAGCCGACCCGCCCTGCCCCGTTTGGCCATGCCCTGGCAAGCCTTGCCGAGCAACGTCAGGATATAGTTGGGCTAAGTGCCGACCTGTCCAAGTACACCGACCTGCACATCTTCGCCAAAGCCCACCCCGAGCGCTTCTATCAAATGGGCATGGCCGAACAATTGCTGATGAGCGCCGCTGCTGGCATGGCACGGGAAGGCATGACCCCCTTTGCCACCACCTATGCGGTATTCGCTTCCCGTCGGGCCTATGACTTCATCTGCATGGCAATCGCAGAAGAGAACCTCAACGTCAAGATCGTCTGCGGGCTGCCTGGCCTGACCACCGGTTATGGTCCTAGCCACCAGGCCACGGATGACCTGGCCATCTTCCGGGCGATGCCCAACCTGATGATCGTCGACCCCTGCGATGCGCTTGAGATCGAACAGGCTGTGCCAGCGATCGCTGCCCATCAAGGGCCGGTCTACATGAGGCTGCTGCGCGGCAACGTACCCTTGGTGCTCGATCGCTACGATTACCAGTTCCAGCTGGGCAAGGCACAGGTGCTGCGCGGTGGCCGGGATGTGTTGTTGATTGCCAGCGGCCTCATGACCATGCGTGCGCTGGAGGCTGCCGAGCAGCTGCAAAAGGACGGTGTGGATGTATCGGTGCTGCATGTACCCACCATCAAACCGCTCGATGAGCAGACCATCCTCGCCGAGGCACGCAAGCCTGGTCGCCTGGTGGTCACTGCGGAAAACCACTCGATCATAGGCGGCCTGGGAGAGGCCGTGGCGGGCGTGCTGTTGCGCAATGGGGTCACTCCAACCTTCCGCCAGATCGCGCTACCGGATGCATTTCTCGATGCGGGTGCACTTCCGACCTTGCATGACCGTTACGGGATCTCCACTGACGCTGTGTCCAGGCAAATCAAGGCGTGGCTTTAACCGCAGTTATGGGTAGCATTTTCTGAAGCAACGAAGATAGCGTTAACGGGGCTGCTACGCAGCCCATCGCCGGCAAGCCAGCTCCCACAGAGATCGCGCAACTCCTGAGTTCTGCGCAGTACCTGTGGGAGCTGGCTTGCCGGCGATGGGCCGCAAAGCGGCCCCCAATTACTTAGCTGACAGGTATTAGCCTTCCAGCCCTTTCTTCAGCGCCGCCAGGCCGTCTTCATAGATACCAGCGAACAACGCAGTTGCCTCAGCATCGCTGACACCCACCGGCACGAACGAACCGGACCATTCCACACGAGACCCGCTACCTTCAGCCACCACGCGCAGGGTCGACTGGTAGTCACGCACCGGCGCCGGCCCCGTGAGGATGGTGTAGCTGTAGCTGCGGCCGGCTTCGTTGAAGTCCAGCAGGCGCTCGATGATGGTGTCGCCAGCCACGCTCTTCAGGGTGCGTACGCGGCCGCCTTCGCTCAGGGCGCTTTCAGGGATGAACGGCAGCCAGTCGGGCAGCGCGTCGAAACCGCCAATCAGTTGCCAAACGCGGTTGGCACCGGTTGCCAGGGTGATGGAAGCTTGTGCAGTTGCCATGATGATTCTCCCGGGGCGTGGCCCCATTGATTCGGGTAGGCAGGGCCGCGCAGCGGCCCTTAAAGATCGGTTTAAACAGCAGGTACCGGGGCCTGGGCGTTGATCAGCCCCTGCTGGCGCAGGTCATTCCAGAAGGCCATCGGGATCACCTTGCTCAGGGC
>NZ_NEJM01000016.1:0-178056 GCF_002113725.1 Pseudomonas sp. B23(2017) | reverse complement strand
TAAGAAACCCTAAACTTGGCTCAGCAATCTCAAATGACTATGTGATTTCTCGCATGGCCACTTGTGATGCTGATAATCTTTGTGACTATCAGTCCGTGCTCACAAGCACCCACACGAATTGCTTGATTCGATTTGTTAAAGAGCGTTTGGTTAAGAGCTTTTCGTCTCAACCGAGGCGCGCATTCTACGCTTTCCTCATTTGCTGTCAAGCGTTTATTTTGAAGTTTTTTGCGAGAAACTCGTTTAGCTTCAAACACTTGACTCGCTGCGATCTCTCGTAGCGGGAGGCGAATCATACAGCGTTTAGAAACGCTGTCAACCATCACCTCAACCGCTGGCGATCATTCGATCGTAGCCCTTTCAACTTCGCCTCAACTACCTAACTCATTGAATCTCAAGAAGTTTGTCGTTCCGGCGTCGCTGGAAGTGGGGCGCATTATAAGGGGATTCGAAACCCCGTCAACCTTTAATTTCAAGAAACTTTAATATCGCTGAAAAACAAAGCGGGGAGGCCTGTCGGCCTCCCCGCTTTTGCTCATCCCTTACAAACTAGGGAAGGCAAACTGCGAAGCCTCATGGCTGGCACGCTGCGGCCAGCGCTGGGTGATCGCCTTGCGACGGGTATAGAAGCGCACACCGTCCGGGCCATAGGCATGCAGGTCACCGAACAGCGAACGCTTCCAGCCACCAAAGCTGTGGTAGGCCACCGGCACCGGCAGCGGTACGTTCACACCGACCATGCCCACTTCGATCTCGTCGCAGAACAGGCGCGCCGCTTCACCGTCACGGGTGAAGATGCAGGTGCCGTTGCCATACTCGTGATCGTTGATCAGTTGCATGGCCTGCTCCAGGCTGTTCACACGCACTACGCACAGCACCGGGCCGAAGATCTCTTCCTTATAGATGCGCATTTCCGGAGTCACCTTGTCGAACAGGGTGCCACCGACGAAATAGCCATCCTCATTACCGGCCACACGGAAACCACGGCCATCCACCACCAGCTTGGCGCCAGCAGCAACACCGTCATCGATGTAACCCACCACCTTGTCACGGGCAGCAGCCGTCACCAGCGGGCCCATGTCCAGGCCGCACGAGGTGCCGGCACCAATCTTCAGGGCCTTGATCTGCGGTTCCAGCTTGGCAATCAGGGCGTCCGCCACCTGGTCACCCACGCACACCGCCACCGAAATGGCCATGCAACGCTCGCCGCACGAACCATAGGCAGCACCCATCAGTGCGCTCACGGCATTGTCCAGGTCGGCATCCGGCATCAGCACCGCGTGGTTCTTCGCACCACCCAGGGCCTGCACACGCTTGCCGCGCTTGGTGCCTTCAGCGTAGATGTACTCGGCGATCGGAGTCGAACCGACGAAGCTCAGGGCCTTCACTTCCGGCGCTTCGATCAGCGCATCCACCGCTTCCTTGTCGCCGTGCACCACGTTGAGGATGCCCTTCGGCAGGCCGGCTTCCAGCAGCAGCTGGGCGATGAACAGGGTCGAGCTCGGGTCGCGCTCGGAAGGCTTGAGGATGAAGGCGTTGCCGCAGGCGATAGCCAGTGGGTACATCCACAGCGGCACCATGGCCGGGAAGTTGAACGGGGTGATACCGGCAACCACGCCCAGTGGCTGGAAGTCGGACCAGGCATCGATGTTCGGGCCGACGTTGCGGCTGTACTCGCCTTTCAGCACTTCCGGCGCGGCGCAGGCGAACTCGACGTTCTCGATACCACGCTTCAGTTCACCGGCAGCATCTTCCAAGGTCTTGCCGTGCTCTTCGCTGATCATCTGCGAGATACGCGCTTCGTTCTGCTCCAGCAGTTGCTTGAAGCGGAACATCACCTGGGCGCGCTTGGCCGGTGGGGTGTTGCGCCAGGCCGGGAAGGCAGCCTTGGCCGAGTCGATCGCTTCCTGCACGGTCGCGCGGCTGGCCAGCTCGACCTTGCGCACGGCCTGGCCGGTAGACGGGTTGAAGACATCGGCGGTGCGCTCACCCTTGGTAACCAGTTCGCCGTGGATCAGGTGCTGAACAATGCTCATGCAAAACTCCAGATAAAGAAGGTTGAGGCAGGCGCGCGATGTGTTCACGCGCCTGGCATCAGAATCGGAAAGATCAGTCGATCAGGTTCAGGGTTTCGCCCACTGCGTCGAACAGGCGGTCCAGCTCCTGCGGCGTGGTGTTGAAGGTTGGGCCGAACTGCAGGGTGTCGCCACCGAAGCGTACATAGAAGCCTGCCTTCCACAGTTTCATCGCCGCTTCGTACGGACGCACGATGGCATCACCGTCGCGGGCAGCGATCTGGATCGCGCCGGCCAGGCCGTAGTTGCGGATATCGACGATGTTCTTGGTGCCCTTCACGCCATGCAGCAGCTTCTCGAAGTGCGGCGCCAGCTCGGCGGCGGCCTGCACCAGGTTTTCCTTCTGCAGCAGGTCCAGCGCGGCGATGCCGGCGGCGCAGGCTACCGGGTGGGCCGAGTAGGTGTAGCCGTGCGGGAATTCCACGGCGTACTCCGGGGTCGGCTGGTTCATGAAGGTCTGGTAGATCTCGCTGCTGGCGATCACCGCGCCCATCGGGATGGCGCCGTTGGTCACCTGCTTGGCGATGCACATCAGGTCCGGGGTCACGCCGAAGGCTTCGGAGCCGGTCATCGCGCCCATGCGGCCGAAGCCGGTGATCACTTCGTCGAAAATCAGCAGGATGTTGTGCTGGGTGCAGATTTCACGCAGGCGCTTCAGGTAACCCTTCGGCGGCGGCAGTACACCAGCCGAACCTGCCAGCGGCTCTACGATCACGGCAGCGATGTTGGAGGCATCGTGCAACTCGATCAGCTTGAGCATCTCGTCAGCCAGGGCGATACCGCCCTCTTCCGGCATGCCTTTGGAGAAGGCGTTCACCGGCAGCACGGTGTGAGGCAGGTGGTCGACATCCAGCAGCTGACCGAACAGCTTGCGGTTGCCGTTGACGCCACCCAGGCTGGTACCGGCGATGTTCACGCCGTGGTAGCCACGCGCACGGCCGATGATCTTGGTCTTGGTGGCCTGGCCTTTCAGACGCCAGTAGGCACGCACCATCTTCAGCGCGGTGTCGGCACACTCGGAACCGGAGTTGGTATAGAACACATGGTTCAGGTCGCCCGGGGTCAGCTCGGTGATCTTCTCGGCCAGCTGGAACGACAGCGGGTGGCCGAACTGGAAGGCCGGGGAGTAGTCCAGGGTGCCGATCTGGCGAGCCACCGCCTCGGTGATTTCCTTACGGGTGTGCCCGGCGCCGCAGGTCCACAAGCCGGACAGGGCATCGAAAATCTTGCGCCCCTGGTCGTCGACCAGGTAGTTGCCTTCGGCCGCCACGATCAGGCGTGGGTCGCGCTGGAAGTTGCGGTTGGCGGTGTAGGGCATCCAGTGGGCATCCAGCTTGAGCTGGCTGGCGATACCGGCGGTAGCGGTTTCGGGCATGTTCATCGGCGGTTCCTCGGAAGACGATTAGGCAACGATGGATGTTGTTGCAGCTAAGTTGGCACGGCGATAAAGTCTGAAAAAGCCAACATTTCTAATCTTCAGACAGGCCCTGACTAAACTAATGAGCCGACGCCCCGTTCCACTCGCCCAAGTCAGCGATTTCGACATCCGCCTGCTGAAGATCTACCGCAGTGTCGTCGAGTGCGGCGGTTTCTCGGCCGCGGAAAACGTACTGGGCATTGGCCGTTCAGCCATCAGCCAGCAGATGAACGACCTCGAGCAACGCCTGGGCCTGCGCCTGTGCCAGCGCGGCCGCGCCGGGTTCTCGCTGACCGAGGAAGGCCGCGAGGTCTACCATTCGGCGCTGCAGCTGCTCAGCGCCCTGGAAAGCTTCCGCACCGAGGTCAACGGCCTGCACCAGCATTTGCGTGGCGAACTGAACATTGGCCTGACCGACAACCTGGTGACCTTGCCGCACATGCGCATTACCCATGCCTTGGCCGAGCTCAAGGACCGCGGGCCCGATGTGCGCATCCAGATCCGCATGATCGCGCCCAGCCAGGTCGAGCACGGCGTGCTCGATGGCAGCCTGCATGTCGGCGTGGTGCCACAGACCAGCCCGCTGTCGGGCCTCGAGTACCAGCCGTTGTACAGCGAGCGCTCGCTGCTGTACTGCGCGGTCGGCCACCCACTGTTCTATGCCGATGACCAGCAGATCGACGACGACCGCCTCAACAGCCAGGAAGCCATCACCCCCACCTTCCGCCTGCCGGCCGAAATCCAGGCGCATTACCAGGCGCTGAACTGCACGGCCAGTGCTTCGGACCGCGAAGGCATGGCGTTTCTCATCCTTACCGGTCGCTACATCGGCTACCTGCCAGACCACTACGCCACGTTCTGGGTGCAGCAAGGTCGCTTGCGTGCCCTCAAGCCCCGGCAACGCTTCTATGACCTGAGCCTGAGCTGGGTAACGCGCAAGGGACGGCGGCCGAACCTGGTGCTGGAAAGCTTCCTCGAAAGCCTGGCTGCGACACGCTGATGCCAGTCTGTGCCGCAAACGCTTGTCACTTCGGCACAGGCAGGTAATCTTGTCCGACAGCCGCAGCCACTGACCCGTACGGAATCGTCCATGACCCTAGAAGTCCCTGCGCATCGCCTCTCCGCCTCGGGCAAGCCCGCGGGCCGCATCCGCCAGAAGAACGAACAGGCCATTATCCAGGCCGCCGAAGACGAGTTTGCCCGCCATGGTTTCAAGGGCACCAGCATGAACACCATCGCCCTCAAGGCGGGGTTGCCCAAGGCCAACCTGCATTACTACTTCACCAACAAGCTGGGCCTGTACATTGCCGTACTCAGCAATATCATCGAGTTGTGGGACAGCACCTTCAACGCCTTGAGCGTCGACGACGACCCGGGCGAAGCGCTGAGCCAGTACATCCGCACCAAGATGGAGTTCTCCCGGCGCAACCCGCAAGCCTCGCGGATTTTCGCCATGGAGGTGATCAGCGGCGGCACCTGCCTGAGCGAGTACTTCAGTGCCGACTACCGCGAATGGTTCCGCGGCCGCGCCGCGGTGTTCCAGGCCTGGATCGAAGCCGGCAAGATGGACCCGGTCGACCCGGTACACCTGATCTTCCTGCTGTGGGGCAGCACCCAGCACTACGCCGACTTTGCCACCCAGATCTGCCAGGTCACCGGCCGCAGCCGCCTGACCAAGCAGGACATGGAAGACGCGAGCAACAATCTTATCCACATCATTCTGAAGGGCTGCGGCATCAAGCCGGCTGCCTGATCGTCATTTATGCCTTCTACCCTGCTCGACCTCTGCGAATACCGCGAGGAAATCCGCAAAAGCCGCTTCATCACCCTCGCCGGGCCGATCAGCAGTGCCGCCGACGCGATGAGTTTCATCGAACGCCACAGCGACCTGGCCGCCACCCACAACTGCTGGGCCTGGAAGCTTGGCGCCCAGTACCGCAGCAGCGATGACGGCGAACCTGGCGGTACCGCGGGGCGGCCAATCCTCGCGGCCATCGAAGCGCAGGACTGCGATCAGGTGGTGGTGCTGGTGATCCGCTGGTACGGCGGTATCCAGCTGGGTACCGGCGGCCTGGCCAGGGCCTATGGCGGCGGTGCCAACAAGTGCCTGCAACAGGCACCCAAGCGGCTGCTGGTGCAGCGCAGCGAATTCACCTGCAGTTGCAGTTTCAGCGAACTGGCGCTGGTGAAGCTGCGCCTGGCGGAGGTTGACGGCCTGGTCCTGGATGAGCAGTTCACCGCCAATGGCGTGGACCTGTTGATTGCACTGGGTGACGCCCACCTGGCGCCACTGCAGCAGCAGTTGGCCGACTTGAGCCGCGGGCGCATTCTGCTCGAAGCACGCTGAACATTGCCCACAACAACTGTGGGCCGGCCTGTGGATAAGCTTGGGGCACTCGCTTGCAGGCGGCATTACTCAAGGGCTGCAGAGCATTGATCATATTTTGATCACCATTTGATGACAGCCGCAAACCGTTGATGCTCCTGACGTTATCCCCAGGCCCACAGCCTGCGTAGCCCTGCACAGCCATCTGCGCTTGCACACAATAACTGTGGACCAGCTTGTGGATAACCCGTGCGCCAACAAGCCGAAGACCACGCCGCACAAGGGCCTGAGGCAACTGGTGATTTTTCGTACAACCTACGACAAGGCGCCCGGCATCACAGTGCATTATCCTCAATACCTTTCTTTGCCAACCGATCACGGAGCGCATCCACATGGCTAACGCAAAAAACGCACTTATCATCGGGGCCTCGCGCGGGCTGGGCCTGGGCCTGGTGCAACGCCTGCAAGAAGACGGCTGGAACATCACCGCCACCGTGCGCAACCCGCAGCAGCCCGGCGCCCTGGCGAATGTGCCCGGCGTGCACATCGAACAGCTGGAAATGAACGACACGGCCCAGCTCGATAGCCTGAAGCAACGCTTGCAAGGCCAAGTGTTCGACTTGATATTCGTCAACGCCGGGGTCATGGGCCCCCTGCCGCAGGACCTGGAGGCGGTACAGAACAAGGACATCGGTGACCTGTTCATGACGAATGCCGTGGCGCCAATCCGCGTGGCCCGCCGCCTGGTCGGCCAGGTACGCGAAGGCAGCGGCGTGCTGGCCTTCATGAGCTCGATCCTGGGCAGCGTGACCATCCCCGATGGCGGCGAAATCTGCCTGTACAAGGCCAGCAAGGCGGCCCTGAACTCGATGATCAACAGCTTCGTCGTCGAGCAACAACGCCCCGACCTGTGCGTGCTGGCCATGCACCCGGGCTGGGTGAAAACCGACATGGGCGGCGAAAACGCCGAGATCGACGTGCTGACCAGCACCCGCGGCATGCTTGATCAGATCAAGGCGCAAAGCGGCAACGGCGGCCTGCGCTTCATCAACTACAAGGGCGAACCCTTGGTCTGGTGATTCACCAGGTCGCAGCCTGGCCGTGCGCAATGCCCGGCCAGGCTCTGTAGAATGGCGGCAACCGTACCTGATCGAGATGACCCACCATGTATGACTGGTTGAACGCCCTGCCCAAGGCCGAACTGCACCTGCACCTGGAAGGCTCGCTGGAGCCCGAGCTGCTGTTCGCCCTGGCCGAGCGCAACAAGATCGCCCTGCCCTGGGCCGATGTGGAGACCTTGCGCGGGGCCTATGCCTTCAACAACCTGCAGGAGTTCCTGGACCTGTATTACCAGGGCGCCGACGTGCTGCGCACCGAGCAGGACTTCTACGACCTGACCTGGGCCTACCTGCAACGCTGCAAGGCGCAGAACGTGATCCACACCGAACCGTTCTTCGACCCACAGACCCACACCGACCGCGGCATCCCCTTCGAAGTGGTGCTCAACGGTATCACCCAGGCGCTCAAGGACGGTCGCCAGCAACTGGGCATCAGCAGCGGCCTGATCCTCAGCTTCCTGCGCCACCTCAGCGAAGATGAGGCGCAGAAAACCCTCGACCAGGCCTTGCCGTTCCGCGATGCGTTCATCGCCGTTGGCCTGGACAGTTCGGAAATGGGCCATCCACCGAGCAAGTTCCAGCGTGTGTTCGACCGCGCCCGCAGTGAAGGCCTGGTCGCCGTTGCCCATGCCGGCGAGGAAGGCCCGCCCGAGTACATCTGGGAAGCCCTGGACCTGCTGAAGGTCAAGCGTATCGACCACGGCGTGCGCGCCATCGAGGACGAGCGCCTGATGCAGCGCATCATCGACGAGCAGATCCCGCTCACGGTGTGCCCGCTGTCGAACACCAAGCTTTGCGTGTTCGACCACATGAGCCAGCACAACATCCTCGACATGCTCGAGCGCGGCGTGAAGGTCACGGTCAACTCAGACGACCCGGCCTACTTCGGTGGCTATGTCACCGAAAACTTCCACGCCCTGCACACCCACCTGGGCATGACCGAAGACCAGGCCCGTCGCCTGGCCCAGAACAGCCTGGATGCCCGGCTGGCCTGAGTGACCTGACCGCGACTCAACCGACCTGCAACGTCGGCACGCGGGCAATGCGATTGATCTGCTGGATACCCAACGCAGAAATATGCAATGCCCGCGAGTCCTCGGCCTCGCGCATCCAGCCCGATTGCAGGAACAGCCGGAACAAGGCCTGCCCCAGTACGCCACCCAGGTGCGGCCCCTGGTCGTTCCACTCGGTACAGCGGCAGATCACACAGCCACGTTGCTGATGCGGCGCCAAGGCATCGATGTAGACCCCGACCAAAGCCAACTGCGTCCGCCCCTCCTCGCTGACCATCAGCTGTCGACCACTCCCCTCCAGCCAGCCGGCCACCACCAGACGGTGATACAGCTCACCGGCCAGTTCCCCGCCCAGGTGATCGCCACAGCGACGCGCCCTGCGTATCGACATGGGCAGCGGTGATACCGGCGCCTTGGCCCGCTCCCCCCTGGCGCTCTCCAACTGGACACTGGCCAGCGCCTCCACCGCTGCCCCGACTTGCGGGGTGGCCAGCCGGAAGTAGCGCTTGCGCCCCCGCGCTTCGTGCCGGAGCAAACCGGCCGATGACAACAACGAAAGGTGAGCGCATGCCGATGACGAGGTCAGGCCTGTCATTACCGCGAGCTCGTTGGCCAGCCGCGGCGTGCCATCGATCAATGCCCACAACATGGCACTGCGCTTGGGGTCGGCCATCAGGCTGGCAATCTGGCTGATACTGCTGGCTGCGTTCATGTCCCTGTAACTCCCTGCAAGTTCACTGTGTGGATGCGATGGCCACCCCTGGCAGGGAAGCGCCTCTCGCTGGCACTGGCCTGGTTCGCCAGTATAAGCCGCAAAAAACGCCATTCAGGCAGCGTTGCGCAGTGGCACCACCGGCAAAAAACCACTGGGTATGCCTACCCATTGGCAAGCAGTGAAACAGTGCGTGAAAGCTGCCCGGACCGCGCGGGCAAGCAGCCCGGCACACATGGCAGGAGAACGGGAACGACGGGCGGAAAAAACACCGGATGCAACTTCGGACGCGGCCGACAACCAATTTCCACAAGTAGTGCAAGCCAAAGCGAAGGTTCCACGTGCTTGCGGGCATTGCACCCCACGCAGGAAAAAACATGTAGAAAACATTCCTGCCGACCGTCAGTCAGGACACTGATTCAGGTCATGGCAGGCAGAAGGTGCAGCGCTACACTTCATCCGCTCTCCCCCCTTTGGAGGTATGCCGCGATGAAAATTGTCGTCAGTGCGTCGAGCCGAAACCCCGCCTGCCCCTGGCAGGTCCATCTCGATCAACACGTGGTCAGTTTCCGCAGCGAGGCCGAGGCGCGTGCCTTCGTCGCCACGTTGGAAACCCGCCTGCAGGCACCTCACCCGCTTATGCGGGAGCCTTGGCCGGCAAGCGTCGGGTCAGCAGCGCGACACTGACCACCAGCGCCCCGCACAGGCTGATCACCAGCGCCATCGGCACCGCACTGCCATCATGCAGCAGCCCGACCAGCGCCGCTGCGCCGGCGGCGACGCTGAACTGCAGGCAGCCCATCAGCGCCGAGGCACTGCCAGCCCGCGCGCCCTGCCCGCTCATGGCACAGGCAGAGGCGTTGGGGATGATGCAGCCGAGGCTGGAGATGCAGACGAACAGCGGTACCAGCAGTGGCCACAGCTGTGTTGGCCTCAGTGCTGCCACGCCCAGCAACGCAAGGCCCGCAACCAGGTACAACCACACCGCACGCGCCAGCAGGAACGCCGGCCCGCGCTTGGCCAGCAAGCGTGCGTTCACCTGCGCCACCAGGATAAAGCCGGCGGCATTGGTGCCGAACAACCAGCCGTAATGCTCGGCCGGCACGCCGTAGAGCTTGATGAACACGAAAGGTGAACCGGCGATGTAGGCAAACATGCCGGCGATGGCGATACCACCGGTCAGGGCATGGCCGACGAACACCCGGTCAGCGAACAGGCGCAAGTACTGGCGCAAGGCGCCAGACAGCGGTTGCCGCGGTATGTACTCGGGCAGGCTTTCCGGCAGGCCCAGGCTGACCGCCAGCAGGCAGCCGGCGCTGAACAGGCTCAGGGCGAGGAAGATCGATTGCCAGCCGGCCACGTTCACCAGCACCCCGCCCAGCATCGGTGCCAGGATCGGCGCCAGGCCCATGACCAGCATCAACTGCGAGAACACCTTGGCCGAAGCCACCGGGTCGCACTTGTCACTGACGATGGCCCGCGACAGCACCATCCCGGCGCAACCGCCCAACGCCTGGACGAAACGCGCCAGCACCAGGGTGTCGAGGTTGGGAGCATAGGCACAGGCCAGTGACGCCAGGGTGAACAGGGTCACCCCGAACATCAGCGGCTTGCGCCGGCCAAAGCGGTCGGCCACCGGCCCGTAGGCCAGCTGCCCGATGGACAGGCCAAGGAAGTAGGCGGCCAAGGTGGCCTGGACGTGTTTTTCATCGGTGGCGAACGCCTGCGCCATGGCCGGGAAGGCGGGCAGGTAGAAGTCGATCGCCAAGGGCCCGAACGCACTGAGTGCGCCCAGGATGAGCACCATTCGCAGGTTCATCAGGAATCCATAGCAGGCTAAGCAAGTGCTCGATTCTACCTGCTGTGGGCCCTATCGACATGAAAACATTTGCAACAATACAGGCCCTGGCGCGGCCCCTGTAGGAGCGGCCTTGTGTCGCGATGGGCCGCAAAGCGGCCCCAGGATATTGGCATCGATGCATAAAATTGCTGGGGCCGCTTTGCGGCCCATCGCGACACAAGGCCGCTCCTACAGGGCTCAGCGCATGGCCTGATCAGGCTACGTCGGCCTGATAACCCTCATCGCGAATGGCCGTGAGGATCTGCTCCTGAGCCAACTCGCTCTGCACCCGTACCTGCCTGGCCGCCAGGTCGACCTCCACCTTGGCCGCGGCATCCTGCTCCTGCACCGCCCGTGTCACGGCTTTCACGCAATGGCCGCAGGTCATGCCTTGTACATTGAACACTTGCATGGGGGTTACCTCCTTCAGGTTTTCCACGAGTCTCAAGCTTGCCATCGGGGCAAGGTCAAGATCTGCCGACAACAGCCGGGGTGGAAATCCGCGCGCGCGTCGGCCAAGCTGCGCCTTTGATGATCACGCAAGCAGGAGATTCTTCATGTTCAGGGCAGCATTGGGCGTCGTCGGGCTATTGAGCACGCTGGCTGCAGTGCCACCGGCCAGTGCCGAGGGCAACTCGGACTACAGCGTGCTGATCATTTCCCGGGAGCGCCTGGAAGTGGCCACCAGTTGCGAAATCGGCATCTACCTCAACGACCAGCTCTCCGGGCGCGTGTTCCAGGAGCAGTCCACCTCGTTCAACCTGCCGCCCGGCCCGGTGGACGTGCGCCTGCGCCTGCTGCCCGGGCAAATGCCTGGCTGCGCCGCGGGTATCGAGGACCAACGCAGCACACGACTGAACCTGCAGGCGGGCCAGATCAACAAATACCGCATCGCCATGGGGCAATATGGGCTGGAGTTGAAGCGAGCCGGCCTGGACTATTGACCTTACCTGCGTGGCAAGGTTGATGCTGGAGACCTGTCCAAGGAGGAGAGCCATGCCCGCATCCACCACATACGACCTGCCGATCTCCGGCATGACCTGCGCCAGCTGTGCCGGCCGGGTCGAGCGCGCCCTGCGCAAGGTCACCGGCGCTGAACAGGTCAGCGTCAACCTCGCCACCGAACAGGCCCGGGTCCAGGCCCCGGCCAACAGCCTGCCCGCGCTGGTCGACGCCGTACGCGAAGCCGGCTATGGCGTGCCCACCCGAACCGTCGAACTGCAGATTGGCGGCATGACCTGCGCCAGTTGCGTCGGCCGCGTAGAGCGCGCCCTCGGCAAGCTGCCGGGGGTTGAACAGGTCAGCGTCAACCTGGCCAGCGAACGCGCGCACCTCGAAGTGCTTGCGGCCCTCGACGACAACCTGCTGATCGACGCCGTGCAAAAGGCCGGCTACAGCGCCAGCCTGCCGCAAACCGCCAGGGACGACCAGCACGCTGCCCAGCACCGCCTGCGTAACGAACGCCTGGCGGTCGGCGCAGCGTTGCTGCTCGCCCTGCCGTTGGTGGTGCCGATGCTGGTGCAGCCGTTTGGCGTGCACTGGATGTTGCCAGCGTGGGTGCAGTTCCTGCTGGCCACGCCGGTGCAGTTCATTCTCGGCGCGCGGTTCTACGTGGCCGCCTGGAAAGCCGTGCGCGCCGGGACTGGCAACATGGACCTGCTGGTGGCCCTGGGCACCAGCGCCGGCTACGGCCTGAGCCTGTACCAGTGGGCGCAGGCCCCCGCCGGCATGGCCCCTCACCTGTACTTCGAAGCCTCGGCCGTGGTGATTGCCCTGGTGCTGCTGGGCAAGTACCTGGAAAGCCGTGCCAAGCGCCAGACCGCCAGCGCCATCCGTGCCCTCGAGGCCCTGCGCCCGGAACGGGCCGTGCGCCTGGTTGATGGCCAGGAAGAAGACGTGGCCATTGCCCAACTGCGTCTCGGCGACCTGGTACTGGTCAAACCCGGCGAGCGCTTCCCGGTCGATGGCGTGGTCGAAGACGGCAGCAGCCATGCCGATGAAGCCTTGATCAGCGGCGAGAGCCTGCCGGTGCCCAAGCAGCCAGGGGACAGCGTCACCGGTGGCGCCATCAACGGCGAAGGCCGGCTGCTGGTACGCACTCAGGCACTGGGCACAGAAACCGTGCTGGCACGCATCATCCGCCTGGTGGAAGACGCCCAGGCGGCCAAGGCACCGATCCAGAAGCTGGTCGACCGGGTCAGCCAGGTATTCGTCCCGGCCGTGCTGGTACTGGCGCTGATCACCCTGGTCGGTTGGTGGCTGGCCGGCGCGCCATTGGAAACCGCGCTGATCAATGCCGTCGCGGTACTGGTCATCGCCTGCCCCTGCGCCCTTGGCCTGGCCACACCCGCAGCGATCATGGCCGGCACCGGGGTCGCCGCCCGCCATGGCATCCTGATCAAGGACGCCGAAGCCCTGGAGCGCGCCCATGCGGTCAACCGTGTGGTGTTCGACAAGACCGGCACCCTCACCTCCGGCAGCCCGCGCGTTGTCCACAGCCAGGCGCAGGTGGGCAGCAGCGCCGACCTGCACCGCCTGGCCGGTGCCCTGCAGCGCGGCAGCGAACACCCGCTGGCCAAGGCGGTACTGGATGCCTGCGCCGAACAGGGCCTGGACGTGCCTGGCGTTGCCGACAGCCAGTCGCTGACCGGGCGTGGTATCGCCGGGCGCGTGGAAGGCCGCGAGCTGGCCCTGGGCAACCGCCGCCTGCTCGATGAAAGCGCCCTGCCACCCGGCGACCTGGCCGCCAAGGCCCAGGCCTGGGAAGCCGAGGGGCGCACCCTGTCATGGCTGATCGAACGCGGCGCACAGCCGCGGGTGCTGGGCCTGTTCGCCTTTGGTGACAGCCTCAAGCCCGGTGCCGAGCAGGCGATCGATACCCTGCACGCGCAACACATCAGCAGCCACCTGCTGACCGGCGACAACCGCGGCAGCGCCAAAGTGGTGGCCGATGCCCTGGGCATCGACGACGTGCATGCCGAAGTGCTGCCGGCCGACAAGGCCGCGACCGTGGCCGCACTCAAGCAGGATGGCGTGGTCGCCATGGTCGGTGATGGCATCAATGATGCGCCGGCGCTGGCCGCCGCCGATATCGGCATTGCCATGGGCGGCGGTACCGACGTGGCCATGCAGGCCGCCGGCATCACCCTGATGCGCGGCGACCCACGCCTGGTACCGGCCGCCCTGGAGATCAGCCGCAAGACCTATGCGAAGATACGCCAGAACCTGTTCTGGGCGTTCATCTATAACCTGATCGGCATCCCGCTGGCCGCGCTGGGTTACCTCAACCCGGTACTGGCCGGCGCCGCCATGGCCCTGTCCAGCGTCAGCGTGGTGAGCAACGCGCTGTGGCTCAAGGCGTGGAAACCCACCAGCAACACCCAGGAGGCTCCATGAACATCGGCCAGGCCGCCCGCCGCAGCGGGCTCAGCACCAAGATGATCCGTTACTACGAGTCCATTGGCCTGCTCAAGCCCGCCACGCGCAGCGACAGCGGCTACCGCCTGTACCAGGCGGAAGACTTGCACAGCCTGGCCTTCATCAAGCGCTCCCGCGACCTGGGCTTTTCCCTCGAAGAGGTCGGCAAGCTGCTGACCTTGTGGCAGGACCGCCAGCGCGCCAGCGCCGATGTGAAAGCGCTGGCCACGCAGCACATCGCTGAACTGAACCGGCGCATCGAAGAGTTGGTGAGCCTGCGCGACACCCTCGGCGAACTGGTCTCGCACTGCCAGGGAGACGAGCGCCCGGACTGCCCGATCCTGAAGGACCTGGCCAATGGTGCTACGGGCGGCTGCTGTCACTGAGCCACCCCGCAACCCTTTGGTATGCCATATACGTCCAAACACGACCGAATAGTCACCAACTACGACTTTATCCAATAAATACGGGCGTTTCCCTACATTAAACCCGGATGCTGCCGATGCAATTGTTACCTGCCTCGTGTATCGAAAATAAAAAATCCGGGAGCGTCGATGAGCATTAAACAGAAACTGACCTGGGCATTCGCGGTCATCGCCGGCTTGCCCATCGTCCTTGTGGCCACCCTGGTGGTCCTCAACCTGCGTGGCGAAGCCCGCGACGGATTCCTCGATGGCAGCAGCCGGGAAATCCGCCAGGTCAGCAACGCGATGAACATCTTCTTCCAGGGCATCAACCAGAACGTCGAGTACCTGGCTGCGCAGCCGATGGTCGCCGCCACGGGTAGCGAACTGAACAAGTACATGAGCGCAACCCCGTCCTATGAACTGGGCGACCAGGCCAGCAAGCTGCTGGAGTTCATGAACCGCCTGGCCACCACGCATCCCAGCTATGCGTACCTGTCCTACGGGGTGAATGACGGTGGCTATGTCGGCTGGCCGGCCGGGCAGAAGTTCGTCAATTACGACCCGCGCACCCGCCCCTGGTACCAATTGGCCATGGCCAACCCTGGCAAGACCTTGCGTACCGGCGCCTACTACTGGGCTGCCGACGACGCCGTGCTGGTCAGCACCGTGCGCACCGTCGCCAACCAATTGGGCAACCCTGGCGGCGTGGTCAACGTCGACGTCTCGCTCAAAGGCCTCACCGAGATCGTCCAGCAGATCAAGCTGGGCGAAAGCGGCTACGTACTACTGGTGGAAAACAACGGCAACGTACTGGTCGACCCTCGTGACGCCAAGCACAACTTCAAGCAACTGGCGAGCTTTGGCGACGGGTACGCCGAGCTGGCCAAGCACGGCAAGGGGCTGGCCGAAGTGGAGCTGAATGGCGTGCGCTACATGGCCAACATCTACCCGGACGAACAGCTGGGCTGGACCTTGATCGGCCTGATCGAACAAAGCGAAGTGATGCAGACCACCACCCGCCTGACCTGGTTGATCGGCGTGGTGGCCCTGGTATTGGCTGCGTTGTTCGCCGTGGTCGGTGCCACCTTCGCCAAGCTGATCGTGCGCCCGATCAACAGCGTCACCAGCGGCCTGGAAGATATCGCCCAGGGCGAGGGCGACCTGACCCGCAACCTGGAAATCCGTGGCCGCGACGAAACCGCGCAACTGGCCAGCTGGTTCAACCAGTTCCTCGGTGCCATTCGCAGCCTGATCCAGCACATCGGTGCTGCCGCCAGCAAGATCCTCAGCACCTCCAGCAGCTCGACCCGCGTTTCCAGCGACATGGCCGAAGCCGCAGGCCGCCAGCGCGAAGCGGTGGACATGGTCTCTACCGCCTTCCACGAAATGGTCGCCACTGCCAACGAAGTGGCACGTTCCTGCAGCCAGGCGGCGCAGTCGGCCGACAGTGGCCAGCAACAGGCCCGCGAAGGCCAGCAGCAGATCGATGCCGCGGTACATAGCGTCGACCGCCTGAGCCAGGAGATCGAGCAGTCGGCACAGTCGATCCAGCAGCTGGAGCGTGACAGCAACGCCATCCAGTCGATCCTCGGCACCATCCGCTCGATTGCCGAGCAAACCAACCTGCTGGCGCTCAACGCCGCCATCGAAGCGGCCCGTGCCGGCGAGCAGGGCCGTGGCTTTGCCGTGGTCGCCGACGAAGTGCGGGCGCTGGCCAAACGTACCGCCGACTCCACAGCCGAGATCGATGGCCTGCTTGGCAACCTCGCCAGCCGCACTGCCGAAGTGGCCGCACAGATGCACGCTAGCCTGGAGGTTTCACAGCAGTCGGTGAGCCGCATCGGCCTGGCCCGTGACAGCTTCGGGCAGATCCGCGAGTCGGTGGATGTGATCCGCGACATGAACACCCAGATCGCCACGGCGGCCGAAGAGCAGCACCAGGTGGCCGAGGACATCAACCGGCACATCAGCCAGATTCACGGCGATGCGCAACTGGTGGCCGAACTGGCCCAGGCGGCGCGGATGGATTCGGAGAGCCTGGCCGGGTTGTCCAATGAGCTGGATGCGCTGGTGCGCAGGTTCCGTACCTGATGTGTTGCCTGCGCCGGCCTCTTCGCGGGTGAACCCGCTCCCACAGGTTTACCACAGGCCTTGAAATCTGTGCGGTCCCTGTGGGAGCTGGCTTGCCGGTGATTGGGCCGGTGCAGGCAAACAATGCCTGATTGCCTAAAGCTTCAATTCCCCCGGCGTCGCGCCGAACAATTGCTTGAACGCCGCAATGTAAGCCGAGGTGGAGTCATACCCACACCCCAACGCCGCCTCGGTCACACTCTCCCCCGCCTCCAGCAGCGCCAGCGACGACAACAGCCGCATACGCTGCCGCCAGTTGCGAAAACTCAAACCCGTCTCCCGCTGGAACAGCCGCATCAGCGTCTTCTCCGAGCACCCCAGCTCTCGCGCCCACTGCTGCAAGGTCTGCGACTGGTCCGGTGCAGCGATCAGACCATTGCACAGCGCCAGCAACCTCGGGTGCCGTGGCAGTGGCAGCGAAAAACCGACCTCGGGCAGCATGCGCAACTGGTCGAGCAGCACTGCCACCAGCCGCGCCTCGGCGCTGTCACCCTCCGGGTAGTCGGCCGGGAACAGGCAGAACTGCTTGATCAGTTCGCGCGCCAGCGGGGTCACTTCCAGTACCCGGCATTGCTCCGGTGCCCACGGGCAGGCATCCCGGCGCACGTAAAGGCTGCGCATTTCGGCCTGCATCGAGGTGACCACTTCGTGTTCGGCATCGGCTGGTATCCACACGCCCCACTGGGGCGGGGCGAAGTAGCTGCCTTCGTGGGTATACACCCCGAGAACGCCGCTGATGGCGTAGGAGAACTGCACCCAGTCGTGCTGGTGGCGAGTGGTCCAGGAGCCGGCGCCGAGGCTTTCGGCACGGGCATAGAGTGGCCTGGGCAGGTAGTCCAGCGCCGGTATGGCGCGGGGGTGTCCGATGATCGGCATGGCGGTTTCTTGTAGTTCTGACCAGACAAGCCTAACAGCTGATTCGTGGTCAAGTCAGGCGCGGTCTCTGTGGGAGCGGCCTTGTGTCGCGAAAGGGCCGCAAAGCGGCCCCAACAATTTTTGCTGTGACGCTGAAACCCCGGGGCCGCTTCGCGCCCCTTTCGCGACACAAGGCCGCTCCCACAAGGCGTGGCTTCAGCGCTCGACGATGACGGTCACCCCCTGCCCACCCGCCGCACAGATCGAAATCAACCCCCGCCCCTTCCCCGCCCTCGCCAGCAACTTGGCCAGGTTGGCCAATATCCGCCCCCCGGTTGCGGCAAACGGGTGCCCGGCCGCCAGCGAACTGCCCTTGACGTTGAGCTTGCTACGGTCGATCGCCCCGAGCGGCGCATCCAGCCCCAACCGCTCACGGCAATAATCGGCATCTTCCCAGGCCTTGAGTGTGCACAGCACCTGGGCAGCAAAGGCTTCGTGAATCTCGTAATAGTCAAAGTCCTGCAGCGTCAGGCCATTGCGCGCCAGCAGCCGCGGCACCGCATACACCGGCGCCATCAGCAAGCCTTCGCGACCAGTGACGAAATCCACCGCAGCGGTTTCGCCATCGACCAGATAGGCCAGCACCGACAGCCCCTGCTGCTCGGCCCATTCCTCGCTACCCAGCAACACCAGCGAAGCACCATCGGTCAGCGGTGTGGAATTGCCCGCCGTCAGCGTGCCCTGCCCGCTGCGATCGAAAGCAGGTTTGAGCCTGGCCAGTTGCTCCAGGGTCAGGTCGGGGCGCAGGTTGTTATCACGGGTCAACGACAGAAACGGCGTCAGCAGGTCATCCTGCCAACCTTCGGCGTACGCGGCAGCCAGCGCCTGGTGGCTGAGCAGCGCCAGCTCGTCCTGTTCGGCACGGCCAATGCGCCAGGCCTGGGCCATGCGTTCGCAATGCTCGCCCATCGACAAACCGGTGCGCGGCTCGCCGTTGCGCGGCAATTCGGGTTTCAGGTGGTGAGGGCGCAGCTTGAGGAATGGCTTTAGCCGCTCGCCCAGGCTTTTGCCGCGGTTGGCCTGCAGCAAGATGTGGCGCAGGCCTTCGTTTACCGCAATCGGCGCATCGGAAGTGGTGTCCACGCCGCCGGCAATGCCGCAGTCGATCTGCCCTAGGGCAATTTTGTTGGCCACCAGCAGCGCCGCCTCCAGCCCGGTGCCGCAGGCTTGCTGGATGTCGTAGGCCGGCGTCTGCGGCGACAGCCGCGAGCCCAGCACGCACTCACGGGTCAGGTTCATGTCACGCGAGTGCTTGAGCACCGCACCGGCGACCACTTCCCCCATGCGCAACCCATGCAAGCGGTAGCGTTCGATCAGCCCTTCGAGGGCGACGGTGAGCATCGCCTGGTTGCTGGCCGTGGCGTAGGCGCCATTGGAGCGGGCGAAGGGAATTCGGTTGCCGCCCAGGATCGCGACCCGGCGAAGTGAACGCATGCGCTTGTTCCTCCTGAAACAATTTGATCCGTACAGCCTAGGTGTTTTTACCGCATTCGAACGACCTTGCCACAAAGTTGGTCCACACTTTCAAGCTTGCCTTCCGGGAGACCCACTCATGAGCGATCGCTACCTCGGCTTTGCCAACTCCAACCTCGGCCGCCGTCTTGTGGATGCCCTTGGCCTGCCACGCCCGGCGCCGCTGGAGCGCTGGCAGGCCGGCCGCCTGCGCCCGGTCGAAGGTGCCTTGGTACTGGGTGGCGGGCCACTGGCGAGCCAGGTCGAAGCCATTGCCCCGCGCCTGACCGACACGCTTTACAGCTTCAATACCGACAACCTCCAGGCCGAAGCGTGGGTGGCTGGCCTGGGGCCGAAGATCAAGGCCGTGGTATTCGATGCCAGTCACCTGTCCGACAGCGACGCGTTGAAGCAGTTGCGCGAATTTTTCCAGCCACTGCTGCGCAGCCTGGCGCCGTGCGCCCATGTAGTGGTGCTGGGCCGCGCGCCAGAAAGCCTCGACGACCCACTGGCCAGCATTGCCCAACGGGCCCTGGAAGGCTTCAGCCGCTCGCTGGCCAAGGAGCTGCGCAACGGTGCGACCGCGCAGTTGCTGTATGTCGACCCCGGCGCGGAAGACCAGTTGGAAGGCGCCCTGCGCTTCTTCCTCTCGCCCAAAAGCGCCTTCATCTCCGGCCAGGTGCTGCGCCTGCATGCCTGCGCCAGCCAGGTCGAGGACTGGACCCGGCCGCTGGCTGGGCGCCGCGCCCTGGTAACCGGTGCCGCGCGCGGCATCGGTGCCGCCATTGCCGAAACCCTGGCCCGGGACGGTGCCGACGTACTGCTGCTGGATGTGCCGCAAGCCAGCCAGGACCTCGACGCCCTGGCCGCACGCCTGGGCGGCAAGGCGCTGCCCCTGGACATCTGCGCCGGCGACGCGGCAACGCAACTGCTTGCAGCCCTGCCCGACGGCATCGACATCGTGGTGCACAACGCCGGTATCACCCGTGACAAGACCCTGGCCAACATGACCCCGGAATACTGGGACGCGGTGCTGGCGGTCAATCTCAAGGCACCGCAGGTGCTGACCCAGGCGCTGTACGACAACGGCGCCCTGGGTGAAAACGCACGTATCACCCTGCTGGCCTCGGTCAGCGGCATCGCCGGCAACCGCGGGCAGGCCAACTATGCCGCGAGCAAGGCCGGGCTGATCGGCCTGGCCCAGGCGTGGGCGCCCCGGCTCACCGAGCGCGGCGGCAGCATCAATGCCGTGGCACCCGGTTTCATCGAAACCCATATGACCGCCGCCATGCCCATGGGCCTGCGCGAGGCCGGGCGACGCTTGAGTTCGCTGGGCCAGGGCGGCCGCCCGCAGGATGTCGCCGAAGCCATCGCCTGGCTCAGCCAGCCGGGCTCCGGCGCAGTCAACGGCCAGGTGCTGCGGGTATGCGGCCAGGCCTTGATGGGGGCCTGAACATGAACCGACACTGGCACGACCTGCACAGCCCGGCTTCGCGCGCCAGCCTGTACCTGCGCGCGGCCAGCAAGCGCAGCATCAGCGGCGACCAGCTGCCGGACGACGGCCTGCGCTGCTTCATCCGCGTCCAGCCGGGCAACCTGGCCGCCTATCGACGGTTGTGCCACTTCACCGACGATGGCCGCCTGCCGGGTACTTATCCACATGTCATGGCGTTCACGCTGCAGTTGCAGTTGATGACCGCGCCAAACTTCCCCTTCCCGCTGCTCGGCCTGGTGCACCTGCACAACCGCATCGAGGTGCTGCGCCCACTGGGCGGTATCGAAGGGCTGCGCTTCGCGGTGCATGCAGGCAATCTGCAAGCGCATTCCAAGGGCGGCACCTTCGACCTGGTCACCGAAGCCGAAGACGGCATCGGCCTGCTCTGGCGCGAGACCAGCCGTATGCTGGTGCGCGGGTTGAAGCTGGAAAGCGAGGCAGGTGAGCCTGCCGAGGACGAACCACAAGCATTGCCAGAGGCGACCCGCTGGTACGCCGACAGCGATATCGGCCGGCGTTATGCCAAGGTCTGCGGGGATTACAACCCGATCCACCTCAGCGCAGCCAGTGCGCGGCTGTTCGGCTTCCCCACGGCCATTGCCCATGGCATGTGGAGCAAGGCCATGGCCCTGGCGGCACTGCGCGGGCACCTGCCGCACAGTGGCTATGCCTTCGAGGTGGATTTCCGCAAACCGGTGCGGTTGCCGTCGGAGGTGGTGCTCGGTGCCAGTGAGGCGGGGGCTGCGGGAGAGCTGCGGCTGGATGGGCATGGAGGGGTTCTGCATATGGTCGGGCGCTGGGCCCCCCTTTAAATCGTGAGGCTGCTTCGCAGCCTTTTCGCGACACAAGGCCGCTCCCACAGGTACCGCGTTCGGTTTGATGCCGGTGACCGCTTGTGGGAGCGGCCTTGCGTCGCGATGGGCCGCATAGCGGCCCCCTTGCTTTGCATCGGGCCTGCGCAGAAGCTATGCAGCATTAGGAGACCCCCGATGAACCTGCAAGAACTCACCCAACGCCTGCACCAGATCCGCGACAACAACGACTGGCGTGGCTTCCACAGCCCGAAGAACCTGGCCATGGCCGCCAGCGTCGAAATGGCCGAACTGGTGGAAATCTTCCAGTGGCTGAGCGAAGACCAATCGCGCCAGCTGCCCGCCGACAAGCTGGCCCATGCCGGCCAGGAAATCGGCGATGTGGTGCTGTACCTGTTGCTGCTGTGCAGCGAACTGGGCCTGGACATGGACCAGGTGGTGCGAGCCAAGCTGGCCGACAGCGAGAGGCGCTTCGCCCGATGAACGACCGTCATTTCGATGAGCTGGCCACCCGCTTTGCCGAGAAGATCTACGGCGGCGCCAAGGGCGCCATCCGCCTGGCCGTGCTGCAGGCCGACCTGGCCGAAGCCCTGCCCGACCGCCCGCTGCGCATTCTCGACATTGGTGCCGGGTTGGGTCACATGGCCTTGTGGCTGGCCCAGCGCGGCCACCAGCTGACCCTGGCCGAACCCGCCGCGCCGATGCTCGACGGCGCACGGGCGCGCTTTGCCGAAGCCGGCCAACCGGCCACCTTCATCCAGGCCCCCTGGCAAGAGCTGCTTGGCCAGCTGACCGAACCCTACGACCTGGTGCTATGCCACGCCGTACTGGAATGGCTGGCCGAGCCCGAAAGCATCCTGCCGGTGCTGCACCAGCTCACGGCCCCTTCCGGGTGGCTGTCGCTGGCCTTCTACAACCGCGACGCCCTGGTCTATCGCAACCTGCTCAAGGGCCATTTCCGGAAGTTGCGCAGCAACCGGCTGGAAGGTGAAAAGCAGAGCCTGACCCCGCAAAAACCGCTTGATCCACGCGAACTCAGAGCGCAACTTGATCCTATGTGGCAGGTTGAAAGCGAAAGTGGCGTGCGGGTGTTCCACGACTACATGCCCAAGGAATTCCAAGGCAAGGCCGAGCTGCTCGACCTGCTGGAAATGGAACTGGCCTACCGTCGACACCCCAGCTTCGCCGGGCTCGGCCGCTACCTGCACTGGGTCTGCCGCCCCCGCTGACCTGCCCGCCGGGAGGAATACATGCCGTACCGTCTGTTATGCCTGGCCGTGCTGCCGCTTGCCCTGGCTGGCTGCCAGGGCAGCAACCCCTATGTGGCCAGCAGCCGCCCGTTACCACCGGCGCCTGCCCAGGCGGCCAGCACCTTCGATGCCAGTGCCTACCCGACACCGGCCCGAGATTACGGGCACTACCGTAGCTGGAGTTGGCGCAACGGCCAGTTGCCCAGTGGTTCGGTCGATACCGACCCGGGGCAACTGGCCGATGCCGTCAGCGGCGCGCTGGACCAGCATGGCCTGCGCCCCGCCCGGGGCGGCCCCGGCGACTTGCTGGTCAGCGCCGACATACGCCTGGAAAAGCGCTTGCGCCAGGTACGTGACTACGATGCCTACGACCCTTACTACGGCCCGTACCCCTACGGTGGTGTCGGTTATGGCGGCTACCGCCATGGCTATGGTGGCTATGCCAGCGTGCCCATCGTGCGCACCTACGAGGTGCAAGTGATGGTGGTGCGTATCGACCTGTACGACGCCCGCAGCGGCCAGCCGGTATGGAGTGCCAGCGCCGAAAGCGGCAGCGACAAGGACTCGCCGCGTGAACGCGAAAGCGCCCTGCGCGATTCTGTGCACAAGGCGCTCAACGGCTATCCTCCCAGTTGATATCCAACGGAGAACCATCATGTTGCGCCGTCTCGTTCTACTGTCATTCGCGTTATTGCTCGCCGCCTGCTCCAGCAATAACGTCCAGCAGGATTTCGATGCCAGCCGTGACTTTGCCGCCTACCGCAGTTGGGCATGGCAGGAACCGGGCCTGCAGTACCGCCCGGACGACCCACGAATCAAGAGCGACCTGACCGAGCAGCGCATTCGCCAGGCAGTCGCAAACCAACTCGACCAGCGCGGCCTGCGCCCGGTGCAAAGTGGCGCGCGGCCAGACCTGACAGTGCGTGCGTACCTGATCGTCGAGCAGCGCCAGCAACAGATCACCACCAACTACGGCGGTGGCTGGGGGGGCTACTGGGGCGGCTATTGGGGTGGGCCGATGTACAACGAAACCCGCAGCGTCGACTACAAGGTCGCCACCATCCAGATCGACCTCTTCGATGGGCGTGACAGCAAGCTGGTGTGGCGCGGCAGTGCCGAGCAGATCATGAACAACTACCCGCCAAGCCCCGAGGAACGCAACAGCGCGATCCAGAACACCGTGACCAAGGTGTTGGCCAACTACCCGCCGGGGAGCAGGAAGTAACACCGAACGCGGTTATGCAGGCGCCGCAGCCCCTGTGGGAGCGGGTTTACCCGCGAAGAAAACAACGCGGTGCATGGCACCGGCTTTGCCGGTGTTCGCGGGTGAACCCGCTCCCACAAGGGTCGCCTGCGAGGCCTGTTTCAACAGCGACAAAATCCATCCCGGCCACGCCTTTTTCCCTCTCCCGCTCCACTCCCCGCAGGTTCCCGTCTATCTTCACTTAAGGAAACCTGACTGACCGGGTAGATGTGTTCAACATTTGGGAAGGGCGACCTGCCAATGCAAAGCATTGTTCTCCTGCTGTGGCTTGCCTTGTGCTCCGAACAAGACGTGCGTCAACGCCAGATATCCAACATGCTCACCCTTGGCGTGGCTACCTGCGCCCTGGCCTGGCTGTTCGCCACCGGCCACAGCTGGATCGGTGCCGATGCCAGCGATGCAGGCTGGGCGCTGGCCATCGTCATGCTGCTGACGCTGCCCGGTTACATGCTTGGCCGTTTCGGCGCCGATGACGTCAAGCTGATGGGCGCACTGGCGCTGGCCACCAGCCCGCAATACGTGCTTGGCACCTTCATCGGCGCCGGTGTCAGCGTGCTGCTGTGGCTGCTCACCCGCCGGCGCCTGTGGACCTTGCTCAACCCAAAGGTGAAAAAGCGTTTGCAGGCCCTGACCGAAGAAATGGGTGACAAGCAGGCGTTCGTCCCCTATGTGCTGGCCGGCTTTCTGTTGACAGCGGTATGGGTCCAATGAGCTAGCCTGTGGTCCGACACCTTGTACAAAACTTGTACATATTCGCTTGGTGCGACTATTTTTAAACTGCCAGAGCGTCTGGCCCGGGAGCAGGGCCGTATACGAACAGGGAGTGGATCGTGTCCAGACAAGTGAGTGAGTTGAAGGTTTTGGTGGTGGATGACCAACCGGTCATTGTCGAACAACTCTGTGAATTCCTCGAAACCAAGGGCTATGTTTGCGTACCGGCCCATTCTGCTGACGAAGCCATCGAGCGCTATATGGCAGACCCAGCCATCGGTCTGCTTATCTGCGACCTGCACATGCCGGGACGGGATGGCGTTGAACTGATGCGCACCCTGAAGCAGTTCGACGGCAGCCAGCGCATGTTCGAAGCCATCATGTTGACCGGGCGTGCCGAGAAACAGGACGTGATCCGCGCGCTGCGCGAAGGCTTTGCCGATTACTACCAGAAGCCGGTGGAACTCGATGAACTGCTTGAAGGCGTACGTCGGCAGGAAGAGGCATTGCTGGAACGCCAGCGCAACTTCCACGACCTCGGCGGATTGAATCAGCGCCTGCAGGATCTGGCCGAATCGATTGACGAGCTTTACCAGGATTTGGAAAAGGCCCGGGGCCAGGGTACTCATCGACGTGCCACGGATGTGGAAGAAAGCGAAAGCGAGCTGCCAGCGGCGTTCGAGAAGCTGTCGCCACGCCAGCTGGAGGTGGCCCGCCTGGTGGGCAAGGGCAAGACCAACTACCAGATCGCCTGTGAGCTGGGCATTACCGAGAACACCGTGAAGCTGTATGTGTCGCAGGTGCTGCGCCTGACCCACATGCACAACCGCACCCAGCTGGCCCTGGCACTGACACCCAGTTCGTCGCCGGTGCATCAGCGGTTTACTACCCATTGAGTAATTGATTCCCGGGGGCTGCTTCGCAGCCCAATCGCGACACAAGGCCGCTCCTACAGGGACTTCACAACCTTCAGGATGGCGGTGGACTTGTGGGAGCGGCCTTGTGTCGCGATTGGGGCGCAGCGCGCCCCCTTACATTTGAACGCCAAGCGTCAAAGTCAGCCGAGGCCCACGGTTCAGGCTGTCCAATGCCACATCCGCCAAAGGCTTGGCCAGCTCCAGCGCCACATTGAACAAGCGCCCATCGCCCAACCGCACACCAAGCGCCGCCGAAGCCAGGTGGGCATCCTCCACAGGCCCCCGGTTATGCCAGGCCTGCGCCGTATCCAACACCACATAGGGCTGCACCAACGCCAGCCAGTTGGCGTGCATGCTGTAATTCACCTCGTAAGCCACACCCCAGCCCTTGTCCCCGTCCGCCTGGTCGCGCGGGTAGCCACGGCCGAAACTCTGCCCGCCAAACCCCGCACGCTCGCTGTCGGGCAAGCGGTCATCACTCCAGTACAGCGCCCCGGACACCACCCCCTGCCAGTTACCGAGCAGCCTGTCGCTCTGCAAACCGGAAAGCCGCAACCGCAGAAAATCCAGATCGTAGTCGGCATCGCTGCGCGCCCCCAGGTAATCCAGGCCCTGATAGACCCCGGCGCTGACGATACGCAAACGGCCCTCTTCCACCTTGCGCCAGTCGCCCTCGAATGACAGCGCACGCACGTAGGTGTCGTAGTCCCGTGCCGATGACAACCCATCCACCCGGTCCTTGAAGTGCTCACTGACCGAATACACCTGCCCCTGCACCACCATCCATTCATCCGGCCTGACGATCACCGGCTGGCGCAGGCCGATCGCATAGCGATCGCTGTCGCGCTTGCGGGTGATGTCACGGCCATCGTCCAGACGAATCCGCGTGCCGGGCTCGCTGCGGTAGCGCGAAGCCGACAGCAGCAGCTGGCTGCCGCCCGCGTCCAGGCACTGGCTGTAGGCCAGGCGCTGGTAATGCACCTGGTCATCCCCCGGCGGCAGCAACAGGCTGGCCTCGATCTGTTCGGCAAAGCGAGTCTGGGCGTGGCTGGTTGCCGTCATCAGCGCCTGCGCATCGTCGCGGTTGCCATCAACAACGGCAACAGCAGCGCTGAACGGCTTGCGCTGCGCATGCACGGTCAACCGCGCAGCACCATCAGCGGTTTGCGCCACGGCCAGCTGCGGCTCTATCCTCACCCCCGGCAGGCGCTCGGCCAGGCCCAGGTAGCGCTCCAGCGTTTCCCGGGTCAGCGGGCGCTCGGTTGCAAGGCGCTCCAGCAGTTGGTGCAGATAGGCGCCGGCCGGGCCGATATCGCCGTCCACGCGGTAATCACGGATATAGCCTTCGACCAGCACCACATTGACCCGGCCATCGGCCACCTCCTGCGGCGGCAGGTAGGCGTACGACAACAGGTAGCCTTCCTGCCGATAGCGCTGGGTCAGGCGCGCGGTGTACTGCTGCAGCTCGCCCAACGTGGTCTGGTGCCCGATCAGCGGTTGGTAGTGATCGCGCAGGTCGCTCAAGGGGAACACCGTGCCGCCTTCGAAGCGCACTTTATGCAGCACCAGCGGGGTATCCGCAGGCGCCCACGCGGGGCTGTCAACCTCCACCCCGGCCAGCTGCAGGTGAGCGCTGACCGGGCGGTAGGCGTCTATTGGCAGGTTGGCGCCGGGCAGGCGACGTTCGTACTCATGGCTGTCGAGAAAACCCGGCAAAGGTTCGGCATGGGCCGCAAGCGCCCAAGGCAGCAACAACAGGGGCACGGCCAGAGGACGCATAGGGCGCTCCATGTTCCCTGGGGCTGCGTTGCAGCCCTTCGCGGGCTCCGCTCCCAACCTGTGGGAGCGGGCGTGCCCGCGAAGGGCCGCAAAGCGGCCCCAAATTGCTTGACTGACAGGCATCAGGGGCGCCAGCCGATCACACCCGTTACTTGCAAGCGTAGGTGCTGCCCCGGCCCTCGTCGAACGGCTACTCGCTGACCTGGAACACCACGCGCGCCGTCTCGCCGCTTTCATCCAGCGCGCTGATTTCCGCCTGGCCTACCTGTTGGAAGCGCACCAGCAGGCTGTCCTGCCCCTGGGTTTCGCCCAATGGCTGGCCGTTGAGGAACCACCAGCGCCGCCCGCCGCCGCCCAGCGCCGACACATACAGTTGCAACGGTTCGCTGCTGGTGGCCGGGCGGCGAAGGTTGTCGCCCGGGCGCACGCCCACGATCGAAAGCGGAGGCGCGCTGGCCGGCACCTGCGGCGGGCAGGCTGGGTCGATGGCCGGCAGGCGCGCCGCACGCCGCTCCACACGTGGCAGCCAAGGCTCCAGCGGGGCGGGCCATAGGGCGATATCGCGGGCCTTGGCGCCCGGGCAACTGCCATCGACGCGCAGCCCCTGGTCGTTGACCCATACGCTTTCGCGCAGGCCCAGGCCGAGTGGCTGGTCGGCGGCCTGCAGGGTTGGCGGGGTAGTGCCGTCCAGGGTCCAGGCGAAACGCTGACGCCGGCAGTTGCGGTCCTGTTTGTTCATCGGCTGGCCCAACGGCCAACAGATCGCCGCCACGCTGACATTGGCCGGCACCCGCTCCACCGGCACGCCGATGCCACGCTGGCTGTCACGGTTGCTCAGCAGGTCGTGCACCTGCAGCATCAGCGGCGCCGCCGAAGCCAGCCCGAATTGGCCGGGTACCGGTGTGCCGTCGGGGCGGCCGATCCATACGCCGATCAGGTAGCGCGGGCCCACGCCGATCGACCAGGCATCGCGAAAGCCGTAGCTGGTGCCGGTTTTCCAGGCCAGTTGCGGGCGTTGTACCAGCTCGGCATGCGGGTCGCGGTCGGGGCGCGCCTGGCCGCTGAGGATACGCCGGATGATCCACGCAGCCCCTGGTGACAGCAGGCGCCGTTCCAGCAACGGATCCTGCGGTTGCAGGCGCACCCGCGCACTGTTGCCACCCCGCGCCAAAGCCGCGTAGCCACCCACCAGGTCCTCCAGGCGGCTGCCCGCCCCACCCAGGATCAACGACAGGTTGGGCTCGGCCAGGGGCGGCAGTATCAGCGGTATGCCCGCCATGCGCAGTTGCGCGGCAAAGCGTTTCGGGCCGTAGGCCTCCAGCAGCTGCACCGCCGGCAGGTTGAGCGACAGCGCCAGCGCCGAACTGGCCGACACCGGTCCGCTGAAACCCATGGAGAAGTTGCCGGGGCGATAGTCGCCATAGCGTCGCGGCACATCCTGCAGCAGCGACTCGGAATGAATCAGGCCATCATCCAGCGCCATGCCGTAGAGGAACGGCTTGAGGGTGGAGCCCGGCGAGCGCAACGAACGCACCATGTCGACATGCCCGAAGCGGCGCTCGTCGGCCAGGTCGATGGAGCCCAGGTAGGCACGCACCGCCATGGTCTGCGCATCGACCACCAGGATGGCGGCGGAGGTGCGCTCCGGCAGCCGTGCGCGCCAGCCCAGCAGCAGGTCTTCGAGGCGACGCTGCAGCGCGGCGTCGAGCGTGGTGCGGATCAGCGGCGGGCTGTCGGCGCTGTTCAGGCGCCGGGCCAGCAGCGGCGCCAGGGCCGGTTCCTGACGTGGCGCCAGCACCAGCGGTTCTTCACCTGCCTCACGGATTTGCTGGGCCGGCCACACCTGGTATTCGGCCAGGCGTTGCAGCACCTTGTCGCGGGCGCGCTGGGCACGCTCGGGGTGACGGTCCGGGCGCAGGCGGCTGGGCGCCTGGGGCAGCACGGCCAGCAGCGCCGCTTCGGCCGGGGTCAGGTGCATGGGCGACTTGCCCAGGTATGCCCAACTGGCGGCCGCCACGCCCTGCAGGGTGCCGCCGAAAGGCGCGCGGTCCAGGTAGATCTGCAGGATTTCGCGCTTGGACAAATGCCATTCCAGCTGCGCCGTGCGCCACAGCTGGCGCAGTTTGCCGGCCAGGGTGCGTTCATGCGGGTCGAGCAGGCGCGCGACCTGCATCGACAGCGTGCTACCGCCCGACACCACACGCCCGCCACGCAGGTTCAGCCAGGCAGCGCGGGCCAGGGCCAACGGGTTGACCCCGGGGTGGCTGTAGAACCAGCGGTCCTCGTAGGTCAGCAGCGCCTGCAGATACAGCGGCGAAACCTCGTCGGGGCTGACCGGGTAGCGCCACACGCCATCGGCATCGGCAAAGCGCCACAACGGCGTGCCGTCCTCGGCCAGCACCACGCGGGCCAGGTCGTCGCCGGGCATGGGCAGCGGCCAGAGGCGGTCGGCCAACCACAGCAGGCCGAACAGCACCAGCATGCCGATCACCGTGGTGCGCAACAGCCTGCCCGCACGGGTACGCGGCCGCGTTAAGCTTGGCATCGGGAACCGACCTGGCCAGGTGATGGCCAAAGGCTTGGGAACGGCAACATCGCCGATTCGTTCATCAGGAAGCAACTATGCATGTAGAAGGTTTTTTCGAGTGGCTGGGCCAGGCGCTGGGGTCGTTGATCCGCTTCATCGTCGACGCATTGAGCGGGCTGTTCAACCTGCTGGCCAGTGCCGGAGGCAATTTCATCGATGGCCTGGCGCGCACCCTGGGCATGGAGACCTCGCTGCTCAGCATCCTCGCCCTGATCATCGGGCTGGTGCTGCTGTACTCGGCAATCCGCGCGTTCATGCGCGCCTCGATCATCCTCGGGATCATCTGGCTGCTGCTGGGGTTGTGGGTGATGAGCTGGGTGATTCACTAAGTACGGCACCGTTCCTGTAGGAGCGGCCTTGTGTCGCGATCGGGCGCGCAGCGGCCGCAAAAGCTGGCGACGCGGTCGACCTTTTGCTCCGCGTGCTCAGGCTTTGGGGCCGCTTTGCGGCCCAATCGCGACACAAGGCCGCTCCTACAACAGACCGCGTCGCCTTAGCGGGCTTTTACGGTCATCTCCCCTTGCCCATCCCCCACGGCCTGCAGGTTTGGCCGGTACATCGATTCGACCTGCGGCGGCGGCACGCGGTAGGTGCCCGGGGTCACTGCCCGAGCCAGGTACAGCAGGTGGGTGGTGCCGTAGCTGTCCAGCTTGAGCGCGGAGACGTAACGGTCATCGCGATACTCCTGGTGCACCACGCTGGCATTCTGCATCGACTCGCGCCATTCCTTCACCGCACTGCTGGCGTTGTCCAGGCTGGCGGCACTCTGCGCCAGGTTCTGGTTCTCCAGCTCCAGGCCTGCCGGCAGCAAGTCCACCACCAGCGCATCCGGCACCCGGTCTTCAGCCTTGAGCGCCAGGTGCACCAGCACCAGGTCGCCGCTGCGCAGGTTGTGCAGGTCCAACGGCTGGCCATTCATGCCCAGGTACTCACGGCGGATCTGCATGCCGTTGCCACCGGCCGCAGGCGCCTGGCGTGGGTAACCCGACAAGGTCAGTTGCTGGTACAGCGTTTCGCTGCCTTGGTTCTGCACACTCAATGGCGAAGCCAGCAACGGGCCTTCGAGCTTCATGCCTGCCTCGGCATTGTTGAACTCGCGCACTTCGCCCGCGCTGTCCAGGCGCGCCTGCCACTGGCCTTCCGGCTTGCCCAGCAGGCCACGGCCGGCCAGGAACAGCGCATTGCGCTCCTGGGTCGACAGCCAGCGGTTGGCCGCCAGTTCATCCGACAGGGCGAACAGGCGCTGGTCGACCTGGCGGCTGGCCAGGTTGCTTTCCTGCAGCAGCGCCAGGATCAGTGCCTGGTCGCGCAGGGCGCTACCATAGTCGGCCATCCAGCCTTTACCGCGGCTGATGCCCAGCCCCGCCTGCAGGGCCTGCTCGGCACGCGGCTTGTCGCCCATCTTGTCCAGCGCCACCGCCAGTTGCACCAGCGGCAGGCCAGAGCGGGCGTCGGCGCGGCGTTCGAACAGGCCACGCAGGGCACCCAGCGGCGCCTGCTGGCTGCGCGACAGCACCAATGCCGCATAGGCCTGCACGGCGAAGCGGGTGTGTTCGGCGTTCTCGCTGTAGTCGACTTCGATCAGGTTGCGCTCCTGCAGGTAACGCAGCAGGCGCTCGCTGGCCTTCTTCAGCGCTTCGGCCGGCACACCATAGCCTTGGTCACGGGCGCGCAGCAGGAAGTCGGTGACATAGGCGGTCAGCCAGTATTCTTCTTCGCTGTCCGAGCTCCACAGGCCGAAGCTGCCGTTGTAGCGCTGCATGCCCAGCAGGTGCTCGATACCCATCTCGATCTTGCGCTTGCGCACATCGGCAGGCTCACCCTTGATGCCCAGGCGCTTGAGGCTGTCGGCATCGGCATACAGCGACGGGTACAGGCCGCTGGTGGTCTGCTCCAGGCAACCGTAGGGGTAGGCTTCGAGGGCACGGATCTGCTCGGCCAGGTTCAGCGGTGGCCGGCTCGACAAGGCCAGGCTGGCTTCAAGCCCGGCGGGTTCGAAGGCGGCCAGGTCCGCTTCAGGCAGGGTCCATGGCTGGTCCTTCAAGGCCACGCGGTAGTGCTTGAGCATCGCCGGGTAGGCCGGGCGCACGCCCAGCGTCCACTCGCGCTCGAACGCGCCGGTCGGCTCGTTCGGCAGTTGCAGGCCAGTGACCCGCACATGCACCTTGCCCTGCCCCAGGCCTCCCTGGGCCTGTACCGGGATCATCAGCGTCGAGCGCTGGCCTTCAGCCAGGGCAACGTTCTGCACGGCGTTGGCCGCCAGGCTCAGCTGCCCTTCGGTGCTGATTTCAACGTTCAGCTGCTGGGCACGGCCCGACAGGTTGGCCAGGTCCAGCGCCAGACTGGTGCGGTCGCCACCGGCCAGGAACCGCGGTGCCGAGAGCTCGGCGATCAGCGGCGCAGCGACCACGGTCTTGCCTTCGGCCATGCCGAACTGTTCCTCGGTCCAGGCCTGGGCCATCAGCCGCAGTTCGCCATTGAAGTCGGGGATATCGACCGTGGCCTGGCCCTCGCCCTTGTCGTCCAGGGTCACCGGCAGGCTCTGCTGGGCGACGATGGTCACCGTGGTGTTGGGGCGCTTGCCACCCTTGGCCATCGCCGCGTCGCCACCAAATGCCAGGCTGGCCAGGCGGCCCTGGCCGGCTTCGATCAACTGGCCGTAGATATCCAGCTGGTCAGCACCGTAAGCCTTGCGCCCGAACAGGCTGGCGAACGGGTCGGGGGTCTTGAAGTCGGTGATGTTGAGGATGCCCACATCCACCGCCGACAACAGCACATGCACCTGTTTCGGCACGCTGCCATCGGCATTTGCAGCCTTGACCTTCACGGTCAGCGGCTGTTTCGGGCGCATTTTCTCCGGCGCCTGCAGGCTCACCGCCAGCTTGCGCTCGGCGCGGTTCAGCGGCAGGTGCAGCACGCCCACCGCGCGTTTCGGCGTGGCGTTGGCCTTGCGCTCACCCGGGCGGATCACCAGCGCGCTGATGTACAGGTCGTGGCGGGCCCACTGCTTGTCCAGCTGCACGTCGAACGTCTTGCCCTCGGCGGGCACGTCGATCTCCTGCCACCACAGCGGGCCATCGCTGGACTCGATCATCAGGTAGCCACTGCCGGCTGCGGGCGGGGTGACGGTGACCTTGGCGGTAGCGCCGTCGGCATAGGCCGGTTTGTCCAGCGCCAGCTTGACCTGGTCCGGCCGCACCGCGCCGCCTTCGGCGTTGTCCTGGGCGCGGTAGCCGGCCCAGAAGCGCGAGCTGGACACTAGGCCCGTCTCCGGATCCTCCACCTCGACACGGTAGGGGCCCCATTCCACCTGGAAGCTCAGCTTGGCGGTGGAGCCGGCCTTGACGCTGACGGTCTCTTCGCTCTGGGTGAGGAACTTCTCGTTGTAGGCGTAGCTCCAGCCATCGCTCTGCGAGTAGTTCCAGTAGTAGTCGCGGCGCTCGCGTACCAGCCGCACCTTGAGGTCGTTGGCTGCCAGCTTCTTGCCGTTGCGGTCGGCCACCAGGAACTCGAACTCCACCGGCCCGTCACTGTCGGTTTCCTCGCCGTCGAACAGGCCACGCAGGCCTGGCAGGCGCTCGGCCGGCCAGATGGGTTGTTCCAGGCGCCGGGTGATCGGCCGGCCACCGGACTCCTGCAGGCTGGCCTGTACGGTCAGTTGCAGCGGCGAGCGGGCTTCGGCCCAGCGGCTTTCGATATCGACCACGGCCTTGCCGGCCTGGTCGAGGGTGACTTCGTCCAGCTCCAGGTCCTGGTTCAGCTCGGTTTCGGTGACCGAGCCGAACTGGTAGCCCGGCTGCGCCGGTACCGCCTCGCGCAGCGGGCGAACATAGGCCTGGCCGCTCAGGCGGTTGCCGGCAGCCGGGGCGCCGTAGAGGTAACGGCCATTGACCTGGATGCGCGCATCCTGATCCGGAGACAACGGTTTGCTGCTGCCCTTGAGTTCCAGCGCCAGGCGCTCGGGCAGGAAGTCTTCGACGAGGAATTCATACACCTGCTTGCGCCCGCCGCCCAGGTCGAGCAGCAGTTGCCAGCGGCCGGTCGGGGCCTCGCTGGCCAGCTGTAGCTGGTACTGGTACAGGCCATTGCCGTCGGCTTCCCAGACGAACTTGCGGCTGACCTGCTCATCCGGGCGACGCACTTCCACGCTCACTGGCTGCGCCTTGACCGGCTTGCCGTCCTGGTCGCGCAGCAGGCCGTTGAGCAACACCGTTTCACCGGGGCGATACAGGTCACGCGGGCCGAAGATGAAGAACTGCAGCGGGTTGGCCTGCGGGCCGGTGATGTCGAACTCGGCCAGGTCCAGCGCCGCGCTGCTCAGGCGCAGCAGGGTGGTGTGCACACCCTGGGTGGCGATCAAGGTGTCGGCCTTGGGCGTGATCGGCAGCTGGGCGTGGCCATCACTATCGGTGCTGGCCTGGGCCAGCAGCTTGCCCTTGTCGTCATGGATTTCCAGGTTCACGCCGTTCATCGCCTTGCCACCTTCCAGGGCCTGGGCGAACACATCGAGGCGGTCGCGGTAGCGATGCGCGGACACACCGATGTCGCTAAGAGTGAACAGGGTCGCTGGTTGCGAGTAGTCGTAGGTGCCCGAGGCTCGCATCACCGCCAGGTACACGCCTGGCTCCTGCAGCGGCTTGATGCCGGCGATCGGCAGCAGCACGGTCTCGCGGGTGTTGCGTGCGGGGTTGAGGTCGAAGCGGCCGCTGTAGACCAGTTCGGCCATGTCCAGGGTTTCCTTGGACTGGTAGTAGTACAGGCTGCTGTTGCGCCCCCAGTTGACCAGGAAGGTCGAGAGCATGTCCGGCTTCACGCGGAAGAACTCGACATCGACCTTGTCGACGTTGAGGGCGATCACCGGCAGGCCCTCGGCCAGGCGCGTGGGCAGCAGCGAACCGCGGCTGGCGAAGCCGATGGTCGGCTGCATATCACGGGTTTCCAGGCGGCTGATCGACTCGCTGTCCAGTTGCTTGCCATTGACCGCCAGCAGGCCCTTGTCGACGGTCAGCACCAGCTTGCGCTGCGGCTCCAGGTGGCGCAGGCGCAGCTCCATCTGGTTGTCGGAGAGCTCCCAGGCGCCGTCGAGCTTGCCTTTGACGGTGTCGACCAGGTGCACTTTGCTGGCGAAGTCCTGCTTGGCATCCAGCGGCGCGGAGAAGCTGATCGACAGCGTCGCGGCGCCATCGAGCTGCACTTCGGAAACATCCAGCACCGTCAGCTCGCGGCCCTCGTAGCGTTTGGCGAGTACGGCCGGGTCTTCGCGTTGGGGTGCCGGGGTGGCAGCGGGCGCTGTGGCCGCCGGCTTTTCGGATGGCGCCGGCTTGCCCGGCGTCGAAGAGTCACAGGCACTGAGCATAGCCAGCGCGCAGGCCAGCAACAATCCTTTGTTGAACATGGAGTAGAACTCTTTGGCAGCGTGTACGTGAGGGCAGCAACTATAGCGCAACTATGGTCGCGCGAATTGACTGCATGGCCGGTACACTGCTGGCAATTTAGAAAAGCGGGGGCGCTTTGCGCCCCTTTCGCGACACAAGGCCGCTCCCACAGGTACTGCACAGGCTTCCAGTTTGCACGCCACCTGTGGGAGCGGCCTTGTGTCGCGAAAGGGCTGCGCAGCAGCCCCAGGATTCCCCAGGACACCCGATGACCTCACTGACCGCCGACTGGCAGCACCGCCCCACCCACCACAAGGTCTGGGCCCTGGCCGCGCCGATGATCCTGTCCAACATCTCCGTGCCGCTGGTAGCCCTGGTCGACAGCACGGTCATCGGCCACCTCCCCCACGCCCACCAGTTGGGTGCCGTAGCCGTGGGCGCCACGCTGTTCACCTTCATGGTCGGCCTGATGGGCTTCCTGCGCATGGGCTCCACCGGCTTCGCCGCCCAGGCCGCCGGCCGTGGCGACGGTGCAGCGCTGCGCCAGGTGCTGGTACAAGGGCTGCTGCTGGCGGTCGGCTTCGCCCTGCTGATCGGCCTGCTGGCCCTGCCCTTCAGCCAGCTGGCGCTGCAGGCGATGCAACCTAGTGCGGCCCTGCAGCAAGCCACCGAAGACTTCTTCCATACCCGCCTGCTCGGCCTGCCCGCGGCACTGGCCAGCTACGCCCTGGTCGGCTGGTTCCTCGGCACCCAGAACGCGCGGGCGCCGCTGGCCATCCTGCTGACCACCAACCTGCTGAACATCGCCTTGAACCTGTGGTTCGTGCTTGGCCTGAATTGGGGCGTGCTGGGCTCGGCGCGGGCGTCGGTGATTGCCGAGTGGAGCGCCGCCCTGCTCGGCCTGGCCCTGACCCGCCCGGCCCTGCGCGCCTACCCGGGGCAGATCGTGTGGGCGGCGCTCAAGCGCTGGCAGGCCTGGCGGCCGCTGCTGGCGGTGAACCGCGACATCTTCCTGCGCAGCCTGGCGCTGCAACTGGTGTTCCTGCTGATAACCGTACAGGGCGCTCGCCTGGGCGAAGCCACCGTGGCGGCCAATGCCCTGCTGCTCAACGGCCTGCTGCTGACTGCCTATGCGCTCGACGGGTTGGCGCATGCGGTGGAGGCCCTGTGCGGCCATGCCATTGGCGCCCGCGACCGCGACACATTGCGCCGCTCGCTGGTGGTGGCCTGTGGCTGGTCGCTGATCACCAGCCTGGGGTTTGCCGGGTTGTTCCTGCTGGGCGGGCACCTGTTCATCGATTTGCAGACCGACATCGAAAGTGTGCGGGCAGCGGCCTATCCGTACCTGCCGTACCTGGCATTGCTGCCGTTGATCGCGGTGTGGAGTTATTTACTGGATGGCTTGTTCATTGGCGCGACCCGGGCGCGGGAGATGCGTAATGCGATGTTGGTGTCGGTGGTGATTGCGCTGCCACTGGCTGTGGCCATGAGGGGGTTCGGCAACCATGGGTTGTGGTTGGCGTTTCTCGGGTTCATGGGGTTGCGGGCGGTGACGTTGGGGTGGGTGGGGTGGCGGTTGCAGGAAAAAGGGCTTTGGGTTCAGTAATGCCGGGGCCGCTCCCACATTGATCGGCGTACGCAGGACTTTGTGGGAGCGGCCTTGTGTCGCGAAATGAGGGCGAAGCCCTCACCTGCGGATTCACAGCCACACACAATCCCAATGTGGATAATCACCAGCCCGCCGCACCAGGCCAGCCCGAATGGGATTCGCTATGATGTAGCGCGCCACTGCCCTCACATCCTCCTCGCGGCGCAAAGCCCGGTCATGAAAGCTGGTCTGCCAGATATGCCGCCTTTCAGCCCCCACCTTGTACAGCGCACAACTGCTTCTGGACTTGAACTCGCACATCAGCCTACCCAGGGTCGACGGCCCAAGCTCGACAAGCCAGTGAAGATGATCCGGCACCAAGACCCACGCCAGAGACCGACACGCCTTGCGCTCTTCGCTGAGCCGCAATTGCTGGATAACTGTTCTGGCGAACAAGAAGTCTTTGAACAACGGTGTTCGGTTGCGGGTGGTCGTGGTGAGCAGGTAGAGACGCCCTGGTTCGGACACTCGGCCACTACGTAAACGATGGGAGCCGGGACTTTCCATGTCGTCCTCCTTTGAACATTGCATTCAAAGGTAGCGGCGCTGATGCGATAGGCGAGGACTGGACCATTACCAGGTATGACGCGGTGAGGGCTTCGCCCTCATATCGCGACGCAAGGCCGCTCCCACAAAAAAGCGGGAGCGGCCTGGCAATTATGACGACAGGTACGAAGACCGGGTCAGACCAAGGCGCAGGGCATCCAGGAACTGGGTCCGCTCCCGCGCAGTGATCTTGGCGCTGGCCACCTTGTCACGGTAGTGCGTCATCAACTCCTCCGGCGACAGGTGCACATAGCGCAGCATGTCTTCGATGGTGTCGTGGGTCTCGATACCGGCGTGGTACACGCTACCGTCGGCGTTCTGGTAGATGTTCACCGAGTCGGTGTCACCAAACAGGTTGTGCATGTCACCGAGGATTTCCTGGTAGGCACCGACCAGGAACACACCCAGCAGGTAGTCCTCGCCCTCCTTCACCGCATGCACCGGCATGCTGGTCTCGATGCTCTGCTCGTCGACGTACTGGTTGATCTTGCCGTCGGAGTCGCAGGTCAGGTCCTGCAGCACGGCACGACGCATCGGCTCTTCGTCCAGGCGGTGCAGCGGGATGATCGGCAGTACCTGGCCGATGGCCCAGGTGTCCGGCAGGCTCTGGAACACCGAGAAGTTGCAGATGTACTTGTCGGCCAGCTTGTCGTTCAGCTCGTCCAGCACCTGGCGGTGCGAGCGCTGGCGGGCTTTCAGCGAGTTGTGCAGGCGGCGGCACACGGCAAAGTAGCACTGCTCGGCCAGGGCCTTCTCGGCCAGGCTGATCTTGCCATCGGCATACTGCGCGGCCACGTCACCCATGTAGTGGGTGGCGCGCCAGTAGGTCTCGGTCACCATCTCGATGTCGGTCGGGCCGAGCAGGTCGACCAGCCACTGCACGGTCTCGGGCAGGGCTTCCTTGTTCTCGATGGTCGGCACGTCGTCGTTGTGCTTCTCGACGTCGGTCACCTGGATCACCAGCATGGCGTGGTGCGCGGTCAGCGAACGGCCGCTCTCGGAGAAGATGTGCGGGTGCGGCAGGCCCTGCGCGTCGCAGAACTCCTTGAGCATGCCCACCACCACGCCGGCGTAGTCGTCCATGTCGTAGTTGATCGAGCTGGCATTGCGCGAGTGGGTACCGTCGTAGTCCACGCCCAAACCACCGCCAACGTCGATATGGTCGACCGGCAGGCCCAGCGCACGCAGCTCACCGTAGTAACGGATGGCTTCCTTGAAGCCGTGCTGGTAGTCGGCCAGGTTGGCGATCTGCGAACCCATGTGGAAGTGCAGCAGGCGGATACCCTGGTCCAGGCCGGCATCGCGGAAGCGCTGCACCACCGAGATCAGCTGGGCGGCGGACAAGCCGAACTTGGACTTCTCGCCACCGGTGTCGGCCCACTTGCTCGAGGCCAGCGACGACAGGCGCACGCGCAGGCCGACCTGCGGCTTGACCTTGAGCTCGGCAGCCTCATCGATCACCAGGGCCACTTCCGACTCTTTCTCGATGACGATGAACACGTTGTGGCCGAGCTTCTGGCCCATCAGCGCCAGGCGGATGAACTCGCGGTCCTTGTAGCCGTTGCAGACGATGGTGCCGCCCTTCGGCGCCAACGCCAGCACTGCCAGCAGCTCGGGCTTGGAGCCGGCTTCCAGGCCAATGGAGACGTTCTGCGTGGCGATGATGTTTTCCACCACCGCTTCCTGCTGGTTGACCTTGATCGGGTACAGCGCGGTGTACTTGCTCTGGTATTCCAGGCGCGCGATGTTGGCATCGAAGGCGCCGGTCAGCTGGCGCACGCGGTCTTGCAGAATGTCGGGGAAGCGCACCAGCAATGGCAGCGACAGGCCGCTCTGGCGCAATTCGTCGACCTGTTCGAACAGGTCGATCGGTGCGCTTTTGGGGCCGTTGGGGCGTACTTCGACGCGCCCGGCTTCATTGATGGCGAAATAACCAGCGCCCCAATGGCGGATACCATAAACACTGCGGCTGTCGGCCACGGTCCATTGGCTACCATCGTCTTTGCGTGTGCGTCGTACGGACATTCAAGTCCCCTATAGATAAGTCGAAGACACTGCCCCGCAAGGAGGCGGGCGCAGTGTAAAAGCCAAAAATGACGATTCGTCCGTGCCCTCGGGTAGACCCTGGTCACGGCAACGAGTTTAGAAAGCACTGGGCAAAAAATCGCGTGGCCGCATCAGCCGCCGGATTTTTTCGCCTTGAAGCCCTGCTTGGTCAGCTCACCGATCAGCAGTTCGACATGGTCGCCCTGGATTTCGATGACCCCATCCTTCAGGGCGCCACCGGTACCGCAGCGGCGCTTGAGGGTAGAGGCCAGCTCCTTGAGCTGATCGAGCGGCAGCGGCACGCCGGTGACGGTGGTCACGGTCTTACCGCCGCGGCCCTTGCTTTCGCGGCGCACACGGGCAATGCCATCGCCTTCGGGGATGACCTGCTGCTTGCAGGTACAGGCATCCACCGGCTGGCTACAGTCGGGGCAGTGCCGACCGGTGTCGGTGGAGTAAACGAGACCGCCAAGGGCGGCGAAGGAAGAAGCTTTCTTGGCCACTTTTGTTCCTCTGTGCTGAGGACAAAAACTGGTCGGCCCCAGGGGGTTGAGCCCGACCGCGAAGCCCCACTCTGGCAGGGGCGGCGCTACCACCGCAAGACCTGCGGCAGCCCGAAAAGGGCGCGCAGTGTAACGATAAATCCGGCTGTTGCTAAGTACTGGAATGCGGCATTTTGCGAATGTTTTGCGACCCCTTCGCGGGTAAACCCGCTCCCACAGGTACTGCGCAGGTTTCACGACCTGTGAAATCCCTGTGGGAGCGGGTTTACCCGCGAAGGGGCCGGCATGGGCCACGCATCTATTTGAGGCTGGCTTTGTAGCGCTGCAACGCCGCCAACGAGTCCGGGCAATACGGCTTGGTCAGGCTTTCTTGCTCAGCCTGCTCCAGGCCAATGAAGCGTGCCTCGATCACCTCTTCCGGCTGTAACCGCAACGGCGCATCCGACACCGCCGAATACACCGCACACCACAAGTGGTTATCTGGCTGGTCAAAGTAGAACCGCTCATGAAAACGCAGCTCCACACCGTCGATCCCCAGCTCCTCGGCCAGCTCCCGCGCCGCCGAATCGGCATACGCCTCCCCGGCCGTCACCATGCCGCCTGCCGCCACATCCCAGTACCCCGGGTACAGCGCCTTGCTCAGGGTGCGCCGGTGCACGCACAGTTCACCGGCACTGTTGAACAGCAGAATGAACGTGCAACGCCCGATCAGGCCGCGCTCGCGCAGTTCGGCGCGGGGCAAGGCACCCAGCACCTGGTCGGCTTCGTCCACCCAGGTGACCAGTTCTCGGTCGGAAGCCGCCCGGTGGGCGGCCTCGTTCGGGCTGATCGCCATCATCAACCCTGCGACAGCAGCTGACGCAGGTCGATGACCGCCGCGTTGGCCCGGGAAATGTAGTTGGCCATGACCAGCGAGTGGTTGGCCCACATGCCGAAGCCGCTGCCGTTGAGCACCATCGGGCTCCACAGGGCTTCCTGCGAGGCTTCCAGCTCACGGATGATCTGGCGCACGCTGACCGTGGCGTTCTTCTTCGCCAGCACGTCGGCAAAGTCCACCTCGATGGCGCGCAGCAGGTGCGACAGCGCCCAGGCCTGGCCACGGGCTTCGTAGAACACGTTGTCGATCTGCAGCCATGGGGTTTCCACCAGCTCCTCGTCCACCTGCGGTGCCTGGCCGGCGACCAGCGACTCTGTCTTCAGCGTGGTGTTGAGCTTGACCCGGCCAACGCTGGCCGACAGGCGCTGCGACAGCGAGCCCAGGCGGGTGGCCACATCACCCAGCCAGTTGTTCAGGTTGTCGGCACGGGTGTAGAAGATCGCGCCCTTGTCGCCGGCAGCCAGACGGGTCTGGTAGCGGGTCAGCGACTTGATGCCCTCTTCGAACTCCGACTCGCTCGATGGCAGGATCCAGCTCTTGTTGTCGAAGTTGAAACGCGGCTCGGCCTTGGCCAGGTCGGCGTCTTCGGTCGACTGCGACTGCGAACGGGCGAAGTCCTTGCGCAGGGCACGGGACAGGTCGCGCACCTGGACCAGCACGCCATATTCCCAGCTCGGCATGTTGTCCATCCACAGCCCTGGCGGGAAGCGGTCGTTGGAAATGTAGCCACCGGGCTTGTTCAGCAAGGTGCCGGCCACGGTCTTGAGGGTTTCGATAGTGGTGTAGCCCACCACCATCTGCTGGCCGGTACGCTCGGCTGCGGCCTGGGCGTTCTGCTGCACCGGGAACAGCTCCGGCTCCTGGCTCCAGTACCAGCCCAGGCCGATACACACCAGCAGGTACAACCCGATCAGGGTCCCCAGGGCACGGCTCCAGAGGCCGCCAAGGTAGCTACGGGCGGCGGCGCCACGGCCGTCGACACGCTCGCGGGGCTCGGCTTTGGCCTCGCGGTTTTTCCAGTCCAGCATGGCTTTGTCCTTAATCAGTCACGACGGTTCAGGGGCTTGGACCACAGGCCTGCGCCAGGGTGCCACGGCAAGCCCGCGTGGCAGCACTATAAAGCAGACACCGCCTTACGCATAAGCGACCAATCGGTCAGCAACTGAATATTCGTTCTGGCCGCTTTGTTGATGCAGCGCACTCACGCGCCTGAAAAGAACTGCTAGCATAGAGCCATCATCGCCCCTGCACACCCCAACCTACAAGTAGCCAGGACATGAGCCAAGCAGCCGAGCCGAGCCCGTTGTGCCCCGCCCAACAGCTGACGCGTAGCGGCCTGCGCAAGGACGACCCGCTCGACCAGGTGCTGCTGCCGCCCCTGCGCAAGCCGGTGTATATCCTGCTGCAGGACCACGAACGTGCCCAGCGCCTGGCCCAGCAACTGGAATTCTTTGGCCTGGTGGTGCAGGCGCTGGCCAGCGCCGCGGCGTTTCAGGCCTCGATCGGCGAATACCCGCCCTCGGCCATCATCATGGATGTCGACTTCAACGGTGCCGGCCAAGGCTTGCTGCTCGCTGCCCAGGTGCAGCAGGGGTTGGCCCGGCATATACCGCTGCTGTTCTTCAGCCACCACGAAACCGACACCCCGACCCGCCTGGCCGCCGTGCGCGCCGGTGGCCAGGACTTCCTCACCGGCACCCTGGAAGCCTCCAGCCTGCTGGAAAAGGTCGAACTGCTGACCAATGCCACCCAGCATGACCCGATGCGCGTGCTGATCATCGACGACTCACGCACCCAGGCGCTGTACACCGAGCGCGTGCTGGCCAGTGCCGGCATGATCACCCGCAGCCTGACCGACCCGATCCGCACCATGGCCGAGCTGGCCGACTTCCAGCCCGACCTGATCATCCTCGACCTGTACATGCCGGCCTGCACCGGCCCTGAGCTGGCCAAGGTGATCCGCCACAGCGACCGTTATGTGAGCGTGCCGATCATCTACCTGTCTGCCGAGGACGACCTGGACAAGCAGTTGGATGCCATGAGCGAAGGCGGTGATGACTTCCTGACCAAACCATTTCGCTCACGCCACCTGATCACCACCGTGCGCAACCGCGCCGCCCGCGCCCGGCACCTGAAGGCGCGCATGGTGCGCGACAGCCTGACCGGGTTGTACAACCACACCCACATCCTGCAACTGCTGGAAGATTGCAGCTTCCGCGCCCGTCGCGAGCAGCAGCCGTTGAGCTTTGCCATGCTCGACATCGACCACTTCAAGAAGATCAACGACCGTCATGGCCACCCCATGGGCGACCGGGTGATCAAGAGCCTGGCGCTGTTTCTCAAGCAGCGCTTGCGCAAGACCGATTTCATTGGCCGTTACGGTGGTGAAGAGTTCGCCATTGTCATGCCCAATACCGCGCTGGACGCGGCGCACAAGGTGCTGGACGAAATCCGGCGGCGCTTTGCCGAGATTCTCTACCCGGCGCAGCCACGGGACTTGCAGTGCACCTTCAGTGCCGGGGTGGTGCAAATGGATGAGGGGTTGGATGCGCTGACCATGGCCAGTGCGGCGGACGAGGCGCTGTATCGGGCCAAGCATGCCGGGCGTAATTGTGTGGTGCGTGTAGAGCCCTGAATCAGGCTTTGCCTGTGCCGGCCTCTTCGCGGCTAAAGCCGCTCCCACAGGTAATCCACCGGACTGAGGGATTGCGCAGTCCCTGTGGGAGCGGCTTTAGCCGCGAAGAGGCCGGCACAGATTGACATGGAGGCACTGTGCCACTTTTTTATGGCGCCAACCCCCTGTCGTCATCACCCCGTCACAAAATCGCAATAACTTCAGCCACCGACCTCCCCCTCCCCCGCAGGAAGCTCGCGGCTATGCGCCTGAAGTGGCTGACCAATTTCAACACCCTGTTGCTGGTAACCGTGTGTATCGCCCTGGGCGCCACCCTTTGGTGGTCGCAGCGGGCCCTTGAGCGCCCCTACCAGTTGATGGAGCGCTACCTGGGCCTGTCACAGCAGTTCCAGAACCATGCGGCCCGCAACATCCAGGCGTACCTGGGCAGCGGCGATGCCCTGCGCCACGCCGCGGCGATGGAGGCCAACCAGCAACTGCAGGCCGCGCTGGCCGAATGGCCCAGCGAACTGGCAGACAAACTGCGCCCCAGCCTGGACAGCCTGCAGGCCTTTACCGCCGCGGAGCTGCTGGCCGCCGGCAAGCTGGCCGGCGACCCGCAAGCCCTGCTGCTGCAGGCCGAGCGGGAACTGGGTGCCAACTTCGAACAACTGGCCGGCTACGCCCGCGACAGCGGCAGCGCCGACGCCAACCGCTACCTGGTGCCACTGCTCGACGCCACCGTGCACCTCGGTCGCCTGTCGCTGGCCCGGGACAAGCTGGTCAGCAGCGGCCGCCCGGAGCTGGCCGACGAAGTGGAGCGCGAACTGCAACTGATCCGTGCCCAGGCCCAGGCGATCGACGCCTTGCCCTTGCTGGGCGTAACCCGTAGCGCCGAATCCGGGGCCGACGACTTCGCCGCGATGATGGGCCTGGAAACCCAGGCCACCGCCCAGCAGGAAGACATTGCCGTCGGCCTCAAGCGCGAACTGCAGAGCCTGCTCGGCCGCTACCCGGCCGAACTGCAGCGCACCCGCGAACAGATCGAGCGCCGCGTCGCCCTGGCGGCCAGCACCGGCCAACGCCTGGAGGCCGTGCAACAGGCCATTGCGGCGCTGGAGCCCGAGGTACGCGCCCAGCATGGGAAAATTGCCGGCGAAGTGCGCATCATCCAGGGCCTGATGATCGGCCTGATCCTGCTTATCGCCCTGCTGATCGACACCTTGCAACGCCGCCTGGCGCGCACCCTGACCGGCCTGGCCCCGGCCCTTTCGCGCTGGGCCGAGGGTGACTTCGCCGAGGCCATCGCCCTGGGCAGGACCAACCGCGAACTGCGCGACATCCAGGAATCGCTCAACCGCCTGCGCCAGTACCTGGTGGAGCTGGTCGGCACCATCCGCCACAACGCCGAGCAGGTGGCTGGCAGCAGCCACGCCCTGGCCGGCATGAGCGCCGCCCTGCATGACGGCGCCGAACGCCAGGCCGGCGACACCGGGCAGATCCGCGATGCCTTGGGTGAGCTGGAAGCGACCATCCAGCAAGTAGCTGGCGACGCCAGTGCCGCAGCCGACGCCAGCCGCGATGCCGGGCGTGCAGTGGAGCAGGGCCAGGCGGTGATCGGCCAGAGCCTGTCAGGCTTGCGTGAGCTGGTCGACGAGGTGCAGGGCAACGCCCGCATGATCGAGCAACTGGCGGAGGAGTCGGCCACCATCGGTGGCGTGCTGACGGTGATCCGCTCGATTGCCGAGCAGACCAACCTGCTGGCGCTGAATGCCGCGATCGAAGCGGCCCGCGCCGGTGAGATGGGCCGTGGTTTCGCCGTGGTGGCCGATGAGGTGCGTTCGCTGGCACAGCGCACCACCGGGGCGACCGGCGAGATTCAGGCACTGATCGACCGCTTGCAGCAGGCAGCCAGAAGTTCGGTGGCCGGGATGCGTGCGCAGCTTGAGCATGCCGAGGCCACGGCCAACCAGGCCCAGGCGGCGGATGGGGCGCTGGACGAGATTGTCTGTGCCATTCGCACCATTTCGGACACTGCGGTGCGGATTGCCGATGTCACGGCGCAGCAGAGTGGTGCCGTGAGCGAGATTCGCGACCACAGCGAGCGGATTCACGAGCTGGGTGAGGACAACCTGCAGCGCATTGGCGAGGGGCGCGAGCAAGGCGAGCAGTTGCTGAGCCTGGGCGGTGAACTGAACCGGGCGGTGCGGGCCTTCAGAGTCTAGGTTGGCCTGTGCTGGCCTCTTCGCGGGTAAACCCGCTCCCACAGGGATAGCGCATGGCTTGAGGTTTATGCGGTCGAGGTGGGAGCGGGTTTACCCGCGAAGAGGCAGGCACAGGCAGCACATGAGCCAGCGGCCATGTGTCGCCCCCGCCACCCGCATGGCCCCAACCTGCACCAACTCCGCTATCATGCCCAGCACGTTCCACCTCGCGAGTCCGCCATGCGCCGCCTGTTTTTCCTGCTGTTCCTGCTGCTGGCCAGCCCTGCCTTCGCCACGGGCCTGCTCGACAACCGCCCCAGCGCCACCCTCGGCGCAGCTTCGCTGGCCAACAACGCCGACTTCCTGCCGGTACACGAGGCCTTCAAGCTCAGCCTGGTCCAGGCCGATGCGCAAACCATCAAGCTGCGCTTCGTCGCTACCGACGGCTACTACCTCTATCGCCACCGTTTCCAGTTCCGCACCGAACCGGCCGACATTGCCCTTGGCACACCAAACATCCCCAAGGGCGAGGCCAAGCACGATGAGTTCTTCGGTGATGTCGAGGTATACCACGGCGTGCTCGATATCGAGCTGCCGCGCAACGACCCGCGTGCCTTCACCCTGCTGGTGGGCTACCAGGGCTGCGCCGACAAAGGCCTGTGCTACCCGCCGGAAACCGCACGCCTGAGCATCGATGGCGAAGGCAGCGCAAGCACCCCGGCCAGCGGTGAACACGCCTGGAGCTGGAAGTCGCTGCTGCTGTTCTTCCTCGCCGGGGTGGGCCTGACGTTCACCCCCTGCGTGCTGCCGATGCTGCCGATCCTCTCCGGCGTGGTGCTGCGTGGCCAGGCCGGCGGCCTGCGCGGGCTGGCGCTGTCGCTGGCCTACGTGCTGCCGATGGCAGCCAGCTTCGCGGTACTCGGCGCCCTGATGGGGTTGTTCGGCGCCGGCCTGAACCTGCAGGCGCGCCTGCAATCGGCCTGGGTGCTGGTGCCCTTCGCGCTGTTCTTCGTGGTGTTCGCCCTGGCCATGTTCGGCCTGTTCGAACTGAAACTGCCGCAAGCCCTGAGCAACCGCCTGAACAATGTCGCCAGCCACACCCGGGGCGGCTCGCTGCTGGGCGCGGCAATACTGGGCGTACTCTCCAGCCTGCTGGTTTCGCCCTGTGTGTCGGCGCCGCTGGCTGGTGCGTTGCTGTACATCAGCGCCAGCGGCGATGCCCTGGGCGGCGCATTCAAGCTGTTCGCCCTGGGCCTGGGCATGGGCGCACCATTGCTGCTGGTGGCTACCGGTGGCGCGGCCTGGCTGCCGAAAAGCGGCCCTTGGCTGAACTCGGTGAAGAACGCCATCGGCGTCCTGCTGCTGGGCTTGGCCATCGGTTTGCTCAGCCGTGTGCTGCCAGGCCCGCTGACCTTGCTGCTGGTCGGTTTCCTCGCCGCTGGCGTGGCGCTGTTCCTCGGTGCCCTCGAATTTGTCGTCAAGACCGCGCGCCAGCGCCTGGCCCAACTGCTCGGCCTGGCCTTGCTGGTGTACGCCCTGGCCTGCTGGTACGGAGCCCTCAGCGGCCACGGCGACCCGCTGCGCCCGCTGCCGCCGGCAACCCTTGTGGCCACCGGCAACGGGCCGGCGGTGCAGGCGGATAGCTGGCAGACCATCACTACCCCCGCCGCTCTGGACGCAGCCCTGGCCCAGGCCAAGGCGGCCGGCCAGCCGGTACTGCTGGACTGGTACGCCGACTGGTGCATCAGCTGCAAGGTGATCGAGCGCGAGGTGCTCACCGCCCCGCAGGTGCAAGCGCAACTGGCTGGCTTCAAGCTGCTGCGTTTCGACATCACCGAAAGCAATGCCGAACAACGCAGCCTGCTCGACCGCTACCAGCTGTTCGGCCCTCCCGCCCTGTTGTTCTTTGCCGCGAACGGTAGCGAAATAACCGCTGATCGGGTCATTGGCGAGATAGATGCCGGTGAATTCGCGCAAATTCTGACACGCGTGCGCGGCAAAGTCGGTCTATAACTTCCCGCGAGCTGTGAAAAATCCTGAAATCAGTGACCAAATTTAATTATTTGGTCACATACTTCGCGCGAACCTCGGACATCGTGCTGGCTATTGCCGGGAACTGGACACTTGCCGTCGCTTTACGGCACACTCGCCGCGCTGTGTCGAATTGCCCTACAAATCCAAGGAATCCGCAGATGGCAACGCTACTGGTGCTCCACGGCCCCAACCTCAACCTGCTCGGTACCCGCGAGCCTGGCCACTACGGCGCCGTGACCCTGGCCCAGATCAACCAGGACCTGGAGCAACGTGCCCGCGCCGCAGGCCACCATCTGCAGTACCTGCAGAGCAACGCCGAATACGAACTGATCGACCGCATTCACGCCGCACGCAACGAGGGTGTGGACTTCATCCTGATCAATCCGGCTGCTTTCACCCACACAAGCGTCGCATTACGTGACGCATTGCTTGCGGTGAGCATCCCATTCATCGAAGTGCACTTGTCCAACGTGCACAAACGCGAACCGTTCCGCCACCACTCCTACTTTTCCGATGTTGCCGTAGGGGTGATCTGCGGCCTGGGCGCCAGCGGTTATCGCCTGGCCCTGGAGTCCGCGCTGGAACAACTGGCTGCCAACGCACAGCCCAAATGATGAAAACCCTGGCCTCAGTGGGCCAGGGTTCGAGAGAAACGTTTCAGATACGTTTTTTTGTATTTCGCCCCCTGACCGAACCTTTGGGAGTTGATGATTAATGGATATCCGTAAAGTCAAGAAACTGATCGAGCTGCTGGAAGAGTCTGGCATCGACGAACTGGAGATCAAGGAAGGCGAAGAGTCGGTCCGTATCAGCCGTCACAGCAAGACCCCAGCTGCCCAGCAGTACTTCGCACCGGCTCCGGTAGCCGCTGCCCCTGTTGCTGCCCCGGTCGCCGCTGCCGCTCCGGCCGCTGAAGCCGCTGCCGCTGCCCCAGCCCTGAAAGGCACCGTGATCCGCTCGCCGATGGTAGGTACCTTCTACCGCAAGCCTTCGCCGACCTCGCCGAACTTCGCTGAAGTTGGCCAGAGCGTGAAGAAAGGCGACACCCTGTGCATCGTCGAAGCCATGAAGATGATGAACCACATCGAAGCCGATGTTGGCGGTGTCATCGACGCCATCCTGGTAGAAGACGGCCAGCCGGTTGAGTTCGACCAGCCGCTGTTCACCGTCGTTTGAATCGCGGAGAGCCAACGATGTCTGGGAAGCTCGAAAAAGTCCTGATCGCCAACCGCGGGGAAATTGCCCTGCGGATCCTGCGTGCCTGCAAAGAGCTGGGCATCAAGACCGTCGCCGTGCACTCCACTGCCGACCGTGAACTGATGCACCTGGGCCTGGCAGACGAGTCGGTCTGCATCGGCCCTGCATCGTCCAAGGATTCCTACCTGCATATCCCGGCGATCATCGCTGCCGCCGAAGTGACCGGCGCCACCGCGATCCACCCGGGCTACGGCTTCCTGGCGGAAAACGCCGACTTCGCCGAGCAGGTGGAAAAATCCGGTTTCGCCTTCATCGGCCCGAAAGCCGACACCATTCGCCTGATGGGCGACAAGGTTTCGGCCAAGGACGCGATGATCAAGTCGGGCGTACCGACCGTGCCGGGCTCCGATGGCCCGCTGCCGGAAGATGAAGAAGTCGCCCTGGCGATTGCTCGTGACGTCGGCTACCCGGTGATCATCAAGGCCGCCGGTGGCGGTGGTGGTCGCGGCATGCGCGTGGTGCACAAGGAAGAGGACCTGATTTCCTCGGCCAAGCTCACCCGTACCGAAGCCGGTGCAGCCTTCGGCAACCCGATGGTCTACCTGGAGAAGTTCCTGACCAACCCACGTCACGTGGAAGTACAGGTACTGTCCGACGGCCAGGGCAACGCCATCCACCTGGGCGACCGCGACTGCTCGCTGCAGCGCCGTCACCAGAAGGTACTGGAAGAAGCGCCAGCCCCGGGCATCGACGAGAAAGCCCGTCAGGAAGTGTTCAAGCGCTGCGTCGATGCGTGCATCGAGATCGGCTACCGTGGTGCGGGTACTTTCGAGTTCCTGTACGAGAACGGCCGCTTCTACTTCATCGAGATGAACACTCGCGTGCAGGTTGAGCACCCGGTGTCGGAGATGGTGACCGGTATCGACATCGTCAAGGAGATGCTGAGCATCGCCGCTGGCAACAAGCTGTCGTTCCGCCAGGAAGACGTGGTCATCCGTGGCCATGCGCTGGAATGCCGTATCAACGCCGAAGACCCGAAGAAGTTCATCCCGAGCCCAGGCAAGGTGAAGCACTTCCACGCCCCGGGCGGCAACGGCGTGCGTGTGGATTCGCACCTGTACAGCGGTTACTCGGTTCCGCCGAACTACGACTCGCTGATCGGCAAGCTGATCACCTACGGCAAGGACCGCGACGAAGCCATGGCGCGCATGCGCAATGCCCTGGACGAGATCGTCGTCGACGGCATCAAGACCAACATCCCGCTGCACCGCGACCTGGTGCGTGATGAAGGTTTCTGCAAAGGCGGCGTCAACATTCACTACCTCGAGCACAAACTGGCTAGCCAGGAGTGATCGCGTAGTGTGATGTACCGAAACCCCGGACTTGTGCCGGGGTTTTTTATTGCCTGTCAGGGCCTCATCGCCGGCAAGCCAGCTCCCACAGGGATTGCACACGGCTTGAGGTCTATGCGGTCGAGGTGGGAGCTGGCTTGCCGGCGATTGGGCTGCAAAGCAGCCCCCGGGCCCTACCCCTTCATCCGCGGCATCTCGATGTGGTGCTCATGCACCCGCCGGTACAAGGTCGCCCGCGATATCCCCAGAGCAATGTACCGAAAACCCCGGACTCATTCCGGGTTTGTTATTGCCTGGGGGATCCAGGGGCCGCTTTGCGGCCCATCGCGACACAAGGCCGCTCCTACAGGAGATCGCGCAATCCTTGGGCTGGCGCTGTGCCTGTAGGAGCGGCCTTGTGTCGCGAAAGGGGCGCAACGCGCCCCCAGGGCCCTACCCCTTCATCCGCGGCATCTCGATGTGGTGCTCATGCACCCGCCGGTACAAGGTCGCCCGCGATATTCCCAAAGCCCGCGCCGCATCGGCCGGCTTCCAGCGATGGCGGATCAGCGCATCCAGCAGCAACTGCCGGGCCGGACAAGACATGCTGCTTTCTGCCGAAGCGACCACCTCGCCGCGTACCTCCTGCGGCAGGTCGTGCACCTGCACCCGCCCCCCCTCACTCACCGCACAGGCATAGCGCAACACCTGCCGCAGCTGGCGCAAGTTCCCCGGCCAGCGGTAAACCAGCAGCGCCTGCAGCGCATCATCCGCCAACACCACCTCGACCCCGCAGGCCTCGGCCTCCTCGGCCAGCAACTGGTGAATCAACCCCAAGCGGTCCTCACGCTCGCGCAGCGGCGGCAACGCGAAGCGGGCATTGGCCAGGCGGAAGTACAGGTCCTCACGAAAACGCCCATCCTCCACCATCGCTGCCAAATCACGGTGGGTCGCGCAAATCACCTGGATATCCACCCGCTCCCGCCGCGCCGCGCCCAGCGGCGCCACTTCACCCTCGGCCAGCACGCGCAGCAACCGGGTTTGCAGGTTCAGCGGCATGTCACCTATTTCGTCGAGGAACAGCGTACCGCCATCGGCCTGCTGCAACAGCCCCTGCATGCCTTTGCTGGAAGCACCGGTGAAGGCCCCGGCCACATAGCCGAACAGCTCGCTCTCGATCAGGCTTTCCGGAATCGCCGCGCAGTTCAGGGTGACGAACGGGCCATCGCGACGCAGGCTTTGCTGATGCAGCTGGCGGGCGAATACCTCTTTGCCGGCCCCCGTCTCGCCTTGCACAAGCACCGCCAGGTTGCAGTCCTTGACCCGCGTGGCCAGGCGCAAATGCTGCTCGATGCGGGCGTCCTGGGCCTGGCGCAACGGCTGCGCACGCTGGCGCTGGCGGGGTGCGCTGACCCGGCCGTACAGCCCACCCAGGCCCGGCAGGCGTTGAGCGGACGATGCGTTCACGCGGCGCAGCTGGTCCATGTCGAACAGCTCGCCAATGTGCTCGGGCAAACGCCCCAGGTGCTCCACCAGCCGCTGGCGCGCCAGGCTGTTGATCGCCTGCAGGCGGCCATCGCCATCCCAGGCCAGCAGGTAGTCGGGCTGGCTTTCCACATAGCCCGGCGTGCCATGGGCACGCATCACCCAATGGCCCTGGGCACTGTGCATGAAGAAGGCATTTTCGATCTCGCGGGCAGTCTGCTCGACCAGTTGGCGGATCAGGTGCTGGCTGCGGCGGTCGTCCGGCGACTGCAAGGCCGAGACATCCACCACGCCCAGCAACTCGCCCAACGGGTCGAACACCGGTGCCGCCGTACAGGTCAGGCCAATGAACGCAGCGCGGAAGTGGTCGCGCTTGTGCACCGTGACCGGCGCCTTGCTGGTCAACACCGCCGCCACGCCGCAGGTGCCCTCCTCGCCCTCCGACCAGCAGGTGCCCAGGTACAGCCCGGCCTTGCGGCAGTCGTTGCGGATGGCCGACTCGACCCGGTAATCGATGGTGCGCCCCAAGGCATCGGTGAGCAGCACGCAGTAGTCGGCACCGCGCACCCGCTCATGCAGGCGGGCCACGGCATCGCTGGCGATACGCAGGAACAGTTCGGCGCGCTCACGGCATTCGTTGAGCAGGCTTTGGGACAGGATGCGCGGCCCCTGCTGGGACCCGGGGTCGAGGCGGTACAGCTCCATGGAACGGCGCCATGAATCGAGGATCAGCGGTGGCACCGGCGCCTGCGGCAGGCGGTCGGCATTCTTCAGCACCCTGCTGACGCAGTCGACATGGGCTCGGGAGTTCGCGGCAAGCATTCAGGCCCTCCGGTTCTCGTTGCTGTTTTTATCGTTGTCCGGCCATTAAGCGCTTCCGGGCATGCCCCGACAAGCACTGCGTGATTACCGGCCCGCTTGAGACGCAGCGTCTCAGCGTCTCGGCAACGTCGGCCCCGCGCTGGCACCGGGCGTCTCGCCAGCAGAACCATCAGCACCTGCCGGAGCGCAACAAAACCGCTCTATTGCAGGCACTTCAGCCAATTCAGAAGAAGCTGGCACCGCGCTTGCTCCAGCCCTGGCAAACAAGAATACGAGGTGCGCCATGCCGCTACCCGCCCCAACCGTCGGGATCATTGCCAACCCTGCCTCTGGCCGCGACCTGCGCCGCCTGACCGCCAACGCCGGGCTCTATTCGAGCACCGACAAGGCTTCGGCGATCCAGCGCCTGCTGGCCGCCTTCGGTGCCACCGGCATCGGCCAGGTGCTGCTGCCCAGTGACATGACCGGCATTGCCGCCGCCGTGCTCAAGGCCAGCCTGGGCCCGGTCGCCCGTGACCAGCACTGGCCGGCCATCGAAATACTCGACCTGCCGCTGACCCAGACCGTTGCCGATACCCGCCTGGCCACCCGCCGCATGGTCGAACGCGGTGTGGCGATGATCGCCGTGCTCGGCGGCGACGGCACCCACAAGGCAGTTGCTGCCGAGGCCGGTGACGTACCGCTGCTGACCTTGTCCACCGGCACCAACAATGCCTTCCCCGAACTGCGCGAGGCCACCAGCGCCGGCCTGGCCGGTGGCCTGCTTGCCAGCGGCCGGGTACCGGCCAGCATCGGCCTGCGCCGCAACAAGCGCCTGCTGGTGAAGGTGCCCGAACAACAGCTTGCCGAATGGGCCCTGGTGGAGGTGGCGGTGTCGCCCCAGCGCTTCATCGGCGCTCGGGCACTGAGCCGCAGCGAGGACCTTTGCGAAGTCTTCGCCTGTTTCGCCGAACCCCATGCCATCGGCCTCTCGGCCCTGTGCGGCCTGTGGTGCCCGGTCTCGCGCCAGGACCCGCACGGCGCCTGGGTACGCCTGAACCCCGGCGCCGAGCAGGCGCTGCTCGCACCACTGGCACCCGGCCTGCTGCAAGGCTGCGCCATCACCGCCAGCGGCCCACTGACGCCCGGCGTAGCCCATCGCCTGAGCCTGGCCAGCGGCACCCTGGCATTGGACGGCGAGCGCGAAATCGAATTTGCCGAGCACGACACCCCCACCATCACCCTCGATCACCAAGGCCCGTTGAGCGTGGATGTCGAGGCCGTGCTGGCGCATGCCGCCCGCCATCACCTGCTGGCCGTACCGCGCGGCCACCGGTTGCACCCTGCAAACCCGTGTTGAGACAACCCTGGAGAACAACAAGATGTCCAATCAACTCAGTACCGAACAATTGCTGCATGCCTATGAAGTGATGCGCACCATCCGCGCCTTCGAAGAACGCCTGCACGTGGAGTTCGCCACCGGCGAGATCCCCGGCTTCGTCCACCTGTATGCCGGCGAAGAGGCTTCCGCGGCCGGGGTCATGGCCCACCTGCGCGACAGCGACTGCATCGCCTCGACCCACCGCGGTCATGGCCACTGCATCGCCAAGGGGGTGGACGTGTACGGCATGATGGCCGAGATCTACGGCAAGAAGACCGGCGTGTGCGGTGGCAAGGGCGGTTCGATGCATATCGCCGACCTGGAAAAAGGCATGCTCGGCGCCAACGGCATCGTCGGTGCCGGTGCACCGCTGGTAGCCGGGGCCGGGCTGGCTGCCAAGATCAAGGGCAGCGACGATGTGTCGGTGGCCTTCTTCGGCGATGGCGCTTCCAACGAAGGCGCCGTGTTCGAAGCCATGAACATGGCCTCGATCATGAACCTGCCGTGCATCTTCGTGGCCGAGAACAACGGCTACGCCGAAGCCACCGCCTCGACCTGGTCGGTTGCCTGCGACCATATCGCCGACCGCGCGGCCGGGTTCGGCATGCCCGGTGTCACCATCGACGGTTTCGACTTCTTTGCCGTGTACGAGGCCGCCGGTGCTGCCATCGAACGTGCACGCTCCGGGCAAGGCCCATCGCTGATCGAGGTCAAGCTCAGCCGCTACTACGGCCATTTCGAAGGCGATGCACAAACCTACCGCGCCCCGGACGAAGTGAAGAACCTGCGCGAATCCCGCGACTGCCTCATGCAGTTCCGCAACAAGACCACCCGCGCCGGCCTGCTCACGGCTGCGCAACTGGACGCCATCGACGCCCGCGTCGAGGACCTGATCGAAGACGCCGTGCGCCGCGCCAAGTCCGATCCCAAGCCACAGCCCGCCGACCTGCTCACCGACGTCTACGTCGCCTACCCCTGAGCCGCGGATTACAAGAACAACAGGAGAATCACCATGGCAAGAAAGATCAGCTACCAGCAGGCCATCAACGAAGCCCTGGCCCAGGAAATGCGCCGCGACAACACGGTGTTCATCATTGGCGAAGACGTTGCCGGCGGCGCCGGTGCCCCCGGCGAAGATGATGCCTGGGGTGGCGTGCTGGGCGTGACCAAGGGCCTTTATCACCAGTTCCCGGGGCGCGTGCTCGACGCGCCGCTGTCGGAAATCGGCTACGTCGGCGCTGCCGTCGGTGCTGCCACCCAGGGCCTGCGCCCGGTGTGCGAGCTGATGTTCGTCGACTTCGCCGGCTGCTGCCTGGACCAGATCCTCAACCAGGCCGCCAAGTTCCGCTACATGTTCGGCGGCAAGGCGGTCACCCCGCTGGTGATGCGCACCATGTACGGCGCCGGCCTGCGTGCGGCGGCCCAGCACTCGCAGATGCTCACCTCGCTGTGGACGCACATTCCCGGCCTGAAGGTGGTCTGCCCGTCCTCGCCGTACGATGCCAAGGGCCTGTTGATACAGGCGATCCGCGACAACGACCCGGTGATCTTCTGCGAGCACAAGCTGCTGTACAGCATGCAAGGCGAGGTACCGGAAGAGGTCTACACCGTGCCGTTCGGCGAAGCCAACTTCCTGCGCGATGGTGACGACGTGACCCTGGTCACCTATGGCCGCATGGTGCATGTGGCGCTGGAAGCAGCCAACAACCTGGCCCGCCAGGGTATCGACTGCGAGGTGCTGGACCTGCGCACCACCAGCCCGCTGGACGAGGACAGCATCCTGGAAAGCGTGGAAAAGACCGGCCGCCTGGTGGTGATCGACGAAGCCAACCCGCGTTGCTCCATGGCCACCGACATCAGCGCGCTGGTGGCACAGAAGGCCTTCGGCGCGCTCAAGGGCCCGATCGAAATGGTCACCGCCCCGCATACTCCCGTGCCGTTCTCCGATGCCCTGGAAGACCTGTACATCCCTGACGCGGCGAAGATCGAGGCTGCGGTACGCAAAGTGATCGAAGCCGCAAGGAGTGCCGCATGAGCCAGATCCATACCCTGACCATGCCCAAGTGGGGCCTGTCGATGACCGAGGGCCGGGTGGATACCTGGCTGAAGCAGGAAGGTGACGAAATCAACAAGGGCGACGAGGTGCTGGACGTCGAGACCGACAAGATCAGCAGCAGCGTCGAAGCCCCGTTCAGCGGAGTGTTGCGCCGCCAGGTGGCCAAACCGGATGAAACCCTGCCGGTCGGTGCCCTGCTTGCGGTGGTGGTGGAGGGCGAAGCCGAAGAAGCTGAAATCGATGCCGTGGTGCAGCGCTTCCAGGCCGAGTTCGTCGCCGAGGGTGGCGCCGACCAGGCCCAGGGGCCGGCCCCGCAGAAGGCGCAAGTGGGGGGCCGCCTGCTGCGCTGGTTCGAGCTGGGCGAAGGCGGCACGCCACTGGTGTTGGTGCACGGTTTTGGCGGCGACCTCAACAACTGGCTGTTCAACCACCCGGCGCTGGCTGCCGAGCGACGGGTGATCGCCCTCGACCTGCCGGGCCATGGCGAGTCGGCCAAAGCCCTGCAACGGGGCGACCTGGATGAGTTGAGCGAAACCGTGCTGGCCCTGCTCGACCACCTGGACATCGCCAAGGCCCACCTGGCCGGCCACTCCATGGGCGGCGCGGTCAGCCTGAACGTGGCGCGCCTGGCGCCGCAGCGGGTGGCCAGCCTGAGCCTGGTGGCCAGTGCCGGGCTGGGCGAGGCGATAAACGGGCAGTACCTGCAAGGCTTCGTCGCTGCCGCCAACCGCAATGCCCTCAAGCCGCAGATGGTGCAGCTGTTTGCCGACCCGGCACTGGTCACCCGGCAGATGCTGGAGGACATGCTCAAGTTCAAGCGCCTGGAAGGGGTGGACGACGCGTTGCGCCTGTTGGCATCGGCCATCGCCGAGGGCGACCGGCAGCGCCACGACCTGCGCGGGGTGCTGGGGCAGCACCCGGCCCTGGTGGTGTGGGGCGGCAAGGACGCGATCATCCCGGCCAGCCATGCCGAAGGGCTGGAGGCTGAAGTGCTGGTGCTGCCCGAGGCTGGGCACATGGTGCAGATGGAGGCGGCCGAACAGGTCAACCAGCAACTGCTCGCGTTCCTGCGCAAGCACTAAGCCCTTTCCGCGAGCCTGGAGAACAACAATGAATGACCTGAGCCACACCCACATGCGTGCCGCCGTCTGGCATGGCCGCAATGATATTCGCGTCGAACAGGTGCCCCTGCCGGCCGACCCTGCGCCCGGCTGGGTGCAGATCAAGGTGGACTGGTGCGGCATCTGCGGCTCCGACCTGCACGAATACGTCGCCGGCCCGGTATTCATCCCGGTGGAGGCACCACACCCGCTGACCGGCATCCAGGGCCAGTGCATCCTCGGCCACGAGTTCTGCGGCCAAATTGCCAAGCTGGGTGAAGGCGTGGAAGGTTTTGCCGTCGGTGACCCGGTGGCTGCGGACGCCTGCCAGCATTGCGGCACCTGCTACTACTGCACCCACGGCCTGTACAACATCTGCGAGCGCCTGGCCTTCACCGGCCTGATGAACAACGGCGCCTTTGCCGAACTGGTCAACGTGCCCGCCAACCTGCTGTACCGGCTGCCGCAGGGTTTCCCGGCAGAGGCCGGGGCGCTGATCGAACCGCTGGCGGTGGGCATGCATGCGGTAAAGAAGGCCGGCAGTCTGCTTGGTCAGACGGTGGTGGTGGTCGGCGCCGGCACCATCGGCCTGTGCACCATCATGTGTGCCAAGGCGGCTGGCGCGGCGCAGGTGATCGCCCTGGAAATGTCCTCGGCACGCAAGGCCAAGGCCAAAGAGGTTGGCGCCAGCGTGGTGCTGGACCCCAGCCAGTGCGACGCCCTGGCGGAAATCCGCAAGCTGACTGCCGGGCTGGGGGCGGATGTGAGTTTTGAATGCATCGGCAACAAGCACACGGCCAAGCTGGCCATCGACACCATCCGCAAGGCGGGCAAGTGCGTATTGGTGGGGATATTCGAGGAGCCTAGCGAGTTCAACTTCTTCGAACTGGTGTCCACCGAAAAGCAGGTGCTGGGAGCGTTGGCGTACAACGGCGAGTTTGCCGATGTGATTGCCTTCATCGCTGACGGCAGGCTGGACATTCGCCCGCTGGTGACCGGGCGGATCGGGCTGGAGCAGATTGTCGAGCTGGGCTTCGAGGAGTTGGTCAACAACAAGGAGGAGAACGTGAAGATCATCGTTTCGCCGGGCGTGCGCTGATTGCACCTCAAAGGCAACACGGAACCTGTGGGAGCGGGTTCACCCGCGAAGAATGCCACACGGTGCCTGGCACCGGCTTCGCCGGTGTTCGCGGCTAAAGCCGCTCCCACAGGTTCCGTGCCAGCTTTTGGATGCAGTGCAGGCTCGAGAGCTGCGCCAGCACATGCCTTCGCTGTTTCAGGATCCCATTCTGCGTCATACTCGGCAGACCTATTGCCCGGTTCTCGCCATGCGTTCACTGCTCCCCGTCACCCTGGTCCTGCTGCTCGCCGCCTGCGGCGATGGCGAATCGCTGCTCCCGCCGGATGCGCGCCTGCCTGACGGTGGGCGGTACCGGGGGCAGGTGGTCGATGGCCTGCTGCAAGGCGAGGGACGGATCGACTACCCCAACGGCAGCTGGTACGCCGGTACCTTCAAGGACGGCCAATGGCACGGCCAGGGCGAATGGCACGGCCGCAACGGCGAGGTGTACCGCGGCCAGTTCGCCGCAGGGCTGTTCCAGGGGCTGGGTGAGCTGAACACCCCGGGTAGCCACTATGCCGGCACCTTCAGCCACGGCCGCCGCGACGGCGAAGGCACCCTCAAGCAAGCCGACCAGACCTACCGCGGCCAGTTCAAGGACGACCTGTACGAAGGCGCCGGCGAGCTGGAACTGGCCGACGGCAGCCGCTACCAGGGCCTGTTCGCCAAAGGCAAGCCCAACGGTGCCGGGGTGCGCAGCGATGCCAGCGGCAACCAGTTCAGCGGCCACTTCATCAACGGCCAGCTGGAAGGCAGCGGCACCTACGACAGCGTCGACGGCGAGCAGTACATCGGTGAGTTCAAGGACAACCGCCTGGAGGGCCGTGGCCGCTACGAAAATGCCGATGGTGATGTGTGGATCGGCGAATTCAAGGACGGCTCGCTGGTCGGCGAAGGCGAACTGCTGGGCAGCGATGGCAGCCACTACAAGGGCACCTTCGCCGACTGGCGCCTGTCGGGCCAGGGCAGCCTGCAACTGGCCGACGGCAGCAAGTACATCGGTGGCTTCCTCAACGATGCCTACCACGGCCAGGGCCGGCTGATCATGACCAACGGCAAGGTCGAAAGCGGCACCTGGAGCAACGGCGTGCGCGTACGGGACCAGAACGGCAAACTGTTGCCCGACCCGCTGGACCTGGCGCTGCTCAACCAGGGCCGTTTGCTGGACGAAGCGCTGGCCCGGGTACCGCGGTCGGCGCCAGCAGTCCAGCTGTACAGCCTGGTGGTGGGCGGCGATGGCCAGCAGAGCGTGTTCATGCGCGAAGCCGACTACGTCAGCAACATGCTCAAGGTGCGCTTTGGCGCCCGTGGCCAGGTGACCTTGGTCAACCACCGCGATCACATGACCACCCGCCCCATGGCCACGCGTGAAAACCTTACCCGCGCCGCCCGAACCCTGGCCGAGCGCAGCGGCCCCGAAGACCTGGTGTTCATCTACCTCACCAGCCATGGCAGCCACGACCACCAGCTGGTGTTCGACCAACCGCGCCTGCAGCTGGCCGACCTGTCCGCCGACGAACTCGCCAGCGCCCTGGCACCGCTGAAGGACCGCGACAAGGTCATTGTCATATCCGCGTGCTATTCAGGGGGCTATATCGCCCCGCTCAAGGATGAGCGCACGCTGATCATGACCGCCGCCCGGGCCGACCGCGTGTCCTTCGGTTGCTCGGAAGAAGCCGATTTCACCTACTTCGGCGATGCCCTGTTCGCCGAAGCGCTGAACCAGACCGACGACCTGAAACAGGCGTTTGAACTGGCGCGCGCCAGCGTTGCCGAAAGAGAACAAAGGGAAGGTTTCGAGGCCTCCGAACCGCAGCTGTGGGCGCCGCCGAATGTGCTTGAGCACTGGCAGCACCTGCGCCGGCAACAGGCCGAAGAAGCATTGCGTAACGCCGCACAGGCCAACGTGGGGGAACAGGCGCAAACGCCCGGCAACCACTAAGCTTGTGTGTAACAAGGGAGAGACATCATGTATTTGACGCCTCAGCATGTCCTGCTTGCCGGTGCCACGGGTCTGACAGGTGAACACCTGCTCGACCGCCTGCTCAACGAGCCCACCATCACCCGCGTACTGGCGCCAACCCGCCGGCCACTGGCCGAGCACCCGCACCTGGAAAACCCGGTAGGCGACCCAGCGGTGTTCCTTCCACAGCTGGCCGGGCGGGTCGATATCGCCTACTGCTGCCTGGGCACCACGCTGAAGCAGGCCGGTTCCGAATCGGCCTTCCGCGCGGTGGATCTGGACATGGTGGTGGCGTTCAGCAAGCGCGCCCGGGAGTTGGGCGCACGGCATCTGCTGGTGGTCAGTGCCTTGGGCGCCGACCCGAAATCGTCGGTTTTCTACAACCGGGTCAAGGGCGAGATGGAAGAGGCGCTCAAGGCCCAGGATTGGCCGCAGCTGACCATCGTGCGGCCATCGTTGCTGCTGGGCGAGCGGGTCGAGCCGCGGCTCGGCGAACAGTTGGCTTCGCCGTTTGCCAAGCTGATACCCGGGAAGTATCGGGGGATCGAGGCTTGTACCTTGGCCCGGGCGCTGTGGCGGCTGGCGCTGGAGGAAGAGGACGGGGTGCGGATTGTGGAGTCGGATGAGTTGCGCAGGTTGGGCAAGAATTAGGCTTTACCTGCCAGGGCCTCTTCGCGGGTAAACCCGCTCCCACAAGGATTTGCATCGATTTCAGACCTGGTGCAGTACCTGTGGGAGCGGGTTTACCCGCGAAAGGGCCCTTACAGGCCGCCGGTGGCCTGGAAGCCTACACCGGCCGCTGTCAGCAAAGACAACGGCAGCAACAAGGTATCGAGCAACATGCTCCCCGGCAGGTCCAGCCCCGGATACGCCGGCGCATCAGCCCCGTAACGATCCCGCGGGCAGCACCCGCCATTGATCACATACAAGTCCAACCGGGTACCGGCATACACCACCGGTGCCCCGGGCTTGTTGGCATCCAGCGTGCGCACCGTGGCGCAGCCACCAAGCAGCACCAGCGCCAGCAAACCCGCCAGCGCTCGCTTCAATCATCCACCCCGAAGTGGTGCTCACCCCAGCGCGGCAACATGTCCTGGGGAATGTTCAGCAGGTTGAGAATGCGCGCCACCACGAAGTCGACCAGGTCGTCGATGGTCTGCGGCTGGTGATAAAAGCCCGGCGCCGCCGGCAGGATCACCGCGCCCATCTGCGACAGCTTGAGCATGTTCTCCAGGTGGATGGTGGAGAACGGCGCTTCGCGCGGCACCAGGATCAGCTGGCGACGCTCCTTGAGGGTAACGTCGGCAGCACGTTCGATCAGGTTGTTGCAGGCACCGGTGGCAATCGCCGACAAGGTGCCGGTGGAACAGGGCACCACCACCATTGCCGCCGGGGCGCCGGAACCCGAGGCCACCGGCGACATCCAGTCCTCCTTGCCATACACGCGAATCTGCCCGTCGGCAGCACCGGTATATTCGGTGAGGAAGGCCTGCATCGCCTGTGGCTTGGCCGGCAGCACCACGTCCGTCTCGGTAGCCATCACCAGTTGCGCGGCCTTGGAGATCAGGAAGTGCACCTCGCGGTCCTCACGCACCAGGCAGTCGAGCAGGCGCAGGCCATACTGGGCGCCAGAGGCGCCCGTCATGGCCAGGGTGATGCGTTCCGGCCCGCTCACTTCAGTGCCTCGGCCAGCTTGCCGTGCAGGCCGCCGAAGCCGCCGTTGCTCATGATCACCACATGGGTGCCTGGGCGAGCTTGACCCTTGACCCGCTCGATGATCGCTTCGAGGCTGTCGGCCACCACGCTGGGCACTTTGCATTGCGCGGCGGTGGCAGCCAGGTCCCAGCCAAGGTTGGCCGGGGCGTACCAGATCACCTGGTCTGCGTCGTTGACGCTTTCCGGCAGGCCGTCACGGTGGGCACCGAGCTTCATCGAGTTGGAACGCGGCTCGATCACGGCGATCACCGGGGCCTCGCCGACGCGCTTGCGCAGGCCGTCGAGGGTGGTGGCGATGGCGGTCGGGTGGTGGGCGAAGTCATCGTAGATGGTCACGCCCTGCACTTCGGCAACCTTCTCCATGCGCCGTTTGACGCTCTTGAAGGCGCTCAGGCCTTCGATACCCATGGCTGGCACCACGCCTACATGGCGCGCCGCTGCCAGGGTGGCCAGGGCGTTGGCGACGTTGTGCTGGCCAGTCAGCGCCCAGTCCACCACGCCCTGCGCCTCACCGTCGAACAGCACTTCGAAGCGCGAGCCGTCGGGGCTGAGCAGACGGGCTTGCCACTGGCCACCTTCGCCGGTGGTCTGCACCGGGGTCCAGCAACCCATGCCGATCACCCGCTCCAGCGCCAGCTCGGTGGTGGGGTGGATGACCAGGCCTTCGCTGGGGATGGTGCGCACCAGGTGGTGGAACTGCCGCTCGATCGAGGCCAGGTCGGGGAAGATGTCCGCATGGTCGAACTCAAGGTTGTTGAGGATCGCCGTGCGCGGGTGGTAGTGGACGAACTTCGAGCGCTTGTCGAAGAAGGCGCTGTCGTATTCATCGGCTTCAACCACGAAGAACGGCGTATCGCCCAGGCGTGCCGACACCGAGAAGTTCTGCGGCACACCGCCAATCAGGAAGCCCGGGCTCATGCCGGCATGTTCCAGCACCCAGGCCAGCATGCTGCTGGTCGTGGTCTTGCCGTGGGTACCGGCAACGGCCAGCACCCAGCGGCCCTGCAACACGTGGTCGGCCAGCCACTGCGGGCCGGAAACATAGGGCAGGCCCTTGTTCAGCACGTATTCCACCGCCGGGTTGCCACGCGACATGGCGTTGCCGATGACCACCAGGTCTGGCGCCGGGTCCAGCTGGGCCGGGTCATAGCCTTGGGTCAGTTCGATGCCCTGGGCTTCGAGCTGGGTGCTCATCGGGGGATAGACGTTGGCGTCCGAGCCGGTGACGCGGTGGCCAAGTTCCTTGGCCAGCACCGCCAGCGAGCCCATGAAAGTGCCGCAAATACCGAGAATGTGAATATGCATGGTCGACCTCGCAAAACATCGAGGCAGGGTAGCCCAGGGCGCGACAAATCGCACCAGATGTTTCGCTCAGTCGGCCCTGGTGATGCCGTGTTTGCGCAGTTTTCGATACAAGGTATTGCGGCTGATGCCCAAGTGCTCGGCGACACGGGTGAGGTGCCAGTGTTTTGCCTCTAGCGTCTCCAACAATGCTTGCCGCTCCGCATCCTGTAGGAGCGGCCTTGTGTCGCGATCGGGCTGCGAAGCAGCCCCTGCAAATTGGTCGGCGCGGCTGGGACCCTGGGGCCGCTCTGCGGCCCTTTCGCGACACAAGGCCGCTCCTACAGGGACGGTGCCGTTGCGGAGAATGGCGGGGAGATCAGGGAACATGATGCGGGAGTCTTCGCAAAGTGCCACCAGGGTACGCAGCACGTTGCGCATCTGCCGCACGTTGCCCGGCCAGGCGAAGTCGAGCAGTGCCTGCCGTGCCCTGGGCTCGATATCGATCGGTTCTCCCTGCGCCTCCTGACGCAGCAGAAAGTCCAGCAACTGCGCCTTGTCACTGCGCTCGCGCACCGCAGGCAATGCCACTTCCAGGCCATTAAGCCGGTAATACAGGTCCTCGCGGAAACTACCCTGCTCCACCCGTTCCAGCAGGTCTCGGTGGGTAGCGCTGACAATGCGTACGTCGACCGCCTGCGGCTCGCCACCGATCGGCACCACCTGGCGCTCCTCCAGTACGCGCAGCAGACGAGTTTGCAGGGCCAGTGGCATGTCGCCAATTTCGTCCAGCAGCAAGGTGCCGCCATCGGCCTGCAGCAGCTTGCCGCGCATGCCTTCCTTGCGCGCACCGGTAAAGCTGCCGCCGCGGTAGCCGAACAGTTCGCTCTCGATCAGGCTCTCCGGGATCGAGGCGCAGTTGATGGCGACGAACGGCTTGCCGCGCCGCTCGCTGGCCTGGTGCACGGCCTGGGCAAAGGCCTCCTTGCCACAGCCGGTCTCGCCGCGCAGCAACAGCGGCACATCGCGCTCGAACACCCGCACGCTACGGCGGAAGTCGTTCTGCAAGGCCGGGTCGAGCAGGCAGATAAGCGGTTCCACTTCCCGTGCGGGTCGCGGCTGGGCGGCCGGCACCGACCACACCGGTGCGCGCGCCTGGCCACGCAGGCTGGCGAACACCTGGCGCCCGTCCAGGGTATGCAGCGGCCAGGCCGTACTGCCACCGGGCGTGGCGCGGCTGAACAGTTCGTCGTGGCTGCAAGCGAAAAAACGTTCCAGCGGTTTGCCCAGCACGCCACCACGCACCGTGCCCAGCAGGTTCAGCGCGCTCTGGTTGGCGGCGCAGATGCGCCCGTCACCGTCGAACGCCAGCAGGCCTTCGCTGAACAGGCCGACCGACTCGGCCTGCAGGTGAAAACGCAGCAGCCATTGCTGTTCGAAATGGCGCAGGAAGTAGCAGCTTTCGATCATCTTCGCCGACAGGTTGACCAGGGCCATGGTGTGGAACTGGCTCTGGCGGGAAACGTCGGGCCGCGCCGAAGACACATCCAGCACTGCCAGCAACTCGCCATGCGGGTCGAACACCGGGCTGGCCGAGCAGGTCAGGCCGGTGTGGCGACCACGGAAGTGCTCGTTCTGGTGAATGGTCAGCGCTTGGCGCTCGACCAGGCAGGTGCCGATGCCGTTGGTACCCTCGCGCGCCTCGCTCCAGTCAGCGCCCAACCACAGGCCGGCGCGCTCGAAGCTGCGCCGCTCGGTCGGCGCGCTGACGCAATTCAGGATCACCCCACGGGCATCGGTCAGCAGCACCGCATGGCCGGCCCCCGAAAGCTGCTGGTGCAGGCTGTTCATTTCATGGTCGGCAATCTGCAGCACCTGGCGCAGGCGCTCGCGGCTTTCCAGCAGGCGCCCATGCTCGAGCACCACCGGGGCCTCGATCACCGACGGGTCGAGGTGGTAGTCCTCCAGGCAGCGCAGCCAGGAGCGGGCGATGGACGGGTCACTGCCGCCCTCCCCGACCCCACCATGGGCGACGGTATGGACTTGCTGGGCATGGCGACTGAAATGATTGCTCTGCATTGTTGTAGTTCTCCGCAGATAGAGAGTCCCGCCAGCATCCTCCACCCGGGAAGGCTTTGCAATGCACCCTCCGGTTACGTGTCGCAAATGGCACAAAGTGTCACCCCCGCGCGTACCGGCGCTGGCACAGCGACCGTGGGCCAGGCACCGATAACCGAGCCAAGTCATTGATTTTCTTGGTGCCCGAAACGCTGGCCCAACCTTTGCTCTACGCTTTCCAACTCCCTAACAAACACAATAGCCAGGAGACACACCATGCGTTACGCACATCCCGGTACCGAAGGCGCGAAGGTTTCCTTCAAGAGCCGCTACGGCAACTACATCGGTGGTGAGTTCGTTCCTCCGGTAAAGGGGCAGTACTTCGAAAATACCTCCCCGGTGAATGGCAAGCTGATCGCTGAATTCCCTCGCTCCACTGCCGAAGACATCGATAAAGCCCTGGATGCCGCCCACGCTGCGGCCGACGCCTGGGGCCGCACTTCAGTGCAGGACCGCTCCAACGTTCTGCTGAAGATCGCCGACCGTATCGAGCAGAACCTCGAACTGCTGGCCATTACCGAAACCTGGGACAACGGCAAGCCGATCCGCGAAACCCTCAATGCCGACATTCCGCTGGCGGTCGACCACTTCCGCTACTTCGCTGGCTGCATCCGCGCCCAGGAAGGCGGCGCCGCGGAAATCAACGAAGGCACCGTGGCCTACCACATCCATGAGCCACTGGGCGTGGTCGGGCAGATCATCCCGTGGAACTTCCCGATCCTGATGGCCGCCTGGAAGCTCGCCCCGGCACTGGCCGCCGGCAACTGCGTGGTGCTCAAGCCGGCCGAACAGACCCCGCTGGGCATCACCGTGCTGCTGGAAGTGATCGGTGACCTGCTGCCAAAAGGCGTGCTCAACGTGGTGCAAGGCTTTGGCCGCGAAGCCGGTGAAGCACTGGCCACCAGCAAGCGCATCGCCAAGATCGCCTTCACCGGCTCGACCCCGGTCGGCTCGCACATCATGAAATGTGCCGCCGAGAACATCATCCCGTCCACCGTCGAACTGGGCGGCAAGTCGCCGAACGTGTATTTCGAAGACATCATGCAAGCCGAGCCAAGCTTCATCGAGAAGGCGGCCGAAGGCATGGTGCTGGCGTTCTTCAACCAGGGCGAGGTATGCACCTGCCCGTCACGGGCACTGGTACAGGAGTCGATCTACCCGCAGTTCATGGAAGTGGTGATGAAGAAGGTGCTGCAGATCAAGCGCGGCGACCCGCTGGACACCGACACCATGGTCGGCGCCCAGGCCTCGCAACAGCAGTTCGAGAAGATCCTGTCGTACCTCGACATCGCCCAGAAGGAAGGCGCCGAGTTGCTGACCGGCGGCAAGGTCGAGAAACTGGAAGGCTCGCTGGCCACCGGTTACTACATCCAGCCGACCCTGCTCAAGGGCAACAACAAGATGCGCGTGTTCCAGGAAGAAATCTTCGGCCCGGTGGTCAGCGTCACCACCTTCAAGGACGAAGCCGAAGCCCTGGCGATCGCCAACGACACCGAGTTCGGCCTGGGTGCCGGCGTGTGGACCCGCGACATCAACCGTGCCTACCGCATGGGCCGTGGGATCAAGGCTGGCCGCGTGTGGACCAACTGCTACCACCTGTACCCGGCGCATGCCGCGTTCGGTGGCTACAAGAAGTCGGGGGTCGGGCGTGAGACCCACAAGATGATGCTCGACCACTATCAGCAGACCAAGAACCTGCTGGTGAGCTACGACATCAATCCGTTGGGCTTCTTCTAAACCGGCGCATTTGGGGCTGCTGCGCAGCCCATCGCGACACAAGGCCGCTCCTACAGAAACCGCGTCCTCTTGTAGGAGCGGCCTTGTGTCGCGATGGGCCGCAAAGCGGCCCTAAAGCCTCTGGCTCGCTTCCTGCAGTACCCATCACCATCGGCCCGGAACCCGTCCGGCCACCAAGAAAAACAACAGGTGAATCTATGCCAAGCGATCATTCCGCCGGCTCGCCGGCAGGCTCTTCCGTCGACTTCGAAAAAGTCGGCTCGGACTATTTCCAGCAACGTGAACTGAAAAAAGGCGCCGCCGGCTGGGTCCTGCTGGTCGGCCTGGGCGTGGCCTACGTCATCTCCGGCGACTATGCCGGCTGGAACTTCGGCCTGGCCCAGGGCGGCTGGGGCGGCATGTTCCTCGCCACCCTGCTGATGGCCACCATGTACCTGTGCATGTGCTTCTCGCTGGCCGAACTGTCGTCGATGATTCCCACCGCAGGCGGCGGCTACGGCTTTGCCCGCAGTGCCTTCGGCCCCTGGGGCGGCTTCCTCACCGGGACGGCGATCCTCATCGAGTACGCCATCGCCCCCGCCGCCATCGCGGTGTTCATCGGCGCCTACTGCCAGTCACTGTTCGGCATCGGCGGCTGGATGATCTACCTGGCGTTCTACATCGTGTTCATCGGCATCCACATCTTTGGCGTGGGTGAGGCGTTGAAGCTGATGTTCATCATCACCGCCATCGCCGCCATCGCCCTGGCCGTGTTCCTGGTGAGCATGGTGCCCCATTTTGATGCAGCCAACCTGTTCGACATCGCCAAAACGGACGCCGTGGGCGCCAGCAGCTTCCTGCCGTTCGGCTATGTCGGCGTGTGGGCGGCCATCCCCTATGCCATCTGGTTCTTCCTCGCCGTAGAGGGCGTGCCGCTGGCTGCCGAAGAAACCAAGAACCCCAAGCGTGACCTGCCACGCGGCCTGATCGGCGCCATGCTGGTGCTGCTGGCCTTCGCCCTGCTGATCCTGGTGGTCGGCCCCGGCGGCGCAGGCTCCGAAGCACTGAAAGCGTCCGGCAACCCGCTGGTAGAAGCCTTGTCCAAAGCCTACGGCGGCAGCACCTGGATGGGCGGCTTCGTAAACCTGGTCGGCCTGGCCGGGCTGATCGCCAGCTTCTTCTCGATCATCTACGCCTACTCCCGGCAGATCTTCGCCCTGTCCCGCGCCGGCTACCTGCCGCGCAAACTGTCGGAAACCAACAAGAGCAAGGCCCCGGTACTGGCCTTGATCATCCCCGGGATCATCGGCTTTGCCCTGTCGCTGACCGGCCAGGGTGACCTGCTGATCCTGGTGGCGGTGTTCGGCGCTACCCTGTCGTACGTGCTGATGATGGCCGCGCACATCACCCTGCGCATCCGCCGGCCGAAGATGGAGCGCCCATACCGCACCCCCGGTGGCATCTTCACCTCGGGCCTGGCACTGGTACTGGCCTGCATCGCCGTGGTCGCCGGTTTCCTGGTCGACCCACGGGTGGTGATTGGCGCCGCAGTGATCTATGCGGTATTAATTGCCTACTTTGCTTTCTACAGCCGCCACCACCTGGTCGCGGGTACACCGGAAGAGGAATTCGCCGCGATCCAGAAGGCCGAAGAGGCCTTGCACTGATCGCCGCCACCCGCCGCGGGGCAACCCGCGGCTCTGGAGAGTCTGTATGGCAAGTTTCGTACACACGGTCGGCCACCTGGTCTACCGCTTCGACAGCCTCAAGGAAGTGATGGCCAAGGCCAGCCCCGCCCGCTCGGGGGACTACCTGGCGGGCGTCGCGGCCAGCAACGACGGCGAACGGGTCGCCGCGCAGATGGCCCTGGCCAATATCCCGCTGACCCATTTCCTCAACGAAGCGCTGATCCCTTACGAAGATGATGAGGTAACACGCCTGATCATCGACACCCACGATGCCCAAGCCTTTGCCCCGGTCAGCCACCTGACCGTGGGTGGCCTGCGCGACTGGCTGCTGAGCGAAGAGGCCAACGAGGACAGCCTGCGCAACCTGGCACCCGGGCTGACGCCGGAAATGGCCGCCGCGGTGTCGAAGATCATGCGCGTGCAGGACCTGGTGCTGGTGGCACAGAAGATCCGCGTGGTCACCCGGTTCCGTGGCACCATGGGCCTGCGCGGGCGCCTGTCGACCCGGCTGCAGCCCAACCACCCCACCGACGAGCCGGCCGGCATCGCCGCCAGCATTCTCGACGGCCTGCTGTACGGTAACGGCGACGCCATGATCGGCATCAACCCGGCCACCGACAGCATCGCCTCGATCTGCGCCCTGCTGGAAATGCTCGACGCCATCATCCAGCGCTACGACATCCCCACCCAGGCCTGCGTGCTGACCCACGTCACCACCTCGATCGAGGCGATCAACCGTGGCGTGCCACTGGACCTGGTGTTCCAGTCCATCGCCGGCACCGAGGCGGCCAACGCCGGGTTCGGCATCAACCTGAACGTGCTGCAGGAAGGCTACGAAGCGGGCCTTTCGCTGAAACGCGGCACCCTCGGGCAGAACCTGATGTACTTCGAAACCGGCCAGGGCAGCGCGCTGTCGGCCAACGCCCACCACGGCGTCGACCAGCAGACCTGTGAAACCCGCGCCTATGCCGTGGCCCGCCACTTCAAGCCGTTCCTGGTCAACACCGTGGTCGGCTTCATCGGCCCGGAGTACCTGTACAACGGCAAGCAGATCATCCGCGCCGGCCTCGAAGACCACTTCTGCGGCAAGCTGCTGGGAGTGCCGATGGGTTGCGACATCTGCTACACCAACCACGCCGAAGCCGACCAGGACGACATGGACACCCTGCTGACCCTGCTGGGCGTGGCCGGGATCAACTTCATCATGGGCATCCCCGGCTCCGACGACATCATGCTCAACTACCAGACCACCTCGTTCCACGACGCGCTGTACGCGCGCCAGACCCTGGGCCTGAAGCCCGGGCCGGAGTTCGAGGCATGGCTGGCCCGCACCGGCATCTTCACCCAGGCCGATGGCCGGGTGCGCTTTGGTGACAACCTGCCGCCGGCCTTCCGCCAGGCCTTGGCACAGCTTGCATAGGGATGACCATGGACCACCGCACGCCTACCCCCGACAACCCTTGGCTGGCCCTGCGCAACCTGACCCCGGCGCGCATAGCCCTGGGCCGCACCGGCACCAGCCTGCCGACCGGTGCGCAGCTGGACTTCCAGTTTGCCCACGCCCAGGCCCGCGATGCCGTGCACCTGGCCTTCGACCATGCCGGCCTGGCTACCCAGCTGAGTGACCGCGGGCGCGAAAGCCTGGTGCTGCACAGCGCCGCCAGCGACCGTAACCAGTACCTGCAACGCCCGGACCTGGGGCGACGGCTGAACGAAGATTCGGTTGCCGCGCTGCGCCAGCACGCCCAGGCCAACCCCGGCGGGGTCGACCTGGCCATCGTCGTCGCTGACGGCCTGTCGGCACTGGCCGTGCACCGCCACACCCTGCCGTTCCTGGCGCGCTTCGAGGAACAGGCCGCCGCCGACGGCTGGACCAGCGCCCCGGTGGTGCTGGTGCAGCAGGGCCGCGTGGCAGTGGCCGACGAGGTTGGTGAGCTGCTGGGCGCACGGATGACGGTGATGCTGATCGGCGAACGCCCGGGGCTCAGCTCGCCCGACAGCCTTGGCTTGTACTTCACCTATGCACCGAAGGTCGGCCTGACCGATGCCTACCGCAACTGCATTTCCAACATCCGCCTGGAGGGCCTGAGTTATGGCATGGCGGCGCACCGCTTGCTGTACTTGATGCGCGAAGCCTGCCGGCGCCAGCTTTCCGGGGTGAATCTGAAGGACGAAGCCGAGGTCCATAGCCTGGAGAGTGAACACAGCACCGGCCAGAAAGGTAACTTCCTGCTCGGCAAAGGGTAAAAAACATGTCACGGAAGGCGGATTGCACTTGCACCGCGCATTGGGCAGCATGCCCTTGAAGGCTGATGGCAATCCGCTGTTTCCCCTAATGGACTCTGAGGGCCGCACATGCGCATCATCAAGGCAACCCTGGAACACCTCGACCTGCTCACGCCGATGTTCGTCAAATACCGTGAGTTCTATGGGCAGCTACCCTACCCTGACAGCTCGCGCAGTTTCCTGGAAAAGCGCCTGAAGCGGGATGAGTCGGTGATCTACCTGGCGCTACCCGATGATGACGACGGCAAACTGCTGGGATTCTGCCAGCTGTACCCAAGCTACTCATCGCTGTCGTTGAAGCGGGTATGGATTCTCAACGATATCTATGTGGCCGAGGACTCGCGGCGCATGCTGGTGGCCGACCACCTGATGCGCGAGGCGAAGAAAATGGCCAAGGAAACCAACGCCGTGCGCATGCGGGTGTCGACCAGTGCGGACAATGAGGTAGCGCACAAGACTTACGAATCCATCGGGTTTCGTGAGGATAACGAGTTCAAGAGCTATATCCTGCCGATCAGCCAGGATTGACTGTGCTGGCCTCTTCGCGGGTAAACCCGCTCCCACAGGCATAGCGGCGCATCTGAAGTCGGTGCTGTACCTGTGGGAGCGGGTTTACCCGCGAAGAGGCCGGTACAGGAATACCCCCCTGTCGTAACCCCCCGCTACAAACTCCCCGGGCATGTTCCTGACTTAGCCGTATAATGGCCCACCTGTCATGTGTGAAAATTTACCCATCCCCAGGTAACCGAGCCTACGCCCAAGAACACAGGTGCTGTACATGGATTTCAACCCGCTGGACCTTATCCTGCATCTCGATGCCTACCTCGATCTGCTGGTCACCAACTACGGTCCCTGGATCTACGCCATCCTCTTCACCGTGATCTTCTGTGAAACCGGGCTGGTGGTCATGCCCTTCCTGCCCGGTGATTCGCTGCTGTTCATTGCCGGCGCCGTAGCCGCCGGTGGCGGCATGGACCCGTTGCTGCTGGCCGGCCTGCTGATGGCCGCCGCGATCCTCGGCGACAGCACCAACTACGTGATTGGCCGCACGGCCGGCGAGCGGTTGTTCAACAACCCCAACTCGAAGATCTTCCGTCGCGACTACCTGCAGCGTACCCACGACTTCTATGAACGCCACGGCGGCAAGACCGTGACCATGGCGCGCTTCCTGCCCATCCTGCGCACCTTTGCACCGTTCGTCGCCGGCATCGCCCACATGCACTACCCGCGCTTCCTCGGTTTCAGCGTCGCCGGTTCGCTGCTGTGGGTAGGCGGCCTGGTGACCCTGGGCTACTTCTTCGGCAACGTGCCATTCATCAAGCAGCACCTGTCGCTGATGGTGGTGGGCATCATCATCCTGTCGCTGGTGCCGATGATCCTCGGCCTGCTGCGTGGCCGCCTGGGCCGCACGGCCAAGGCCCACTGAAACCTGCCGATGTGGTCGTTCAGCGCCTGGCGGCGCAAGCGCACCCTGGCGCGCTACCCCATCACCCCCCAGCAATGGCAGGCCGTGCGCGAGCGCCTGCCGATGCTGGATGGCATCACGGACGAAGAAGATCGCTGGCTGCGTGAAGCCTGCATCCTGTTCCTGCTCGACAAGCACCTCACCTGCCTGCCCGGCGTCGAACCGGATGACGAGCAGCGCCTGTTGCTGGCGGCCCAGGCGCAGTTGCCGCTGCTGCACCTGGGCGAGCTGAACTGGTACCAGGGTTTCCACGAAATCATCCTCTACCCCGACGACTTCAAGAGCCCCCAGCGCCACCGCGATGCCAGTGGCGTTGAGCACGTGTGGGACGGCGAGCACAGCGGCGAGGCCTGGCAGCAGGGCCCGATCATCCTCGCCTGGAACGGCGTGCTGGCAAGCGGTGGCTGGGAGGCCTACAACCTGGTCATCCATGAACTGGCGCACAAGCTCGACATGCTCAATGGCGATGCCAACGGCCTGCCGCCGCTGCACAGCGGCATGCCCGTGGATGAATGGGCAACTGCCATGCAACAGGCCTATGACGACCTCAACCGCCAGCTGGACGCCAACCCCGACGCCGAAACCGCCATCGACCCGTATGCCGCGGAGAACCCCGCGGAGTTCTTTGCCGTCACCAGCGAGTACTTCTTTAGTGCTCCCGACCTGCTGCAACAGGCTTATCCACAGGTCTACCGCCAGTTGTCGCTGTTCTACCGCCAGGACCCACTGGCGCGCCTGTGCCGGCTGCAGGCCGAACACCCGGAATACCGCGAAAGCCACGCCTGACGGGGCCGCACATCAGGCCAGGCGTGGCATGCCCATGCAGAATGTGCCTATAATCGCCGCCACTTTTTTGGTCAAACACGGGGGCACTGCCCAATGAGCTACAGCAAGATTCCGGCGGGCAAAGACCTGCCGAACGACATCTACGTCGCCATCGAGATCCCGGCCAACCACGCGCCGATCAAATACGAGATCGACAAGGACAGCGATACCCTGTTCGTCGACCGTTTCATGGCTACCCCGATGTTCTACCCAGCCAACTACGGCTTCATCCCGAACACCCTGGCCGATGACGGTGATCCGCTGGACGTGCTGGTCGTTACCCCTTACCCGGTAGCCCCAGGTTCGGTTATCCGCGCCCGTCCGGTCGGCGTGCTGAACATGACCGACGACGGCGGCGGCGACGCCAAGGTCATCGCTGTTCCTCACGACAAGCTGTCGCAGCTGTACGTCGATGTGAAGGAATACACCGACCTGCCAGCCCTGCTGATCCAGCAGATCGAGCACTTCTTTGCCAACTACAAAGATCTCGAGAAGGGCAAGTGGGTCAAGATCGAAGGCTGGGAAGGCGCTGACGCCGCCCGTGCCGCGATCACCAAATCGGTTGCCGCCTACAAGGGCTGATGCCGGTTGCATGAAGAACCCCGCCTCGGCGGGGTTTTTTTTGCCTGATGGATGGCTGGCCTTCGCCACCCGTTGTGAAGACGGCCTGTGGGTTGGCGGCCTGTGGGAGCGGCCTTGCGTCGCGATGGGGCGCGAAGCGGCCCCCCAATACATCCCGCACGATTTACCTGAAAAACCGCGTTGCCTGATTTGCGGCCGCTGCGCGCCCGATCGCGACGCAAGGCCGCTCCCACAGACCGCACACAGACCATCCCCACAGAAATCGCGCCGCTGCTCGATGCGGTAATAAATCCTACACAGTCCTACTCCAACGCCCTACAAACAGGCGCTTTTCACACAAGCCCCATCAACATCCGGTTCATATCCTTGCTGGCACCCCGCCGCTACACTCGCCGCCATGAACACATCCGGCGACCGACTCAAAGCCCTCCTCCACGAATGTGGCCTGACCTCTTCCGATTTCGCCGCCCAGCGCAGCGTCACCCCCCAGCACGTCAACAACTGGCTCAAGCGCGGCGTGCCTTTGGCCCGGCTGGACGAAATGGCCGACCTGTTCTGCGTGCATCGTCGCTGGTTGCGCACGGGCGAAGGCCCCAAACACCACAACCCGATCCTGCGCAGCTGCCCGCCAGGGCCGGCGCCTGCCAACCCGCGCACGCCGCTGTCGGCGCAAGGCGGCCGGGCACTGAAGGTGCCCTTTTACGAACTGCACAACGGCCTGCTGTCACCCGTGGCGGGCAAGCACCTGTGCCTGCCCGCAAAAGCCCTGAAAGAGTTGGGAGTGCATGCCGACAACGCCATCTGCCTGGCGATGCCCGCCAGCAACATGACACCGCTGATTCCGCTGCAGGCCACCCTGGCCATCGACCTGGGCATGACCCAGGTGTTCGAGGGCGAAACCTATGCCCTGCTGCACAACGGCGTGCTCAGGGTGAACAACCTCAGCCTCGGCCAGCACGGCACCCTGTACCTGCACAGCCATGATCGGCGCAACTATGCGGTCGAACGCTACACCACCGCCCAGCGCCAGACACAAGGGCTGGAGATTCTGGGCTGGGTGTTCCACTGGTCGCATTTCCGCCAGCAACGGCCCGACTGAAACAACCTGTGCCATTTTTTGCTGGGCATCCTGCGCGCGCCCTTGTATGCTACGCCGCACATTCAGCCCCCGACCGGCGCGAGCCGCGGTCCAGAGGGCTCGGCGATATCCCACACGGGCATCTGCCATCTCTTTCAGGCCCTTGATGGCCACACAGTTAAGGCGATTGCGGCTTACCATAAATTAGTCGGAAGCGTCCCCGAGAAGCCGGCCACAAGCCGGCTTTTTAATGCCTGCCATTCTCATCCTCTGAAACCTTCTCCAGCCTCTCCATCGCCGGGGAATCGCCGCTGCGTGAGCGAAAAAAATCTCATTCGCCATTTATCTGACACTACACTAACGCTCATCCGAAAATCGTCGGATAAATGACGTTTCGCGTGGAGCTTTCACCCTCCTGATCTAGGCTCAAGCCATATGGGAGGAGGTGTAGTCCATGCGCAAATTATTGATTGGCTCGTCGATCCTGGCTTGTCTCGTGGTGTTGGGCGGCTGGTTGAGTCGACCGCAGCCGGTGCCGGTCAGGCTGCTGGAAGTTGAGCGGGGGCCGGTGGAGACGGTGGTGGCCAACACGCGCGCGGGTACGCTGAAGTCCTGTCGACGCTCGCACCTGTCCTTCAATGTCGGCGGCCAGGTTGCCGAGTTGCTGGTCAGCGAGGGCCAGCGGGTCCAGCCGGGTCAGGTGCTCATGCGCCTGCGGCAGGACGAGCAACAGGCCAGGCTGCAGGAAGCCGAGGCGCGGCTGGAGGCCCAGCGCAACACCCGCGAACAGCGCTGCCAGCAAGCTCTGCTGGACCGGCGCGACCTTGATCGCCTCGGCCAGTTGGCCGACCGCAAGTTGATTGCCGCCGACCGCCTCGATCAGGCGGCGACCAAGGCCAACCTGGCGAAGCTGATGTGCAGTGCCAGTGCCGTGCTGATCCGCGAGGCCGACGCCAGCCTGCAGCTGCAGCGTTCACTGCTGGAACAGACAACCCTGCGTGCACCATTCGCCGGCATCGTTGCGGAAATCAACGGCGAACTCGGCGAGTTCGTCACCCCTTCGCCGCCAGGTATTCCCACGCCGCCGGCAGTCGACCTGATCGACGACAGCTGCCTGTTTGTAGAGGCACCGATCGATGAGGTGGACGCTGCCCGGGTTCACCCGGGAACCGCCGTACGGATCAGCCTGGATGCCTTCCGTGGTCAGCATTTCACCGGCCGCGTCAGCCGCATCGCGCCCTATGTGCGCGAACTGGAGAAGCAGGCGCGCACCGTCGATGTCGAGGTGCGCTTCGACCAGCCGCCGGCAGACCTGGCCCTGCTCACCGGCTATAGCGCCGATGTCGAGATCCTCCTGGAGCAGCACGCGGGCGCCTTGCGCATCCCCACCGAGACCCTGCTGGAGGGGCAGCGCGTGCTGCGATATGACCCGAGCGCCCGGGTGTTGCGCGAGGTGCAGGTGCAAACCGGGCTGAGCAACTGGCGCTGGACAGAGGTGCTTGCAGGACTGGACGAGGACGCACGCATAGTCGCCAGCCACGAGCAGGAAGGGCTCAAGGATACCGTGGCGGTGATCCCGGTGGATGCCGCGGAGACCGAGAAATGATCCGCCTGCGCGGCGGCAGCCGCAGCTTCCAGTTGGGCGAGCAGCAGGTGATGGGGCTGGATGGCCTGGACCTGGACATCGCCGCCGGTGACTACATGGCGGTGATGGGCCCGTCGGGCTCGGGCAAGTCGACCTTGCTGAACATCCTCGGCCTGCTCGACGCGCCGAGCGCCGGCGAATACTGGCTGCAGGGCGAGGCCACGGCGGCGCTGAGCGAGGCGCGCCGCGCCCAGTTGCGCAGCCGGCTGATAGGTTTCGTGTTCCAGTCCTACCACCTGATCGCACGGCTGACGGTGCTGGAAAACATCGAGCTGCCGATGGTCCTCGCCGGCATTGGTGCGGCACAACGGCGCAAGCGCAGCAGCCAATTGGTGGCACGCCTGGGGCTGGGCGAGCGCATTGCCCACCGCCCGGCCGAGCTGTCCGGTGGCCAGCGCCAGCGCGTGGCGATCGCCCGGGCGATGGTCATGCAACCGGCGCTGCTGTTGGCCGACGAACCCACCGGCAATCTCGATAGCCAGGCCGGCGCAGAGGTCTTCAGCCTGCTGGAGGAGCTCAACGGCGAGGGTCTGACCCTGATAGTGGTGACCCACGATGCCAGCCTGGGCGCCCGTGCACAGCGCCAGCTGCACATGCGTGACGGGCGGATCCACAGTATTGCGCCGCAGTGGGCGCTGGCCTGATGCGCGCTGCCGATGCCCTGGGCTTCTGGCTAGGTGCCTTGCGTGGGCATCGCTCGCGCAGCCTGATGCTACTGCTGGCCATCGCTATCGGGGTGGTCGCGGTCAACCTGCTCACCGGTCTTGGCGCGGGGGCGCGGGCCTTCGTCCTGAACGAGTTCTCGCTGCTCGGGCGCGACATCCTCATCGTTTTCCCGGGGCGCAAGGAAACCACCGGGCGAATGCCGCCGCTCACCGGGCTGACGCCACACGAGTTGACCTTGCAGGATGTCCAGGCCATCACCCGGTTGCCGGGCATCCGCCGGGTCGCGCCGCAGCAGGCCGGGCAGATGGAGGTGATAGTCGGCAACCGCAATCGTGAAGTGCTGACGCTGGGCACCACCCGGGACTTCTTCGCCATTCGCCAACTGGCGGTCGTCCAGGGCCAACCCCTGCCGACGCTGGACCCTGAACAGGCCGAGGCCGTCTGCGTGATCGGCGGCAAACTCCGGCGCGAGCTGTTCGGGGCTCGCCCGGCCTTGGGTGAATGGTTGCGCGCTGGCGACCGGCGCTTCCGGGTGGTCGGCATTCTCGGTGAGCGGGGCGAATCGCTGGGGATGGATTTCGCCGAGATGTTGATCATCCCGGTGGCCAGCGCCCAGGCCTTGTTCAATAGCGAGGGGTTGTCGCGGGTGTTTGTCGAGGTGCATGGTCCGAGCTTTCTCGACCGTAGCAAGCAGCTGATACTCGCCGCGCTCAAGGAGCGCCACGAGGGTGAGGAGGACGTCACCCTGGTCAGCCAGGACAGCCTGCTCAGCGCCTTCGACCAGATACTCGCGGTGCTGACCCTGGCGGTGGCCGGCATTGCCGCGATCAGCCTGCTGGTGGCAGGCATCCTGATCATGAACGTGACCTGGATTGCAGTAAGCCAGCGCAGCGCCGAGATCGGCCTGCTCAAAGCCATAGGCGTGACGGCGGCACAGCTGCGCCTGCTGTTCCTCGGTGAGGCGGCGCTGCTGGCCCTGACAGGGGCACTGGCAGGGCTGCTGCTGGCCGAAACCTTGCTCTGGCTGGGGCGCCTGGCGTTCCATCTGCCGCTCTATGCCCCCTGGTGGGCGCGGGCTGGCGCAGTGCTGCTGGCACTCGGCACGGCGCTGTTGTTCGCCTGGCTGCCGGCCGCTCGGGCCTCGGCGCTGGAGCCGGTGGCGGCGCTACGCCCGCCGGGGGCGCACTGATGCGCTGGCAAGATGGTTTCCGGCTGACCAGCTCGGCGCTGACCTGCCGCCCGCTGCGCAGCCTGCTGACCCTGCTCGGGGTAGCGATCGGCATAGCCGCCGTGGCGCTGCTCACGGCCATAGGCGAAGGCGTGCGCGGCTATGTGCTGGAGAACTTCTCGCAGTTTGGTACGCGGATCATCACCGTACGCCCGGGCAAGACCCAGACCAGCGGCCTCGGCGGCCTGCTTGGCAACGTGCGCCCACTAACCATCAGTGACACCGACGCCCTGCGGCGCTTGCCGCATGTCGAGGCGGCGGTGCCGATCATTCAGGGCAGCGGGAATATCCAGTTCGGTCAACTGAGCCGGCGCAGCGACATTCTCGGTGGCGGCCATCAGATGGCGCAGGCCTGGCGCATGCAACTGAGCCTGGGCGAGTTCCTGCCCCCGGCCCGTGACGGCCGTTCGCCGCCCTATGTGGTGCTCGGCCATCAGCTGCGTACCGAGCTGTTTGGGGCGCGCAACCCGCTGGGTGAGCTGATCCGCGTCGGCGGCGTGCGTTTCCGGGTGATCGGCGTGATGGCGGAGAAAGGCCAGTTGCTCGGTTTCAACCTCGACGATATCGCCTACATCCCGGTGGACTGGGCGGAAAGCCTGTTCAACCGCACCGGGGTGGTCAAAGCCCATGTGGTGTTTGGCGCAGGTACCACTTCCCGGGCATTGAGCCGGCAGATTCGCGAGGTGCTCGGCGAACGACACGGTGCGGAGGACTTCAGCCTGACCACCCAGGACGACATGCTGCGCAGCTTCAACCGCGTTCTCGGCACCCTGAGCCTGGCCATTGGTGCCTTGGGGGGCATTTCGCTGCTGGTCGGCGCCGTCGGCATTCTCACCATCATGACGACCACTGTGGGCGAGCGCACGGCGGAAATCGGCCTGTTGCGGGCGATTGGCGCCAGTCCGCGGCAGGTACTTGGGTTGTTTCTCGCTGAAGCGACGCTGCTGTCCCTGGCCGGTGGCCTGCTTGGCCTGCTGTTGATGGGCATGCTGCTGGGGCTACTGCACCTGGCCATGCCGAGCCTGCCCTTGGCGCTGCAACCGCTGTTTCTGCTGCTGGCGCTGCTGCTGGCGGCGGTGCTCGGCATTCTTGCCGGCCTGGCCCCGGCCGTGCGGGCGGCCCGCTTGCATCCGGTGGCGGCGCTGCGCATCGAGTAGCGGCCAGGCCAAAGAGCCGCTTGATAGGGCTGCTTTGCAGCCCTTCGCGGGCACGCCCGCTCCCACAGAATACATAACCCAAAGATTTCGCAGAGCCTTGTGGGAGCGGGTTTACCCGCGAACACCGGCAAAGCCGGTGCCATACACCGCGTCGCATTCTTCGCGGGTGAACCCGCTCCCACAGAGTACGCGGCGCGCTTACTGAATTTGACCCACCGCAAGCTGACAGAAAAGTAATCTGAAGCTCAGCCAGCTGACAGCGCAGGTCCGCTAGCGTTAGGGAAGATTGTGGGGCTTCTCGCCCCACGGGCTGGGGCGTTCAACCGCCTGAATACCAGCAACTTTTCGACTGACTGGACGCAACGGCATGCAAAGCAAAACCACCAGACGCTCCTTCGTCAAAGGCCTGGCCGCTACCGGACTGCTTGGCGGGCTGGGCATGTGGCGCGCGCCGGTCTGGGCCGTGACCAGCCCCGGCCAACCGAATGTGCTGAGCGGCACCGACTTCGACCTCTACATCGGTGAGCTGCCGGTCAACATTACCGGCACTGCACGTACAGCGATGGCCATCAACGGCTCCATTCCCGGGCCCATCCTGCGCTGGCGCGAAGGCGATACCGTCACGCTGCGTGTGCGCAACCGCTTGCAGCAGGACACCTCCATCCACTGGCACGGCATCATCCTGCCGGCGAACATGGACGGCGTGCCGGGCCTGAGCTTCCATGGCATCGCCCCAGACGGCATGTATGAGTACAAGTTCAAGGTCCAGCAGAACGGCACCTACTGGTACCACAGCCACTCCGGTTTCCAGGAGCAGGTCGGGGTGTATGGTGCCCTGGTCATCGACGCGAAAGAACCTGAGCCGTTCACCTATGACCGGGACTATGTGGTCATGCTCAGCGACTGGACGGATGAAGACCCTGCACGGGTGCTGTCCAAGCTCAAGAAGCAGTCTGACTACTACAACTACCACAAGCGCACGGTGGGCGATTTCGTCAACGATGTGAGCGAAATGGGCTGGTCCGCCGCGGTAGCCGACCGCAAGATGTGGGCCGAGATGAAAATGAGCCCCACCGATCTCGCTGACGTGAGCGGTTACACCTACACCTACCTGATGAACGGCCAGGCCCCGGACGGTAACTGGACGGGCGTGTTCAAGCCGGGCGAGAAAATCCGCCTGCGCTTCATCAATGGCTCGGCCATGACGTATTTCGATGTGCGAATTCCCGGCCTGAAGATGACGGTTGTCGCGGCGGATGGGCAGCATGTCAAACCCGTCGCGGTCGACGAGTTCCGCATCGCCGTTGCCGAAACCTACGATGTCATCGTCGAGCCCGAAAGCGAGCAGGCTTACACCATCTTCGCTCAATCCATGGACCGTACCGGGTATTCCAGGGGCACCCTGGCTGTTCGCGAAGGCTTGCAAGCCGCTGTTCCAGCTGTCGATCCACGGCCGATCATTTCCATGAGCGATATGGGCATGGATCACGGCGACATGGCTGGCATGGATCACGGCAGCATGGCAGGCATGGACCACGGCAACATGGCTGGCATGGACCATGGCTACATGGCTGGTACCAGCGCGCCCATGCAGAGCCACCCAGACTCCGAGAGCAACAACCCGCTGGTCGACATGCAGACCATGACCCCGACACCAAAACTGGGCGATCCGGGCATCGGGCTGCGTGACAACGGCCGCCGCGTGCTGACCTATGCGGACCTGCGCAGCACCTTCCCGGACCCGGACGGCCGCGCGCCTGGTCGCACAATCGAGCTGCACCTTACCGGCCACATGGAAAAGTTCGCCTGGTCCTTCGACGGCATCAAGTTTTCCGATGCCGAGCCACTGCGCCTCAAGTATGGCGAGCGCCTGCGCATCACCCTGGTCAACGACACCATGATGACCCACCCCATCCACCTGCATGGCATGTGGAGCGACCTGGAGGATGAGAACGGCAACTTCATGGTGCGCAAACACACGATCGACATGCCGCCTGGCTCAAAACGAAGCTATCGCGTCACGGCAGATGCCCTGGGGCGTTGGGCCTATCACTGTCACCTGCTGTTCCACATGGAAATGGGCATGTTCCGCGAAGTCCGTGTGGACGAATGAACTGGAGATCCGAGATGAGCAAACCAATGAAACGAAGCGTGTTTTTCCTCTCTGCTGCAATGGCCGGCCTGTTTGCCGTTTATGCCCCGTCGTCGTGGTCCGGCGACAACAATCAGCAGCCTGCCGATGCCGCAAAAGCCAAGGGTGCCCAAGGCATGGACCATGGTTCGATGAAGGGCATGGATCATGGCGCCATGAAGGGCATGGACCACGGTTCGATGAAGGGTATGGACCATGGCTCGATGCAAGGCATGGACCACGGCAAGATGATGGAATCCCATGGCAGCGACAAAGCCAAGGCAGAAAAAGATGCTCAATAGCCTGGCACATCCATCGCTGCTGGCATTGACCGTTTCGCTCGGCGTGCTGGGCGCTGCGCCCAGCTTCGCCGCTGAAGAAATGGACCATTCGATGATGGACCACGGCAAGATGGATCATGGCAGCATGCCGGGCATGGACCACGGCGCCATGGATCATGGAGCCATGAACCATGAAGCGATGGACCATTCGAAAATGAACCACGGCTCGGCGAATACGCCGACGACCAGCCGTACCCCGATCCCGGTGCTGACCGATGCCGACCGCCAGGCAGCCTTCCCCCCATTGGGCGGGCATCAGATGCACGACAGTGCGGTCAACAGCTTTTTCCTGCTGGATCAACTCGAGTACCAGGACGCCGATGAAGGCAGCACGCTGGCCTGGGATGCTTCTGGCTGGGTAGGCGGCGATATCAACCGGCTGTGGATCCGCTCCGAAGGTGAACGTACCAACGGTGTCACCGAGGATGCCGAATTGCAGCTGCTGTACGGCCGCTCGATCAGCCCATGGTGGGATGTGGTTGCCGGGGTGCGCCAGGACTTCAAGCCTGAATCCCCCCAGACCTGGGCGGCGTTCGGTATCCAGGGCATGGCGCTTTACGACTTCGAAGCCGAAGCCACCGCGTTCATTGGCGAGAACGGCCAGACTGCCGCGCGCCTGGAAGGCGACTACGACATTCTGCTGACCAATCGCCTGATCCTGCAGCCGACCGCTGAAGCCAATTTCTATGGCAAGAACGACCCTGTGCGCGGCGTGGGTTCCGGCCTGGCAAATACCGAAGTCGGGCTGCGCCTGCGCTATGAAATTGTCCGCCAGTTCGCCCCCTACATCGGCATCACCTGGAACCGCTCCTACGGCAAAACCGCCGATTTCATCCGCGACGAGGGTGGTGATGTGGATGAAGCGCGTTTCGTGGCCGGTATCCGCATGTGGTTTTGAGAACCAGACATGAAAAGAACAATAACAACGCTTGTTGCAGCAGGCGCGGTGGCCAGCGTGGCCGTGCTGGGTGCTGCGTACTCCGGCCTGGTCAACGTCGGGGCCGATGATCCCCATTTCCCCGCCGTGCATGCCTTTCTGGCCATGGCACGGGACCGCTCGATCGCAGTACGGGCCAGGGACATCCAGGTGCCGGACCTGAAAGATGAAACGCTGATTGGTACCGGCGCCGGTAACTACAATGCCATGTGCATCGGTTGTCACCTTGCCCCTGGCGTCGAGAAGACCGAGCTCAGCCAGGCTCTGTATCCATCGCCCCCCAACCTGACCAAAAGCGGGATTGGTGGCGACCCCGCTGCGGCGTTCTGGATCATCAAGCACGGCATCAAGGCCTCTGGCATGCCGGCCTGGGGCAAGAGCATGGGCGATGAATACATCTGGGGCATCGTCGCCTTCCTGGACCAGTTACCCCAGTTGAACGCCGAGCAATACAAAACGATGGTCGCGGCCAGTGGCGGCCACCAGCATGGTGGTGGCGAAAGTGAAATGCACAACCATGAAGGCCAGCACCGCGGCAACGTGCCTGACCACCATGGTGAGCAGGCCTCGGGCGCAGGCCAGCATGATGAGGGGCATTCAAAGGCCCATACTCATCGCGATGGCAAGCAGCACATGCATAAAGACTGAAGGCAGCTTCGCACTGCCCTCAGTTGTCACGCAGGGTATGCAGCACGCGATCCGCCAATGCCAGGCAACTGGTCAACCCCGGTGACTCGATACCAAACAGGTTCACCAGCCCCGGCACACCATGCTCGGCGGGCGTACTGATGACAAAGTCCGCCGCCGGGTCCTGAGGGCCGCTGATTTTCGGGCGGATGCCGCTGTAGGCCGGTTGCAGGCTGGCGTCGGGCAGGTCGGGCCAATAGCGCCGTACGGCGGCATAGAAGCTGTCGCCGCGCCGGGGGTCTACCGGGTAGTCGATATGTTCCACCCACTCCACATCCGGGCCGAAGCGCGCCTGGCCGCCCAGGTCGAGGGTCATGTGCACGCCCAGGCCGGCGTGTTCCGGTGCGGGGTACACTAGGTGCCGAAATGGCGCACGACCGCTCAGGCTGAAATAGCTGCCTTTGCATAGATAGGCCTGGGGCACATGGGCCGGGTCGAGGCCGGTGATGTGCCCAGCGACTTCAACTGCCGATAACCCGGCGCAGTTGACCAGCCGCTGGCAGGTCAGGCTCATCGGCTCGGCACCGCCCATGTTCAGGCTGAAACCGGCCTCGATCACCCGCGCGGCAAGCAGTGGGGTATGCAGTACCAAGGTGGCGCCCGCAGCCTCGGCGTCACCCAGCAGGGCGAGCATCAAACCGTGGGAGTCGATGATGCCGGTGGACGGCGACCACAGCGCGGCGACACATGACAGCGCCGGCTCCAACTCACGCGCCTGGTCGGCGTCGAGCCATTGCAGGTCATCGACACCATTGCGCCGGCCCTGCTCCAGCAGGCGCTGCAAGCCTTCGACCTGGGCCGCATCGGTGGCGACGATCAGTTTGCCGAGGCGTTGGTATTCAACGCCCCGACTGTCGCAATAGGCATACAGGCGTTGCTTGCCCTCGACACACAGCTGCGCCTTGAGGCTGCCATCGGGGTAATACAGGCCGGCGTGGATCACCTCGGAGTTGCGCGAGCTGACCCCGACGCCAATGCCCTCGCCCGCCTCCACCACCAGCACTTCATGGCCAGCCTGCGCCAAGGCGCGCGCCACCGCCAGGCCGACCACACCGGCCCCGACCACCACACACTCGATATCAACGCTCACCTGCACCTCGCTTGTCGAAAGGCTTGACTGGCCTGTATTACCCCAGGCGCCACTCTAATCAAGCGGGCCAGCAGGTGTATACCGACAGGTTTGCAGCGCCTGTCAGACCGAGCGCCGCGCGGGCGGCGCTCGGTCTCATAGGCGCTGAAATTGCCAAGGCGAACCCCTTGCGGCCTTCACACAACCTGAAGGCAAACACTCACTGCTTCATACCCAACTCAGCATCATCCATCAGCGCCTTGGCCATCGCACTCAGGTAGTGCGCAGCCCAGATCATCATCGGCTTCTCATCCATCAGGCCGGTGATGGTCAGTTCGCGGACATAGCCCATCAACTCCGAAGACTGCTCGCGGGCATCGCGGCAGGGGATGCCGGGCTCGATGCGGAACAGTGGGTGGGTGCCATGTTCGCCTTGGTAGAACGTGGTCTTGCCGACAGTGAATTGGGTGTCTTCTGTGGTCATTTTTGAATCCCCTGAAAATTCTCGACTGCCTGGACGGGCCCTTTCGCGGGTGAACCCGCTCCCACAGGTACTGTGCAAGTCTTGAAGACTGTGGTGATCCTGTGGGAGCGGGTTTACCCGCGAAAGGGCCCGCCCAGACAACACATCACTCAAGCCTCAGTGCAAAGTCCTGGGCCCAGCGGGCATCTGCACCTGAATCAATGCCGACTCCAGCAAAGCCCGCAGCGTCTCCAGTTCATGCATCGACGTCATCATCAAAACCGACGCCGGCGACTTGGGCTGCAGCAGCATGGCCTGATGCACAACGGTCGCAGCGCACAGCGCATAGTCCGTGGCCTGGATCAGGGTGTCTTCAAGGGAATGAATATCGTGGGGTGGATCAGGAACAATCTTAAGCATGGTGACACTCTCTATAGGTTGGCTAGAGCTGCCACTCATTACTTGCAGTGTGATGGGTGGCAGCCACGTACGGGTCTGCAAGACCGGCAGAGAGCAAAATCCGGCAGGTTCGAAAACCTCCCGTACGCAGCCACCATTAAGCGCGCGCAATGGCATGCCATTGGCATCGGTGATCGGCATTTTGCTCTGGACAGGCTTGCAGGCCCGGTCGCTGATTTGGCAACGACTGGGCCACACTAGGCCGCCAGGAGCACCACCGCAATGGCTCAAGGGCGCTAGGAAGCTATTTCAGAAATGGCCTACGCGCAACGGGAAAAATCTGATTATCAGAAGTCATACCGCGCCCCAACCATCATGCTCCGCGACGGCCCGTAGAAGTTGAACGTCGAGGTCGACCCCACCCGCGACAGGTAGTCCCGGTCGAACAGGTTGTTGATGTTGAAGGTGGCCGTCAGCTTCGAGGTAACCGGATAAGACAGCATTGCATCCACAGTCGCATAGCCTGGCGCGTCGATGCGCACACCGCCGTTCTCGGAATAGAAGTTGCTCATCGCCGAAATACCGCCACCAATGGCCAGGCCGTTCAGCGGCCCTTGGCTGATGGTGTACTTGCTCCACAGCGATGCCTGGTTGCGCGGCATGATGAAGAAGGTGGTTTCGGCATCGCCCTTGAGGGTTTCGGTTTCCATCCAGGTGTAGCCGGCCAGCACCTCCCAGTTCGGCGTCAGCTTGCCGCTCACTTCCACTTCGGCGCCTTTCACACGGGTCTTGCCGGATGCAACAGAGTCAGTGGTAGCCACACCGTCGGCGTCATACACGGTGGTCGCGCGGTTCTTGTCCGTCAGGCGGAACACCGAGAAGCGAGTATTCAGGTCGCCGCCGAAGTAGCTGCTCTTGAGACCGAACTCGTACTGCTCGCCCTCACGCGGCTTGAGCACCCGGCCATTGCTGTCGGTGTCGGACTGCGGCTTGAAAACCTGCGAATAGCTGGCGTACAGCGCATGGTTCTCGGTCAGGTCGTAGACCAGGCCGCCATACGGGGTGAAGTGGCCATCCACGCGCTTGCTGTCGTTGGTGGTGGCGCCGCTGCTGAGGGTAGTGGTGTAGAAATCACCGCGGTACCAGCTGAAGCGGCCCCCGGCGATCAGCGCCAGACGCTCGACCGGGCGGAAGGTGACCTTGGAGTACAGGCCGTATTCCTCTTCCTGCATACCGGTCTCGGTGCTGTAGTTGGGCGATGGCTTGGCGAACTGCTTGGGCGAGTATGTATTGACGTTGATGGCGCCCAGGTTGGTTGTGCCGTTGAGGTACTCGGTGTCGTAATTCTTGTAGTCGCTGCCGACCACGAATTCGCTGACCTGGCCGAAGGTTTCGAACGGCTGGCTGTAGCTGGCGTCCAGCGAGTAGGTGTCCTGGGTGAAATCGCGGGCGCTGGCGCGCTCGGAGTTTGCGCCAGTGGTGGCGTTGGTCGCGGTGAAGGCGTACAGGTAATTGGTGTCGCGATGCGAGCCACGGGCTGCGACACGGCCATAGCCGCCGTTGTCGAAGCGGTGGGTCAGCTCGGCGACCAGGTCGGTGGTCTTGCCGTCGAAGTAATTCCAGTCAGCCCCCAGGAACTTCGAATGGCTGAAGTCGGGTACTTCGCCGGACAGCGTTGCCGGATAGCCATTGTGCGGGGTGATGTTCTTCACTTCATGAATCAGGCCGAACGACAGGGTGGTGGCGTCGTCCAGGTCGACGTCCAGCGCACCGTAGTAGCTGTTGCTGGTGTTGGCGTTGTAGTCGACCTCGCCATTGGTGTCGTCACGCGAGGCGATGAAGCGCCCGCGCACCCGGCCGGCATCATCCAGCGGCCCGCTCAGGTCGATTTCTTCGTGGTTGGTGTCCCAGGTGCCATAGCTGCCTTCGACATGCCCCTGGAACTCGGCGGTCGGGCGCTTGCGCACCATGTTGACGATGCCGCCCAGTTCGCTGGTGCTGCTGAACAGCCCGGCCGGGCCACGCATGATCTCGACACGGTCGAATGCCGCCAGTGACGGTACTGTACCGAAGATGCTGGCCATGGGCGCCGGCAGGCCGTCGATATTGAACTCGCTGTACTCGTAGCCACGGGCGTAGATCGACGAACGGCCACTGTCGTTGGTCAGGGTGCGCAGGCCGGCGGTGTACTTGGCCAGGTCATCGAGGTGCACGAACTGGCGGTCCTTGACGTAGTCCTGGGTGTAGACGGTGATCGATTGCGGGATGTCCTTGAGCGCTGCGGGGGTCTTGGTGCCCACGGTGGCGGCATCCACGCTGTAGCCGCCAGTTTCTTCCGACGGCAGCATGTCATACAGGCGGTTGCCTTCGATGGTCAATGCCGGCAGGTCAAGCGCGCTGTCCTCGGCAGACGCCTGGGTCGCTACCGTCTCGGCCAGTGCCGACAACGAAAACGGCGCCAACAGCCCCAGCACCAGCCAGCCCCGAACCCGTCGCGAGTCCCCCAAACTTTTGAAACTGCTCATGACACACCCTTTCCCCAAATGGTAGTAATTCGCAAACGAAACAAGTTGCTTTTTGCGAACGATACCGAAGGGGAATCGGGGGTGCAGCAGGATTAACCTTCTTAACACATCCAGGCGTTGCCCTCGCCCTGCCGGCAATGGGATGATTCGTAACTGATACGAATTCTCATTCAAGGCTCGCTGTGCCCACCTCACTTCTCCTCACCGAAGACGACCCACGCCTGCGCCAGGACCTGGAACGCCATTTCCTCAACCGGGGTTTCCGGGTGCACGCATGCGCCACCGGCGCCCAGGCCCTGAATGCCATACAGCAATCACAGTTCGAGCTGGTGCTGCTGGATATCATGCTGCCAGGCATCGACGGCCTCAGCCTGCTCGACGAGTTGCGCCAGCAGCAGGCGGTGCCGGTCATGCTGATGTCGGCGTTGGGGGCCGAGCAGGATCGCATCAGTGGCTTTACCCGGGGCGCGGACGATTACCTGCCCAAGCCCTTCAGCCTGGCCGAGCTGGACGCCCGGGTCGATGCATTGCTGCGGCGTGTGGCGTTCGATCGTGGTAAGGCGCTGCGTGCCGACGTCGGCGAGGTGATGCTCGACCAGGACCGCCAGGACGTTATCCACAACGGCAAAGCTGCCGGCCTCACCGCGTCCGAATTCCGCTTGCTGGCCACCCTGCGGGCCCACCCCGCCGAAGCCTTGAGCAAACCATTTCTCTACCAGACCGTGCTGCACCGGGCCTACACCCGCCTGGATCGCGGCCTGGATGTGCATGTGTGCAACCTGCGCCGCAAGCTGGCCGACATCGATGCCAAGCACCTGCAGATCCAGGCCGTACGCGGCCAGGGGTACATCCTGGTCGACACGGAACAAGCCTGATGCGCCGTCATCCCTTGCTATGGAAACTGGCCGTACTGCAGGTTGGCTTCTGCCTGTTGCTGACCTGGCTGATCTGGACCTGGGGCCTGTCGGTGGAGCGCAGTACCTACTTCCTGTCCCAAGCCGACCAGGACTACCTGGCGCGCTTTGCACAGCAAGCCGAACAGGCCTGGGAGCAAGGCGGCGCGGAGGGTGCCGAGGCCTGGCGCAGGCAACTGGAACAGGCCGAGGGCACTTGGGTGGCGCTGGTCGGGCCGCACCTGCAGAGCCTTGGCAGCACCCCACTGAGCGCTGAGGAAGCTAGCCACCTGACCTTCATGCGCAAGCTCGACTGGCCGATGAGCCGGCGCCTGCAGGATGAACTGCCCTACGTCAGCATCGAGTTCCCGCAACACCCCGAGCACGGTCGCCTGGTAATGCAACTGCCCGAACACCTGTTGCCTACCGGCCTGACCCCATGGACCCATGTAATCACCCATGGCGTTGCCCCCACGCTACTCGCCCTGCTGCTGGTTCTGGCGCTGTACCGCCACCTTGTGGTGCCACTGAACCGCCTGCGCGACCGCGCCGACGCCCTGCGTGCCGACGACCTCGACAGCCCGGCCCTGCCCCTGCAGGAGCGGCGCGATGAGCTTGGCGAACTGGCGCAGGCCTTCGAGCACATGGCCGGGCGCCTGCGCCAGAGCCTGGAGCAGCAGCGCCTGTTGCTGCGCACGCTGTCTCACGAACTGCGCACGCCGCTGGCGCGGCTGCGCATCGCCCATGACAGCGGCTTGCCGCCGGCCCAGTTGCGCGAGCGCCTGGACCGCGAGGTCGCCGACATGCAGAAGCTTCTGGAGGACACGCTGGACCTCGCCTGGATGGACACCGAACAGCCCAGCTTGCCGACCGAACCGGTGTTGATGGTTTCGGTGTGGGAAGCCTTGTGCCAGGACATCTGCTTCGAAAGCGGCTGGGACCGCGCCCGCCTGCCCTGCTCGCTCGGCCCCGACTGCGTGGTGCAAGCCCACCTGGACAGCCTGGCCCAAGCCCTGGAAAACCTGATGCGCAATGCCATCCGCCACTCGCCGGCCGAGGGCCGGGTCAGCCTGGATGGCTGGTTGGAGGGCGACTGCTGGCACCTGCGCCTGAGTGACCAGGGGCCCGGGGTGCCGCACGCCGAGCTCGAACGCATCTTCAAGCCCTACCAGCGGCTGGCCGACAGCGGCGCGGGCTTCGGCCTGGGCCTGGCCATCGCCCGCCGCGCCATCGAACTGCAAGGCGGTCGCTTGTGGGCCAGCAACGGTCACCCAGGCCTGTGCCTGCACATGACTTTGCCGATGGCCCGGGACTGTTTAGAAAGTTAATGCGCTTTACGCTCAATCAGGACTGATTATCATCTTGGCGTTTCTGCCTTGCGCTCCTTGCAAAGCCCTGATGAGACACCTGATGAGCAAGATGACCCTGACGCTGGCTTTGGCACTGGCCCTTGCGGCCCCTGCTGCCCTGGCGCAGCCCGAGCATCAACAGAGGATGGATACCTCGCTGCTGCAGCGCCAGGACCTGGCCTACCGCTTCAGCCAGCTCGACCTGGACTCGGCCGATGGCCAGCGTCATTACCGCTTGTGGATCGGCAAACCAGACCGCCCGGCGCCAGCGGCAGGTTACCCGGTGCTGTGGATGCTCGATGGCAACGCCGCGCTGGGGGCGCTGGACAGCCTGCTGCTGGGCAAGCTTGCCGCCGGCCAGGCGCCATTGCTGGTGGCCGTGGGGTACCAGACCGATCAGCGGATCGAGCGGGTCGGGCGTACCTATGATTACACCCCGGCATTACCTGGGCCGGCTGCGCAACTGGACCCGTTGACCGGGCAACCGAGCGGTGGCGTGGACGAGTTCCTCGATCTGCTGAGCGAGCGCATGCGGCCGCTGGTGGCGGGTGTGGCACCGATCGACCTGCAGCGGCAGACGTTGTGGGGGCATTCCTACGGTGGGTTGGCCGTGCTGCATGCGCTGTTCACCCGGCCTGGGGCTTTCAGCGACTATGTGGCGGCCAGCCCTTCGCTGTGGTGGCATGACGGTGCGATCGTGCGTGAGGCGCAGGGGCTTGACCAGCGCTTGGGTAGCAGCCGGCCTCGATTGTTGCTGATGCGCGGGAGTGAGGAGCCGGCTAACCCGCGCATGCCGGTGCAAGGGGATGTAGAACGGGCGGCGCGGGAGCTGGTGGCAGACCTGGCCAAGGTGCCGGGGTTGCAGGCACGGTTCGAGCGGATTGACGGGCTGGGGCATGGGCCGATGTTACCGGCTTCGCTGAAGCGGGTAATTGAAGGGATGTCCCGATAACCTGCACTGGCCTCTTCGCGGGTAAACCCGCTCCCACAGAGCCCCCACAGGCTTCACCTTCAGTTGCAACCTGCGCCATCACAGGCTTCATCTTTTCCTGGCAACCTGTGCCCCATAGGTTCACTCGATCCCTGTGGGAGCGGGTTTACCCGCGAAGAGGCCGGCACAGGCAGCCCCCCGGTCAGCCCTTCACACACACCACCTGCCGCAAGGTGTGCACCACCTCCACCAATTCCTGCTGCGCGCGCATCACCGCATCGATGTCCTTGTAGGCCATGGGGATCTCGTCGATCACCTCCTTGTCCTTGCGGCATTCCACATGCGCCGTGGCCCGCCGCTGGTCTTCCACGGTGAAGCGGCTCTTGGCCTTGGTCCGGCTCATCACCCGGCCGGCACCATGGCTGCAGGAACAGAAAGATTCCTCGTTGCCCAGCCCTCGCACGATGAAGCTCTTGGCCCCCATCGAGCCGGGAATGATGCCCAACTGCCCTTTCTGCGCCGACACCGCCCCCTTGCGCGTCACCAGCACCTCTCGGCCAAAATGCTGCTCGCGCTGCACATAGTTGTGGTGGCAGTTCACCGCTTCCAGGCTGGCCTCGAACGGTTTGCCCAGCGCCTTGCGAGCCGCACCGACCACCGCCAGCATCATCAGCTCGCGGTTCTGCCTGGCGTAGTCCTGCGCCCACTCCACCGCTTCGACGTAGTCGGCGAAATGGCGGCTGCCTTCCTCGAAATACGCCAGGTCCTTGTCCGGCAGGTTGGCCAGGTGCTGGCGCATGTCGGCCTGGGCCAGTTCGATGAACAGGTTGCCGATGGCATTGCCCACGCCCCGGGAGCCGCTGTGCAGCATGAACCAGACGCGGTCGGCCTCGTCCAGGCACACCTCGATGAAGTGGTTGCCGCCGCCCAGCGTCCCCAGGTGATGGCGGTTATTGGTCATCTCCAGCCGCGGGTACTTGTCGGTGATGGCCTTGAAGCGCCCGGCCAGCTGCCCCCAGGCCTTGTCCGCCTTGGCTGGCACATCGGCCCAGGCGCCCTGGTCACGTTTGCCGAAGGTCTTGCCATGCGGCACGGCGTGCTCGATGGCATTGCGCAGGCCATGCAGGTTGTCCGGCAGGTCGCGGGCGTGCAGCGACGTGCGCGCGGCGATCATGCCGCAGCCGATATCCACACCCACCGCGGCGGGGATGATCGCGCCAACCGTGGGTATCACACTGCCGATGGTCGAGCCCTTGCCAAGGTGCACGTCCGGCATCACTGCCAGGTGCTTGAAGATGAACGGCATCCTGGCCGTGTTGAGCAGTTGCTTGCGGGCGTCGTCTTCCACCGGTACGCCGTCGGTCCACAACTTGACCGGCTTGCCGCCGGCGACCTGGAGAATGTCCATGGGGTTGTTCCTCGAATGCATAGCCGAATGATACCGCCAAAGGTCGTAGAGCCGTGGGTTGCCAGCGAGGTGGCAATGTGCTGTATGCTTGGCGGGTCTTCAGGGCGGGGTGAAAGTCCCCACCGGCGGTAAATCGAAAGATGAGCCCGCGAGCGCCCCGGCCATGCCGGGGGTCAGCAGATCTGGTGAGACTCCAGAGCCGACGGTCATAGTCCGGATGAAAGAAGGCGTCAGGCAGGGGCCATCCGGGCGCCCCTGCGCGCGCATTTTGTTCGCCCCGAGACGTTCATCGATCATTCACGAGGAGCGTTTCATGTCCACCAGGCACCACCCGCAATTCCCCAATGTCAGCGCCGCCATCGCCGCCTTCCAGGCCGGGCGCCCTGTGCTGCTGCTCGACGACGACGACCGCGAGGACGAAGCGGACATCATCGCCGCCGCCGAGAACATCTCGCTGCAGACCATGGCCATGATGATTCGCGATTGCAGCGGCATCGTCTGCCTGTGCCTGGACGAGGCCACCGTCGACGAACTGCAACTGGCACCCATGGTGCAGAACAACCAGGCCCGCCATGGCACCGGCTTCACCGTCACCATCGAAGCGGCGGAAGGCATCACCACCGGGGTGTCCGCCCAGGACCGCATCACCACCATTGGCGCGGCACTGCGCTCCACCGCGGACCAGCGCCATATCGTCAGCCCGGGGCATGTGTTCCCGCTGCGCGCCCGCAATGGCGGGGTGCTGACCCGCCGTGGCCACACCGAAGGCTCGGTGGATCTGGCACGCCTGGCCGGGTTGCGCCCGGCGGCAGTGCTGTGCGAACTGATGAACCCCGATGGCACGATGGCCCGTGGCGAACAGGTGGCGGTGTATGCGCGGCAATACAATCTGCCGGTGCTGACCATCGAGGAACTGGCGCGGTACCGTGAGGCCATGCTGGAGCTGGAAGCAGAGCCAGCCTGATCCACCGCACGGGGCCGCTTTGCGGCCCATTCGCGGGTAAACCCGCTCCCACAGGGACCGCGCAGACTCGGGACCGGTGCAGTACCTGTGGGAGCGGGTTTACCCGCGAAGAGGCCGGCAAGTCCAACCTCAGGTTGCCGGAAGTTTGCTCCCCCCGCCCCGCTCTGCTAGTGTCGCGCCGTTCTGAATGCCACCGAGACAGTCGCCATGGCCCGCAAAAAAGCCTCCCTCGATTTCGAGCAATCCCTCGCAGACCTGCAAGCACTGGTCGAGCGCCTGGAGAACGGCGAGTTGTCGCTGGAAGAGTCGCTGGCCGCCTTCGAGCAAGGCATCGCCCTGACCCGCGATTGCCAGGGCGCCCTGGCCCAGGCCGAACAGAAGGTGCAGATCCTGCTGGAACGCGATGGCGAACTGGCAGCACAGCCCTTCGACGCGGAGCCGGAAGCATGATCGGCACCTACCAGGCCAGCTGCCAGGCGCGGGTCGACGCCGCCCTCGAACCGTTGTTCGTCGCCCCGACCAAGGAACTCGAACGCCTTTACGCCGCCATGCGCTACAGCGTGATGAACGGTGGCAAACGAGTTCGTCCGCTGCTGGCCTACGCGGCCTGCGAAGCCTTGGGCGCCCCGGCCGAACAGGCCAACGGCGCAGCCTGTGCGGTGGAACTGATCCACGCGTACTCGCTGGTGCATGACGACCTGCCGGCCATGGATGACGACGACCTGCGCCGCGGCCAGCCGACCACCCACAAAGCCTTCGATGAAGCCTGCGCGATCCTCGCCGGCGACGGTTTGCAGAGCCTGGCCTTCAGCGCCCTGCTCGACCCGCGCCTGAGCCCGCAGGCCGACAGCATTCGCCTGGCCATGGTCCAGGCCCTGGCCAAGGCTGCCGGCCCGGCAGGCATGGTCGGTGGCCAGGCCATCGACCTGGGCTCGGTTGGCCTGAAGCTGGACCAGCAGGCCCTGGAGTTCATGCACCGGCACAAGACCGGTGCGCTGATCGAAGCCAGCGTGCGCCTCGGCGCCCTGGCCAGCGCCCGCGCCGAACAGGCGCAACTGGATGCCCTGCAGACCTACGCACAGGCCATCGGCCTGGCGTTCCAGGTGCAGGACGACATCCTCGACGTGGAAAGCGATACCGCCACCCTGGGCAAACGCCAGGGGGCCGATATCGCCCGTGACAAACCGACCTACCCGGCGCTGCTGGGCCTGGAAGCGGCCAAGGCCTATGCGATCGAACTGCGCGACCAGGCGCTGGTCGCACTGAGTGAGTTCGACGACAAGGCCGAGCCGCTGCGAGCGCTGGCACGTTACATCGTCGAACGCCGCAATTAAGCAACGACACCAATCCCCTGTAGGAGCGGGTTTACCCGCGAATGCGATGTTGAGTCTACCGCCGCATTCGCGGGTGAACCCGCTCCCACAGGGGCCGCGTAACCCGTGGTTGAATGGGCAGTATTTCCTACAATGGGGTAAACTGCCGCGTCTTCACACACCTATAACGACTCGCCTGATGCCCACGACGTTTCAAGAGATCCCCCGCGAACGCCCGGTCACGCCGTTGCTCGACCGCGCTGACACGCCTGCCGGCCTGCGCCGGCTGGCCGAAGCCGACCTGGAGACCCTGGCCGACGAACTGCGCCAGGAACTGCTCTACACCGTGGGTCAGACCGGTGGGCATTTTGGTGCCGGCCTGGGTGTCATCGAGCTGACCATCGCCCTGCACTACGTCTTCGACACCCCCGACGACCGGCTGGTGTGGGACGTGGGCCACCAGGCCTACCCGCACAAGATCCTCACCGGGCGCCGTAACCGCATGCTCAGCCTGCGCCAGAAGGACGGCATCGCCGCCTTCCCGCGCCGCAGCGAGAGCGAGTACGACACCTTCGGCGTCGGCCACTCCAGCACCTCGATCAGCGCCGCACTGGGCATGGCCATTGCCGCCCGCCTGCAGAACAGCAACCGCAAGTCGATCGCGGTGATCGGGGACGGCGCGCTGACCGCCGGCATGGCCTTCGAGGCGTTGAACCACGCCCAGGAAGTCAACGCCGACATGCTGGTGATCCTCAACGACAACGACATGTCGATTTCGCGCAATGTCGGCGGCCTGTCCAACTACCTGGCCAAGATCCTCTCCAGCCGCACCTACGCGAGCATGCGCGAAGGCAGCAAGAAAGTGCTGTCGCGCCTGCCGGGCGCCTGGGAAATCGCCCGCCGCACCGAGGAGTACGCCAAAGGCATGCTGGTGCCGGGCACGCTGTTCGAAGAACTGGGCTGGAACTACATCGGCCCGATCGACGGCCACGACCTGCCGACCATGATCGCCACACTGCGCAACATGCGTGACCTCAAGGGCCCGCAGTTCCTGCACGTGGTGACCAAGAAGGGCAAGGGCTTCGCCCCGGCCGAGATCGACCCGATCGGCTACCACGCCATCACCAAGCTGGAGCCGGCCGACAAACCCGCCGCACCGAAGAAAGCCAGCGGCCCGAAATACTCGGCGGTGTTCGGCCAGTGGCTGTGCGACATGGCTGCCGCCGACAACCGCCTGGTGGGCATTACCCCGGCGATGAAGGAAGGCTCCGACCTGGTCGACTTCAGCGAGCGCTACCCGGAGCGTTACTTCGACGTGGCGATCGCCGAGCAGCATGCCGTGACCCTGGCGGCCGGCATGGCCTGCGAGGGCAGCAAGCCGGTGGTGGCGATCTACTCTACCTTCCTGCAGCGCGCCTACGACCAGCTGATCCACGACGTGGCGGTACAGAACCTCGACGTGCTGTTCGCCATCGACCGCGCCGGCCTGGTCGGCGAAGACGGCCCGACCCATGCGGGCAGCTACGACCTGTCGTACCTGCGCTGCATCCCGGGCATGCTGGTGATGACCCCAAGCGACGAGAACGAGCTGCGCAAGATGCTCAGCACCGGCCACCTGTACAACGGCCCGGCGGCTGTGCGCTACCCGCGTGGCACCGGCCCGAACGCGCCGATCAGTGGTGACCTGGAACCGCTGGAAATCGGCAAGGGCGTGGTCCGTCGCCAGGGCGAGAAAGTCGCCTTGCTGGTGTTCGGCGTGCAACTGGCCGAGGCCATGCAGGTGGCTGAGCAGATCAACGCTACCGTGGTCGACATGCGCTTCGTCAAACCGCTGGACGAGGCACTGGTGCTGGAACTGGCCGCAAACCATGAGCTGCTGGTGACCATCGAAGAAAACGCCATCATGGGCGGTGCCGGTGCGGCTGTGGGTGAGTTCCTGGCCAGCCAGGCGATCGTGAAACCGCTGCTGCACCTGGGGTTGCCGGACATCTATGTCGAGCATGCCAAGCCTGCGCAGATGCTGGCTGAGTGTGGGCTTGATGCGGCCGGGATCGGGGCTTCGGTGAAGGCCCGCATGGCCAGGCTCGGGCTTTGATTTTTTGGGGCCGCTTTGCGGCCCATCGCGACACAAGGCCGCTCCTACAGGCACCGCGCAGTTCTTTGTAGGAGCGGCCTTGCGTCGCGATCGAGGGCGCAGCCCTCGCAAAAGCTCACTTGGGCGTTGGCGCGTTAGCCTCGAGCAGCGCACACAAGCGCGCCGTAGCTTCGATCATCTGCCCACTAGGCCGCTCCAGGCCTTTGTCTGGCACCACCAGTAAACGATCATCGGCAACCGCGCGCAGTTGCGGCCAGGCCTTCCAACTCTCCAGCTGCGCCCCATCACCCGCCAGAATGACCTGCGGGTTGCGCAGCAGCACAGACTCCACATTTACCTGCGGCGCCGGCTGGGTGAGATCGGCGAAGACATTACGCGCGCCGCAAACGGCCAGGGCATCGCTGACCACCTGCCGGCCACCGAGCGTATACAGCGGTCGGTCCCAGACCTGGTAGAACACCTGCAGGGGCTCGTCCCGTCGATACTGCTGGCGCAGCTGCCGCAGCCGGTCACGCAGGGCCTGGGCATACCGATGGCCCTGTTCGGCACGGCCGATACGTTCGGCGATGGCTTCGATCTGCTCGATCAGCTGGTCGATGTCATGGGGTTCTGCGCTGTACGTTGCGATACCTAGGCGCTTGAGCTGGCCACGTTGGGCCGGCGACACGCTGCCCGGCCACAGCAGCAACAGGTCGGGGCGAAGGCTGAGCAAGCGTTCGAGGTCCAGTTGCCCCTGGCGCCCCACCGAGGGCAGCTCGCGCAGCGCCGCCGGCCGTTCGCCACCGTCGAGCACACCGACCAGCAGGTCATCGGCCTGCAGTTCGAGCATGATCTCGCTCATCGACGGGGCCAGGCTGACCACCCGCAGGGGTTCGGCGGCCAGTGCGGAGCAGGCGAACAGTGCCAGCAGGCCCGGCAGCAGGCGCATCAGCCGAGCTGGCGTGGAATGCGATAGAGGTACAGCACCACTGCGGTGGACAACGCCAGCAGGATCTGCGGCACCGCCTCGAGGCCGACCAGCACCGACAAGGCGGCGACCCAGGCCGGGAAGCAGGCATACAGCATGGCCAGGCGCCGCACCCGCGCCAGCTCGATCCAGGCGGCAGGCTCTTCGCCAGTGCCGAGCACCTTGGACGTAGCGATGAGGGCGCGCTTGTAGGCACCGAAGCGCGGCAGGCTGAGGAACATGGTCGCCGCGCCGGCAATGAACAGTGGCATGGCCAGCACCGAGGCCAGCGCATCACCGCCACCGAAGGCCCAGGCCATCACTGGCAGCGGCACCAGGCCCACCGCCAGGTACTGCCACCAGGCCAGCGCCAGGCGCCGCTTGACCTCGGCGCGGGTCACGCCTGAGGCACCTCGCCCTGGTGCTCGTTACCCAGCATGTGGCCCAGCTTGCCGGCCTTGGTTGCCAGGTAGTAGCGGTTGTGCGGATTGTGCCCGGTGTGCAGTGGTACGCGCTCGGCGACGACGATGTTCATGTCGGTCAGGGCTTTGACCTTGCGCGGGTTGTTGGTCATCAGGCGCAGCGACTTCACGCCCAGGTGCTCCAGCATCGGCAGGCACATGGCGTAGTCGCGCTGGTCGGCGGCAAAGCCCAGGCGCTCGTTGGCCTCGACGGTATCGGCGCCACCATCTTGCAGCTCGTAGGCGCGAATCTTGTTCAGCAGGCCGATGCCACGGCCTTCCTGACGCAGGTACAGCAGCACGCCACGGCCTTCACGGGCGATGGCCTGCAGCGCGGCTTCCAGCTGCGAGCCGCAGTCGCAGCGCTGGCTGAACAGGGCATCGCCGGTCAGGCACTCGGAGTGCAGGCGCCCCAGCACCGGCTGGCCGTCCGCGATGTCACCCAGGCTGAGCACCACGTGCTCACGGCCAGTGGCTTCGTCGAGGAAGCCATGCATGGTGAAGGTCGCGAAGGGAGTCGGGAGTTTAGAGGCGGCAACAAAGACGACGGGCACGTTGTGCTCCTGGAATAAGTTGAAAATTTCTCGTGGGCCGATTGTATCAGCAGGTTGGGGGATGTGGGCTGGCTGAATACCGTGGCTTAAGATCGAAAAGTTCGATGCTTATTAGGCCATCGATCAACCCTGCCCCCTACGCGGGCTTCTGTGGGAGCGGGTTTACCCGCGAAGAAGGTAACGCGGTGCCTGGCACCGGCTTCGCCGGTGTTCGCGGGTAAACCCGCTCCCACAGGGACCGCACAGGCCTTGGTGCTCTGCGCCTCAATGCGGTTTGCTATTCGGGCTGAACGGATACGGCTGTTGCCAGTGCTCGAAGATCGGCTTCAGCTCGCCACTGCGCACCAGCTCGGCCATGCGCTTGTCGAACAGGTCGCGCAGGGCGTTGGCCTGGTCGTTGCGGGCAAAGGCCAGGTACAGCGGCAGCTCGGCCACATGGGTGCGGCGGAAGCGCTCGGGTTGGGAGGTCTGGCCGAGCACGTAGTCGATCTCGGTCAGCGCATCGATGTAGTAGTCCACGCGGTCATGCTCGAGCATCGGCAAAATACCTTCGCGGCGCTGGACTTCGCGAAAGTCATGCACATTGGGCAGGTAGCTGCCGAAGTCGTAGCCTCGCACCCAGGCCAGGCGGTAATGGCCTATGGTCTGCTGGGTAGGCACAGGCTTGCTGACCAGCCCCAGGGCGTAGATGTGGTCCATGTCGAAGTGCCAGCGCGGGTAAAGATTGTCGTCGTTCTCGTCCTTGTACGAGCCTACCCAGGCGTCAGCCTCGCCACGCTTGACCAGCCCGATCGCACGGCTGTAAGGCGCGCTCTGGGTCACCACCTTGACCCCCGCCGGCTCGAATACCTTGCGCAGCACGTCCCAGGCCACCCCGGTACCGTCGGCGTTGGTGTAGTCGAGCCACTCTTCGCTGACCAGGTGGATCTGCTTCGGCACACTTTCGGCAGCCGCCGCCCACGGGGCAAGGCTCAGCAGCATTGCCAGCAGCACCGTCCTCATGGCCATTCACACGCTCCCTGTATCAGGCAACCGCCCACACCAGAACCTGCATCCCCAGCCAGGCAAACACGCCGGCCAGGATATCGTCGAGCATGATCCCGACACCCCCATGCACATGGCGGTCGACCCAGCGGATCGGCCACGGCTTGAGGATGTCGAAGAAGCGGAACATCAGGAACCCCGCCAGCAGCCACTGCCAGCCTTCCGGCACCAGCCAGAGGGTTATCCACATGCCGACGATCTCGTCCCAGACAATACCTTCATGGTCGTGCACGCGCAGGTCATTGGCGACCTTGCCGCAGAGCCAGAAGCCGAACAGCATGCTCACGCCCAGCAACAGCCAGTAGCCCCAGTCCGGCAGCATCTGCCACAGCGGGATGAACGGTATGGCCACCAGCGAGCCCCAGGTGCCCGGCGCCTTGGGCAAGGTGCCGGAACCGAAACCGAAGGCGATGAAGTGCCACGGGTTGCGCCAGACCGAAGGCGGAACGAACTCCGCAGGCACCTGGTGGGGGTGGTCGGTCACGGTGTCTCCCTAAAGTGTTGATAGCCGCGTTGCCGCGGGGTGATGTCCTGGCCCTGCTGGTCGCGCAGACTGACACCCTGCCCTTCGAGCACTCGCCCGATGACATGGAACGCAGCCAGGCGTTGTGCCTGCAGGGATGAAAGCTCGGCTGGCGGCAAGGTGAACGCCAGCACATAGTCGTCGCCACCGGTCAGCGCCGCCTGCACGGCGGCCTCGGCACCGAGGAACCCCTGCAGAGCGGCTGACACCGGTACCTGCTCCAGGTTCACCTCGAGCGCCACACGGGAGGCCTTGGCGATATGCCCGCAGTCGGCCAGCAAGCCGTCGGAAATATCCAGCGCCGAGGTGGCACGCCCGCGCAGCAGTCGGCCCAGGGCGAACTGTGGCGATGGCGACCAGTAATGGTCGAGCAACGGTTGCGCCAGCGCGGTATCAGCCTGGCGCTGACCCAGCACCAGCGGCAAGGCCCCTGCCGCGTTGCCCAACTCGCCACCAACGCACAGCAGGTCGCCCGGGCGAGCGCCGTCCCGGCGCAACGCCTGCCCCGCCGGAACCCGGCCGAACACGGTCATGGTGATACTCAGGGGGCCACGGGTGGTATCGCCACCGATCAGGCTCAGCTGGCAGTGGCCGGCCATGCGGTTGAGGCCGCTGGCATAGGCCTGCAGCCAGTCGGCGCTGACCTCGGGCAAGGTCAGGGCGAGGGTAAAACCGATGGGGGTGGCGCCCATGGCAGCCAGGTCGCTGGCCGCCACGGCCAGCGAGCGCTGGCCGAGCAACCAGGGGTCGCACACCGCCGGAAAATGCACCCCGGCAACCAGGGTGTCGGTAGACACCGCCAGTTGCTCGCCGGCGGGAAGGCTCAGCAGGGCGCAGTCGTCACCGATGCCCAGGGCCACGCCTTCACCGCCTTGCGCACAGGGCGCGGCGGCGAAGTAATGGCTGATCAGCTCGAACTCACCCATGGTCCGCAAGCGCCAGGATCAGCGCTTGTTCGCCTTGACTTCTGCTTCGCGCAGGGCCGGGGCGAGCTTGTCCAGCACGCCGTTGACGAACTTGTGGCCGTCGGTGGCGCCGAAGACCTTGGCCAGTTCCACGCCTTCGTTGATCACTACGCGGTACGGCACGTCAACGCGCTTGATCAGTTCCCAGGTGGACAGGCGCAGCACGGCCAGCTCGACCGGGTCGAGCTCTTCCAGTGCGATGGTCATGCACGGCACCAACGCTTTGTCGATTTCGCCCTTGATTGCCGGGACCCCATGCAGGATCTCGCGGAAATAGGCACCGTCGACATCGGTGAAATCGTTATCGACCCGGAACTGCGCTTCGATCTCGTTAAGCGAATGCTGCGCCATGTGCCACTGGTACAGTGCCTGGGTCGCGAGCTTGCGGGCTTCGCGGCGCTTGGCGCTCTTCGATGGCTTGCCGGCATCCGCAGGTTTTGGATCGCGCGGGTTGAAACGATCGCTTTCGTCGCTAATCACTTGGCCTCCAACTGCGCCAGCAGGCTGACCATTTCCAGAGCGGACAGGGCAGCTTCAGCACCTTTGTTGCCGGCCTTGGTGCCGGAACGCTCGATGGCCTGTTCGATGGAGTCGACGGTCAGTACGCCGAAGGCCACCGGAACACCGAACTCCATGGACACCTGGGCCAGGCCCTTGGTGCATTCGCCCGCCACGTATTCGAAGTGCGGGGTACCACCACGGATCACGGCGCCCAGGGCGATGATCGCGTCGTAGGCGCCTTGCTGGGCGACCTTCTGTGCCACCAGCGGGATTTCGAATGCACCCGGGGCACGGATGATGGTGATGTCGCTTTCGCTGACACCGTGGCGTACCAGGGCGTCAACGGCACCGCTTACCAGGCTTTCGACGACGAAGCTGTTGAAGCGGCCAACCACCAAAGCATAGCGACCTTTGGGGGCGATGAAGGTACCTTCGATGGTCTTCAGGGTCATTCCGATATTCTCATCTTCAAGAGCGAGGCCGCATGCTGGCGGCCTCGACAGGGGTATGGACTCGAGCTGGAGGGCGTCACTGCCGCCTCAAGTCACTCGGAGGGCACGTATTCTACAACTTCCAGATCGAATCCGGATATCGCGTTGAACTTCATCGGCGAACTCATCAGGCGCATCTTGCGCACACCGAGGTCACGCAGGATCTGCGAACCGGCACCCACGGTGCTGTAGGTGGTCGGTGCCTTGGCGGGTGCATCGCCCGCGCTTTCGCGGATGTGCGCCAGCAGCACGTCGCCGTCCAGCGGGTGGCCCAGCAGCAATACCACGCCGCTGCCGGCCTCGGCCACGGCGGCCATGGCGGCGCGCAGGCTCCAGCGGCCCGGTTGCTTGACCAGCAGCAGGTCGCGCAGCGGGTCCATGTTGTGCACGCGCACCAGGGTCGGCTCTTCGGCGCAGATCTTGCCCAGGGTCAGGGCCATGTGCACGTCGCCTTCCACCGCGTCGCGGTAGGTGACCAGGTTGAACTCGCCCAGCTCGCTCTCCACCGGTTGCTCGGAGACGCGCTGCACGGTGCGCTCGTGGATCATGCGGTAGTGGATCAGGTCGGCGATGGTGCCGATCTTCAGGCCGTGCTCGGCGGCGAACACTTCCAGTTCGGCGCGGCGCGACATGGTGCCGTCGTCGTTCATCACTTCGCAGATCACGCCGCTCGGCTCGAAACCGGCCATGCGCGCCAGGTCGCACGCGGCCTCGGTGTGGCCGGCACGGGCCAGGGTACCGCCAGGCTGGGCCATCAGCGGGAAGATGTGGCCAGGGCTGACGATGTCTTCGGCCTTGGCGTCCTTGGCAGCGGCCGCCTGCACGGTGCGTGCACGGTCAGCGGCGGAGATGCCGGTGGTGACACCTTCGGCGGCTTCGATCGACACGGTGAACTTGGTGCCGAAGCCCGAGCCGTTGCGCGGCGCCATCAGCGGCAGCTTCAGCGTTTCGCAACGCTCGCGGGTCATCGGCATGCAGATCAGGCCACGGGCGTGCTTGGCCATGAAGTTGATGTGCTCGGGCAGGCAGCACTCGGCTGCCATGATGATGTCGCCCTCGTTTTCGCGGTCTTCGTCATCCATGAGGATGACCATTTTGCCCTGGCGGATGTCTTCGACCAGTTCTTCGATGCTGTTGAGCGCCACGCGGCACCCCCTTCTCAATCAGGATTTCAAGAAGCCGTTGGCGGCCAGGAAGCTTTCGGTAATGCCACTGCCCTTGCTCGGTTCGGCGGCCTTGTCACCCAGCAGCAGACGCTCCAGGTAACGGGCCAGCAGGTCGACCTCAAGGTTTACCCGACGCCCTGCACGGTAGTCGGCCATGATGGTTTCGGACAGGGTGTGCGGGACAATGGTCAGCTCGAACTCGGCGCCATTGACCTCGTTGACCGTCAGGCTGGTGCCGTCGACGGTGATCGAACCCTTGTGGGCGATGTACTTGGCCAGTTCCTTCGGTGCACGCACGCGGAACTGGATGGCGCGGGCGTTATCGCTGCGCGAGATGATTTCGCCGACCCCGTCGACGTGGCCGCTGACCAGGTGCCCGCCCAGCCGGGTGGTGGGGGTCAGGGCTTTTTCCAGGTTGACCTTGCTGCCGCTCTTGAGGTCGATGAAGGCGGTGCGCTTGAGGGTTTCGACGCTGACGTCGGCCCAGAAGCCGTCACCCGGCAGTTCGACGGCGGTCAGGCACACGCCGTTGACGGCGATGCTGTCGCCGAGCTTGACGTCACCCAGGTCGAGCTTGCCGGTTTCGACGTAGACGCGCACGTCGCCACCCTTGGGGGTCAGGCTGCGGATGGTGCCGATGGATTCGATGATGCCGGTGAACATGGGGTCTTCCTCAAAAACGGTTTGCGCGGGGCAAGCCTGGCATTATACGCCGGGCGCCGGCAGGGGGATGGCCGTGACCCGCCAGTCATCGCCCACTGCGCGCATTTCGGTAATTTTCAGCCGCGGCGCTTCGCTCATCTTGTCCAGTGGCCAGTCCAGCAGCGGGCGGGCCTGGGAACCGAGGAAAGTGCCGGCGACGAACAACTGATACTCGTCGATCAGGCCTTGCCGGGCGAAGGCGCCGACCAGGCCGGCACCGGCTTCCAGCAGGATTTCGTTGACGCCACGGGTTGCCAGGGCCTGCAGCAGCGCCGGCAGGCCTACCTGGCCATTGTCTCCCGGCAGGCTGAGCAGTTCGTGGCCGGCAGCGGCATAGCGCGGGTCATCTGCGACAGCGGTCACCACCAGTGCCGGACCAGCCTGGAAGAACGGTGCATCCAGCGGCAGGCGCAGGCGGCCATCGACCAGCACGCGCAGCGGTGTGCGGCTGAGTGCCAGGGCGGTGGTTTCGGCATCCAGGCCCAGCTCGGCGCCGCGCACGGTCATCCGCGCGTTATCGGCCAACACGCTGGCGGCGCTGGTCAGCACCACGCTGGAGCGGGCGCGCAGGCGCTGCACCGCCGAGCGGGCGGCCGGGCCGGTGATCCACTGGCTTTCGCCACTGGCCATGGCGGTGCGGCCATCCAGGCTCATGGCCAGCTTGGCGCGAACGAACGGCAGGCCGTGCTCCATGCGTTTGAGGAAACCGGGGTTGAGTGCGCGGGCCTCGGCCTCGAGCACGCCGCTGGCCACTTCGATACCGGCCTCGGCCAGGCGCCGCAGGCCCTGCCCCGCCACTTGCGGGTTGGGGTCCTGCATGGCGGCTACCACCCGTGCTACCCCGGCCTTGACCAGCGCTTCGGCGCACGGCGGCGTGCGGCCATGGTGGCTGCACGGCTCGAGGGTGACATAGGCACAGGCGCCACGGGCACGCTCACCGGCCTGGCGCAGGGCATGCACTTCGGCATGCGGCTCGCCGGCGCGCACATGCCAACCTTCGCCAACCACCTCGCCATCGCGCACGATCACGCAGCCTACGCGCGGGTTCGGGTGGGTGGTGTACAGGCCCTTGCGCGCCAACTCCAGCGCGCGGGCCATGTAGTGGGCGTCGAGGATGGCAGCTTGGCTGGGCATGGTCACTCTTTAGCCGGCTCGCGAGCCAGGCGGTCGATTTCTTCGCGGAACTCGTCGAGGTCCTGGAAGCGGCGGTAAACCGAGGCAAAACGGATATAGGCCACTTCGTCGAGCTTGCGCAGCTCGGCCATGACCATCTCACCCACCACCAGCGATTTGACTTCACGCTCGCCGGTGGCACGCAGGCGGCTCTTGATATGCGCCAGCGCAGCTTCCAGGCGCTCGACGCTGACCGGGCGCTTTTCCAGAGCCCGCTGCATGCCAGCGCGCAGTTTTTCTTCGTCGAAGGGTTGGCGCGTGCCGTCCTGCTTGATCAGCCGGGGCAGCACCAGCTCGGCGGTTTCGAAGGTAGTGAAGCGCTCGCCGCAGGCGACGCATTCACGGCGGCGGCGCACCTGCTCGCCCTCGGCGACGAGGCGAGAGTCGATGACCTTGGTGTCGTTGGCACCGCAAAAGGGACAGTGCATGGTGGCAGGCAACAAAAAAAGGGAGGGCCATGGTAGCGCATCCCACTGGCAAGACAAGCCAAAGGGGTTAACATCCATGGGAAATCTGCCCGTGAAGGACTACCCCATGCACTACCGAGCGCTCGTCGTGCTGTGCTGCGCCGCCCTGCTCGCCGCCTGCGGCAGCGACAGGCCGAAGCCCGACACCCCTCCGGCACCCACGCCAGCCCGCACGGCCAAGCCGGCCGCAGTGCTGGGCCCGCTGCCGGCCTACCAGCGCGAGCTGAGCGGCACCTTGCTGGCAATCCCGGCCGGTGCCGACGTGGAGCTGGCCTTGCTGGTCATCGACGAACGCGACCGCCCACAACGCCTGCTGGCCAGCAGCAACCTGACTGGCACCGGCCAGGCCCTGCCCTACCAACTGCGCTTCAACCCCGAGGCCTTCCCCGCCGGTGCCCGGGTCGAGCTGCGCGGCCGCGCCAGCAGCTCTGGCCAGCTGATCCTGCACCTGCCGCCGGTGCGCATTACCCAGGCCCAGACCCAGGCCATCGGCCCGCTGCGTTTCGAGAAGGCGCCGTAAGTGGCGCCAGTCTCCCTACACCAGCCCCTGCAACAGGCCCTCAGCGGCCTGATCGGCGAAGCGCGTCTTGTGGTCAGCGAACTGCCCGGCTGCGACCTCAAACTGTGGCTGATCGACGACCAGAACATGGACCGCGCCTTCAGCAGCGAAGAGACCCGGCGCATTCTTGAAGAACCGCCCTACTGGAGCTTCTGCTGGGCCAGCGGCCTGGCCATGGCCCGTTACCTGGCCGAGCACCCGGAATGGGTAGCCGGCAAGCGCGTGCTGGACTTTGGCGCCGGCTCCGGTATCGCCGGTATTGCCGCCGCCCGCGCCGGTGCGCTGGAAGTGGTGGCCTGCGACCTCGACCCGCTGGCACTCGATGCCTGCCGCGCGAATGCCGCGCTGAACGGGGTGGAACTGGGTTACAGCAGCGATTTCTTCGCCGAAGACGACCGCTTCGATCTGATCCTGGTTGCCGACGTGCTGTACGACCGCGCCAACCTGCCGCTGCTGGATGCCTTCCTCGGCCGCGGCCGCCAGGCGCTGGTGGCCGACTCGCGGGTACGCGACTTCAGCCACCCGCTGTACCAGCAGCTGGGCGTGCTGGAAGCGCTGACCCTGCCGGACCTGGCCGAACCGCACGAATTCCGCCGGGTCAGCCTGTACCACGCCAGCCGCGACACCTTATAGTGGTGTTATCCACGAGTTTGCGAGAGTCGCGATGACCCAAGACACGCCTTACATTTTCGACGCTACCGATGCCACCTTCCAGCAACTGGTTATCGAGAACTCCTTCCACAAACCGGTGCTGGTGGACTTCTGGGCCGAGTGGTGCGCACCGTGCAAGGCACTGATGCCACTGCTGGCGAAGATCGCCGAGGGTTACCAGGGCGAGCTGCTGCTGGCCAAGATCAACTGTGATGTGGAGCAACAGGTGGTTGCCCAGTTCGGCATCCGCAGCCTGCCGACCGTGGTGCTGTTCAAGGACGGCCAGCCGGTGGACGGCTTTGCCGGTGCACAGCCAGAATCGGCGATCCGCGCCATGCTCGAACCACATGTGCAACTGCCCGCCGCACCCAGCGCATCGCCGCTGGAGCAGGCCAAGGGGCTGTTTGCCGAAAGCCGTTTTGCCGAGGCCGAAGCACTGTTGCAGGCACTGCTGGGTGAGGACAACAGCAATGCCGAGGCGCTGATCCTGTATGCCCGTTGCCTGGCCGAGCGCGGGGAGCTGGGTGAAGCCCAGGTGGTGCTGGATGCGGTCAAGACCGACGAGCACAAGGCCGCGCTGGCCGGCGCCAAGGCCCAGCTGACCTTCCTGCGCCAGGCTGCCAACCTGCCGGAAGTGGCCGACCTGAAAAGCCGCCTGGCACAGAACCCTCAGGATGACGAGGCGGCCTATCAGTTGAGCATCCAGCAACTGGCGCGCCAGCAGTATGAAGCGGCGCTGGAAGGGTTGCTGAAGCTGTTCCAGCGTAACCGTGGCTATGAGAACGGGCTGCCGCAGAAGGCGTTGCTGCAGGTGTTCGAGCTGCTGGGCGGTGATCACCCGCTGGTCGGCGTGTATCGTCGCAAGTTGTCGGCGGCGATGTTCTGACCTGTACCGGCCCTATCGCCGGCAAGCCAGCTCCCACCTCGACCGCATTGGTTTCAAGCCATGTGCAGTCCCTGTGGGAGCTGGCTTGCCGGCGATAGGGCCAGCACAGGCAACTTCACCCCACCCAGTGATACACCGGCGCGTCCACGCCACTTTCCACCTTAACTTCACTGCTATGCCGCAAGCGCACCAGCAGCCGTTTACCCGCCGCCGTACTCCCCGCCAGCCCTTCCAGCCGATCCAGCAATTCCGGCCCGCTCATCTGCCCTGCCAGGCGCAACACCTCACGTGCCGCAGTCCATTGCCCGTCATCCTGACGAGTTGTCGCCACGATTTCCGTTGCTGCATTCTGCGGCACCGCGGGCAATTCGATCTGCCGCCCCAGTTGCGCCCACTCTTCAGGCGCCAGCTCGATGGTCAGATCCACAGGCCAGTCACCAATCTGTCCACGAATTCTCATGCTGCATTCCCTGAACCCAAGTCAATGCCACCATCCTACCCCAACATGAAACCTGCGCCACGCAGGCTGGCAGCACGCCGAAAAGTTGTTATAACATAACCCAATCTTCCCGCCCGCTCCGGAGTCGTCCATGCGTCGCCTGTTGCTCGCCCTGCCCTTCGCCCTGCTGCCCCTGGCCGTGGCCCATGCCCACGATGATGACCATGATCACGACCACGCCCACGGCACCCTCGGCGCCCACGAGCATGGCGTGGCCAAGCTCAACGCCGTGCTCGATGGCAACACCCTGGAGCTGGAGCTGGACAGCCCGGCAATGAACCTGGTCGGCTTCGAACACGCCGCCAACAGCGACGCCGACAAGGCCAAGGTCGCGGCGGTGCGCCAGCAGCTGGAGCAGCCACTGAAGCTGTTCGGCCTGCCCGCTGCCGCTGGCTGCAAGGAAGACCAGCAGGAACTCGAAAGCCCGCTGTTCGGTGATGCCCCGAAAGCCGACGACGATGGGGACGAGCACGAGCACCAGCACCAGCACCAGCACCAGCACCAGCACCAGCACCAGCACAGCGACATCGGCGCCCATTACCAACTGACCTGCGCCAACCCCGACAAACTGACGCAGTTGGACCTCGCTCCGCTGTTCAAGGCCTTCCCGGCCACCCAGAAGATCAACGTTCAACTGATCGGCCCCAATGGCCAGAAAGGCGTGGAAACCACACCGGCCAAGGCCGCGGTCGCGTTCTGAATGCGCCAGCCGTTGATCGAACTGCATGACCTGGTGTTCGCCTGGCCCGGCCAGCCGGCGCTGCTGGATATTCCGGCATTCCGCCTGGAGGCTGGCGAGGCCCTGTTTCTCAAGGGCCCCAGCGGCAGTGGCAAGACCACATTGCTGGGCCTGCTGGGCGGGGTGAACGTACCGGGCCAGGGCCGCATCCAGTTGCTCGGCCAGGACCTCGGCCGCCTGGGCCAAGGCGCCCGTGACCGCTTCCGGGTCGACCACACCGGTTATATCTTCCAGCAGTTCAACCTGCTGCCGTTCCTCTCGGTACGCGAAAACGTCGAGCTGCCCTGCCGCTTCTCGCGCAGCCGCAAGGCCCGCGCCGAGCAGCGCCATGGCAGTGTCGACCAGGCAGCCAGCACCTTGCTGGCCCACCTGGGCCTGGACGACCCCGCCCTGCTCGCCCGCCGCGCCGACAGCCTGTCGATCGGCCAGCAGCAACGGGTCGCTGCCGCCCGCGCACTGATCGGCCAACCCGAACTGGTGATCGCCGACGAACCGACCTCGGCGCTGGATGCCGACACCCGCGAAGCGTTCATCCGCCTGTTGTTCGATGAATGCCGCGCCGCCGGTGCCAGCCTGCTGTTCGTCAGCCACGACCAGAGCCTGGCGCCGCTGTTCGACCGCCACCTGTCGCTGGCCGAACTCAACCGTGCCGCCAAGCCCCGGGAGGCCTGATGTACCTGCTCCGCCTTGCCCTGGCCAGCCTGGCCAACCGCCGCTTCACCGCATTCCTCACCGCCTTCGCCATCGCCCTGTCGGTGTGCCTGCTGCTGGCCGTGGAACGGGTCCGTACCGAGGCCCGGGCCAGCTTCGCCAGCACCATCAGCGGTACCGACCTGATTGTCGGCGCCCGCTCCGGCTCGGTGAACCTGCTGCTGTACTCGGTGTTCCGCATCGGCAACGCCACCAACAACATCCGTTGGGACAGTTATGAGCACTACGCCAAGGACCCGCGGGTGAAATGGGCCATCCCCATCTCGCTGGGCGACTCGCACCGTGGTTATCGAGTGATGGGCACTACCGGCGACTACTTCAGCCATTACCAGTACGGCCGCCGCCAGCACCTGGAATTGAGCCAGGGCCGCGCGTTTGCCGATGATCCGTTCGAGGTGGTGCTGGGTGCCGAAGTGGCCGAGGCATTGCACTACAAACTGGGCGACAAGCTGGTGCTTGCCCACGGCGTGGCCGCAATCAGCCTGGTCAAGCACGACGACAAGCCATTCACCGTGGTCGGTGTGCTCAAGCGCACCGGTACGCCGGTCGACCGCACGCTGCATATCAGCCTGGGCGGCATGGAAGCCATCCACATCGACTGGCACAACGGTGTGCCGGCCCGTGGCGCCGGGCGTATCAGCGCCGAGCAGGCACGGACCATGGACCTGCAGCCTGCCGCCATCACTGCGTTCATGCTCGGCCTGAACAGCAAGATCGCGACATTCAGCCTGCAGCGGGAGATCAATGAATACCGCAGCGAGCCGTTGCTGGCGATCCTGCCCGGGGTAGCCCTGCAGGAGCTGTGGAGCCTGATGGGCACCGCGGAGCAGGCGTTGTTCGTGGTGTCGCTGTTCGTGGTGCTGACCGGCCTGATCGGCATGCTTACGGCGATTCTCACAAGCCTCAACGAACGCCGCAGGGAGATGGCGATATTGCGCTCGGTTGGCGCCAGGCCGTGGCATATCGCAGGGCTGCTGGTGCTGGAGGCACTGTCGCTGGCGGCGGTCGGGATCGCTGTCGGGCTTGGCTTGCTGTATGCGGGAATCGCCCTGGCACAGGGGTATGTGCAAGCCAACTATGGTTTGTATTTGCCGCTGGCCATGCCGAGCGCTCATGAATGGACGTTGCTGGCTATCATCCTGGGAGCTGCGCTGTTGATGGGCAGCGTGCCGGCGTGGCGGGCCTATCGGCAGTCGTTGGCCGATGGCTTGTCCATTCACCTCTGAGGGCGTGCAATGATCCAATACCTCACTGCCTTCTTCGCGGGTGAACCCGCTCCCACAAGGTCCACCACAAGCTTCAAAGCCTGTGCAGGACCTGTGGGAGCGGGTTCACCCGCGAAGAGGCCAGTACAGGCAGTACAACTACTCCTGGTCATGCTGCTTTCACTGGCATCGCCCACCTGGGCCTCGGAACCCCGCGAACTTGACTGGCCCGCCCTCATCCCCGAAGGCGCCCCGGTCATCCCGCCCCAACTCGCGCCGCTGCACGACATGTCGCAGCTCAGCAATGCCCTGTCCGCCGAGTCCGCCCCACCGGCGCGCCAGCAGGCACCCGACGCCCCGGTGGTAAAAAGCCTCGACGGCCAGCAGATCAAACTGCCCGGCTACATCGTGCCGCTGGAGGTGAGCGAAGAAGGCCGCACCACCGAATTCCTGCTGGTCCCCTATTACGGCGCGTGCATCCACGTGCCACCACCACCCTCGAACCAGATCGTGCACATTTTCAGCGAAATGGGCGTGCGCGTAGAAGACCTCTACCAGCCCTACTGGATCGAGGGAAAGCTGCAGGTTAGAGCCTCCAGCAGCGAACTGGCCGATGCCGGCTACCAGATGGAAGCCGAGAAAATATACGCTTATGAGCTGAGATGAGAACTGTTTCGAATTCGTGACGACGCTTCTTTGAGCTGGGTCAAACTTTCTGTTTAACGGCATCCGTACCATTGGACTACTCGATTACTCACGTCCTCTGGGAGCTTCCATGAACAAGTCCTTGCTCAGCGCCGCCCTCGCGGCCCTGGCGCTCGCTGCCCCTGTCGCCCACGCCCACCAGGCAGGCGATATCATCGTCCGCGCAGGTGCCATTACCACAGCTCCCAACGAAAGCAGCGGCGACCTGAAATTCGACGGCAACAAAGTCTCGGGCACCAAGGCGACTCTGGACAGCGACACCCAACTGGGCCTGACCTTCGCCTATATGCTCACCGACCACATCGGCCTCGAGCTGCTGGCTGCCACCCCGTTCAAGCACACCGTCGGCGTCAAAGGCCTGGGCGGCGGCCTGGACGGCAAGCTCGCCGACATCAAGCAGCTGCCACCGACCCTGTCGTTGCAGTACTACCCGATGGAACCGACTTCCAAGTTCCAGCCGTATGCCGGCGTCGGCATCAACTACACCCTGTTCTTCGACGAAGACCTCAGTAGTGCACGCAAGCAGCAGGGCTTCAGCAACCTGAAGCTGCAAGACTCGGTCGGCATCGCCGGTCAGCTGGGCATGGACTACATGATCACCGACAACTTGCTGGTCAACGCATCGGTCTGGTACGTCGACATCGACACCAAGGCCAGCGTCAACGGCCCGAGCGCACTGGGCTACAGCAAGACCAAGGTCGACGTCGATGTCGACCCGTGGGTGTACATGGTCGGCCTTGGCTACAAGTTCTGACCTGAACACTGCAGGGCGGCTTCGGCCGCCCTAGCGCGTTGCAGCCATAGCCAGTACCCCAGCGCCACCGCGCTGATGCCCATCCCAAGCCCACACACCGCTGCCCAACCCCAATGGGCATACACCCAGCTCGCCAGCACTGCCCCCACTCCACTGCCAAGCGAATAGCAGCACATGTAGGCGCCGATCAACCGGCTGGCCATTGCACCACGCCCGGCCAGCAGCAGGCTCTGGTTGGTGACATGCACCGCCTGCACGGCAAAGTCCAGCATCAGCACACCCAACCCGAAGACCATCAGTGAATGCCCGACGAAGGCCGTGGGCAGCCATGACAGCACCAGCAGAACCAGCGCCAGACCGGTGGTGCGCTCCCCCAGCCCCTGGTCGGCCAGGCGACCGGCGCGCGCTGCCGCCAATGTGCCGGCAACACCCGCCAGGCCGAACAGACCGACCTCGGTATGGCTCAGCGCCAGTGGCTCGGCACTCAGAGGCATGACCATGGCACTCCAGAGCACGCTGAACGCAGCGAAGATCAACACGCCGAACAGCCCGCGCTGACGCAGCAGCCGGTCGTGCCGGTACAGCCTGAACTGGGCAACGATCAGCGCCCGGTAGCCAGACCGCAGCGACACCGGTTGCCCCGCGGGCAGGCTGCGCCACAGCACCAGGGCCAGCAGCATCAACAGCCCTGCGGCAATCAGGTACACGCTGCGCCAGCCAGCCAGGTCGGCAAGCCCGCCCGAGACCAGCCGTGCCAGCAGAATGCCCAGCACTATGCCGCTGGTGACGGTGCCCACGGCCTGCCCTTGCTGGCCGGGGGCGGCAAGGCTCGCTGCATGCGCCACCATCACCTGCACCATGACCGCCATCAGCCCGGTGATGGCCAGGGCCAGCAGCAATAGCGCCCAGTTGGGTGCCATGCCTACCCCAACCAGCGCCAGGGCCGAGAACAGCAACTGCCCGAGCAACAGGCGCTTGCGGTCGATCAGGTCACCCAGCGGCACGATCAGCAACAACCCCAGTGCATAGCCCGCCTGGGTCGCGCCTACTACCCAACCGATCTGCTGCTGCGCCACGCCCAGGTCAGCGGCCATCGACTCGAGCAGAGGCTGGGCGAAATACACAGTCGCCACGGCCATGGCGCTGGTGATGGCCAGCAGCAGGGTTATCCAGCGTGTCAGTGTCAGTGCAGGGTTCATCGGGCTGGCCTCGTCAATCTGGTTTCGAATTGAAACCACATGCTGGCTATTTAGCAAATGTGGTTTTAATCTGCAACCAGATGATCAAGAAAGGCCCTGTCCATGCTCGATGAAAACAATACGCAATGCCCCGTCGCCAGGGCCCTGGAGGTGCTGGGAGACCGTTGGGCGCTGATGATCCTGCGCGACGCCTTCGATGGCCTGCGGCGCTTCAGTGAATTCCAGAAGAACCTGGGGCTGGCGAAGAACATCCTCGCCTCACGGCTGAAGTGGCTGGTGGAGAGCGGGCTGCTGACGCTGCAGCCGGCGTCGGATGGCAGTGCCTACAAGGAGTATGTGCTGACCGAGAAAGGGCGATCGGTATTCCCGGTGGTGGTTGGCTTGAGGCAGTGGGGGGAGCGATTTCTGTTCGAGGCGGGTGAGGTGCGTTCGGAGTTGGTGGATGGTGATACGGGGCAGGCGCTGGAAACGCTGCAAGTGCGGGCCCGGGACGGGCGGGTGCTGGCGGCAGGGGATTGCCTGCGAAAAGTGGTGCGGCATGAGTGATTCTGGGGCTGCTGCGCAGCCCATCGCGACACAAGGCCGCTCCTACAGCGACCGCGCAACCTCGGCCTGGCGCGATCGCTGTAGGAGCGGCCTTGTGTCGCGATAGGGGCGCAAAGCGCCCCCAAGCAATTCAGCCCTTGCCCAGAAGCCGCGACAAGCCCTCGACCATCGGCGTCGCCTGCGGAAACTCGAACCGCGCCAACAAGCGCTGGTTATCCGCCCGCGAATGGCGAATGTCACCCGAACGTGCCGCCACATAGCTGACCGCCGGCAAGCTACCCACCACCTTCTCAAGCGCTGCCAGCAACTGGTTGAGCGATGTGGCCTGGTTGAGACCGATATTCACCGCCCCCTCCTCGACCTGCGGCTGCTCCAGCGCCTGCACCATCACCTGCACCAGGTCGCCCACGTAGAGAAAGTCCCGGGTCTGCTCGCCATCACCGAACACCGTAATCGGCAAACCCTTCACAGCGCGCTCGGAGAAAATGCTGATCACCCCGGAATACGGCGAGGACGGGTCCTGGCGCGGCCCGAAGATATTGAAGAAGCGGAACACCACCGGCTCCAGGCCATGCTGACGACGGTAGAAGTCCAGGTACTGCTCACTGGCCAGCTTGTCCACGGCATACGGGGTCAGCGGCGCCTTGGGGGTGTCTTCGGCAATCGACTCACCTTCACCATTGTTGCCATACACCGCCGCACTGGAGGCGAACAACACCCGGCGCAGTCCATGCACGCGCATGGCTTCGCACACGTTGAGGGTGCCGATGAAATTGCTCTGGTGGGTCCGCACCGGGTCCTCGACCGAGGCCTGTACCGAGGCCACCGCTGCCAGGTGCACCACGGCACTGCAGCCAGCCGCAACCTGCGTGACCAGACCGGCATCGGCAACATCGCCTTCAACCAGTTCCAGGCGTGGGTGGCCGACCTGCAGGTTGCCCCGCTGGCCTGTGGAAAAGTCGTCGAGAATGCGTACGGCGTAGCCTTTGTCCAACAACGCATCGCACAGGTGGGAGCCAATGAAGCCGGCACCGCCGGTGATCAGGATGGGGGCGTCAGCCATGGCGGTAGAACCGGTCCAGTAGAGGCGGCAGGCCGGCGCGCCAGGCGCGCGGCTTGATGCCGAAGGTATGAAGGATTTTCTTGCAGGCCAGTACCGCGTGCTGCGGCTCTTCGCTGGCATCCGGCCGTGCGGCATGGGCCTGCGGCGTCGGTGCCTGCACGGCCAGCTGGCGGTACTGGCCTGCTTCGGTAAGGATCGCCTGGCCCAGCGCCAGCGGCGTGGTCGCCTCGTTGCCGGCGTAATGGTAGGTGCCCCACAGCGGCGCACTGCAATCGAGTTGCTTGAGCACCGAAAGGATCACCCGGGCGGCGTCGTCGACCGGCGTCGGGTTGCCACGCCGGTCATCGGCCAGCAGCAGTTCCTGTGGTTGCTCGGCGCGGGTCAGGAAGCGCCCCAGCGCCCCGTCGATGCTTTCGTCGAGCAGCCAACCAAAGCGCAACAGCACGTGCTGCGGGCAAGCCGCGCGCACGCTCTGCTCGATGCGCCACAGGGCCTGGCCACGCAGGCCCAGCGGTACCGGCTCGTCCTTTTCGCTGTAGGCCGTGGCCCGCGAACCATCGAACACGCGGTAGCTGGAAGGCTGCACCAAGGTGATCTGGTGGTGCTGGCACAGCTCCGCCAACCGCTCCACAGCCCGCTCCTGCTGGGCCAGGCGCTGCTCACTGACCGACTCGGCCTGGAACCAGTCGAAGTAATAGGCCAGGTTGACCAGGGCATCGGGACGATGATCGTCGAGCAGCTGGGTGAGGCTGGCCGGCGTCCAGCCGTTCTCGGGCGGACGCGGCGCCAGGAATGCGATGTCCTCCTCGGCCCCAAGACGAATCAGCGCTTGCCCGAGGGCATTGCCACCACCCAACAGCATTAGGCGCATACGCATAGAGTCAGCAGATCCGGAGAGGTTGGTTGAAGGAAAGGGGCCATTTTGCGGTTTCCTGCCCGGGAAGTCCAACACCGGACCCGTTCGATGCCACAGGCGGTATTGATTCCAAAGTTCCACAGTTCAATACCACCATAGGCAGAAATCTCCTACGACATACCAGGAACGAGCTGACTTCCATGCCGCAGCACAACCGCATTGAATAGTTGACTCCCCCACTTGCCAGCCGGGGAGCTTCACAAAAACAAGTACAGGGAACGTTCAATGCCTCGTTCGGAAGTTGCATACCTGGATTTCAGCCCGGAGCAAAGCAAGGCCATAACCTTTGCAAGCCAGACCATTGCTGACTTGGGTGGCCCGGAGACCAAAGGAGTAGCACTTCAGGCTCGTGTATTCGCCGATCAACTCGAGCAAGCCTTGAGTGAGGAACAGCGTGCACTGTTACAACGCTTCAGTGAAGGCCAGCTATCTGCCTTGATGTACAGGCAGATGCCTTGTGCCAACGAGCCAATACCAGAGTACCTGCCCGACATTTCCGCCCTGGCGCAAAACCCTCGCTGCCAATACCTTGCCTCCCGCAATCAACTGCTGCTGGAGCTCGTGCGCTACCGCAGTTTCGCCTTCGATATAGACAACGATGGTAAACAGGTTCGCCTGGTCGGCAACTTCAAGGGCGGTGGCCGCATCCCGCGGCTCGACGAAAATCCCTGCCTGGAAGTTGAAACCAGCTCGCATGCGGGCTTGCGCTTGGGGCCGCACACTGAAGCGCCCTACAACTGCTCGACAATTTCCACCAATGCCAACTCCCCTGCTCCCTCTGCACTGATTCTGACTGCACGCTGGAACCCCGCCAATGAACCTACGAATGTCTTCCCGCTCCGGGAAATCATCGAACGCCTGGGTAGTCTGGACACACTTGCGCTGACTTCAACGTCCTTCGACTTTACCCGCAGTGACTGCTTCGCTCACGGACAAGGCAATGCAGGCAAAGCAGTTTCAATGCTGCAATTCGAGCCCAATGGTGGTTTCTCTGTTCGTTACAACAGCTATCGCTTCAGCCTGAATGAACGCGCCTGCAGCGCAGCGGCGCGCGCTTTCGACGCCTTTCAGAAAGCACTGGATAACGCTCGACCACTAGCGTTTGTCCTGCAGCCTGACAGCGCACTGTTGATCAACAACAGCCGAGCCTTGCACGGCCGCGACATGGTCCAGGACAACCGGCGGCTGCTCATCCGTCAATTCGGATACTCCCCCTTCGCAGTACCGTTGGTGCTCGCTGAAGACCCACTGCTCGTGCGTGGCTGATCACAGGAAAACACCCCATGATCGAATTCGACGTAACGCTTGTTCTGACACTCGCACTGGTGGCACTGATGGCCGGCTTTTTCGATGCCATCGCCGGTGGTGGTGGCCTGATCACACTGCCGGTGTTGTTCATTGCCGGTATCGAACCCTTGGCGGCAATTGCCACCAACAAGTTCCAGGCGGCTTCGGCTACGGTTTCGGCTACGTGCGCCTTTGCCCGCAAAGGCATGATCGACTGGAGACGAGGCAGTCCAATGGCTGTCATGTCATTTATCGGAGGGGCGTTGGGTGCCTTGTCGATAACTTACGTGCCCAAAAGCGTTCTGCAGGCGTGCGTCCCACCACTGCTGATTCTGATAGCCGCCTACTTTGCCTTCAGCCCAAAGCCGAATGAACAAGCGCGCAAGGCAAAGGTATCGACCAGCCTGTTCTGCGTGGCGGTTGCACCGATCATTGGCTTTTATGACGGTATCTTCGGCCCTGGTGTCGGCTCGTTCTTCATGCTGGCCTGCGTGATCCTCTTGGGCCAGCACTTGATACAAGCCGTGTGCACCAGCAAGCTTTTGAACGCTGCCTGTAACCTGGGCGCATTGTCCGTCTTTTCACTCAGCGGGGCGATCATCTGGCCACTGGCGCTGGCGATGGCGTTCGCGGCTTTTGTGGGGGCTCAATTGGGCGCACGCTGCGCAGTGCACTTTGGCCCACGGCTGATCAAGCCATTGCTGGTCTGTGTTTGCTGCATCATGGCAATCAAGTTGCTGCTCGACCCAGGCAACCCTGTTGGCGAGTGGTTACATCAACTTGTTCTCTGAAAAAAGCATCACTCTATTTCGAACAGACTGTTACGCAACGGCCCCACGCTGAGGCGCTCACGCACATCGTCATCTATGCGGGGATCATCCGGCTGGTACAGTTTTACCTGCCGGTAGACATTTATGCGATTGATCTCCTCTCCCAGGTAGTCCCACACAACCCGAGTGCAGGCCGGGTTGCGCCGGTCGCCGCTGGATACGCCGGCCTTCAGGCCGTTGAGGCGGGTAATGCGGCTTTTGAAACTGGGGATGAGGATAGTCTGGCTCATCTCGTTGAACGTCAGCGACTCGTAATCGACCAGGAACATCCGGTCCTGCAACTGGAACGCCGCTCCCAGATAGCGACAACGCACCTCGGCATGGGGGTTGGTGGCGCTGGAACGCTCCTGGCGTTCCTGGCGTTCGAAAAGGAACTGCCCGCGCTCCTCCCACAGGTGAACCAATGACACCAGGACCGTGCCCGGAACCGACATGCAGTTGGAATATTCCAGGTAGTAACCGCAATAGCGCGACAGGTTCCCCGCATGGGCGTGCAACGGACGGAACAGATCACTGATCGGGTCGCCAGGCTGCTCGGCCGGGGTCGACACGCGAGCACCGATCAGGCGGCTGAACTGCTCGGGTGGCAAATGCAATTCGTAATCTTCGACCCCGAAGAAATCGCCGATGCGCTTGAGGTTGTAGGCCGTCGGGCGGCTCTGCCCGCTCAGGTACTTGTTGAACTGCGCGCGGTTGATCGACAGCTGGCGGCAAACTTCGGAGATAGAGCGGTAGTGGCTGCAGGCCAGTTTGAGGTTGGTAGCGAAATGATCGCTCATGACTCGGGACTCAGGTGACGCGAATGGCGCAATTGTAGCATCAAGTTGCACCAAATCAGAGCAACCCGCGAAATTGTAACCGCTCTTGTCATAGCCAACCATGCGCCCCACGAATAGCGGTGCGCCTGCCGTCCGCTGATCTTTCCACACGAACAATAAGAATCGAGGTCATTTTCCAATGCTCGAAGTACTCAACGATTTCCTCTCGGGGAAACTTCTCATTGTGCTGATCGTAGGGCTGGGTAGCTACTTCACCATCCGTTCCCGGTTCGTCCAGTTCCGCCATTTTGGCCACATGTTCGGTGTGTTCAAAGAATCGCTGCGTGGCCAGGCAGGCCAGCTGAGCTCCTTCCAGGCCCTGATGCTGAGCCTGGCCGGCCGCGTGGGCGCCGGTAACATCGCCGGTGTCGGCATTGCCGTGACACTGGGTGGACCAGGCGCTGTGTTCTGGATGTGGGTTACCGCACTGGTGGGCATGTCCAGCAGCTTCTTCGAATGCACCCTGGCCCAGGTCTACAAGCGCGCCGATGGCGACGGCCTGTACCGTGGTGGCCCGGCCTACTACATCCAGCACGGCCTCAAGCTGAAAAGCATGGCCATCGTGTTCTCGATCCTGCTGCTGGTCACCTACGGCTTCGCCTTCATCGGCCTGCAGTCGTACACCGTGACCCACTCGCTGCAGAACGCCTTTGCCTTCGACCCCAAGCACACCGGCATCGTCCTCGCCGTGCTGCTGGCCATCACCTTCATTGGCGGCATCAAGCGCATCGCCGCGGTGTCCGACCTGCTGGTACCGGTCAAGACCCTGGCCTACATCGGCGTGACCCTGTACGTGATCGGTACCCAGATCGAGCACGTGCCAGCCATGCTGGAAACCATCTTCAAGAGCGCCTTCGGCCTCGACCCGGCATTCGGCGGCCTGCTCGGCAGCGCCATCGTCATGGGCGTGAAGCGTGGTGTGTTCGCCAACGAAGCGGGCCTGGGCAGTGCGCCGAACGTCGCCGCCGTGGCCGCCGTGAAACACCCTGGTGCCCAGGGCGTCGTCCAGGCCTTCAGCGTGTTCCTCGACACCTTCGTGATCTGCACCTGCACCGCGTTGCTGATCCTGTTGTCGGGCTTCTACACCCCGGGCTTCGAAGGTGACGGCATCGTCCTGACCCAGAACTCGCTGGCCGCCGTGGTCGGTGACTGGGGCCGCGTGTTCGTCAGCGTGGCGCTGTCGCTGTTCGTCTTCACCTGCATCCTCTACAACTACTACCTGGGCGAGAACAGCCTGCAGTTCCTCAGCCGCAACCGCGTGGTACTGATGGTGTTCCGTGGCCTGGTGCTGGCGCTGGTGGTATGGGGTTCGATGCAAGACCTGTCGACCGTGTTCGCCTTCGCCGACATCACCATGACCTGCCTGGCCTTCGTCAACCTGGTGGCCCTGGCCCTGCTGTTCAAGGTCGGCCTGCGGGTGATGCGCGACTACGACGACCAGCGCAAGGCGGGCGTCGACCAGCCAGTGTTCGACTCGGCCAAGTTCACCGACCTGGACCTGGACCGCAATGCCTGGCCTGCCAATCCGCAGGCGGAAACAGCCACTGACAAAGCAGTCGGCCAAGCTCAGACGCAGCGCTGATATCCTCTCCTGCCCAGCCGCCCCGTCCGCGGGCGGCTTTTCTTTCTCCGCTCATCGCTACGGATGCTTTCCATGCGTGCAGTAAAGAATCTTCTCGTTCTCTATACCGGTGGCACCATCGGCATGCTCGAAACACCGGAAGGCCTGGCGCCGGCTGGTGGTTTCGAAGCGCGGATGCGTGAACACTTCGCCCAGCTGGCCGATGCGCCCCAGGTGCAATGGACCCTGCAGGAACTGAACCCGCTGCTCGACAGCGCCAACATGCAACAGCACAACTGGCTGGCGATGCGCGATGCAATCGTCGCAGCGGTAGAGGTGGCTGGCCATGATGGCGTGCTCGTACTGCATGGTACCGACAGCCTGGCCTACAGCGCCGCGGCGTTGTCGTTCCTGCTGCTGGGCCTGCCGGTGCCGGTGCTGCTGACCGGCTCGATGCTGCCGGCGGGTACCGCGGACAGCGACGCCTGGGACAACCTGTGCGGCGCACTGCGCCAGTTCGAACAGGGGCTGGAAGATGGCGTGCAGCTGTACTTCCATGGGCAGCTGCTGCATGGCTGCCGGGCGTCGAAGCTGCGCAGCGAGGCGTTCGATGCATTTGCCGCGCTGCCGCGTCATCGTGACAGTGAGCGCGCAACGGCGATCCCTGCCGAGCTTGGCTACAAGCACCCGCGCCAGCCGGTCAACCTGGCGGTAGTGCCGGTGTTCCCGGGCCTGCAGGCCGGGCATTTGCAGGCACTGCTGGGCAGCGGCGTGCAGGGGTTGCTGCTGGAGTGCTACGGCAGCGGTACAGGGCCGTCGGATGACCAGGCGTTGCTGGATGTGCTGAGCGCGGCACGCCAGCGGGGCGTGATGCTGGCGGCTATCAGCCAGTGCCCTGAGGGGTCGGTGGTGTTCGACACCTATGCGGCGGGTAACCGCTTGCGCGGGGCCGGGCTGGTCAGTGGCGGTGGCATGACCCGGGAGGCGGCGCTGGCCAAGATGGTTGCGTTGCTGGGGGCCGGGCTGGATGCCGACACGGCGGAAAGGTGGTTTGCCCTGGATCTGTGTGGGGAACGGGCCTGAGTGTTGCCTGGTCTGGCCCTATCGCCGGCAAGCCAGCTCCCACAGGGATAACACAAGGCCTGAGGCCTGTGGAGTACCTGTGGGAGCTGGCTTGCCGGCGATAGGGCCCTGACAGGCAAAAGAAAATGGCGGAAGGCAGCGGGAGTCGAACCTGCCCGGGAACGGCTGCCGTCCCCAACCGGGTTTGAAGCCCGGCCGCGCCACCGGGCGCGATTGCCTTCCTTGAACTCAGTGCCTGGCCTGCTGCTGGGCCAGGGCGCTGTCGGCGCGAATGTGACGCTGATCGGCCACCCTCCGGGTCAAGCCGATGCGGTCGAAGTACTCCAGAATCTGCACACTGCGCTTGCGACCGATGCCCAACATATCGCGAAACGCGGCAACCTGCACTATCGGCGTTTCACTGGCCTGCCCCAGCAGCAGCTCTGCCATGCGCTGTAGCGTCGCCTCGGGGTAGAACAGGTCGCGCACCACCTGGTGCACCATGCCCAGCCGGGCCAGCTTGCGCAGCAACAGGCGCACATCGGCTTCGGCACAGTTTTCCTCGCTCGCCAGCGTCCTGACCCAAGGCGGATCGTATTGCCCCGCCAGCAACTTCGGTTGCAGACTCGCCCATAACGCACTGTCGGCTTCGCTCAGCTGTACCTTGTGATCAGGCAGGTGCAGCCAAGGCCCGCTGCTGGCAATGGCGCCGTCCTCGAGCAACTCATCCAGCAGGCTGACAAAAGCGGGCCGCTCCAGCGGCAAGGCCGCAAAGCGGCGCAGGCGGTCGCGGTCCGGGCCGAGCTGGTCGGGCTCCTGTTCATGGAACCGCGCCAGCTGCTCCAGCACCTGGCGCTTGAGCGCCTGCCACCGGGCACTGGCAAACAGCAGTTGGCCCTGCCGCGTGGCCACCACCAGCACGTCTTCCGGCAACTGCCAGGTTTCGCGCAGGCGATTGAACTGCCGCTCCAGACGCTGTGGGTCGATACCCCCTGGTGCGCTGGCGAGCAGTGCCGGCAAGGCCTGCTCCAGGTCCTCGGCATCACGCAGCACCTGCAATTGGCGCAGGCGCTCATCGCTGCGACGCTGACGGCTTGGCGCGAACGGGTCGAGCACCTTGCCGCCCCCCAGGGTGCGCTGGGCACGCTGGTCGCGCAGCACCAGGCGGTCGCCGTGTACCGCCTGCAGCGGCGCGTTGAGCAGCAACTGGGCGAACATGCGCTGGCCCGCCGCCAGGGTTTCACCTTCGAGCAAGGCCACCCGGGCGGTTACGTCCTGGGTGCCGAGGTGCACGTGCACAGCGCTGAAATGTTCGAAGGTACGGGTCTCGCCCGGCAACAGGTTCAGCTCGATATCCACACGCACGCTGGGCGCATGCAGCCACTCGGGCACCAGCCAGTCACCCCGGCGCACCTGCTCCACCGCCAGCCGTTCGGCAGCGATGTTCAGTGCCACCCGCTGGCCCGCCTCGGCCACCAGCGCGGCCTGGTTCTGCGCATGCAGGCCACGCACCCGCACCGGTTTGCCGGCCTTGCCCAGCAACAAGGTGTCGCCGGCACTGACCCGCCCAGCCAGCGCCGTGCCCGTGACCACAACACCCGCACCGGTAACGGCGAAGGCGCGGTCGACGGCCAGACGGAAACCGCCACGCACGCTGCGCTGGCGCACGCGCTGTTGCGCGGCCAGCAAGGCCTGGCGCAGGGCATCGATACCTTCGCCGGTCACACTCGACAACGGAAACTGCCGTGCACCAGCATACGGGCTCGGCGCCAGAAGCTCGCTGACCTGTGCCTGCACTTCGACCAGGCGGGCCGGCTCTACCCGGTCACATTTGCTGATCGCCACCAGGGCCTGAGGGATGCCCAGCAGCTCGATGATCGCCAGGTGCTCTCGGGTTTGTGGCATCACCCCATCGTCGGCCGCCACCACCAACAGCACCAGGTCGATGCCGTGGGCGCCGGCCAGCATGTTGTGGATAAAGCGCTCATGGCCCGGTACATCGATGAAGCCGGTCAGTGCTGCCCCCTCGGTCAACGCCGCATAGCGGTAGCCAAGGTCGATGGTCATGCCACGGGCGCGCTCCTCCTGGCGATGGTCACCGGCCTGGCCGGTCAGGGCCTGGAGCAATGCGGTCTTGCCGTGGTCGATGTGGCCGGCGGTACCAACGATCACTGTACCGGCCCCAATTGCAGGGCGGGCAACTGCGCCAGCCACTGGGCTTCGTCATCCAGCTGGCGCAGGTCCAGCCACAGTGCGTCGTCGGCGATACGGCCGAGCACAGGCACCGGCAAGTCACGCAAGGCCCGCTCCAGCACATGCAGGCTGCGCCCGCGCAGCTTCTTCGACACCTGCGGGCGCAGGCACAACGCCGCGCTCGGCAGGCGGGCCACCGGTTGGCTGCCACTGCCAATCATGCCCAACGCCAGCTCCACACTGACCGCCCATTGTTCGCCGAGGCGGGCCTTGAGGTCTGGCGCCAGGCGCTCGGCCTGGGACTGGATTTCTACCTGGCTGCGGGTCAGCAGGCGCAGACTGGGCAGGCGCTCGGCCAGGCGGTCGGGGTTGCGGTACAGCGCCAGCACCGCTTCGAGTGCGGCCAGGGTGATCTTGTCGACCCGCAGCGCGCGCTTGAGCGGGTTCTTCTTGATCCTGGCGATCAGTTCCTTGCGCCCGACGATGATTCCGGATTGCGGCCCGCCCAGCAGTTTGTCGCCGCTGAAGGTGACGATATCGGCGCCGTCAACCAGGGCCTGGCGCACGGTCGGCTCGGCGGGCAGGCCCCAGCGAGTAAGGTCAAGCAGGCTGCCGCTGCCAAGGTCTTCAAGCAACGGCAAGTCATGTTGGTGGGCGATGCGCGCCAGCTCGGCGGTGGGCACCTGGGTAGTGAAGCCCTGAATGCTGTAGTTGCTGCAATGCACCCGCATCAGCAGGCCGGTACGTGGGCTGATGGCGGCCTCGTAGTCACGGGCGTGGGTACGGTTGGTGGTGCCGACTTCGTGCAGCTTCACGCCGGCGCGAGCCATGATGTCGGGGATGCGGAAGGCACCGCCGATCTCGATCAGTTCACCGCGGGAGATGATCCCCTCCTTGCGCGCGCCCAGGCTGTTGAGCGCCAGCAGCACGGCGGCGGCGTTGTTGTTGACCACGGTGACGGCTTCGGCGCCGGTCAGCTCGCGGATCAGGCCTTCGATCAGGTCGTCACGGTCGCCGCGCTTGCCGGTGGCCAGGTCGAATTCCAGGTTGAGCGGGTAGCGGGCGGCGGTCTGCATGGCCTCGATGGCCTCCTCTGGCAACAAGGCGCGGCCGAGGTTGGTGTGCAACACGGTGCCGGTGAGGTTGAACACACGGCGGACCTGGCTGCGTTGCTGGGTGGCCAGGCGTTCGCCGGTGCGGCCCAGCAGGACTTCAGCGGCCAGTTCGGCGGCACTGAGCTGGCCGGTGCGGGCGGGGTCGCGCAGGTCGTCGAGCAGTTGCCGCAGGGTGGCGAGGACCGCGTCGCGACCGTGGCGGTCGATCAGCGGGAGGCAGGCCGAGTGGCGCAAAAGGGTGTCGATGGAGGGCAGGCGTGGGGTGTCGCTGGCTAGGCTGGAGGACATGCGGTACTACCTTGGACTGATCCGTTGTCTGTACTGGCCTCTTCGCGGGTAAACCCGCTCCTACAGGGGCCGCGCAAGCCTCAGAAGCTGCGCGGGCCCTGTGGGAGCGGGTTTACCCGCGAAGAAGGCGACTCGGTCTTACAGTGTAGACACTCTCCATTACCCGGGTGCGAGCATCAGGTTCGGTGCCAACCGATGGAAGCCCTCCTCGTCCAGGCGAATGTCCAGTGCCAGGCTGGCCAGGTCATCGGCCAGCGGCTCGGCCGCCGCATCGTTTTCCAGGTAGTTCTGCTTCAGGTAGCTCTCGCACTCCGGGCAGCACTCTGCCCGTAGCGGCGCCTTGCCCGGCGCATGGCGGTCATCGTCAAGGCTGGTATAGCGCAGGTCCTTGCTCGACTCGCAGTACACGCATTTGACCCGCACCACATGCCATTCGCAGGCACACAGCGAACAAGCCAGGTAGCGCAGGCCATTGTGCTTGCCGCGGTTGCGCACCACCCCAGCCATCGCCGGCGAACCGCAGGCCGGGCACTGGGCCAGGCTGCCGGCGGGCTTGAGCTCTGGCGCGGGCAGCGCCAGCAACCAGCTGGACCAGGCCGCCTGCAAAGCCGCCCCAATGAACGGCACCAGCGCCGCGGGCACGGCATCGTACTGACCGGCGAGCAAGGCGATGCCCCAACCCTTGCGTTGATGGTCGTCACTGCTGCGCAGGGCTTGCAGCGCCTCCCCCAACGGACCGCTGGTGTCCGCGTCGAGGTGCTCAAGCAAGGCCTGCAACCAGACCAGCCACGACCCTTCCCGCACCAGGCTGTCCGCCGCCAGTGGCGGCAAACCATGACTTATGCACAGGCGCTGACGCTCCTCGGCCACCGGCATGCCAGCGGGCGGGTTATCCACAAGCTGCTGCTGGATACGGCACAAACGAGCCACCAGCTTCAGGTATTCGCCAAGGGCATTGCCTTCGGCCAGCTGCTCAAGGCGCGCGGCGCGCAGTTCGAACAGGTTGGCGGGGGGCAGGTGCAGAAACGGCGGCATCACTGCCGACGCTTCGATCTGCCCGGGTTCGAGTATCGTGCTCAAGCGCTCATCCTTCTTTTCGTCCGTGATTGCCCGGCGTCTTGTCACCGGTCACTTCGCGGTACCACAACTCATGGTGTTTGCGCGCCCAGGCGCGGCTGACCCAGCCATGCAGCATGGCGCCGATCGAGCCCTTGATCCAGATGCCGGCGTAGATGTGCACGATGATGCTGAGGATCAGCACGAACGCCGCCAGGGCGTGGAGCAGAGCGGACAGCCGAATGACCTCGATGCCGAACAAATGGCTGAAGTATGCGCGCCAGATCACCACGCCGCTGACCAGCAGAACCAGCATGCACACCAGCAGGGTCCAGAACAACAGCTTCTGCCCGGCGTTGTACTTGCCGATCGGCGGCACACCCTCCTCCTTGTTGAGCATCACCCGGTCCACGCGGCGCAGCCACAGGCGGTCGTTGGCAGTGATGAAGTTGGCCCGCCAGAAACGCAGCACCAGGCCGAGGAAGAACACGAACATCGCCACCCCGATGAAGGGGTGCAGGATGCGTGTCCACGGCCCACCGCCGAACAGGTTGCTGAGCCAGAACAGCGCCGGATGGAACAGCGCCAGCCCCGACAGGCCAGCCAGGACGAACAGGATCGCGACGACCCAGTGGTTGCTGCGCTCGTTGGCGTTGTAGCGCAGGATGGGTTTGTTGTCGTTCATGGTCGCTGCTCCCCTTGCCCACCGGGCTTGGTCGGATCATAGACATGGACCGACGGGTCCACCTGGTGCACGCTTTCATCCGCAGGTGCCGGGTGCTCGTCCTCCTCCACCCGCTGTGGCCCGACCCGCACATAGTGGAAGAACCCAGCCAGCACCGCCGCGCCCATGGCCAGCAGCGCCAGTGGCTTGGTGAAGCCCTTCCACAACCCCACCAGCGGGCTGATCACCGGCTGGTCCGGCAGGCCGGCGTACAGCTTCGGCGTGTCGGCATGGTGCAGCACATACATCACGTGGGTGCCGCCGACGCCGTCCGGGTCGTACAGCCCGGCCTTGTCGTAACCCCGCGACTGGAGGTCGACGATGCGCTCGGCGGCATGCACCTTCATCTCGTCCTTGGTGCCGAACACGATGGCCCCGGTCGGGCAGGTTTTCACGCAGGCCGGCTCCAGGCCCACGGTCACGCGGTCGGAACACAGGGTGCACTTGTACGCCTTGTGGTCCTTCTGCGAGATGCGCGGGATGTTGAACGGGCAACCGGTGATGCAGTAGCCGCAACCAATGCAGTGGTCCTGGTTGAAGTCGACGATGCCGTTGGCGTGCTTGATGATCGCCCCCGGGCTCGGGCAGGCCTTCAGGCAACCTGGCTCGGCGCAGTGCATGCAGCCGTCCTTGCGAATCAACCACTCCAGGTTGCCGTCGTCGCGCTCGTGCTCGGTGAAGCGCATCAGGGTCCAGGTCTCGGCGGTGAGGTCCTGGGGGTTGTCGTAGGTGCCGTGGTTGTGGCCGACCTCGTCACGCAGTTCGTTCCACTCCGAACACGCCACCTGGCAGGCCTTGCAGCCGATGCACTTGGTGGTGTCGATCAGCTTGGCGACTTCCTGCTGCTGGCGTACCGAAGGCGGTACGGTGGTGGTGGCCGAGCGGGCGATGATGTCTTGGCTGGCCATCAGAGTTTCTCCACTTTGACGAGGAACGACTTGGACTCTGGCGTCTGGGTATTGCCGTCACCTAGGAAAGGCACCAGGGTGTTGGTCAGGTAGCCATGCCGCGTAGCCCCGGTGAAGCCCCAGTGCAGCGGGATGCCGATCTGGTGCACAGTCTGGTTGTTGACCTGGAGCGGGCGAATCCGCTTGGTCACCACTGCCACCGCCTCGATGTGCCCGCGCTTGCTCGACACCCGCACCCGGTCACCGGCCTTGATACCTTTCTCGTTGGCCAGCACCTCGCCGATTTCGACGAACTGCTCGGGCTGGGCAATGGCGTTGAGCCGGCAATGCTTGCTCCAGAAGTGGAAGTGCTCGGTCAGCCGGTACGTGGTCGCCGCGTACGGGAACTCGTCGTGCTTGCCGAGGCTGTCCCACACCGAGTCGAAGACCCGCCCGGCCGGGTTGCTGGTGGCCTTCTTGTTCTGCGGGTGCAGCGGGTTGATGCCAATCGGCGTCTCGAACGGCTCGTAGTGCTCGGGGAACGGGCCTTCGGCCATCTTGTCGATGGCGAAGAAGCGCGCCACGCCTTCGGGGTTCATGATGAACGGGTTCATCCCCGCCTCGGGCGGCGAGTCGACCTTGAAGTCGGGCACGTCGGTGCCGGTCCAGGCCTTGCCGTTCCACCACACCAGGCGCTTCTTCTCCGGGTCCCACGGCTTGCCTTGCGGGTCGCTGGAGGCACGGTTGTAGAGGATGCGGCGGTTGGCCGGCCAGGCCCAGGCCCAGTTCTGCACCTGGTGCATGCCATACGGGTCGCTGTTGTCACGGCGAGCCATCTGGTTACCCTGCTCGGTCCAGCTGCCGGCAAAGATCCAGCAGCCGGACGCGGTGCTGCCGTCGTCCTTGAGCTGGCCAAAGCCCGCCAGTTGCTGGCCGGCCTTGAGCACTGCGCCAGTCGGGTCGGTGACGTCGGCCACCGCCCAGCCGTTCATTTCCTTGGCCAGTTCCTCCGGGGATGGCTCTTCAGGGACCTTGTATGGCCAGTTGATGTTCATCAGCGCATCAGGGTAGGCGCCGCCCTCGGCCTGGTAGCGTTGGCGCAGGCGCAGGAACAGTTCGCTCATGATGTGAACGTCGGTGCGGGTCTCGCCCGGGCCGTCGGCGCCCTTCCAGTGCCACTGCAGCCAGCGGCTGCTGTTGACCAGCGAGCCGTCTTCCTCGGCGAAGCAGGTGGTGGGCAGGCGGATCACTTCGGTCTGGATGTTGGCCGTGTCTACATCATTGAACGGCCCGGCGTTGCGCCAGAACTCCGAGGTCTCGGTGGCCAGCGGGTCCATGATTACCAGCCACTTGAGCTTGCCAAGGGCCGCGGTGACGCGGTTCTTGTCCGGCAGCGCGGCTATCGGGTTGAAGCCCTGGCACATGTAGCCGTTGACCTTGCCCTGGCCCATCATCTCGAACATGCGCAGCACATCGTAGGCCGGCACGTCGAGCTTGGGCAGCCAGTCGTAGCCCCAGTTGTTCTCTGCGGTGGCATTGGCGCCGTACCAGGCTTTCATCAGACTGACGTGGAACTTGCCGTAGTTCTGCCAGTACGACAGTTGCCCCGGGCGCAGCGGCTTGGAGGCACGCTTGTCGATATAGGCGGCATAGTCCTGCTCGGCATCGCCGGCCAGGGTCAGGTAACCCGGCAACGAGTTGGACAGCAGGCCGAGGTCGGTCAGGCCCTGGATGTTGGAGTGGCCGCGCAAGGCGTTGACCCCGCCACCCGGCATGCCGACGTTACCCAGCAGCAACTGCACCATGGCCGCACTGCGGATGATCTGTGCGCCGATCGAGTGCTGCGTCCAGCCAAGCGCATAGAGGATCGTCATGGTCTTGCCCGGTACCGAGCAGGTAGCGATCTCTTCCCAGATCTTCAACATGGCGTCCTGCGGCATGCCACAGGTCATGCTCGCCAGTTCCGGGGTATAGCGGCTGTAGTGCTGCTTCATCAGCTGGAACACGCAGCGCGGATGCTGCAGGGTCGGGTCGACCTTGGCAAAACCGTCCTCACCCAGCTCGTAACCCCAGCCGGACTTGTCGGCATACACGCGCTTGGCCTCGTCGTAGCCGCTGAACAGGCCATCCTCGAAACCATAGTTCTCTTTGACGATGAACGACACGTCGGTGTAGTTGCGCACGTACTCGTGCTGGATCTTGTCGTTGCTCAGCAGGTAATTGATCAGCCCGCCCATGAAGGCGATGTCGGTACCGGTACGGATCGGTGCGTAGTAGTCCGCCACCGAAGCGGTACGGGTAAACCGCGGGTCTACCACGATCAGCCGCGCCTTGTTGTGCGCCTTGGCTTCGGTCACCCACTTGAAGCCGCACGGATGCGCTTCTGCTGCGTTGCCACCCATCACCAGGACCAGATTCGCGTTGGCGATATCGGACCAGTGGTTGGTCATGGCGCCACGGCCGTACGTCGGGGCAAGACTTGCCACCGTCGGGCCATGTCAGACACGAGCTTGGTTATCGAACCCCAGCATGCCTGTTGCGCGGACGACCTTGTGGGTCAGGTAGCCAGCCTCGCTGGAGGCGGCGGAAGCAGCGAGAAAACCGGTGGTGAGCCAGCGGTTGACCGTTTGCCCCTGGGCGTTCTTTTCGATGAAGTTGGCGTCGCGGTCCTGCTTCATCAGGTCGGCGACGCGATCGAGCGCCTCGTCCCAGCTGACCCGCACCCACTCCTTGCTGCCCGGCTTGCGTACCTCGGGGTACTGCAGGCGGCTCGGGCTGTGGATGAAGTCCAGCAGGCCAGCGCCTTTCGGGCAGAGGGTGCCGCGGTTGACCGGGTGGTCGGCGTCACCTTCGATATGGATGATGTTCTGTTTGACGTTCTTGCCCGCATCGCCCTGGCTGTACATGATCAGGCCGCAGCCGACCGAGCAGTAGGGGCATGTATTACGGGTTTCTTTGGTATGCGCCAGCTTGAAGTGACGCACCTGCTCGGCGAATGCTGGTGTCGGGGCCATGCCCAACGCCGCAAGGCTCGAGCCTCCAAGGCCGACGGCGGCGACCTTGAAGAACTGCCGACGGTTCAGGTCCATCGTGCACTCCTGATCAGGTGGTGGACGCACGGAACATGGCCGGCGCCTCTTGGTAGTCACGGTGGCGGCCAATTGATGGCCGCCAACAGTTAAGACTAGCCAAGAATCGAGAAGGTGCGATGACATGGGTCAGCTGAAGGCGCTGTGTTGCCAGATTCGCGGGTAAACCCACAGGTACTGCACATGCCCGAAGCAGAGCGCTATTCCTGTGGGAGCGGGCGTGCCCGCGAACACCGGCAACGCCGGTGCCATCCACCACCGGCCGATCAGCAAGCCGGCAGGTTGCGCACCACGTTCAGCGCCGCACTGCTCTGGGCCACCGGCATGATCTCGATGGTATTGATGTTCACATGCGCCGGCTGCTCGGCAATCCAAGCCACCGTGGCCGCGATGTCCTCGGGCAGGATGGCCTCCACATCCCGATACAACGCCTGCACGGCATCCAGGTCACCGTTCAGGCGCACCACCGAGAAATCGGTCCCCGAGCACAGCCCAGGCTCGATGTTGCTCACTCGCACGCGGGTGCCCGCCAGGTCGGCGCGCAGGTTGAGGCTGAACTGGCGGACAAAGGCCTTGCTGGCGCCATACACGTTACCGCCCGGGTAGGGGTAGGTGCCGGCGATCGAGCCGATGTTGATGATCATGCCGCTGTCGGCTTCCACCATCTGCGGCAGAATCTTGTGGGTGACCATGGCCAGGCCGGTGATGTTGGTGTCGATCATCCGCTGCCAGTTTTCCGCACTGCTGGCCTGGGCACGGTCCACGCCCAGCGCCAGCCCGGCATTGTTGACCAGCAGGTCGATCTGCAGCGAAGCATCACGAATCTGCTCGACCGCCGTCTCGAGCGACACCGGGTCGGTGACGTCCAGTGCCAGCGGAATGAAATTGACGCCCAGCTCGGCCTCCAGCGCTTGCAGCTTGTCCATGCGCCGGGCGCCACCGATCACGCGGTAGCCTTTGCCGATCAAGGTACGGCAGATGGCGCGGCCAAAGCCCGAGGAGGCGCCGGTTACGAATGCGGTTTTCATCAGTTGTCTCCTATGGAAGGGTCAGGCCAGGTACTTCACGCCCAGGCTGGTGAACAGGCAGAGCATCGAGAACACCAGCGCCTTGCGCACCACTTCGTTGCCCTTGCGCAAGGCCAGTGCGCTGCCCAGGTGGTTACCGAGGATGTTGCAGGCCACCAGCGGCAACGCCAGCAGGTAGACGACCTTGCCGGCAATGACGAAGGCCACCAGGGCGCCGATGTTGGACGCGAAGTTGAAGGTTTTGGAGTTGGCCGAGCTGGAGACCAGGTCCATGCGCAGCAGGTAATGGAAAGCAATGATGAACATGCTGCCGGTACCGGGGCCGAAGAAGCCGTCATAGAAACCGATGGCCAGGCAGGTCAGCGGGACCACGGTGAACAGCATGCGCGATGACAGTTCGCGCTCCTCGACCGGGCGGTCCTTGGGGGTGAGGAATATGAGGATGCCGAAGGGGATCAGCGCCAAGATGATCTTGCCCACGGTTTCCTGGGAGATCGACACGATCAGGTGCGCCCCCAGGTAGGCACCGAGCAGCGAGAATGGCACGCCGACCAGCGCCACCTTCCAGACCATCTTGCTGTTGGCCAGGAAGTTGCGGATGGCCGCCAGCGTGCCGAGGGTACTGACGAGTTTTTCCTGACCCAGGGCAACCTGAGGTGGCATGCCAACCAGCAGAAAGCCCGGCACCAGGAACAGCCCACCGCCACCGGCAATGCTGTCGACGAAGCCGGCAACGAAGGCAATCGCCCCGAGCATGAGGATCGCCAGCAACCAGTGTTCCGCCCAGAAAGCGCCTAACAGTTCCATAACAGTACGTCCATAGAGTCAGTGAAAGGGATCAGGAGAGAACTTCGTAGAGGTGATCAGCCCGGGCGAAGTGCACCCGGTTCAGGTCGTTGACCGCGAACAGGCGCAACAGCCAGCGGTCGGCACCATCGTTCTGTGGCTCGAAGCCATCGCGGGCATGCAGCACGCGCTGGTTCTTGAAGATCATGAAATCGCCCGGCAGCAGCAGGTGCGGCTCATCGAAGCGGCGGGTTTCCAGCACACTGCGCAGGCTGCCCAGGGCCTGCTCGGCACGCAGATTCAGGCCGTGGGTGTTTTCACTGTCGAAGCGACACAACCATTCGCCAGCGTGACCACGCGCCAGGACTGGCAGCTCGGCGGTACAACGACGATTGCCGGTGAACGAGTCCGGGCGGCGGATTTCGAACTGCGGCAGGCACAGTTCGCGCACGGTCGATGCAGGTAGCGCTGCAACCACTGCATCGAGGTTTACCAGTGTGGTGCTGATGCGCGGATCACAGCGCATCCCGAAGAACGACAGGTACTCCGGGCAACAGGAAGCGGTGCCAAGCGGCTCGGAAGACAGCGGCAGGTCCGGGTTGTCCACATGATAGGAAAAGCGCAGCCGCGAACCATGGGAGCTCTTGTGGCTGGAAGAACTGCGCGACGGAATGACATGGCGGAACAGGCGGCCATCGTTCTCCCCCTCATAAACCACCGGGTTGATCCCCATCAGGCTCTGCATGGTCAGGCTGACCAGGCAGGCAATGGGTGTGCTGCGCGGACTGAGCACGCCCGAATAGGGCGTGGGCGGGATGTCCCGGTCGCGGGGGCAGTTGCGCACGATCATGCTGGTCAGGTGCGGGTCTTCGACAAAGCCGCGGATCTGCTGGCACAGCGCCTTGCCCAGCACTTCCTGCGCCTGATCCTTGATCTGTGGGTAAAGCTCTTTGCTCGTCTCGAAATCGAGCGGGGTGTTGTTCAGCAGGGTTTGCCAGGCGCTGGAGGTGACCCAGGGCAGGCGGATCTCCAATGAGGTCCGAGGCTCGGCCCCTTGATGCAGTTGTGCGCTTTCCATTTCGAGTGATATTCCATTGAGCTGGCTTGAGGCCGTTCGGTGTCGTGCTAAGCCGGGCAGAGGCGGCAGACGTTGTATTTTTTGAAGCCGTTCACAGCTGTGCGATGCCAGCAATGAAAGCCGCTGGGGCAATCGCACATTGCATCGACTCAATCATTGTAATTACAAAAATAGAGTCGATTCAATTCATTTTCGATCGCATAAAACAGCGGGATTGAATCGATTCAATCAAATCATTGATTTCAAAAGGTTTCCATCTGCCATCACGAGATGCGGAGGACAGACGGCGAAGGGATCGCCTTGTGACAGCGGGCGTTCGATATGAACGCACGACAACCTCAAGCGACTCAATCGAGGTAATTTACCCGTACGAAAACACAATTACTTCCATCAGACCTTTCGTGCTAGGCTTCCGCGTTCTCGCAGATTCTGGTGCCATTTCTATGTGGGTTCCTCACTACAGCGACCTGGCGCAGCCGGTCTATCTGATGATTGCCGACGCCTTGGAGCAAGACATTGGCAGTGGCCGGCTGGTGGCTGGCGAACGCTTGCCGACACTCAAGGACCTGGCCGAGTCCCTGAACGTGACGCCCGGCACCATCGGGCGCGCTTACGACGAAGCTGCCAAGCGCGGCCTGGTGGTAGGCGAAGTCGGCCGCGGCACCTTCGTGCTGCAGCAACGGCAGCTGCAAAGCTCTCCTCCTGCCCCGGTCGCACGGCCGAAGCCCGTGGCCGCCGAACGTGAGAGCGGCCAGATCGACCTGTCGATCATCAAACCCAACGATGCCCACATGACCGACTGGCTGCGCGGAGCCATAAACGAGCTGGCCGCGTCGCCCGACTTGGCGCAGGTACTCGACTACGTCACCGATGGCGGCCATGCGACCCACAAGCAGGCCGGTGCCGCCTGGATCCAACGCTGGCTGCCCGAGGCACGCTGGCAGCAGGTGGTGCTTACCTCAGGGGCCCAGCACGGCCTGCTTGTGGCCATCAGCAGCCTGTCGAAGAGCGACGATGTGGTGCTGTGCGAGTCGTTCTGCTACCCAGGCATCATCTCCCTGGCCCACAGCATGGGCCGCCGCCTGCGCGGCGTGGCCATGGACGAGCACGGCCTGATTCCCGAGGCATTGCGCGCGGCGTGCCTGGAGCACCGCCCTTCCCTGCTGGTGTGCGTCACCACCCACCAGAACCCGACCAACTCGATCATGCCCCACGCACGGCGCCAGGCCATCGCCGAGATCGCCCGCGAGTTCGACCTGTTCATCGTCGATGACGATATCTACGGTTTCCTTGAACCCGCACCGGATTACCAGCCACTGGCGGCGTATGCGCCCGAACGCTCGGTGTACCTCACCAGCCTGTCCAAAAGTGTGCTGCCGGCACTGCGCATCGGTTACCTGTATGCCCCACCGCAAACCCTCTCGCGGCTTTCGTCGATGGTACGCAGCAGCGTCTGGATGCCATCACCGTTGATGGCGCAACTGGCCAGCAACCTGATCAACAGCGGCATGGCCGACCAGCTGGTGCGGGAACAACAGGAGGAGGCGGCCGCGCGCCAGCAAATGGCCCGGGAGATCCTTGGCAAGTACAAGATCCGCAGCCAGCCCAACAGCTTCCACATCTGGCTGGAGTTGCCGGAGCCGTGGACCAGCGACGAATTCGCCAACCTGGCGCGTAACAACGGCGTCACGGTAGTCAGTGGCAGCCAGTTCCTGCCAGAACGCAGCCACGCCAACTGCGGCGTGCGCATCGCCCTGATGGCCCCCAGCCGCCAGGAACTGGGCTTTGCCCTGACCAAGCTGGTCAGCTTGCTGGACTCGCCGGAGCCGCGGTTGTTCTATTGAAGCTGACCGATTGGACCCGCCCTTACATAACGCTGTGAATTAGCAGGAACACTGTGGGAGCGGCTTTAGCCGCGAACACCGGCGCAGCCGGTGCCATCCTTCAGAAGCCCCTCACAGGATGGCTGCCCATAAAAAAAACCCAGGGCAACTGCCCTGGGTTTCTGGTCTTGTCAGACGCCTAACCGTTCGAATCAGAACGGAATATCGTCATCGAAGCTGTCGAAGTCAGCCGCCGGCTGCGGGGCTGGCTGCTGCGGTGCCGGGCGCTGAGGGGCCTGTTGCGGGCGCTGGGCCTGTTGACGTGGCGGGGCCTGGTTGTACTGCTGCTGGCCGCCACCGTAGTTGCCGCCACCCTGGTTGTACGGGTCACCGCCCTGCTGCTGGCCCTGCGGACGACCGCCGAGCAGCTGCATGGTGCCGTTGATGTCGACGATAATCTCGGTGGTGTAACGCTTGATGCCGTCTTTTTCCCACTCGCGAGTCTGCAGCTTGCCTTCGATGTAGCACTGCGAACCCTTGCGCAGGTATTCGCCGGCGATTTCGGCAACCTTGCCGAACAGCGACACACGGTGCCACTCGGTACGCTCGACCTTCTGGCCCGACTGCTTGTCGGTCCACTGCTCGCTGGTAGCCAGGCTCAGGTTGGTCACGGCGTTACCGTTGGGCAGGTAGCGGACTTCGGGATCCTGGCCACAGGTGCCGACCAGAATGACTTTGTTAACCCCACGGGCCATAACGTTCTCCTAGGCTTCGCACGCCGAAGAGGCCGGGTTCACCAGGCGCTCGAGGGTCGTACGGTCCAAAATTTTCGTATCCAGTTTGATATAGATGGCGGCTTCTTCCGCCACCACGACGGCGTCGGTCACACCTGGCACAGCCATCAGGCGCTCGGTCAGGCCGGCTTCCCGGACTGCCTCTGGCGTCAGCGGCATGCGCAGGCTGGTCACATAGGGCGGCTCGTTCATGCGCAAGGCGACGACCAACCAGATGGCACACAGTACCGCACAACCGAGGAACACCATGTTCAGCCCGCCGTGCTGGAACAACCAGCCACCGAGGATTCCTCCCAGGGCAGCGCCGAGGAACTGGCTGGTGGAGTAGACCCCCATTGCCGTCCCCTTGCCACCTGCAGGCGACACCTTGCTCACCAGCGAAGGCAGCGATGCCTCCAGCAGGTTGAATGCAGTAAAGAATACCACGGTGCCGATCACCAGTCCGCGCAAACCGTCAGCCCACTGCCAGAAGAACACCTCCACCAGCAGCAACACACTGACCGCCCCGGCCAGCACGCGTTTCATCTTGCGCTTTTTTTCGCCATAGATGATGAACGGGACCATTGCAAAAAATGAGATGCACAACGCGGTCAGGTACACCCACCAGTGCTGCTCCTTCGGCAGGCCGCCGCGCTCGACAAAGGCCAGCGGCAATGCGACGAAGCTGGCCATGAGGATGGCGTGGAGGATGAAGATGCCCACATCCAGGCGCAGAAGGTCCGGATGGCGCAGGGTCGGGCCGATGGCCTGGCGCGCCACACCCGACTCACGGTGCTGCAGGATGCTGTGGGTATTGGGCACCACAAAGGCGATCAGCAGGATGCCGACCAGGGCAAGTCCTGCCGTGGCGAGGAACAATCCTGACAAGCCAAAGGCACGAGTCAGCAATGGGCCAACGACCATGGCGACAGCAAACGACAGGCCGATGCTCATGCCGATCATGGCCATGGCCTTGGTCCGGTGCTGCTCGCGCGTGAGGTCGGACAGCAGCGCCATGACCGCAGCGGAAATCGCCCCGGCGCCCTGCAGGATACGCCCGGCGATCACTCCCCAGATGGAGTCGGCCTGGGCCGCCAATACACTACCCAGGGCAAAGATGACCAACCCCAGGTAAATCACCGGCCGGCGGCCGATGCGATCGGAAATCATCCCGAACGGGATCTGCAATACGGCCTGCGTCAGGCCATAGGCACCAATGGCCAGGCCGATCAGAGCAGGCGTGGCACCGGCCAGGTCCATCCCGTAGGTGGCCAGCACCGGCAAGACCATGAACATGCCCAGCATACGAAAGGCAAAGACCAGGGCCAGGCCGCCAGCGGCGCGGGTTTCGCTGCCACTCATGCGTTCGTTGTGGGTGTCGTGCATGGATTAATCTCGTGTGAACCGGCGGCGATTCTATCAGTCCGACAGCTTGACGGCATCTACGCGACGCTTTGCCGCGTACTGGCAGCGCGCCGTATACTTCCTTGTTTATGCCCGCCGAGCGAGGCCGCAGTGGACAAGATCCTGATTCGTGGGGCACGTACCCACAACCTGAAGAACATCGACCTGACCCTGCCCCGGGACAAGCTGATCGTGATCACCGGCCTGTCCGGTTCCGGCAAGTCGTCCCTGGCGTTCGACACCCTGTACGCCGAAGGCCAGCGCCGCTATGTGGAATCGCTGTCGGCCTACGCCCGGCAGTTCCTGTCGATGATGGAAAAGCCCGACGTCGATACCATCGAGGGCCTGTCGCCAGCCATTTCCATCGAGCAGAAGTCGACCTCGCACAACCCCCGCTCCACGGTCGGCACCATCACCGAAATCTACGACTATCTGCGCCTGCTGTACGCCCGCGTCGGCACCCCACGCTGCCCGGACCACGATATCCCGCTGGAGGCGCAAACGATCAGCCAGATGGTCGACCTGGTGCTGGAGCGCCCGGAAGGCAGCAAGCTGATGCTGCTGGCGCCGGTGGTGCGCGAGCGCAAGGGCGAGCACCTGGCAGTGTTCGACGAGCTGCGCGCCCAGGGCTTTGTGCGCGCCCGGGTCAACGGCAAGCTCTACGAACTCGACGAACTGCCCAAGCTGGACAAGCAGAAAAAACACAGCATCGATGTGGTGGTGGACCGTTTCAAGGTCCGCGCCGACCTGCAACAGCGCCTGGCCGAGTCGTTCGAGACCGCGCTAAAGCTGGCCGACGGCATCGCCCTGGTGGCACCGATGGATGACGAACAAGGCGAAGAGACGATCTTCTCCGCGCGTTTCGCCTGCCCGGTCTGTGGTCATGCCATCAGCGAGCTGGAACCGAAGCTGTTCTCCTTCAACAACCCCGCCGGCGCCTGCCCGACCTGCGATGGCCTGGGGGTGAAGCAGTTCTTCGACACCAAGCGCCTGGTCAATGCCGAGCTCACCTTGGCCGAAGGCGCGATCCGCGGCTGGGACCGGCGCAACGTGTACTACTTCCAGATGCTCGGCTCGCTGGCCGCGCATTACGGCTTCAGCCTGGAGGAACCATTCGGCCAGCTTTCGGCCGAGCACCAGAAGGTGATCCTTCAGGGCAGCGGCAAGCAGAGCGTCGACTTCAAGTACCTCAACGACCGTGGCGACATCGTCAAGCGCTCGCACCCTTTCGAAGGCATCGTGCCGAACCTGGAGCGCCGCTACCGCGAGACCGAGTCGGCCACCGTGCGCGAAGAACTGGCCAAGTTCCTCGGCACCCAGCCCTGCCCGGATTGCCGCGGCACCCGCCTGCGCCGTGAGGCACGGCACGTGTGGGTGGGCGAAAAAACCCTGCCGGCGGTGACCAACCTGCCTATCGGTGAAGCCAGCAACTATTTCGGCGAGCTGACCCTGACCGGTCGCCGTGGCGAGATTGCGGCAAAGATCCTCAAGGAAATCTGCGAGCGCCTGCAGTTCCTGGTCAACGTCGGTCTCGACTATCTCACCCTGGACCGCAGCGCCGATACCCTGTCCGGTGGCGAAGCGCAGCGTATCCGCCTGGCCAGCCAGATCGGCGCTGGCCTGGTGGGGGTAATGTACATCCTCGATGAGCCGTCCATCGGCCTTCATCAGCGTGACAATGACCGCCTGCTGGCCACCCTCAACCACCTGCGCGACCTGGGCAACACGGTGATCGTGGTGGAACACGACGAGGACGCCATCCGCCTGGCCGACTACGTGGTGGACATCGGCCCGGGGGCCGGCGTGCACGGTGGGCAGATCGTCGCCGAGGGCTCGCCGCAGGAGGTCATGGCCCACCCCGACTCGCTGACCGGCAAGTACCTGTCCGGGCGCAAGAAGATCGTGGTGCCGGCCAAGCGCACGCCGCGCAACAAGAAGCTGCAGCTCAAGCTCAAGGGCGCGCGTGGCAACAACCTGCAAAACGTCGACCTGGAAGTCCCGATCGGCCTGCTGACCTGCGTGACCGGGGTGTCCGGCTCCGGCAAGTCGACGCTGATCAACAACACCCTGTTCCCACTGGCCGCCACCGCCCTGAATGGCGCAAGCAGCCTGGAAGCGGCGCCGCATGCCAGCATGGATGGCCTGCAGCACCTGGACAAGGTGGTGGATATCGACCAGAGCCCGATCGGCCGCACTCCTCGCTCTAACCCGGCGACCTACACCGGCATCTTCACACCGATCCGCGAGCTGTTCTCCGGCGTGCCGGAATCGCGTTCGCGCGGGTATGGTCCGGGGCGTTTCTCGTTCAACGTCAAGGGGGGCCGTTGCGAGGCCTGCCAGGGCGATGGCCTGATCAAGGTGGAGATGCACTTCCTGCCGGACATCTACGTGCCGTGCGACGTGTGCAAGAGCAAGCGCTACAACCGCGAAACCCTGGAGATCAAGTACAAGGGCAAGAACATCCACGAGGTGCTGGAGATGACCATCGAGGATGCCCGCGAGTTCTTCGACGCAGTGCCGGCGCTGGCGCGCAAGCTGCAGACGTTGATGGATGTGGGGCTGTCGTACATCAAGCTGGGGCAGTCGGCGACCACCCTGTCGGGTGGTGAGGCCCAGCGAGTCAAGCTATCGCGCGAACTGTCCAAGCGTGACACCGGCAAGACCCTGTACATCCTCGATGAGCCGACCACGGGCCTGCACTTTGCCGATATCCAGCAGTTGCTGGATGTGCTGCATCGCCTGCGCGACCACGGCAATACCGTGGTGGTGATCGAGCACAACCTGGATGTGATCAAGACCGCGGACTGGCTGGTGGATCTGGGGCCGGAGGGTGGCTCGAAAGGTGGGCAGATCATTGCCTGCGGTACGCCAGAAGAACTGAGTACGATGAAACAGTCGTATACCGGGCACTACCTGAAACCGTTGCTGGAGCGGGATCGGGCGTAAGGCCCTTGGGGGCGCTTTGCGCCCCTTTCGCGACACAAGGCCGCTCCTACAGGCGATCGCGTAATCTCTGGATTGACGCGTTCAAATGTAGGAGCGGCCTTGTGTCGCGATAGGGCTGCAAAGCAGCCCAGGCTTTTACATCTGCGACTGCAGGTAATTCTCCAGGCCAATGGCCTTGATCAGCCCCTGCTGCTTCTCCAGCCAGTAGGTGTGATCTTCTTCGGTATCAGCCAACTGAGCGCGCAGGATGTCGCGGCTGATGTAGTCCTTGTGCAGCTCGCACAGCTCGATGCCTTTGCACAGAGCGCCGCGTACCTTGTACTCGAGCTTGAGGTCAGCCTCGATCATTTCCGGCACGGTGCTACCCACTTCCAGGTCGTCCGCGCGCATGTCAGGGGTGCCTTCGAGCATGAGGATGCGACGCATCAGGGCATCTGCGTGCTGCGTCTCTTCTTCCATTTCGTGGTTGATGCGCTCGTAGAGCTTGGACAGGCCCCAGTCTTCGTACATACGCGAGTGAATGAAGTACTGGTCACGCGCCGCCAGTTCGCCCTTCAGCAGCGTAACGAGGTAGTTGATTACGTCCGGGTGACCTTGCATCGCCCTGCTTCTCCATGTGAAAACGTCTATGCCACATAGTGTGAACCAGCTTTTGCCTGCGGTCACTGAAAACCGCGCAATTAGAAGCAAAAAATCGGTTAAACAGTAGTGATATTCATTGAAAAACCGCCCAAATGAGGGCGGTTCTTCTTATCACTTCGACTTAGGCGAGATTGATGCCCAAGGCCTTGGCAACCCCTTCGCCATAGGCCGGATCGGCCTTGAAGAAGTATTGCAACTGACGCTGGATCACGTCTTCGCTGACGCCTGCCATGGTGCCGGCAATGTTGTTTATCAGCAGGGCTTTCTGCTCATCGTTCATCAGGCGGAACAGCGCGCCGGCGTGGCTGTAGTAGTCGGTGTCTTCGCGGTGGTCGTAACGGTCTGCGGAACCATTCAGGGCCAGCGCAGGCTCGGCGTGGCGTGGCGACTGCTTCGGTGCATCGCTGTAGCTGTTGGGCTCATAGTTCGGCGCGCTGCCGTAACTGCCAGCGGCCATGGAACCATCACGCTGGTAGCTGTTGACCGGGCAGCGTGGTGCGTTCACCGGCAGCTGCTGGTGGTTGGTACCCACCCGGTAGCGATGCGCGTCGGCGTAGGCGAATACCCGCCCTTGCAGCATGCGGTCCGGCGACAGGCCAACACCCGGCACCATGTTGCTCGGGCCAAACGCAGCTTGCTCGACCTCGGCAAAGTAGTTGAGCGGGTTACGGTTGAGCACCAGCACGCCCACTTCAATCAGCGGGTAGTCCTTCTGCGACCAGGTCTTGGTCACGTCGAAGGGGTTTTCGTCGCGGCTGGCAGCCTCGGCTTCGCTCATCACCTGGATGCATACGGACCAGCGTGGGTAATCGCCCCGCTCGATGGCTTCGAACAGGTCGCGCTGGGCGTAGTCCGGGTCAGTACCTGCCAGGCGCGCGGCATCTGCCGGTGCGAGGTTCTTGATGCCTTGCTGGGTCTTGAAGTGCCATTTGACCCAGGTGCGTTCACCCTTGGCATTGATCAGGCTGTAGGTATGGCTACCAAAGCCGTGCATGTGGCGGTAGCCGTCCGGAATGCCGCGATCGGAGAACAGAATGGTGACCTGATGCAGCGCCTCGGGAGAGTGCGACCAGAAGTCCCACATCATCTGAGCGTTCTTCAGGTTGGATTGCGGGTGACGCTTCTGGGTGTGGATAAAGTCGGGGAACTTCAGTGGGTCGCGGATGAAGAACACCGGCGTGTTGTTGCCGACGATGTCCCAGTTGCCTTCCTCGGTGTAGAACTTGACGGCGAAACCACGGGGATCGCGCTCGGTATCAGCGGAGCCACGCTCACCACCAACGGTGGAGAAGCGCAGGAAGGTTTCGGTCTGCTTGCCAACCTGTTCAAACAACTTGGCACTGGTGTATTCGGTGATATCGCGGGTGACGGTAAAGGTGCCGTAGGCGCCCGAGCCTTTTGCGTGTACGCGGCGCTCAGGAATGTTCTCGCGGTTGAAGTGGGCGAGCTTCTCGATCAGGTGGAAGTCGTCGAGCAGCAGCGGGCCGCGCGGGCCGGCGGAACGGGAATTCTGGTTGTCTGCTACAGGTGCACCGCTGGCGGTGGTGAGAATCTTGCTCATGGGCTCTCCTTATCGGTCTTCAAGCGCCGGCTAATCGGCTCTGGAGAGAGTATTGACGAGCAAGGTTACAAGAACAAATGCATTACATGACTTGTATCAATAGAAATAAACAATACATCCTGAAACAAAAAACCGGGCACGGGGCCCGGTTCTTTGTAGCAGACAGAACGTCTTACTCAGCAGCTTCTACAGCACCGCCGACCGGACGATCAACCAGCTCGACGTACGCCATAGGAGCGTTGTCGCCAGCGCGGAAACCGCACTTCAGGATGCGCAGGTAGCCGCCCTGACGGGTGGCGTAACGCTTGCCCAGGTCGTTGAACAGCTTGCCAACAGCGGACTTCGAACGGGTACGATCGAAGGCCAGACGGCGGTTAGCTACGCTGTCTTCCTTGGCCAGGGTGATCAGCGGCTCGGCAACGCGGCGCAGTTCCTTGGCTTTCGGCAGGGTGGTTTTGATCAGCTCGTGCTCGATCAGCGACACTGCCATGTTCTGGAACATAGCCTTGCGGTGAGAGCTGGTACGGCTCAGGTGACGTCCACTTTTACGATGACGCATGATTCATTCCTTACCAAACACTACGTTCGGTGATTACGACGATCAGGCGGTCGCCTTGTCGTCTTTCTTAAGACTTGCAGGCGGCCAGTTGTCGAGGCGCATGCCGAGAGACAGACCACGAGAGGCCAGGACGTCCTTGATTTCAGTCAGGGACTTCTTGCCCAGGTTAGGAGTCTTCAACAGCTCTACTTCGGTACGCTGAATCAGGTCGCCGATGTAGTAGATGTTCTCCGCCTTGAGGCAGTTGGCCGAACGTACAGTCAGTTCCAGGTCGTCAACCGGACGCAGCAGGATCGGATCGATCTCGTCTTCCTGCTCGACTACGACAGGCTCGCTGTCACCTTTGAGGTCGACGAACGCGGCCAGCTGCTGTTGCAGGATGGTCGCAGCGCGGCGGATAGCCTCTTCAGGATCCAGGGTGCCGTTGGTTTCCAGATCAATGACCAGCTTGTCCAGGTTGGTACGCTGTTCAACACGGGCGTTCTCGACCACATAGGCGATACGACGCACCGGGCTGAACGAAGCGTCCAACTGCAGACGGCCAATGCTACGGCTTTCGTCTTCGTCGGTTTGACGGGAGTCGGCCGGCTCGTAACCACGACCACGAGCTACAGTGAGCTTCATGTTCAGGGCGCCGTTCGACGCCAGGTTCGCGATTACGTGATCGGGGTTGACGATCTCGACATCGTGATCCAGCTGAATATCGGCAGCGGTAACCACCCCCGAACCCTTTTTCGACAAGGTCAGCGTAACTTCGTCACGACCGTGCAGTTTGATAGCCAGGCCTTTCAGGTTCAACAGGATTTCAATGACGTCTTCCTGAACACCTTCGATCGCGGAGTACTCGTGGAGTACGCCGTCGATCTCGGCCTCGACTACTGCACAGCCAGGCATGGAGGACAACAGGATGCGGCGCAGCGCGTTGCCCAGGGTATGGCCGAAACCACGCTCGAGAGGCTCGAGCGTAATCTTGGCGCGGGTCGGACTGACTACCTGCACATCAATGTGGCGGGGAGTCAGGAACTCATTTACCGAAATCTGCATGGATGCACCTATTTTCTAGCCCTTACTTGGAGTAGAGCTCGACAATCAGGTTCTCGTTGATGTCGGTAGACAGGTCGCTGCGAGCAGGAACGTTCTTGAAAACGCCCGACTTTTTAGCAGCATCCACGTCAACCCACTCAACGCGGCCACGCTGGGCGCACAGTTCAAGGGCTTGAACAATGCGCAGCTGGTTCAGCGACTTCTCGCGAACCGCGACCACGTCACCCGGACGAACTTGGTAGGATGGAATGTTTACAGTCTTACCGTTGACGCTGATCGCTTTGTGCGAAACCAGCTGACGGGACTCGGAACGAGTCGAGCCGAAGCCCATACGGTAGACGACGTTATCCAGACGGCACTCGAGCAGTTGCAGCAGGTTCTCACCGGTTGCGCCTTTTTTCGAGGCTGCAGCCTGGTAGTAACCGCGGAACTGACGCTCCAGAACACCGTAGATACGACGAACTTTTTGCTTCTCGCGCAGCTGGGTACCGTAGTCGGACTGACGGCCACGGCGCTGGCCGTGGATACCTGGGGCTGCTTCGATGTTGCACTTCGATTCCAGAGCGCGAACGCCGCTCTTCAGGAACAGGTCAGTGCCTTCACGACGAGACAGTTTGCATTTTGGACCAATGTAACGTGCCATTTATCTGTCTCCTGATTACACGCGACGCTTCTTCGGCGGACGGCACCCGTTGTGCGGGATTGGCGTCACGTCGGTGATGCTGGCGATCTTGTAGCCGCAGCTGTTCAGTGCACGAACGGCGGACTCACGACCTGGACCTGGACCCTTGACGTTTACGTCGAGGTTCTTCAGACCGTATTCCAGCGCAGCTTGACCAGCACGCTCAGCAGCGATCTGGGCTGCGAACGGGGTGGATTTGCGCGAACCACGGAAACCCGAACCACCGGAGGTCGCCCAGGACAAAGCGTTGCCCTGACGGTCGGTGATGGTCACGATGGTGTTGTTGAAAGAGGCATGGATGTGGGCGATGCCATCAACCACTGTCTTTTTGACTTTCTTACGAGGACGAGCAGCAGGTTTTGCCATGTCTATATTCCTGGGCGATTACTTGCGGATCGGCTTACGCGGGCCCTTACGGGTGCGTGCGTTGGTCTTGGTGCGCTGACCGCGAACCGGCAGACCTTTACGATGACGCAGGCCGCGGTAGCAACCCAGGTCCATCAAGCGCTTGATCTTCATGTTGATGTCACGACGCAGGTCACCTTCGGTGGTGAACTTCGCGACTTCGCCACGCAGGGTTTCGATTTGCTCGTCGCTCAGATCCTTGATCTTAGCGGCTGGGTTTACACCAGCGTCTGCACAGATCTTCTGTGCAGTAGTGCGACCGACACCATAGATGTAGGTCAGCGAGATAACAGCATGCTTGTTATCTGGAATGTTGACGCCTGCAATACGGGCCATTCAGTGGGACTCCAATTGACAGCTACCTACGCCCCGGAAGCCAAGAAATAGGGCGCGAGATAATATCGCTGTAGAAACGAATAATCAACCCAGCAGCACACTAGCTGCTGGGTTTGAAGCGCAGATCACACTCAGCCTTGGCGCTGTTTGTGACGCGGTTCCGCGCTGCAGATCACTCGTACGACGCCTTCGCGACGGATGATCTTGCAGTTACGGCACAGCTTTTTCACCGATGCACGAACTTTCATTACCGACTCCTCGAACCTTAGGGGCGTATCAGCGCAGCAGACCGCTGCCACCATAGCCTTTCAGGTTGGCTTTCTTCATCAGGGATTCGTACTGGTGCGAAACGAGGTGCGATTGTACTTGGGACATGAAGTCCATCACAACCACTACCACAATCAGCAACGAGGTCCCGCCAAGGTAGAACGGCACATTTGCTGCCACCACCAGGAACTGGGGCAGAAGGCAGACGGCCATCATGTAAAGAGCACCGAACATGGTCAGACGGGTCAGAACGCCATCAATGTAGCGTGCCGACTGCTCACCAGGACGGATACCCGGAATAAAGGCACCGGACTTCTTCAGGTTTTCCGCTACGTCTTTCGGGTTGAACATCAGCGCTGTGTAGAAGAAACAGAAGAAAATGATCCCTGCACTAAACAGCAGAATGTTCAACGGCTGACCAGGAGCGATCGACTGCGAGATGTCCTGCAGCCAGCCCATACCTTCGGACTGACCGAACCAGGCACCCAGCGAAGCCGGGAACAGCAGAATGCTGCTCGCGAAAATGGCCGGGATAACCCCCGCCATGTTCACCTTCAGCGGCAAGTGGCTGGTCTGCGCAGCGAAGACCTTGCGGCCCTGCTGACGCTTGGCGTAGTGAACGGCGATACGACGCTGACCACGCTCAATGAACACCACGAAGCCGATAATCGCTACTGCCAGCAAACCGATAGCGACCAGGGCGAAAATGTTGATATCGCCTGTGCGTGCAGACTCGAAAGACTGCCCGATTGCTCTCGGAAGACCGGCAACGATACCCGCGAAGATCAACATCGAGATACCGTTGCCCACACCGCGCTCGGTGATCTGCTCGCCCAGCCACATCATGAACATCGCGCCCGCCACGAAGGTGGAGACGGCGACGACATGGAAGCCCAGGCCTACAGAAAACGCCACGCCCTGGTTGGCCAGGCCAATGGACATGCCAATGGCTTGAACCAGTGCCAGGATAACGGTGCCGTAGCGGGTGTACTGGCTGATCTTGCGACGGCCAGCTTCACCTTCCTTCTTCAACTGCTCCAGTTGCGGGCTGACCGCCGTCATCAGTTGCATGATGATCGATGCCGAGATGTACGGCATGATCCCCAGTGCAAAGATGCTCATGCGCTCGAGCGCGCCACCGGAAAACATGTTGAACAAGCTAAGAATGGTCCCCTCATTCTGCCGAAACAGATCCGCCAGACGGTCTGGATTGATGCCAGGAACCGGGATATGCGCACCTATCCGATAGACGATGATCGCCATGAACAGAAAGCGCAGACGAGCCCAGAGTTCCGACATCCCGCCCTTACCGAGCGAAGAGAGAGCACCTTGCTTAGCCATTTATTCCTCGAACTTGCCGCCAGCTGCTTCGATAGCCGCACGCGCACCCTTGGTGGCTGCGATACCCTTGATGGTGACTGCGCGAGTGACTTCGCCAGACAGCATGATTTTCACGCGCTGTACGTTCTGGCCGATCACGTTGGCATCCTTCAGGGATTGCACGGAGATCACGTCGCCTTCCACCTTGGCCAGCTCGGACAGACGCACTTCGGCGCGGTCCATGGCTTTCAGGGAAACGAAGCCGAACTTCGGCAGACGACGGTGCAGCGGCTGTTGACCGCCTTCGAAGCCAGGAGCGATCGAACCACCCGAACGGGAAGTCTGACCTTTGTGGCCACGGCCGCCGGTCTTACCCAGACCGCTACCGATACCACGACCTGGACGATGCTTCTCGCGACGGGAACCCGGCGCTGGACTCAGATCATTGAGTTTCATCGATTAACCCTCGACCTTCAGCATGTAGTAAGCCTTGTTGATCATCCCGCGGTTTTCGGGAGTATCCTGGACTTCTACAGTGTGACCGATGCGACGCAGACCCAGGCCCTTAACGCACAGCTTGTGGTTAGGCAGACGGCCCGAGACGCTCTTGATCAGCGTTACTTTTACGGTTGCCATGATCAGAAGATCTCCTCGACGCTCTTGCCGCGCTTGGCAGCAATGGATTCAGGAGATTGCATGGCTTTCAGACCCTTGAAGGTGGCGTAAACCACGTTCACTGGGTTGGTCGAACCGTAGCACTTGGCCAGAACGTTCTGAACACCAGCAACTTCCAGGACAGCACGCATTGCGCCACCGGCGATGATACCGGTACCTTCCGAGGCAGGCTGCATGTAAACCTTCGAGGCGCCGTGGGCAGCCTTGGTGGCGTACTGCAGGGTGGTGCCCTTCAGGTCAACCTGAATCATGTTGCGGCGAGCAGCTTCCATGGCCTTCTGGATCGCGGCAGGTACTTCGCGCGACTTGCCACGGCCGAAGCCAACACGACCTTTACCATCACCTACCACGGTCAGCGCGGTGAAGGTGAAGATACGGCCGCCTTTTACGGTTTTGGCAACGCGGTTAACTTGAACCAGCTTCTCGATGTAGCCTTCGTCGCGCTTTTGATCGTTATTTGCCATAACTTAGAACTCCAGCCCGCCTTCACGAGCAGCATCAGCCAGCGCTTTGACGCGGCCATGGTACTTGAAGCCGGAACGGTCAAAGGCAACTTGAGATACACCGGCGGCTTTCGCACGCTCAGCTACCAGCTTGCCAACCTTAGTGGCCGCGTCGATGTTGCCAGTGGCGCCATCACGCAGTTCTTTGTCCAAGGTCGAGGCGCTTGCCAGAACCTTGCTGCCGTCGGCCGAAATGACCTGGGCGTAGATGTGCTGCGAGGAGCGGAACACGCACAGGCGCACGACTTCGAGTTCGTGCATCTTGAGACGTGCTTTGCGAGCGCGACGCAGTCGAGTAACTTTTTTGTCGGTCATTTGCTAGGCCCTACTTCTTCTTGGCTTCTTTACGACGGACTACTTCGTCCGCGTAACGCACACCCTTGCCTTTGTAAGGCTCTGGCGGACGGAAGTCGCGGATTTCAGCGGCCACCTGACCCACCAGCTGCTTGTCGATACCCTTGATCAGGATGTCGGTCTGGCTTGGGGTTTCAGCGGTGATACCGGCTGGCAGTTCGTAGTCCACTGGGTGCGAGAAGCCCAGGGCCAGGTTCAGGACGGTGCCCTTGGCCTGTGCCTTGTAACCAACACCGACCAGCTGGAGCTTGCGCTCGAAGCCTTGGCTTACGCCCTGGACCATGTTGTTCACCAGAGCGCGGGTGGTACCGGCCATGGCGCGAGCTTGCTGGTCACCGTTGCGAGCGACGAAACGCAGCTCGCCAGACTCTTCGGTAACTTCAACAGACGAGTGAACGTTCAGTTCGAGAGTGCCTTTGGCACCCTTCACCGAAAGCTGCTGGCCGGCGAATTTGACTTCGACGCCTGCTGGCAGCTTAACGGGGTTCTTAGCGACGCGAGACATGCCTATCTCCCCTTAGAACACTGTGCACAGAACTTCGCCGCCGACACCGGCAGCGCGTGCAGCGCGATCAGTCATCACACCTTTGTTGGTGGAGACGATAGACACGCCCAGACCGCCACGTACTTTCGGCAGCTCTGCGACGGACTTGTACTGGCGCAGGCCTGGACGGCTGGAGCGCTTCAGTTCCTCGATGACCGGACGGCCTTCGAAGTACTTCAGTTCGATCGACAGGGAAGGCTTGGCCTCACCAGTTACCTGGTAGCCGGCGATGTAACCTTCGTCTTTCAGAACTTTGGCAACCGCGACCTTCAGGGTGGAGGAAGGCATGCTTACGACGGACTTTTCAGCCATCTGGGCATTACGGATGCGAGTTAGCATGTCCGCTAACGGGTCCTGCATACTCATGGGCTAGATGCTCCTGATACAAGAATTATTAGCCTTGCGGCTATCACAACCACCCGAGCGGACAGGGCAAAAAACCCAGGCTCAGGTGAGCCGGTCATTCTAGACACAAGGTAGAAACGAAACAAGCCCCATATAGGGGCTTGTTTGTTGGCGAGGTCACCGGCGGTCGGAAGATTGCTCCCCTTCCGCCGGGATCCAGCCTGTAGCGATTACCAGGAGGCCTTGACCAGACCTGGTACGTCACCGCGCATTGCAGCTTGACGCAGCATGTTACGGCCCAGGCCGAACTTACGGTATACACCGTGAGGACGACCGGTCAGGCGGCAACGGTTGCGCAGACGCGAAGCGGAGGCATCACGTGGCTGCTTCTGCAGGGCGACAACGGCAGCGAAACGCTCTTCAGGAGAGGCGTTCAGGTTGACGATGGTCGCTTTCAGCTCGGCACGCTTTTTGGCGTACTTGGCTACCGTGAGCTGACGCTTCAGCTCGCGGTTTTTCATGCTCTTCTTGGCCATTTTCCTACTCCAATCAGTTGCGGAACGGGAACTTGAAAGCACGCAGCAGAGCGCGGCCTTCGTCGTCCGAACGAGCAGTGGTGGTCAGGGTGATGTCCAAACCGCGCAGAGCATCGATCTTGTCGTAGTCGATTTCCGGGAAGATGATCTGCTCTTTCACGCCCATGCTGTAGTTGCCACGGCCATCGAAGGACTTGGCATTCAGGCCGCGGAAGTCGCGAACCCGAGGCAGGGAGATCGCCAGCAGGCGGTCCAGGAATTCGTACATCTTGTCGCGACGCAGGGTCACCTTGACACCGATCGGCCAGCCTTCACGGACTTTGAAGCCCGCGATGGATTTACGAGCGAAAGTCACGACCGGCTTTTGACCGGTGATCTTTTCCAGGTCGGCAACAGCGTGCTCGATGACTTTCTTGTCGCCGATCGCTTCGCCCAGACCCATGTTCAGGGTGATCTTGGTAACGCGCGGAACTTCCATCACGTTCGACAGCTTAAGTTCTTCCTTAAGCTTAGGAGCGATTTCGTTCCGGTAAATCTCTTTCAGTCGTGCCATGGTCTTCTACCTAGCAGTGTTCAAGCATCAACCGCTTTTTGGGTCGACTTGAAGACACGAATTTTTTTACCGTCTTCTACTTTGAAACCAACGCGGTCAGCCTTGTTGGTTTCGCCGTTGAAGATGGCAACGTTGGAAGCGTGCAGAGGCGCTTCTTTTTCGACGATACCGCCCTGTACGCCCGCCATCGGGTTAGGCTTGGTATGACGCTTGACCAGGTTCACACCACCAACGACCAGACGGTCATCAGCCAGAACCTTCAGCACCTTACCGCGCTTACCTTTGTCTTTGCCGGCGATCACGATGATCTCGTCGTCACGACGAATCTTTTGCATGTCGGATCTCCTTACAGCACTTCAGGGGCGAGCGAGACGATCTTCATGAACTTCTCAGTACGAAGTTCACGGGTCACTGGCCCGAAGATGCGAGTGCCGATCGGCTCTTGCTTGTTGTTCAGCAGAACAGCAGCGTTGCCGTCGAAACGAATGATGGAACCGTCAGCGCGACGAACACCGTGACGGGTGCGCACGACAACAGCAGTCATCACTTGGCCTTTCTTGACCTTACCGCGCGGAATTGCTTCCTTGACGGTTACCTTGATGATGTCACCGATGCCGGCGTAACGGCGGTGCGAACCGCCGAGCACCTTGATGCACATGACGCGACGAGCGCCGCTGTTATCGGCCACATCGAGCATGGATTGAGTCTGAATCATAAAATTTCTCCGACCCCTAGCCCTTAGACTTCAACAGCGCGTTCGAGGACTTCAACCAGTGCCCAGGACTTGGTCTTGGCCAGCGGACGGGTTTCACGGATGGAAACCTTGTCGCCGATCTTGCACTGGTTGGCTTCGTCGTGCGCGTGCAGCTTAGTCGAACGCTTAACGTATTTACCGTAGATCGGGTGCTTTACGCGACGCTCGATCAGAACGGTGATGGTCTTGTCCATTTTGTCGCTGACGACACGGCCAGTCAGCGTACGGACGGTTTTTTCAGCTTCAGCCATGATCACTTACCTGCCTGCTGGTTGAGCACAGTTTTCACGCGAGCGATGTCACGCTTAACTTGCGAGAGCAGGTGCGACTGCCCCAACTGGCCAGTTGCTTTCTGCATACGCAGATTGAACTGGTCGCGCAGCAAGCCGAGCAGTTGCTCATTCAGTTGCTGTGCCGATTTTTCACGAAGTTCATTCGCTTTCATCACATCACCGTCCGCTTAACAAAGGAGGTGGCGAGAGGCAGCTTTGCAGCAGCCAGGGCGAAAGCTTCGCGCGCCAGCTCTTCAGAAACACCCTCGATTTCATACAGGACTTTGCCTGGCTGAATCTGGGCAACCCAGTATTCCACGGAACCCTTACCTTTACCCATACGAACCTCGAGAGGCTTCTTGGAGATCGGCTTGTCCGGGAACACACGGATCCAGATCTTACCGCCACGTTTTACGTGACGGGTCAGCGCACGACGTGCGGACTCGATCTGGCGAGCGGTGAGGCGACCGCGAGCAACAGCTTTCAGGGCGAATTCGCCGAAGCTGACTTTGCTACCGCGCAGTGCCAGACCACGGTTGTGGCCAGTCATCTGCTTGCGGAATTTTGTACGCTTTGGTTGCAACATTTGGCGTACCCCTTACTTAGCAGCTTTTTTACGAGGCGCTGGTGCTTGTGGTTTCAGTTCTTCTTGGCGACCACCAATAACTTCGCCTTTGAAGATCCAAACCTTCACACCGATCACACCGTAAGTGGTGTGAGCTTCGTAGGTGTTGTAGTCGATATCGGCACGCAGGGTGTGCAGAGGCACACGACCTTCGCGATACCACTCGGTACGAGCAATCTCAGCACCGCCGAGACGACCGCTCACCTGGATCTTGATGCCCTTGGCACCAATACGCATGGCGTTCTGTACGGCGCGCTTCATGGCGCGACGGAACATTACGCGGCGTTCCAGCTGCTGAGCTACGCTCTGCGCAACCAGCATAGCGTCGAGTTCCGGCTTGCGGATCTCTTCGATGTTGATGTGCACAGGCACACCCATCTGCTTGGTCAGGTCCTGACGCAGCTTCTCGACATCTTCACCTTTCTTACCGATAACGATACCGGGACGAGCGGTGTGGATGGTGATGCGTGCAGTTTGAGCCGGACGATGAATATCGATACGGCTTACGGACGCGCTTTTTAGTTTGTCCTGGAGGTACTCACGCGTTTTCAGATCCTTCAACAGGTAATCTGCGTAAGTAGCACCGTCTGCGTACCAGACGGAGGTGTGCTCCTTGACGATTCCCAGGCGAATGCCAGTGGGATGTACTTTCTGACCCATCTGATCGACTCCGTTACTTGTCCGCAACCTTGACAGTGATATGGCAAGACCGCTTGACGATGCGATCAGCACGGCCTTTGGCACGTGGCATGATGCGCTTCAGCGAACGCCCTTCGTTGACGAAGACGGTGGAGACCTTCAGGTCATCAACGTCTGCGCCTTCGTTGTGTTCGGCGTTGGCAACGGCCGACTCGAGGACTTTCTTCATGATTTCAGCGGCTTTTTTGCTGCTGAAGGCCAACAGGTTGAGCGCTTCGCCCACCTTCTTCCCGCGGATCTGGTCGGCGACCAAGCGGGCTTTCTGGGCGGAGATGCGAGCGCCCGACAACTTAGCGGCTACTTCCATTTCCTTACCCCTTAACGCTTGGCTTTCTTGTCAGCCACGTGCCCGCGATAGGTGCGGGTACCGGCGAACTCGCCCAGTTTGTGGCCGACCATGTCTTCGTTCACCAGAACTGGGACATGTTGACGACCGTTGTGTACCGCGATGGTCAGACCGACCATTTGTGGCAGGATCATCGAACGGCGCGACCAGGTTTTAACTGGCTTGCGATCGTTCTTCTCCACCGCCACTTCGACCTTCTTCAGCAGGTGAAGATCGATAAAAGGACCTTTTTTCAGAGAACGTGGCACTGTCGTATCCCTCTAGTTACTTGCGACGACGGACGATCATGTTGTCGGTACGCTTATTACCACGGGTCTTCGCACCCTTGGTTGGGAAGCCCCATGGCGATACCGGATGACGACCACCGGAGGTACGACCTTCACCACCACCATGTGGGTGGTCAACCGGGTTCATGGCAACACCACGAACGGTTGGGCGAACGCCGCGCCAGCGTTTGGCACCAGCTTTACCCAGCGAACGCAGGCTGTGCTCGGAGTTCGAGACTTCGCCCAGGGTCGCACGGCACTCAGCCAGTACTTTACGCATCTCACCGGAACGCAGACGCAGAGTCACGTAGACGCCTTCACGAGCGATCAGCTGAGCCGAAGCACCAGCGGAACGAGCGATCTGAGCACCTTTACCCGGCTTCAGTTCGATGCCGTGGATGGTGCTACCTACTGGGATGTTGCGCAGCTGCAGGGAGTTACCGGCCTTGATTGGGGCCAGGGCACCTGCGATCAGCTGGTCGCCAGCGCTCACGCCTTTAGGGGCGATGATGTAGCGACGCTCACCGTCTGCGTAGCACAGCAGGGCGATGTGAGCAGTACGGTTCGGGTCGTATTCAATACGCTCGACAGTGGCTGGGATGCCATCTTTGTCGTTGCGACGGAAGTCGACCAGACGGTAATGCTGCTTATGACCACCACCAACGTGACGAGTGGTGATGCGGCCATTGTTGTTACGACCACCAGACTTCGATTTCTTCTCGATCAGCGGTGCGTGAGGAGCGCCTTTGTGCAGCTCCTGGTTGACCACCTTGACCACGAAACGGCGGCCAGGGGAAGTCGGTTTGCATTTAACGATTGCCATGATGCACCCCTTCCTTACTCAGCACTGCTGCTGAAATCGAGATCTTGGCCTGGCTGAAGGGAGACGATCGCCTTCTTCCAGTCATTGCGCTTGCCCAGACCACGTGCGGTACGCTTGGTTTTACCCAGAACGTTAACAGTCGACACGTTTTCAACTTTTACGTTGAACAGGCCTTCGACAGCTTTCTTGATTTCCAGCTTGGTTGCATCGGTAGCAACCTTGAATACGAACTGGCCTTTTTTCTCAGCCAGAACGGTAGCCTTCTCGGAAACGTGCGGGCCAAGGAGGACTTTGAATACGCGTTCCTGGTTCATCCCAGCAGCTCCTCGAATTTCTTCACGGCCGAGACAGTGATCAACACTTTCTCGTATGCGATCAGACTGACCGGGTCGGAACCTTGTACGTCACGTACGTCGACGTGCGGCAGGTTGCGAGCAGCCAGGTACAGGTTCTGATCAACAGCGTCGGAAACGATCAGTACGTCGTTCAGACCCATGCCGTTCAGCTTGTTCAGCAGATCTTTGGTTTTCGGTGCTTCAACAGCGAAGTCCTGAACCACGACCAGACGGTCGCTACGCACCAGCTCAGCGAGGATGGAGCGCAGGGCTGCGCGATACATCTTCTTGTTGAGCTTCTGCGAGTGATCTTGAGGGCGAGCTGCGAAGGTTACACCACCGCCACGCCAGATCGGACCACGAGTGGTACCAGCACGAGCACGGCCAGTACCCTTCTGACGCCATGGGCGCTTACCGCCACCAGCCACGTCGGAACGGGTCTTCTGCTGCTTGGTGCCCTGACGGCCGCCGGCCATGTAGGCCACGACTGCTTGGTGTACCAGCGTCTCGTTGAATTCGCCACCGAAAGTCAGTTCGGAAACTTCGATCGCCTGAGCGTCATTTACATTGAGTTGCATGTCAGTTTCCCCTTAACCGCGAGCCTTGACAGCTGGACGTACAACCACGTCGCCGCCAGTAGCGCCTGGAACGGCACCCTTGACCAGCAGCAGGTTGCGCTCAGCGTCTACGCGAACTACTTCCAGGGACTGAACAGTCACGCGCTCGGCGCCCATGTGACCGGACATTTTCTTGCCCTTGAACACACGACCAGGAGTCTGGCACTGGCCGATGGAACCTGGGACACGGTGCGACACGGAGTTACCGTGGGTGTTGTCCTGGCCACGGAAGTTCCAGCGCTTGATGGTACCGGCGAAGCCTTTACCTTTGGACTGACCAGTAACGTCTACCAGCTGGCCTGCAGTGAAGAGTTCAGCTTTGATCAGATCGCCAGCCTGGAAATCGCCTTCTTCAAGACGGAACTCCCAGACACCGCGACCAGCGGCAACGTTGGCCTTGGCGAAGTGACCTGCCTGAGCGGCAGTCACACGCGAAGCACGACGCTCGCCGACAGTGACTTGCACTGCACGGTAGCCATCGGTTTCTTCAGTTTTGAACTGGGTGACACGATTCGGCTCGATCTCGATGACCGTGACCGGAATGGAGACACCTTCTTCGGTGAAAATGCGGGTCATACCGCACTTGCGACCGATTACACCAATAGTCATGTTGTAAACCTCATGAGTGTACGGGGCTTTCACCCGCTATGGCCGCCCATTTCAGAGCGTTACACGACCAGACCGAAGTCTTAGCCGAGGCTGATCTGTACTTCCACACCTGCCGCCAGATCAAGCTTCATCAGCGCGTCAACGGTTTTATCCGTTGGCTGGACGATGTCCAGAACACGCTTATGAGTGCGAATCTCGTACTGGTCACGCGCGTCTTTGTTGACGTGCGGGGAGACCAGAACGGTGAAACGCTCTTTGCGGGTAGGCAGTGGAATTGGACCACGCACTTGTGCACCAGTACGTTTCGCGGTTTCCACGATTTCCTGGGTGGATTGGTCGATCAGGCGATGGTCGAAAGCCTTCAACCTGATACGGATTTGCTGATTTTGCATTGGATTTCAGACTCCAGGCTGTTCCCAACGGACGCACTACGCCCGCTAAAAGGAGGCGTGATTCTATAGACGCCCCAATTTAGTGTCAACCCAATAAAAAAAACCCCCGCTGAGCGGGGGTTTTTTCAATCGGTCGAGTGATTACTCGATGATTTTGGCTACGACGCCGGCGCCGACGGTACGACCGCCTTCACGGATAGCGAAGCGCAGACCGTCTTCCATTGCGATGGTCTTGATCAGGGTAACAGTCATCTGAATGTTGTCACCTGGCATTACCATTTCAACGCCTTCCGGCAGTTCGCAGTTACCGGTCACGTCAGTGGTACGGAAGTAGAACTGAGGACGGTAGCCTTTGAAGAACGGAGTGTGACGACCGCCTTCTTCCTTCGACAGAACGTAGACTTCTGCGGTGAACTTGGTGTGCGGCTTGACCGAACCTGGCTTGACCAGAACCTGGCCACGCTCAACGTCGTCACGCTTGGTACCACGCAGCAGAACGCCGCAGTTCTCGCCAGCACGGCCTTCGTCCAGCAGCTTGCGGAACATCTCAACACCGGTGCAGGTGGTGGTGGTGGTGTCACGCAGACCAACGATTTCCAGCGGATCCTGAACGCGGACGATACCACGCTCGATACGACCGGTAACAACGGTACCACGACCCGAGATCGAGAATACGTCTTCGATCGGCATCAGGAACGGCTGGTCAACGGCACGAACTGGCTCAGGGATGTAGGCATCCAGAGTTTCTACCAGCTTCTTGACAGCGGTAGTACCCATTTCGTTGTCGTCTTTGCCTTCCAGGGCCATACGAGCCGAACCGATGATGATCGGGGTGTCGTCGCCTGGGAAGTCGTAGGTGGACAGCAGGTCGCGAACTTCCATCTCGACCAGTTCCAGCAGCTCGGCGTCGTCTACCAGGTCAGCCTTGTTCAGGAAGACCACGATGTAAGGAACGCCTACCTGACGGGACAGCAGGATGTGCTCACGGGTTTGTGGCATCGGACCATCGGCGGCCGAGCAAACCAGGATCGCGCCGTCCATCTGGGCAGCACCGGTGATCATGTTCTTCACGTAGTCAGCGTGACCTGGGCAGTCAACGTGAGCGTAGTGACGAATGTTCGAGTTGTACTCGACGTGAGCGGTGTTGATGGTGATACCGCGCGCTTTTTCTTCCGGAGCCGAGTCGATCTTGTCGAACTCAACGACTGCCGAACCGAAAACTTCGGAGCAGACGCGAGTCAGAGCTGCGGTCAGAGTGGTCTTACCGTGGTCAACGTGGCCGATGGTGCCGACGTTAACGTGGGGAAGGGAACGATCAAATTTTTCTTTAGCCACGACAGTGAACCTCTTGCCTAAAGGGGATTAGCCTTGTTTTTTAACGAGTGCTTCGACGATGTTCGACGGAGCTTCGGCGTATTTGGAGAATTCCATGGAGTAGCTTGCGCGACCCTGAGACATGGAACGAACGTCGGTTGCGTAACCGAACATTTCTCCGAGCGGAACTTCAGCGCGGACGACACGGCCAGAGACCGACTCATCCATACCCTGGACCAGACCACGACGACGGTTCAGGTCACCCATCACGTCACCCAGGTAGTCTTCCGGGGTTACAACTTCGACCTTCATGATCGGCTCGAGAACCACGCCACCGCCCTTCTGGGCCAGTTGCTTGGTTGCCATCGAAGCAGCGATCTTGAACGCCATTTCGTTGGAGTCGACGTCGTGGTACGAACCGTCGAATACCGCGGCCTTCAGGCCGATCAGAGGATAGCCGGCAACAACGCCGTTCTTCATCTGCTCTTCGATACCCTTCTGGATCGCAGGGATGTATTCCTTAGGAATCACACCACCAACGACTTCGTTGGCAAACACCAGACCTTCGGTGATGTTGCCCTTGTCGTCCTGATCCGGCTCCGAGAAACGGATCCAGCAGTGACCGAACTGACCACGACCGCCCGACTGACGAACGAACTTGCCTTCGATCTCGACGTTGGACTTGGTGATCTTCTCGCGGTACGAAACCTGCGGCTTGCCGATGTTGGCTTCGACGTTGAACTCGCGCTTCATGCGGTCAACGAGGATGTCCAGGTGCAGCTCACCCATACCGGAGATGATGGTCTGACCAGTTTCTTCGTCGGTCTTGACGCGGAACGACGGGTCTTCCTGGGCCAGCTTGCCCAGTGCGATACCCATCTTCTCCTGGTCAGCCTTGGTTTTCGGCTCTACGGAGAGCGAAATCACAGGCTCTGGGAAGTCCATACGCTCGAGGATGATCGGCTTGTCGGCGTTGCACAGGGTGTCACCAGTGGTGACGTCCTTCATGCCGATCAGAGCGGCGATATCGCCCGCACGTACTTCTTTGATCTCTTCACGCTGGTTGGCGTGCATCTGCACCATACGACCAACGCGCTCTTTCTTGCCCTTGACCGAGTTGATGACGGAGTCACCGGAGGTCAGGAAGCCCGAGTAAACGCGAACGAAGGTCAGAGTACCAACGAACGGGTCGGTGGCAATCTTGAACGCCAGAGCCGAGAACGGCTCGTTGTCGTCAGCGTGACGCTCGTCGAACTGCTCTGGCTTGACTTCGTCCTTCGGCACGTCGATCAGGTCAGGGTGGATACCCTTGATCGCCGGGATCTCGGTCGGAGCAGGCAGGAAGTCGATCACGGCGTCGAGAACCAGGGGAACGCCCTTGTTCTTGAACGACGAACCGCAGACAGCCGGAACGATCTCGCTGGCCAGGGTGCGCGCGCGCAGGCCTGCCTTGATTTCCTCGACGGTCAGCTCACCTTCTTCAAGGTACTTGTTCATCAGCTCTTCGTTGGCTTCGGCGGCGGCTTCAACCATGTTGTTGCGCCACTCGTTAGCCAGCTCGACCATATCCGCAGGAATTTCTTCCTCGCGGTAGGTGGTGCCCTTGTCGTCTTCGTTCCAGTAGATGGCTTTCATCTTGATCAGGTCGACCTGACCCTGGAAGTCATCTTCTGCACCGATAGCCAGCTGGACCGGAACCGGGGTGTGACCCAGGCGGTTCTTGATCTGGCCGACAACGCGCAGGAAGTTGGCACCAGCACGGTCCATCTTGTTCACGTAAACAACACGTGGAACGCCGTACTTGTTGGCCTGACGCCATACGGTTTCGGACTGCGGCTCAACGCCGGAGGTACCGCAGAACACAACGACCGCGCCGTCGAGTACACGCAGCGAACGCTCTACTTCAATGGTGAAGTCAACGTGGCCGGGGGTATCGATGACGTTTACGCGGTAGTTGTCGTACTGACCACGGGAACCTTTCCAGAAGGTGGTAACGGCAGCGGAGGTAATGGTGATACCGCGCTCCTGCTCCTGCACCATCCAGTCGGTGGTCGCGGCGCCGTCGTGCACCTCGCCCATCTTGTGGCTCAGACCTGTGTAGAACAGGATCCGCTCGGTAGTGGTAGTCTTGCCCGCGTCAACGTGGGCGCAGATACCGATGTTACGGTAGCGGTTAATTGCTGTAGTACGAGCCATAAAGCCCTCGCAAAATGATTGATGCTTGAATTAGAAGCGGTAGTGCGAGAACGCTTTGTTGGCCTCGGCCATACGGTGCACGTCTTCACGCTTCTTGACTGCAGCACCCTTGCCTTCAGCAGCATCCAGCAGCTCGCCGGCCAGGCGCAGAGCCATCGACTTCTCGCCGCGCTTGCGGGCGTAGTCTACGAGCCAGCGCATTGCCAGAGCGTTACGACGGGATGGACGAACTTCAACCGGAACCTGGTAAGTGGCACCGCCGACACGGCGGGACTTAACTTCGACCAGCGGAGCGATGGCGTCGAGAGCTTTCTCGAAGATTTCCAGGGGGTCGCTGTTCTTGCGAGCTTTGACGGTATCCAGGGCACCGTAAACGATGCGCTCGGCTACGGCCTTCTTGCCGCTTTCCATCACGTGGTTCATGAACTTGGCGAGGATCTGGGATCCGTACTTCGGATCGTCAAGGATCTCACGTTTTGCTGCTACACGACGTCTTGGCATGATAAGCCCTCAAACGGTCTTCAGGTTAGCCCGGGACCAGGTCATTCGACCTACGCCCGACCTTACTCTTATCGACTCAAAAAAATGGATGTCTGCAAACGACCGATTACTTCGGACGCTTGGTACCGTACTTCGAACGACCCTGGTTACGGCCTTTAACGCCCGAAGTATCCAGAGAGCCGCGAACGGTGTGGTAACGAACACCTGGCAAGTCTTTTACACGGCCGCCACGGATCAGGACGACGCTGTGCTCTTGCAGGTTGTGGCCTTCACCACCGATGTACGAGGAAACCTCGAAACCGTTGGTCAGACGCACACGGCATACTTTACGCAGTGCCGAGTTAGGTTTTTTCGGCGTGGTGGTGTACACGCGGGTGCACACGCCACGACGCTGCGGGCAGTTCTGCAGCGCAGGAACGTCGGACTTCTCGACCGAACGCTTACGCGGCTGACGTACCAGCTGGTTGATAGTTGCCATCTACTAGCTCCACTGATTGTCTTGCGACTCTATTGTCTTGCAAGAAAGCCAAAAATTGGCGAGACGGAGCCTCACCAAATTTAAGGGTACAAAAGTCTAAAGAGGATCTTGCACCCAGTCAAGACGAGGCCCCGGCCCTCCCCGCCCGATCATCGGCAACATTTCATGTCGCCACTGATCGCTCGGGGCTTGCCGGGGCCCTGCCCTGTACTTAGTTACCGCTGGAGTTCAGCGCTTCGGTCAGTGCGGCTTCCACCTCACTGGCGCTCACACGCAGCGGCTTGTCGGCATCACGGCGACGCTTGCGCTCGCTGTGGTAGGCCAGACCAGTACCGGCCGGGATCAGACGACCCACGACCACGTTCTCTTTCAGGCCGCGCAGGTAGTCGCGCTTGCCGGTTACCGCCGCTTCGGTCAGTACGCGGGTGGTTTCCTGGAAGGAAGCCGCGGAGATGAACGACTCGGTCGACAGCGACGCCTTGGTGATACCCAGCAGCACGCGGGTGAACTTGGAGATGAACTTGTCCTCGGCGGCGAGACGCTCGTTCTCTACCAGTACCTGGGTCAGTTCCATCTGGTCGCCCTTGATGAAGCTGGAATCGCCCGACTCGGAGATCTCGACCTTGCGCAGCATCTGACGCAGGATGGTCTCGATGTGCTTGTCGTTGATCTTAACGCCTTGCAGACGATAAACGTCCTGGATCTCGTTGACGATGTACTTCGCCAGCGCGCTCACACCCAGCAGACGCAGGATGTCGTGCGGATCGCTCGGGCCGTCGGAGATAACTTCGCCGCGGTTTACCTGTTCGCCTTCGAAGACGTTCAGGTGGCGCCACTTCGGAATCAGCTCTTCGTACGGATCGCTACCGTCGGTCGGGGTGATGACCAGACGACGCTTGCCTTTGGTCTCCTTGCCGAACGCGATGGTGCCGCTGACTTCAGCCAGAATCGAGGCCTCTTTCGGACGGCGCGCTTCGAACAGGTCGGCAACACGCGGCAGACCACCGGTGATGTCACGGGTCTTCGACGTTTCTTGCGGGATACGCGCGATAACGTCACCAACACCGATCTGAGCACCGTCAGCCACGCCGACGAGGGCGTTAGCCGGCAGGAAGTACTGGGCAGGTACGTCAGTACCTGGCAGGTACAGGTCCTTGCCAGCGGCGTCGACCATCTTGATTGCCGGACGGATTTCCTTGCCTGCGGCAGGGCGATCCTTGACGTCCAGTACTTCAATGTTGGTCAAGCCGGTCAGCTCATCGGTCTGACGCTTGATGGTGATGTTTTCTTCCATGCCCACGAAGGTCACGGTACCTTTCAGCTCGGTAACGATCGGGTGGGTGTGCGGGTCCCACTTGGCGACGATGGCGCCAGCTTCGACCTTGTCACCTTCCTTGACCGAAATCACCGCACCGTAAGGCAGCTTGTAACGCTCACGCTCACGGCCAAATTCGTCGGCGATGGCCAACTCACCCGAACGCGATACGGCAACCAGGTTGCCATCGGCACGCTCAACCTGCTTGAGGTTGTGCAGACGCACCATACCGCCGTTCTTCACCTGGACGCTGTCGGCAGCCGAAGTACGGCTTGCAGCACCACCGATGTGGAACGTACGCATGGTCAGCTGGGTACCCGGCTCACCGATCGACTGGGCAGCGATAACGCCGACAGCTTCACCGATGTTCACCTGGTGACCGCGAGCCAGGTCACGGCCGTAGCACTTGGCGCAAATGCCGTAGCGGGTTTCGCAGTTGATCGGCGAACGCACGATCACTTCGTCGATGCTGTTCAGCTCGATGAACTCGACCCACTTCTCGTCGACCAGGGTACCGGCCGGAACGATGACGTCCTCGGTGCCTGGCTTGAACACGTCACGGGCGATAACACGACCCAGTACACGCTCACCCAGCGGCTCTACAACGTCGCCGCCTTCGATGTGCGGAGTCATCAGCAGACCCTGGTCGGTACCGCAGTCGATCTCGGTAACCACCAGATCCTGGGCAACGTCTACCAGACGACGAGTCAGGTAACCGGAGTTCGCAGTCTTCAGTGCGGTATCCGCCAGACCCTTACGAGCACCGTGGGTCGAAATGAAGTACTGCAGAACGCTCAGGCCTTCACGGAAGTTCGCAGTGATCGGCGTCTCGATGATGGAGCCGTCCGGCTTGGCCATCAGGCCACGCATACCGGCCAGCTGACGGATCTGGGCTGCGGAACCCCGCGCACCGGAGTCAGCCATCATGTACATCGAGTTGAAGGACTCTTGCTCGACTTCCTTGCCTTCGCGGTCAATGACCTTCTCTTTCGAGAGGTTGGCCATCATCGCTTTGGACACTTCGTCGTTCGCCTTCGACCACAAGTCGATGACCTTGTTGTACTTCTCGCCCTGGGTTACCAGGCCGGAGGCGTACTGGCTCTCGATTTCCTTCACTTCGTCGGTAGCGGTACCGATGATGCGAGCTTTCTCGTCCGGGATAACGAAGTCGTTAACACCGATCGAAACGCCGGAAATGGTCGAGTAAGCGAAACCGGTGTACATCAGCTGGTCAGCGAAGATAACGGTCTCTTTCAGACCAACCACGCGGTAGCACTGGTTGATCAGCTTGGAGATCGCCTTCTTCTTCATCGGCTGGTTGACCACGTCGTACGGCAGGCCTGCCGGTACAACCTGGAACAGCAGCGCACGGCCGACGGTGGTGTCGACGATGCGGGTGTTCTTGACCACGGAACCGTCACGCTCTTTCACGGTTTCGTTGATACGAACCTTGATTTTCGCGTGCAGGGCGGCCTCGCCGGCGCGGAATACGCGGTCGACTTCCTGCAGGTCGGCGAACACGCGACCTTCGCCCTTGGCGTTGATGGCCTCACGGGTCATGTAGTAAAGACCCAGTACCACGTCCTGCGACGGAACGATGATTGGCTCACCGTTGGCTGGCGACAGGATGTTGTTGGTCGACATCATCAGCGCGCGCGCTTCGAGCTGGGCTTCCAGGGTCAGCGGCACGTGAACGGCCATCTGGTCACCGTCGAAGTCGGCGTTGTACGCGGCACAGACCAGCGGGTGCAGCTGGATAGCCTTACCTTCGATCAGAACCGGTTCAAATGCCTGGATACCCAGACGGTGCAGGGTCGGTGCACGGTTGAGCAGCACGGGGTGTTCGCGGATCACCTCGGCGAGTACGTCCCACACCTCTGGCAGCTCGCGCTCGACCATCTTCTTGGCAGCCTTGATGGTGGTCGCCAGACCACGCATTTCCAGCTTGCCGAAAATGAACGGCTTGAACAGCTCGAGGGCCATCTTCTTCGGCAGACCGCACTGGTGCAGACGCAGGGTCGGGCCTACGGTAATTACCGAACGGCCAGAGTAGTCCACACGCTTACCGAGCAGGTTCTGACGGAAGCGACCTTGCTTACCTTTGATCATGTCGGCCAGGGACTTCAGCGGACGCTTGTTCGAGCCAGTGATGGCGCGACCGCGACGGCCGTTGTCCAGCAGGGCGTCGACCGCTTCCTGCAGCATGCGCTTTTCGTTGCGCACGATGATGTCCGGCGCCGACAGATCCAGCAGGCGCTTCAGACGGTTGTTACGGTTGATCACCCGACGATACAGGTCGTTCAGGTCGGAGGTCGCGAAGCGGCCGCCATCCAGCGGTACCAGCGGACGCAGGTCCGGCGGCAGCACTGGCAGGACGGTCAGGACCATCCACTCAGGCAGGTTGCCCGAACCCTGGAACGCTTCCATCAGCTTCAGGCGCTTGGACAGCTTCTTGATCTTGGTTTCCGAGTTGGTCTGCGGAATCTCTTCGCGCAGGCGACCGATCTCGTGCTCCAGGTCGATAGCGTGCAGCAGCTCGCGGACAGCCTCGGCACCCATGCGGGCGTCGAAGTCATCACCGAACTCTTCCAGCGCTTCGAAGTACTGCTCGTCGTTCAGCAGCTGGCCTTTTTCCAGGGTGGTCATGCCCGGGTCGATAACAACGTAGCTCTCGAAGTAGAGCACGCGCTCGATGTCACGCAGGGTCATGTCCATCAGCAGGCCGATACGGGACGGCAGCGACTTCAGGAACCAGATGTGGGCAACCGGCGAGGCCAGTTCGATGTGCGCCATGCGCTCACGACGAACTTTTGCCAGGGCAACTTCAACGCCGCACTTCTCGCAGATCACGCCGCGGTGCTTGAGGCGCTTGTACTTGCCGCACAGGCACTCGTAGTCCTTGACTGGGCCAAAGATCTTGGCGCAGAACAGGCCGTCACGCTCAGGCTTGAACGTACGGTAGTTGATGGTTTCCGGCTTCTTAACTTCACCGAACGACCACGAACGGATCATTTCAGGCGACGCCAGACCGATGCGGATGGCGTCGAACTCTTCGACTTGACCCTGGTTTTTCAGCAAATTCAGTAGGTCTTTCAAGGCCTTTCCTCCTGGCGGAGCAGGGAGCGGGCATTACCTGCCCCACTCCCCTTCGCGTCACGTGTTATTCGGTTTCCAGATCGATATCGATACCGAGCGAACGGATCTCTTTGATCAACACGTTGAAGGACTCGGGCATGCCCGGCTCCATACGGTGATCGCCATCCACGATGTTCTTGTACATCTTGGTACGGCCGTTCACGTCGTCCGACTTCACTGTGAGCATTTCTTGCAGGGTGTATGCCGCGCCGTATGCTTCCAGCGCCCACACTTCCATCTCCCCGAAACGCTGACCACCGAACTGCGCCTTACCACCCAGCGGCTGCTGGGTAACCAGGCTGTAGGAACCAGTGGAACGCGCGTGCATCTTGTCGTCCACCAAGTGGTTCAGCTTGAGCATGTACATGTAACCAACGGTCACAGGACGCTCGAACTTGTTGCCGGTACGGCCATCGAACAGCACCATCTGGCCGCTCTCTGGCAGGTCGGCCAGCTTCAGCATGGCCTTGATCTCGCGCTCCTTGGCACCGTCGAAGACCGGGGTGGCCATTGGCACGCCCTTCTTCAGGTTGTGGGCCAGGGCCAGGATCTCTTCGTCGGTGAACTCGTCCAGGTTTTCCTGACGACCGCCGATCTCGTTGTAGACCTCGGTCAGGAACACGCGCAGTTCAGCGGCCTTGCGCTGCTCTTCGATCATGCGGTCGATCTTCTCGCCCAGACCCTTGGCCGCCAGGCCCAGGTGGGTTTCGAGGATCTGACCGACGTTCATACGCGAAGGTACACCCAGCGGGTTCAGTACGACATCGACCGGAGTACCGTTGGCGTCGTGCGGCATGTCTTCGACCGGCATGATTACCGAGACGACACCCTTGTTACCGTGACGACCGGCCATCTTGTCACCCGGTTGGATGCGACGACGGATTGCCAGGTAAACCTTGACGATCTTCAGCACGCCCGGTGCCAGGTCATCACCCTGCTGCAGCTTGCGCTTCTTGTCTTCGAACTTGTCGTCCAGCAGACGGCGACGATCGACGATGTACTGCTGAGCCTTTTCCAGCTGCTCGTTCAGTGCATCTTCGGCCATGCGCAGTTTGAACCACTGGCCGTGCTCCAGACCGTCCAGTACTTCGTCAGTGATCACGGTACCTTTCTTCAGGCCCGCGCCACCGTCGACCACCTGGCCGTTCAGGGCAGAACGCAGACGCTCGAAGGTTGCACCTTCGACGATGCGGAACTCTTCGTTGAGGTCCTTGCGGATCTCGTCCAGCTGCATCTTCTCGATGGCCAGGGCGCGGCTGTCGCGCTCGACGCCATCACGGGTGAAGACCTGTACGTCGATGACGGTACCCTTGGTGCCGGTTGGCACGCGCAGGGAGGTGTCCTTAACGTCGCTGGCCTTCTCACCGAAGATTGCGCGCAGCAGTTTTTCTTCCGGAGTCAGCTGGGTTTCGCCTTTTGGCGTTACCTTGCCGACCAGGATGTCGCCAGCGCCGACTTCGGCACCCACGTAGACGATACCGGCTTCGTCCAGCTTGTTCAGTGCGGCTTCACCCACGTTCGGGATGTCCGCAGTGATTTCCTCTGGGCCAAGCTTGGTATCACGCGCCACACAGGTCAGTTCCTGGATGTGGATGGTGGTGAAGCGGTCTTCCTGGACCACACGCTCGGACAGGCAGATGGAGTCTTCGAAGTTGAAGCCGTTCCACGCCATGAACGCGATGCGCATGTTCTGACCCAGTGCCAGTTCACCCATGTCGGTGGACGGGCCGTCGGCCATGATGTCGCCACGCTGAACCTTGTCACCTTTGCTCACCAGCGGACGCTGGTTGATGCAGGTGTTCTGGTTCGAACGGGTGTACTTGGTCAGGTTGTAGATATCCACACCTGCTTCGCCGGTTTCAACTTCGTCGTCAGCAACGCGAACAACGATACGGCTGGCGTCGACCGAGTCGATCACGCCACCGCGGCGAGCAACCACGCAGACACCGGAGTCACGGGCAACGTTGCGCTCCATGCCGGTACCTACCAGCGGCTTGTCGGCGCGCAGGGTCGGTACAGCCTGACGCTGCATGTTCGAACCCATCAATGCACGGTTGGCGTCGTCGTGCTCGAGGAACGGAATGAGCGACGCAGCGACGGAAACAACCTGCTTCGGCGAAACGTCCATCAGGGTGACGTCTTCCGGCGCCTTGACGGTGAATTCGTTCAGGTGACGAACAGCTACCAGCTCATCGATCAGCTGCTTCTTCTCGTTCATCGCGGCCGAAGCCTGGGCGATGACGTGATCCGCCTCTTCAATGGCCGACAGGAACACGATGTCGTCGCTGACCACGCCTTCCTTCACCACGCGGTACGGGCTTTCCAGGAAGCCGTACTGGTTGGTGCGGGCATAGGCAGCCAGGGAGTTGATCAGACCGATGTTCGGACCTTCAGGGGTCTCGATCGGGCACACACGGCCGTAGTGGGTCGGGTGTACGTCACGGACTTCGAAGCCGGCACGCTCACGGGTCAGACCACCTGGGCCGAGTGCGGAGACGCGGCGCTTGTGGGTAATCTCGGAGAGCGGGTTGTTCTGGTCCATGAACTGGGACAGCTGGCTGGAGCCGAAGAACTCTTTCACCGCCGCCGCAACCGGCTTGGCGTTGATCAGGTCTTGCGGCATCAGGCCTTCGCTTTCCGCCATCGACAGGCGTTCCTTGACCGCGCGCTCGACACGCACCAGGCCAACGCGGAACTGGTTCTCGGCCATCTCGCCGACGCAACGTACGCGACGGTTACCCAGGTGGTCGATGTCGTCGACGATGCCTTTGCCGTTACGGATGTCGACCAGGGTCTTCAGAACCTCGACGATATCTTCCTTGCTCAGCACGCCCGAACCTTCGATCTCGGTACGACCGATACGACGGTTGAACTTCATGCGGCCAACGGCGGACAGGTCGTAACGCTCGGCGCTGAAGAACAGGTTGTTGAACAGGGTCTCGGCAGCATCCTTGGTTGGCGGCTCGCCAGGACGCATCATGCGGTAGATCTCGACCAGGGCTTCCAGCTGGTTGCTGGTGGTGTCGATCTTCAGGGTATCGGAGATGAACGGACCGCAATCGATGTCGTTGGTGTACAGGGTCTCGATACGGACAACCTGTGCCTTGGCGACCTTGATCAGCAGTTCGGTGGTCATCTCGGTGTTGCATTCGGCCAGGATCTCGCCGGTAGCCGGATGCACGATGGCCTTGGCGGTAGTGCGGCCCAGGACGTATTCCATAGGAACGTCCAGCTGCTTGACGCCGGCCTTCTCGAGCTGGTTGATGTGGCGCGCGGTAATACGGCGACCCTGCTCGACGATGACTTTGCCGGTTTCGTCATGGATATCCATGACTGCAACCTCACCACGCAGACGCTGCGGTACCAGTTCCAGGCTGAGCTTCTCGCCGGAAATGTGGAACACGTTGGTGGTGTAGAAGGTGTTCAGCACTTCTTCAGTGCTGTAACCCAGGGCACGCAGCAGCACCGAGGCCGGCAGTTTGCGGCGACGGTCGATACGTACGAACACGCAGTCCTTCGGGTCGAACTCGAAGTCCAGCCAGGAGCCACGGTAAGGGATGATGCGAGCGGAGTACAGCAGCTTGCCGGAGCTGTGAGTCTTGCCACGGTCGTGGTCGAAGAACACACCAGGCGAACGGTGCAGCTGGGAAACGATCACACGCTCGGTACCGTTGATAACGAAGGTACCGTTCTCAGTCATCAGGGGGATTTCACCCATGTAGACTTCTTGCTCTTTGATGTCCTTGATCGCTTTGTTCGACGATTCCTTGTCGAAGATGATCAGGCGCACCTTGACCCGCAGTGGGACCGCGAAGGTCACGCCACGCAGGACACATTCCTTCACATCGAAGGCGGGTTCGCCCAGGCGATAGCCTACGTACTCCAGGGCAGCATTGCCGGAGTAGCTGATGATCGGGAATACCGATTTGAAGGCCGCGTGCAGGCCGACGTCGCGGAACTGATCCTTGGATGCTCCCGCTTGCAGGAATTCGCGATACGAATCCAGCTGGATGGCCAGGAGGTAAGGCACATCCATGACGTCCGGCAACTTGCTAAAGTCCTTGCGGATACGTTTTTTCTCAGTGTATGAGTAAGCCATCAGCGTTCCCCAGCTTGGTCACCTGCTTGTTTGGCTTCTCCCGGCGGGAGCAGCCAGAAAATCGTGCAAACCCCTTGGTTTGCGCCACCCACATGGGTGTCTTGCAGCTTGTTATCGGGGCCGGCCTGACCGGCCACCAATAACGGAAAAAGGCCGGTGGCATAAGCCACCAGCCATCAGCCCTTCGCTCAACGCTCGGACTGGAGTCGCAAGGTCGAGATTACTTCAGCTCGACTTTAGCGCCAGCTTCTTCCAGCTTCTTCTTCGCGTCTTCAGCGGCTTCTTTCGAAACGCCTTCAGCGATAACCTGAGGAGCGCCGTCGACTTTCTCTTTGGCTTCTTTCAGGCCCAGACCGGTCAGTTCACGAACGGCCTTGATCACGTTTACTTTCTTGTCGCCAGCTTCGGTCAGAACGACGTTGAACTCGGTCTGTTCTTCAACAGCGGCAGCAGCGCCAGCGGCTGGGCCAGCGGCAACAGCGGCAGCAGCGGTAACGCCGAAGGTTTCTTCCATCGCTTTGATCAGTTCAACAATTTCCAGAACAGTTTTCTGGCCGATTGCTTCGATGATTTGCTCGTTAGTCAGAGACATGACTTCAATCCTGTATTGGGGTGACAGCCTACGCAGCCATCAAATTAAACGTATGATTTTGAAAGAGTTGCGCGTGCCTTAGGCAGCAGCAGCTTCTTTCTGGTCGCGCAGAGCTGCCAGGGTACGAGCCAGCTTGCTGGTTGCACCTTGGATTACGCTCATCAGCTGTGCGATAGCCTCGTCGCGAGTTGGCAGGGTTGCCAGCACGTCGATCTGGTTAGCGGCAAGGAACTTGCCGTCAAACGCAGCTGCCTTGATCTCGAACTTGTCCTGACCCTTGGCGAACTCTTTGAACAGACGAGCAGCAGCGCCCGGGTGTTCGTTGGAGAAAGCAATCAGGGTCGGGCCTTTGAACGCGTCGTTGAGGATCGAGAATTCGGTGCCTTCAACAGCGCGCTTCAGCAGGGTGTTACGTACGACACGTACGTAAACGCCAGCTTCGCGGGCCTCTTTACGGAGTCCGGTCATTGCGCCTACAGTCACACCACGGGCATCAGCCACGACAGCGGACAGAGCGACTTTGGCAGCCTCGTTGACTTCAGCGACGATGGCCTTCTTGTCTTCGAGTTTAATTGCCACGGGTTTACTCCTGGTTTTTACCGTTTCATCTGGCCGGAGCCGGATGTCGTTTTGGTGTCTGATTCGGTAACGAATCGGGAGCACCATCTGCGTGGGCTGGTGTTTTAAGGCTTGCGCCGCCTACGGTCTTGGATAGCCCCCGCCAGGCAGGGACCCCAATTTTTGCTGGTGGCGCGACAGGTCGCGCCACCATGTTCTTACACGTTCAGCGAGCTCTGATCGATGACCAGACCTGGGCCCATGGTGGTGCTCAGGGTAACGCGCTTGACGTAGATACCTTTCGAGGAAGCTGGCTTGATACGCTTCAGATCAGCGATCAGGGCTTCAACGTTTTCCTTCAGCTTGCCGGCTTCGAAGCCGACCTTGCCAACGGAGGTGTGGATGATACCGTTCTTGTCGGTACGGTAGCGAACCTGACCAGCCTTGGCGTTCTTGACGGCGCCGGCTACGTCTGGGGTCACGGTACCAACTTTCGGGTTAGGCATCAGGCCGCGAGGACCCAGAACCTGACCCAGCTGACCTACAACGCGCATGGCATCAGGCGATGCGATAACGACGTCATAGTTCAGGTCGCCGCCTTTCATTTCGGCAGCCAGATCGTCCATACCTACGCGGTCAGCGCCGGCAGCCAGAGCGGCTTCAGCAGCTGGACCCTGGGTGAAGACAGCAACGCGAACGGTCTTGCCAGTGCCGTGCGGCAGCACGGTAGCGCTGCGTACGACCTGGTCGGATTTACGCGGGTCAACACCGAGGTTAACGGCGATGTCGTAGGATTCTACGAACTTGGCAGCCGGCAGCGAAGCCAGCAGAGTGGCCGCTTCTTCGAAGTTGTAGGCCTTGCCTGCTTCGATTTTCTCGGCGATTGCCTTTTGGCGTTTGGTCAGCTTAGCCATTACACACCCTCCACGTTCAGGCCCATGCTGCGGGCAGAGCCAGCGATGGTGCGTACAGCAGCGTCCAGGTCAGCGGCAGTCAGATCAGCCTGTTTAGCTTTGGCGATGTCTTCCAGCTGAGCACGGGTAACGGTACCGACTTTAACGGTGTTCGGGCGAGCCGAACCACTGGTCAGGCCAGCAGCTTTCTTCAGCAGAACCGAGGCAGGGGTGCTCTTGGTCTCGAAGGTGAAGCTACGGTCGCTGTAGACAGTGATGATCACAGGAGTCGGCAGGCCGGCTTCTTGACCCTGGGTACGGGCGTTGAAGGCCTTGCAGAATTCCATGATGTTCACACCGTGTTGACCCAGTGCTGGACCAACGGGTGGGCTTGGGTTGGCCTGGCCGGCCTTAACTTGCAGCTTGATGTAAGCCTGAATCTTCTTAGCCATGAGCTACTCCAAAATCGGGTACGAACGCCTGCTGGCTCCCCGGATGACTTGCGTTTTATCCCAGTGACGACAAAACCCCGCAGCACACAGGGCTGCGGGGTATGGGATGCTTCGTCCGCCTAGACCTTTTCGACCTGGCTGAACTCGAGCTCCACCGGAGTAGAGCGACCGAAAATGAGCACCGCTACCTGCAGGCGACTCTTTTCGTAGTTAACCTCTTCGACACTACCATTGAAGTCAGCGAACGGACCGTCAATGACTCGAACCACTTCACCCGGCTCGAACAGCGTCTTCGGCTTCGGCTTGTCGCTACCGTCGGCAACGCGACGCAGGATAGCCTCTGCTTCTTTATCGGTGATCGGCGCAGGCTTGTCTGCGGTGCCACCAATAAAGCCCATCACACGAGGGGTGTCCTTGACCAAGTGCCAAGTCCCTTCGTTCATCTCCATCTGGACCAGTACATAGCCAGGGAAGAATTTACGCTCACTCTTGCGCTTCTGGCCGTTGCGCATTTCGACGACTTCTTCGGTCGGGACCAGGATCTCGCCGAAACCGTCTTCCATGCCAGCCAGCTTGACGCGCTCGATCAGGGAGCGCATTACATGCTTCTCGTAACCCGAGTAAGCATGCACAACATACCAACGCTTAGCCACGGGACACCTTTAGCCAACGATCAAGGAGACCGCCCAGCCGAGCAGGGAATCAAGACCCCACAGCAGCAGTGCCATAACCAGCACGACAGCCACGACAATCAGCGTGGTCTGGGTGGTTTCCTGGCGGGTCGGCCACACGACTTTACGAATCTCGGTACGAGCTTCCTTCGCCAGCGCAAAGAACGACTTGCCCTTCGCAGTCTGCAGAGCTACAAAGCCCGCGACAGCAGCCAGGACGAGAAGTGCGAGGACGCGATACAGGATCGGGGAGGCGGAGTAATACTGGTTACCCACTACACCGACAACCACCAAAGCCACTACAGCCAGCCACTTGAACAGATCAAAACGCGATTCTTGGGCTTCAGTTTTGGGAGTCATCGAGGAGGATCCTGTGAGAAGAAAGCCATCACACCGAGGTGAAATGGCAGGTCAGGAGGGAATCGAACCCCCAACCTACGGTTTTGGAGACCGTCGCTCTGCCAATTGAGCTACTGACCTGTAACGCTGTATCAGGCCGGCCATTATACCGGCCTGATCATGTAAATCAACTACTTATTCAATAATTTTTGCTACGACGCCGGCGCCGACGGTACGACCGCCTTCACGAATAGCGAAGCGCAGACCGTCTTCCATTGCGATGGTCTTGATCAGGGTGACAGTCATCTGAATGTTGTCACCTGGCATTACCATTTCAACGCCTTCCGGCAGTTCGCAGTTACCGGTCACGTCAGTGGTACGGAAGTAGAACTGAGGACGGTAGCCTTTGAAGAACGGAGTGTGACGACCGCCTTCTTCCTTCGACAGAACGTAGACTTCTGCAGTGAACTTGGTGTGCGGCTTGACCGAACCTGGCTTGACCAGAACCTGGCCACGCTCAACGTCGTCACGCTTGGTACCACGCAGCAGAACGCCGCAGTTCTCGCCAGCACGACCTTCGTCCAGCAGCTTGCGGAACATCTCAACACCGGTGCAGGTAGTGGTGGTGGTGTCACGCAGACCAACGATTTCCAGCGGATCCTGAACGCGGACGATACCACGCTCGATACGACCGGTAACAACGGTACCACGACCCGAGATCGAGAATACGTCTTCGATCGGCATCAGGAACGGCTGGTCAACGGCACGAACTGGCTCAGGGATGTAGGCATCCAGAGTTTCTACCAGCTTCTTGACAGCGGTAGTACCCATTTCGTTGTCGTCTTTGCCTTCCAGGGCCATACGAGCCGAACCGATGATGATCGGGGTGTCGTCGCCTGGGAAGTCGTAGGTGGACAGCAGGTCGCGAACTTCCATCTCGACCAGTTCCAGCAGCTCGGCGTCGTCTACCAGGTCAGCCTTGTTCAGGAAGACCACGATGTAAGGAACGCCTACCTGACGGGACAGCAGGATGTGCTCACGGGTTTGTGGCATCGGACCATCGGCGGCCGAGCAAACCAGGATCGCGCCGTCCATCTGGGCAGCACCGGTGATCATGTTCTTCACGTAGTCAGCGTGACCTGGGCAGTCAACGTGAGCGTAGTGACGAATCTTCGAGTTGTACTCGACGTGAGCGGTGTTGATGGTGATACCGCGCGCTTTTTCTTCCGGAGCCGAGTCGATCTTGTCGAACTCAACGACTGCCGAACCGAAAACTTCGGAGCAGACGCGAGTCAGAGCTGCGGTCAGAGTGGTCTTACCGTGGTCAACGTGGCCGATAGTGCCGACGTTAACGTGGGGAAGGGAACGATCAAACTTTTCCTTAGCCATCGATACAATCCTCCGCAGAAGAAATAGTCTTGCGCTGATAAAACAAAGGCAGATATTTTCATATCTGCCTTGTTTATGTGGAGCTCTTGAGCGGACTTGAACCGCTGACCTCACCCTTACCAAGGGTGTGCTCTACCAACTGAGCTACAAGAGCGAAACACTTTGTGCAAAATCCAGCAAACTTGGAGCGGGTAGCGGGAATCGAACCCGCATCATCAGCTTGGAAGGCTGAGGTTCTACCACTAAACTATACCCGCGGAGCTTGCGGCTCTCGCTAAAACTGGTGGAGGGAGAAGGATTCGAACCTTCGAAGCTCTCGCAACGGATTTACAGTCCGTCCCCTTTGACCGCTCGGGAATCCCTCCAGATGTGGCCGGCATTCTATTTGTCTGCCGTCCTAGTGTCAAGCGTTTTTTCAAATTTTTTCAATCAAATCTGAAACTTAGCTGCTTTGACACCGCTTCCAGTTCTGCCACCTGAGTGGTGTTCCCTGTGAAGCGGGCGCCATTCTATCAAGCTATTCGCCAGTTGCAATACCCTGGCAGAAAATAATTTTGTGTTTTAAGTCTTTGAAATCGTTGGAAAGAGTCGCGAGCACGGTTTGGTCCAGCAAACGCTCGCTTTCCGGGGCAACCTTGAGCCAACGACCATCCGCCCCTGGCAGCTGCCCCACCACCGGCAGCGTGGCAATATCCAGGCTCAATAGGCGCTGACGCAGTGCATCGAGCTGGCCCTGCCCCATCACGCCACCGACCACCAGGCACTCATCCCGGCGCTTGGGTGGCGCCGACACCCCCGTTTCGCGCAACAGGCGGATTTCTTGCTGATTCCCCTTGTACAGCGACAGGGGCGCGACTTCCTTGACCTTCAGCGGGGCTTCCTGCTGGTGCCACACGTAATAGAAGACGTTGAGCACCAGTAACAACAGAAACAACCAACGCATAGGCACCTCAATCCAATGGGCAGGCCATAGCCAGGCCTACGAAAACCAGGTCAGGCACGACACGCGCCTGGGGCACGGCCTCCCTAACCAGCGGCGCATCGCCACCTGTGAGAAACACCGTGAAATCGTCCCCCCACAACGCACGCGCCTGCTCGAGCTGGGTACGCGCAAAACCCTGGAGCATCAATACGCAACCGCGCTCGACCGCCTCGACCGTCGAGCGACCTGGCGCCAGGCTGGCCAATGCACGCTCGGCCGAGGCATCGTCATAACGGATACGCCGGGTGTGAGTACGCAACTGGCTACGCATCAATGGCATACCCGGGCAGATGTAGCCACCCAGGTGCTCACCGTCCGCCGCAACGAAATCCGCTTTGGCAGCGGTGCCCAGGTCAATGACCAGGCAAGCGCCCTTGGCCAGGTGAAATGCTCCCAGCGCCGCCAACCAACGGTCCATGCCCAGGCGCTGGTAGTCGTCATAGCCATTGCTCACACCCGCCATTTCCTGGGCGGGGTGCGCCACGCGCGCTTGCACGGCAAATGCCTGGGCAATCAGCGCGCAAAGCGCATCGGTTTCTTCCTCACTGCGCACACTTACAATGCGGCAGCCGGTCAGACGTACCGAAGCCAGCGCAGCCACTTCGGCCACCAGCGCCTGATCGGAGTCGACGATACCGCCGCTTTCAATCGCTGCATCAGCGACGTGGATTACCCGCCACTTGATGAAGCTGTTACCGCAATCGAGCTCAAGAATCATCACGCAACCTCAAACTGAGCTCACCACCACTGAAGCTCTTTTCCACCCCGTCCACCTCAAGGCGCAAGCCGCCCTGCCCGTCGACGCCAAGAACCACGCCATCAATACGCGTGCTACCGGCAACCAGAGAAACATTGCGCCCCTGCCAGAGGTGCGCCTGCTCCCATTCTTCCTGGAATGCGGCAAACCCGTAGCGACGATGCCGTGCCAATTCGTGCTGCAATTGCTGACTGAGCAACGCTACCAGCCGGTTACGGTCGACTGCCGCCCCTACTTCGCGGCGCATCGAGGTCCACACCTGGTCGACCTGATCGTTGACCTGCATGTTCACATTGATGCCGATACCCAGCACCACATGACAGACATCTGCCGGGTCACCCACCAACTCCAGGAGGATACCGGTGATCTTCTGCCCGCGAACGAGGACATCGTTGGGCCATTTGAGCCCCACATCCTTAACCCCAAACGCCTGCAGGGTACGCATTACCGCCAACCCCACCACCAGGCTCAAGCCCTCGAGCTGGCGCATGCCGCCATCCACACGGAGTACCAGGCTGTAATAGAGGTTTTCGGCAAACGGGCTGACCCACTGCCGACCGCGACGACCACGGCCGGCGCTCTGGCGCTCGGCCAGGACCAGGAATGGAGCGTTCTGCCCTTCCCCGGCGAGCCGCAGGCCTTCGGCATTTGTCGAGTCGATGGTTTCGTGGATGAAAACGGGCCACTGCTCGCCTTCGGCAAACCCGGCAATCGCTTGTGCATCGAGCAAAGCCAGTGGCGCCGCCAACTGATAGCCGCGACCACGAACCTTGTGAATGGTGAGGTTCAGTTCGCTCTCCAGGTGCTGCAGCTGCTTCCAAACGGCGCTGCGACTTACCCCGAGGGCCGACCCCAGAGCTTCTCCGGAATGGAACCGACCATCCTTGAGGAGATTCAACAACTTCAGCATGCCAGTCTCGACTTGGAATAAGGCAGGCATGATAGCTATGGGCTGTTGGCTTGCATAGGAAAAGGGCTGCCGGCGGGGTGAAGGCCACTTCCACAGCATACCCTGGACCCGCGCCATACCCGTGGGAGCGGCTTTAGCCGCGAAGCGGGCGACGCGGTGGATGGCACCGGCTTTGCCGGTGTTCGCGGGTGAACCCGCTCCCACAGAGGAGGGTTGTGCAGGCCTGTTTTTTTTGCCAGAAAGACAAAACCCCTACCTGCATGCGCAGATAGGGGTTTTGCGAAATGAATCTTGACGATGACCTACTCTCACATGGGGAAACCCCACACTACCATCGGCGATGCATCGTTTCACTGCTGAGTT
>NZ_NEJM01000015.1:0-180936 GCF_002113725.1 Pseudomonas sp. B23(2017) | reverse complement strand
CTGCTCGCTGACCGCATAGGCATGCCAGACCTGCTGATCGAGCAGCACATACAGGAAGCCCCTGCGCAAGGTGCGCAAGCCGATCTTTGTCGAGATATGCCGGCTATCCGCTACGGTGGAGACACACTCGGGGCGGGTATCGGGCACCAGGGCGCGGCGCAGCGGCAGGATCGGCAGGCCCTGGCGCTCGCAGAACATGCACTGGTCGTGCGGCAGCCCGGCTTCGGCGATCGCGAGGGCAATACGTTGGCTGATGGTCATGAGCGATCCTCGTGTTGGACAGGTCCTTGTCGACCTCTGAACACTAACGGGGAATCGCTTTCCAGAGAGGCATTGGGCTTCCTAAAAGCTTGTAGGAAACGTCTCTGAATAATGGTTTAGCTCTATATGGGACCATGATCGGTACCCCGGCCTTTTGCGCCACCTGTCGAACCCAAGGCACTGCTGGTGGCCGTTTTCCGTCCGACCTGTATGCGCGATCAATGCGCAAACCCAGGAGAACTTCCATGGCAAACGATCAGAAAGACCCCGGCCTCGAGCAAACCGAATCCCAGCCCGGCAGCGGTGACGGAGAGGTCCCGCTACCTTCGGATGACGAAGGCCCGATCGAGGAGGAGATGGAGGACGTGCAGGCCAACAATTCGGTTTCTGCCGAGCACCCGCAGCCTCGCTGACGGGGTTTGGCCGGAACGAATGCGGTTCACACCTTTCTAGCGAGGTATGCAGCGATGAGCCCCGATCCGAATGCCCAAGGCGGCACGAACCCGGACATGCCCACTTCACCTGACCCGGCCGTTGACCCCGACCGCCCGACCATACCAGACCCTGACGACGACCCGCTCATGAACGAAGAAGAGGGTGGTGATTGGCAGGAGGAAGACAGCTTGGCTGATGACGGCAGGCAGAGCGTGGAGCAGCCTGCGGTAGACCTGGATCAGCGCAGGGAATGACCATTGATAGGGCAGGGCGGGAGCGGGTTTCCCCGCGAAGAATCCGACACGGTGTATGGCACCGGCTGTGCCGGTGTTCGCGGGCATGCCCGCTCCCACAGGTACTGTGGCTGCCTTGAAGGTTGTGGTAATCCTGTGGGAGCGGGCGTGCCCGCGAAGAATCCAGCGCGGTGGCTGGCACCGGCTACGCCGGTGTTCGCGGGTGAACCCGCTCCCACAGGTACTGTGGCTGCCTTGAAGGCTGTGGTGATTTGTGGGAGCGGGCTTGCCCGCGAAGAATCCAACGCGGTGCATGGCACCGGCTACGCCGGTGTTCGCGGGTGAACCCGCTCCCACAGGTACTGTGGCAGTCTTGAAGGCTGTGGTGATCCTGTGGGAGCGGGCATGCCCGCGAAGAATCCAACGCGGTGCATGGCACCGGCTACGCCGGTGTTCGCGGGCACGCCCGCTCCCACAGGTACTGCATCTGCCTTGAAGGCTGTAGTGATCCGGTAGGAGCTGGCTTGCCTGCGATGGGCTGCGCAGCAGCCCCAATCGACGCAGTCCTGGCATGCGCGCCGGCGTATCACCCCCGTCGCAACGCAGCCGCCAGCCCCACGGTCAGGATCACGGCACAAAGCATGGCCAGGCTGATGGCAATTGCGACACCCCAGCCATCGAGCAGCCCTGCCAATACCAGATAAAACGCAATCACCCCCACCGCCCCGATCGCATTGCCCCGCACCATCGCCGCCATTCCTGCACGGCCATTCTGCACATGGGCGAACACCACCAGCGGCCAGGCAATCACCGGAATCGGCGCCAGCATGCCGCTGGCCGCCGGGCCCAGCCAGTTGGCCAGGCTTGTGATGACCATCAGCAACGAAGTGGCAGACACCATGCGCAGAGGGATCTCCCAAAACCGCTGCCGGGGCCGGGCCAGGGCATCCGGCCTGGGCTCGCGGCCGCTGGCGCGTATAAGCACGCCAATCAGCACCAGCGCCACGGCAATCGACAGGTACAGGTTGCCCCCGTGGGTAAACGCATAGGCGGCTACACCATAGAACAGCATCGCCAGTAATACGGCCGGGCCGATGCCGAGCCTGCGTGTAGCGAACAGGTAGAAAGTGTAAGTGGCCTGCACCGCCGCCAGGCCGCCCAGCGCGCCGGGCACCGCACCCAGGGCAAAGGCCGTACCCTGTTCCAGGCACAGGAAGGTCATTACCAGTGCCGAGGTGATCGGCAGGCCGGATAGCAACCCGCCGAGCAGGCCGCCCCAGCGACGCGAGGCGAGGGAGATGGCCCACATCAGTAGCGGGGTGACGATCAGCTTGAGGTAGAACAGGGTCATCGCAGGGCTATCCATATGTGCGAAAGGTGCGCCCGCCGTAGGCATTGGGTAGGGCGCAGATGAATCAACCGCGGCTGGCCTCCAGCGCCTGGGCCAGGTCGGCGATGATGTCGTCGCTGTGCTCGATGCCGATCGACAGGCGCACCATGTCCCGTGGCACGCCGGCCTTCTCCAGTTCCTCGTCGTTGAGCTGGCGGTGGGTGGTGGAGGCGGGGTGGCAGGCCAGCGACTTGGCGTCGCCGATGTTCACCAGGCGTACCACCAGTTGCAGCGCATCGATGAAGCGCGCGCCGGCCGCCTGGCCGCCCTTGATGCCGAACGACAGGATCGACGCTGGTTTGCCGCCTGTGTAGCGCTGGGCCAGCTCATGCTCGGGGTGGTCGGGCAGCCCTGCATATTTCACCCACGCCACCTGCTCGTGGGCTTGCAGGTAGCGGGCGACCTTCAGCGCGTTCTCGGTGTGACGCTCCATGCGCAGGGCCAAGGTTTCCAGGCCTTGCAGGATCAGGAAGGCATTGAACGGCGACAGCGCGGCACCGGTGTTGCGCAACGGCACCACCCGGCAGCGGCCGATGAAGGCGGCGGGGCCGAAGGCTTCGGTGTAGGTGACGCCGTGATAGGACGGGTCGGGGGTGTTGAGCAGGGCGAAGCGTTCCTTGTTGTCGGCCCAGGGGAACTTGCCGGAGTCGATGACGATGCCGCCAATGCTGGTGCCGTGGCCGCCGATGTACTTGGTCAGCGAGTGCACGACGATATCGGCACCGTGCTCGAACGGCCGGCACAGCACCGGGGTGGCCACGGTGTTGTCGACGATCAGCGGCACACCATGGCGGTGGGCGGCCTCGGCCAGCGCGGCGATGTCGACGATATTGCCGGCAGGGTTGCCGATGGACTCGCAGAACACCGCCTTGGTGCGCGAATCGATCAATGCTTCGAGGGCGGCGATGTCGTCATGGGCGGCAAAGCGGGTGTGGATGCCCATGCGTGGCAGGGTGTGGGCCAGCAGGTTGTAGGTGCCGCCGTACAGCTTGGCCACCGAGACAATGTTGTCGCCGGCCTCGGCGACGGTCTGGATGGCGTAGGTGATGGCCGCCATGCCCGAGGCCACCGCCAGCGCGCCAACCCCGCCCTCCAGGGCGGCCATGCGCTGCTCGAGCACGTCGTTGGTGGGGTTCATGATGCGCGAGTAGATGTTGCCGGCCACCTTCAGGTCGAACAGGTCGGCGCCGTGCTGGGTGTCGTCGAAGGCGAAGGAAGTGGTCTGGTAGATCGGTACGGCCACTGCCCGGGTAGTCGGGTCGGGGCTGAAGCCTGCGTGGATGGCGAGGGTTTCCAGCTTCATGCAATCGTTCCTTGAGCGTGGGTGGAGCGATCGAGCATGTGGCGGGGGAAGGGTATGGGTCAAGCGTGAACGCGCGATGGGCTGCCGGGCAGCAGCCCATCGCATCCACGGGCGCTTCTACTGGTCCTGCCGGCGCACCTGCATCAACCACTGCCCTCCATACCAGGCGCCACCTACCGCGATCAAGCCCGCCACTGCGCGCCAGTCACGGAAGAACAGTCGCATCGCATTGATGGTGGGCGGTGCGTCGCTACTGCGGACGTAAATGCGGATCCGCGAGGGTTGTGGTGCGGGATCGGTCTCCACGCTGTCGTGTTGCGACAGCGAAGCTGGGCTGACGCCCTCCTGGATGATCAGGTAGTCACGGCCCTGCTGCGCCACGCGGGCGTTGATCTTTTCCTTCTTCAACTGCTCGACCAGGCCTTTGGTGACGCTTTGGATCTGCTGATCCACGGTATGGACGAAGTCCAGTAACTGGGCGCCACTCACCTTTGGGTCGGCGGTAAACGCCAGCGGGCCGGCGTTGATGGTGGCGATTTCTATGGGTTTGTTCATTCTCAGCTCCTTGCCGAATCCGGCGACAGCAGGCCGGCGCGCTGCTGCGCGCCGGCCGCAGCTTCAGGCGTGTTCCAGAACCCTGCCAAGGCGCTCCTGGCGGGCAGCGATCAACCGTTGGGTAGCCTCGTAGGATACTTTGGTCACTTCGGAGTAGGTGATGGTCAGTTTTATATTGGCGCCGTCCATGCGCGCAGTTGCGGTTGCGCAGTTCATGCCACTGGGGAACTTGATCTCTCTTGGGCCGACAACGACGTTGCTGCTGATGACTTCACCCAGCTGTACCTTCTGGAACAGCCCCAGGTAATAAGTCGGTGTCACCTTGAACTGAGCCTGGCCGCTACCGACCACATCCGGCTTGAACACCGAACCCTGCCCGCTCATGCCGATACCCAGGTTGGCAGGCAAGTTCGATTTGTTGTTGATCTGGATGCTGTCTCCGGGCGCCGAGCCGCTACCCAGCACCAGTTGCTGGACGTTGTCCTTGAACACACAGTCCCAGACCGATCCGAGCTGCGTCGACAGCGTCTGGCTAGCCTTGTACACCCCGACGCCACCGACCTGCCGATAGTTGGCGATCACCACGTTGTAGTCGATGGTCCACTCCACCCCGCTGAAGCCCTGGGTGGGCACGGTGGTCTGCTTCCAGGACACGCTGTCGAGCCCTACCGAGCTTGGCAAGGTCTGGTAGACCGCGAGGGTCCAGGTATCGTTGGTCTGGTTGTCGAAGTCTACATAGTAGTCAGTGCTCATGATGCTCTCCTTGTCATGTGGGCCGAGCGTGTGGGGTCACGCGCTCGGCCCAGTGACAGGAGCATCGATCATGCCAGGCTGGTGATCGCTTTCCTTTCAACCAGTTAGGCCGAAAAGCAGGGGTACAGGTGGACGTTTTCGTCCACCTGGGGGAGCCCATGGCGGACGTATCCGGCCACCTCAGCCAAGGGGCGCCCTGGCGTAGCACAAACGGCTCGGTCGCACCTTCATTCGCACCAGCGACAGCAGGAAGCCGAAGCCACACTGGTTGGGGTCCAGCACCGGTACGTAGCAGCCAAGGTCCTGTTCGATAAGCTTCGACAAGCGCTCGGCGACACCCATGAAGCCGGTACAGCCGAGCAACAGTGCCTGCGCGCCATCCTCGTTGATGGCAGCCAGCCCGGCTTGCAATGCCTTGACCAGTACCACCTCCACATCACCCAACTGGGCTACCGGGCAGTCAATGGCTCGGATCGAGGCAAAATTGATGCTCTGGCCATAACTGGCCACATGACCGCGTTGCAGGGCCAGGGTGCTCTGCAGGATGGTGATGATGGAAAACCGCTGACACAACCCCAGGGCACTGAACGCGGAGGTGGGGAAGCCGCCAATGATCGGGATATCGATCACTTCGCGGGCAGGCTCCACGCCGCACATGTCGAAATCGCTCAGCCAGATGCCGTCGAACCCCTGCTGCTCAAGCTGTTGGGCCAGGCGCACCACCGCCAGGGCGTTCTCGGTGAGGTTCAGCCGGTTCTGGATACACGGGCTGCCCTGGTCGATGTTGTACACCTGGACCTCGACATCCGGGGGCACCACTGGGGCTATCGAGGCCAGCAGGCCCTCGTTGTAGTTGCTGCTGTTGACCGGCGCGAGAACCGCAATACGCAGGCTCATGGTCGTAACTCCTGCAGTTGCTCGATGCTTCGGTAGGCGCCCATGTAACCCAGGTCTGCCAGCAACTGCTCGAAGCTCCACGCGATCAACCCACCGGGCTGGCGTAGCGGCGCCGCCGCCTGCCAGCCGACCAGGCAGGCACCGCGCCCGGCATAGCTCGGGTCCAGCGAGCCGTCGGCGCGCACCAGGTCGCCGTTGGAGGCCAGTGCCGGCCCCGGCCCTTCGAAGAACCAGGCAATGCTGTCCGGGGCCATGGCCAGCGGTTGCGGCTGGTGCTTGTCCCACAGCAACAGCGACTCGTTCTCGTAGCACAGGCGCAAGCTGCCTTCCGGGCTGTCGAGGTCGATGCGGCCGATGTCAAAGCCGCCCTGGGTAGTCACGCCGGCGTGGGTCAGGCGCGCATTGCGGGACAGGCAGCGGGCCATCAGGCCGAACTGGCCAAGCCAGTCGAGCACGGCCTGGCAAGTGTGCAACTGCCCCGCAGCCAGGGCTCTGCCCAGCGCCAGGGCGCGGCTGAGGGTGCCGCGCAGCGGCAGCGCGGAAGGCAGCTGGTCGGGGCTCATGCACCATAGCGCCAGGCCACCGAACTCACCGAACGCCGGCGAGCCGACCACAGGGCGCAACATTTGCTCGGCGATCACATTGGCGTTTTCAGCGTACCCCTGGGCCTTGGCCGGCGGCGTCACATTCAGCTCCACCACCAGTCCGCCCTGGCTGACCACGAACGCCGGCCGCGGCGGTATACCGGCAGCAGCGAAGGTGAGCATCGGCAATGAGGGCACCGCGCGCCCGGCGCCGTCCGCATCGACCACCGCCAGGCCCAGCTTGGCGGCGGCCAGGCACGCAACCAGAAAGCCCAGCGCGCCGCTTTCCGGCGGCACGACATAGGCAAGCTCGCGGCCCTGCTCGTTCAGGCGCTGGCGCAAGCATTCCAGGGCCTGAATCGGCCCGAGCGGGTACTGGCAACGCCCGATCGTTTCCGGTGCACCCATGTACGCCACTACCGCGGCGTCGCCGGCACGGGCCTCATCCACCGTGACCACCCTGACGCGGTCGCGCGGGTAGAATTCCCCGACATTGAACGCGGCCAGCAAGTGCCGGGCCGACGCCAAGGTGCCGCCACCACCACTGCCAAAGAAACAACCACCGTTGATCAACGCTTGCAGATCCTTGTGCTCCAGCTCAAACGCCATGATCGTGCTCCTGCTTTCGGGTTGAGGGGGTCAGCTCGACAAACGTGCCAGCCAGCTACGCACGGTGCTGGCGGGCGGGTAGTCCAGTTGCGGGTCGAGACCGCGTAGCGCGCGCACCAGGATCGACTGCACCTGGGCGCCACGTTCGCTGCGTTCGAGCAACCGGGCCAATTCCAAGGCGGCATGCAGCCGCGCCGGCACCACGCCGAGGGTCAGTGCGGTGGACAAGGCGACGCGCAGGGTCGCCTCGGCTTCGCGGTCGTCACCAAGCGCCAGCAGCGCCCGGCCGCGTAACAGCATCAGTTCGCACAGGTAGGCGCGCTCCTGATGGTCCTGGGCCAGGTCGAGGGCGACATCCACCAGTTCCAGGCAGGCCTCTGCACGCCCGCCCAGCAACAGCACTTCGCCGCGCTTCCAGGCCTGGAAGCCATGGAACAACAGGCCGCCGTTACGCAGTACATGCTGCTGGTAGCCTTCGGCAATGGCCTGTTCACCGGCTTCGTACTCACCCGATATGCCCTGGTGATAGCCGCGCAGGATCATGCCCACGCCCCGGTAGAAGGAGAACTCGTGGCGCGCACTGAGCAGCTCCAGCTCGCGGGCCTGGCGCCCGAGTGCATCGCGCTCGCCCAGCACTGCGGCGAGCCAGGCCGCGCCCTGCAGGGCGACCGCGCGGTTGAAGGGGTTGTCGACCGCCTGCTCGGCGCGGGACTGCAAGCGGGCCAGCGCCTGGCGCGCCTGGCTGAACAGGCCCAGCTCGAAGGCGGCCAGGCCTTCGAAAGTGCGGGCCAGGCCCACCAGGTCCAGCCCTTGGTTCGATGGCCAACTGGCCTGGTCGTCCTCCAGCAGCCTGCCGCGCGTCAGGCAGGCCAGGCTTTCCTCGAAATCGCCGAGCCAGAACAGGGTGTTGGCCATGGCCAGGTGGGCCTCGATGCGCAGTGCTTCGCCACCGGCTATCTGCGCCTGCTGCAGCATCTGTTGTGCCGTAGCGCGGGCCTCTGCCAGTTCCAGGCCCATCAACAGGGTGGTCCACAGCCCGAACGACACCGACGCCATCTCTTGCGCCTGGCCTTGGCGCGCGGCCAAGGCCTGGGCGTCCCGGTAGCTGGCCAGGCTGGTGATGCTCAACCAGCCCTCAATACTGCGAAAGCTGACTCCCAGTAACCGGTGCAACTCAAATTGCAAACGCCACAGGTCTTTGCCCTCGTAGACCCGCTCGGCTACTTCCAGGCCTTTCTGCAAAGGGCCCAGGGCGCCGCGGAAGTCCGCCCCGTCGATCAGCTTGCGGCCTTCGGCCAAGTAGCGCTCCACGGTCAGGCGCAAGTCCTGGCGCAACCGGACCCGCCGCTCGATCACCTTGCGATTGACCCCCAACAGCTGCGCCGCAGCACTCTTGTTGCCGTTGCAGCGGTTCAGCGCATGCTCGATCAGCAGTGTTTCCACCGCCGCCAGTTTGTCCGGCCCCTCAAGCCCGAGCAGCGCTTCGGCCAGCTCTACGGCAAGCGCAGAGGCGGGCGAGGGCGGTGCCAGCAACTGCTCGAGGGTTTCCCGGTCGACCAGTGGTGAAGGGGCCAGGGTGCCGATGCGATCGATCGAATTGCGCAGTTCGCGCACATTGCCGGGCCAATCTCGCTGGCACAGCAGCTCCAGCGCTGCGGCATCGAAGTGCAGCGGTCGCCGTTGCTGACGGCAGAAGTGCTCGATCAGGTCCGGGATGTCCTCCCGCCGCTCGTTCAGCCCCGGCAGTTCGAGCTCGAACACCGACAAGCGGTAGTACAGGTCTTCGCGAAAGCGCTCCTCGGCCACCAGGCGCTTGAGGTCACGGTGGGTGGCCGCCACCACCCTGCCGCGGAAGTGCCGGCTCTCGCTGCTACCGAGCGGCCGGTACTGCCCGGTTTCCAGCACCCGCAGCAGCTTCGGCTGCAGGGCCAGGGGCAGTTCGCCGATCTCGTCGAGGAACAGAGTCCCCGCCCCAGCCATCTGCAGATGGCCCATGCGGTCGCCAACCGCGCCTGTGAACGCGCCGCGGGCATGGCCAAACAGCTCGGACTCGAGCAATTGCTCGGGGATCGCCCCGCAGTTGAGGTCGATGAACGGTTTGCCCGGCGCGCTCAGACGGTGCAGTTGCTGAGCGATGACTTCCTTGCCGGCTCCCGTCGGGCCGAAGATCAGCACCGGCCGGTCGCTCTGCGCCACCCGCCGCAGCAGGGCTTGCAGCGCCTGCATGGCAGGCGAACGGCCAGGCACGCCGTCCTCGTCGCCCGGGTGCGTGGTGCACAGTGGCTCCATGAGAATCCATCCTCGTTGGGGTGAGCCAGGCAATGAGGTATAGCAGAGCGACGCGGCCGCTGCTGTGTGTCCGGGTGGCCACCGGTCAGAACGTCGTAAATGGCGTGTTTATCGTATTGCTTCGAATGCCTGCCTTGGGTTGATAGCGAATGTATGATGCACGTCGTTCGATATCGAAAGTTGGAGAAGCGCACATTGCTTAAGTGGATCTCTGGATTATTTGCGGGAAGTGAAGAGTACGAAACGCCGGGTGACTGGGTAATGGCAATTCGTCGCTGGCGCATGCTGGCCAAGATCTTGGCCACGATTGTGCCCTTGATGCCAGTGCTCCTGTATCTGTTGTGGGTGGCGCCAGTTTTCGAGGATTCAGAAATCACGAACTCTGCGGTGCTTGAGGTGATCAACAGTGAGTCTTATCAGCAAGCTTCCAATGAAGTATTTGGGCTGCTTGCCCGCTACAATGAAGGGCTGATCGATCTGGATGCGCTGCATGGATTGCAGGGCGTCCACCCGATAGGTGGCGTAAGGGTCGCATTCAATTTGAAACTGGTTCCGCGGGACGAGTCGAGGGACGGCGGCGGCAAGAAATACAAGCTTGATGGTCAATATAAGGTCTCGCTCTCGGTAAGATACCTGGTCCTTTTTCTATGCTGCGAGTTGGTGTTGATTGCGCTAACCGTATACGTTTTCGTAAGGTCACCTAAAGCACTTCGCCTGTTTGAAGAACAGATTCTGCAGACGCATTTCTCCTTTGATCAGCCCGCGCCGTCCATGCCTGCCGGTCAAATTGTCGAGCGCGTCTTGGTCCGCTTTCATCGTTTCGCCAAAGATCTGGAGAACCGCTCGCGCGGTCGCGACGGCATCCAGGTGGAGGATGAATACGATGTGCAGTTTCTGGTCAACGCACTGTTGAGGATGGAATTCGACAATGTGAAGACCGAGGAATCGGCTCCCAGCATGGCGGCGGGTGGTACTCGTCTGGACTTTCTACTGCCTGAGCATGGACTGGTTGTTGAACTGAAAATGACGCGCGATAGCATGACAGCGAGATCGCTGGCCGATGAACTGATCCTGGATATCGCGCGGTATCGTGCTCATCCCAAGTGCCATGCCATTACTTTCTTCGTCTATGATCCTCGCGGCTTGCTTAAGAATCCAGTAGCACTCCAGACGGAACTATCGGAAGTTGCAGGCGAGTTGCCGGTTAGGCTGGTTGTTTCGCCCAATCAGTAATCAATGCGGCAGCAAGATCAATTTTTCCAGGCTGCGGCATGGCTGCGCCATGCCAACCACTTACAGCATCCGCACCATCTCCCAGAACGATGCCGCCACCCCGGTAATGCTTTCCCCGGCAATCAGCCCCGCTGCGGCCGTGATCGCAAACCGCTCTGTAACGCTCGGCCAACGGCAACCGACCAGCCAGGTAACCACCGCGCCGAGTCCCATCATCATGCTGATCGATGCCGGCAGTATGAACGCCAGCCCCAGCGCGCCGGTACTCGGCAGCCAGCGCGCCACCCATTGCGGCAGCAGGCTGTCCAGCGCGCCCAGCAGTACGCCTGCCGCGCTGCCGGCCACGATCGCCCAGCGCAGCTCCGGCGACAGCGCCCCCAGCCCCTGCATCAGGGTCTGGGCCACGGCCTTCCAGGTCGCCACGGCCGGTGCGGGCCATTGCTCGGTAAGCAGCAGGGTCTGCGGATCGGGAATCAGCACCAGGTACACCAGCACGCCCGCCACGCTGCCGATGAGAATGCCCAGGCACTGTGCAATCAGTTGCTTGTATGGCGTCGCGCCGATCGCCTGGCCTACCTTGAAGTCGTTCATCAGGTCGGTGGCTTGCCCGGCCGCGCCGCCGGCAGTGTTGGCGCTCATCAGGTTGATGGCCACCTGGCCCGGGGCGACCAGGCCAAAGCTGAGCTGCGACAGCTTGCCGATGGCGCCGATTGGCGCAATACCGGTGGCGCCGACCACGCGCGCGGCGACCACCGCAAGGCATATCGCCAAGGGAATGCTCAGCAGCGCCATCCACCAGTCGATGCCGAACAGCAACGCCTGTAGCGCCACCACCAGCGCAATGGACAATAACAGCCCGCACGCAGGCGCCAGGTAAAATCGCCCAAGGGCGTGCGCTGCCCGACTTGCCAGCGGGGCGGTGGGCCTTTGCCGGGGCATTTGCAACAGGCGGACCGACAATGAAGTCAGGGTCGCGCATACCATCAGGCTGACGCCCGGCCACAACAGCCATTCCACCAGGGCAGCGAACTGTGGGCCGCTGGCGTTCGGGGCCAGCACCACCAGGGCATGGTCGATCAGCAACGGTGCCAGCCCGCCCCAGGCCAGCGCGGCGCCGAACAGCAGCGTCAGGCCCACGCGGATACCGATGATGCCGCCGAAGCCGACCAGCATCAGCGAAGGATCGAGCGTGAAGGTCAGGCGCTCGAGCACAGGCGAGGGTGCCCAGCGCGGAATCGCCCAGACGAACCCGTCAATCCACTTCACCAGCCCCGACAGCAACGCGGCGCTGCACAACACCTTTATCCGCATCATGGCTTCGTGGCCGTGGCGGTAGATCTGCTGCAATGTCTCCAGGGTCGCCATGCCCTCAGGGAACTTCAGGCCATGGTCATCTAGCAGGGCGGGGCGCAGATACCAGGCGATCCAGATGCCCAGGAAGCTCACGGAGAACACCCAGGCCATCATCGGCAGCGGGTCCAGCTGGTGACCGGTAAGCAGGGTATAGGCGGGGATCGGCGCGACCAGCCCGCCAGAAACGATGGACGCGGCGGCCGAGGCCACGGTCTGGTTGATGTTGCTTTCGTGCAGCGTCCATGCGGGCCGTCCCTTCCTGCGCCCCGCCAGGCCCTGCCACAGGGCGAAGCCGACCAGCAAGGCGATGATCGACATGTTGAATGACCAGCCGATCCGAAGGCCCGCGTACACATTCGAGGGTGTCAGCAGAATGCCCAGCACTACCCCGGTGAGCACCGCCCGCAGGCTCAGTTCACGTTCGATGCGAGCCTGGGGAAGGGCGGTGGACGGGGCATCTCTCATGGCAATCCCTTGTCGGAGTGGTAAGCGCGCTTTGCACAACTGAGCCACTGCCGCCACAAAGGTTCACTGTTGCTTCTGGTTGTGAAAGGTGCCCAGCAACAGCCCGGAAGTGCTAGCCGGGCGATGATTGGCGGATGGGCTAGCCTGCTCTACAGGCATGCAAGCCGCAATCACAGGCAACGGTCCTCCCTGATTGCCAGTACGACTGTAAAGATATGCAAAGTTTCCCCGGGCCATCACGCTGCCACTCTAGAATCCGCGCGCTGCCGAACCGGCCAACGGTCGGCAGAAGATCTAGCCTTGTGGAGCGTTGCAATGAAGTCGAAACACCTTTTCCGCGCAGCCTTGGTTGCGGCGCTGGTATCCGTCTTGTCGGGTTGCTGGATGTTCATGCCGCCGGGAGGTGGCGGTGGTCACGGTGGTGGCCACGGCGGTGGCGGTGGCTTTGGCGGCCATCAGGGGGGCGGCCCTCGCTGAGCCGATCTCGCGAGGGAGCGCACTGCCTCGGCCGGGATGCGTAATCGCACCCGGTGCGAGAGCGCCCGTCCAATCTGACAGCCGCCGCTATTTCCTGGCTACCTGCTTGACTGCGCTTCCAGCACCTCACATACCTGAACATTAAGCTTCACAAACTCGTCCCAACCATACCGGCTGGCGTAGTGCAGCTCATATTGCCGATCCACCCGGCATATATCGGGCCTGTCGTTGTAGATCGTGCAGCGTTTGCTGGGCACGTCATGATGTCGACAGGTGCCGTCCCCCCGGTCGAGGAAGCGCGTTTCCTCGGCCAGGTGAACGTTCCGGCAGCACAGGCCGCACTGGTTGCACGGAAACGGCTGCATCCTTACACCAGCGAGGCCAGCCAGTCGCGAGTGCTCGCACTGTTGCCCATTTCAAACGGCAGCTCGATGTTGCGCTTGGCTACCTCTGCTTTCAGCACCATGCCGCGCTGCAGTTCATCGTTGCACGCCATCAGTGTCAGCGAGAACGCTTCAAGTTCATAAGCATCCAGGTTGAACTCAAGCTTGCTCAGCTCGGTCAGGTAACGGTCCAGCTCTGCGTTTACCGACTCGAAGTGCTTGACCACACCGGCGTGGGGCATGATCGACTCGATGAAGGCCCAAAGCTTGTGGGCCACTGGGCTGTGCAGCAGGAAGTAGTTCAGGCCCAGGGTGACCACGCCGGTGACCAGTGCGCTGGCAAACGCCACCAGTTCACCGCCGAACGGGAAGCTGCACAGTGGCAGCAGTTGGGCATGCACCATGGTGCCCACGACAGTGGCGGCACCGAGGGACATCAAGCTGGTAACGGCCTTGCAGAGGTCGACGAAGCCCAGTTGTTCGGGGTTGAAGATCATCAGTTTGATGGCCTTGACCAACTGGCCCCAGACCTCGCGGATGATCTTGACCGCCATGACCTTGGTCGTGGCGAACACATTGAATAGCGTGGTGGTCGCGCTGGCCATGACACCCGCGAAAACGCCGTCCTTGAAGCCGATGAGAAAGTCCGTGAAGCGTTTTTGCACACGCGTCCAGATGCCTTTCAAGGTGCTGTTGACGCTGTCGATGAAGGTTTCGAAGTCGAACTTGTGCTTGAGTTTTTCAAGCAGCGCCGGCACCTGCCCGCGCAATTCGAACCAGACTTCGGCCAGCACCAGGCCAAGCATCTGGCGGGCACCCATTTTCAGGCCGGCATCCAGCGACGCGGAAGCGCTCTGCTTCCAGAACTTGCTGCTGGTGTAGTAGGCGCGGTTGATCTGTTCGTTGTAGGGCGCCCGGGCAGCCTCGTCCCGTTTGCGCATCTCATCGGGGTCGATGGCCTTCAACGTTTCGATCTTGTTTTCGTCTTTGCGAATCTGATCTTCCAGCACGCGTGCATTGTGCTGTTGCTCGGGGGTGTCACGCGGCAAGGTAGCCAGGCGTGCACGGTCCTTTGCCAGTTTGGTTTCGCTTCTGCCGATCAGCTCGGGCAAATCGCGGAGGTAGTCGTTGATAGGCGTCTGGCCTTTCGACTTGTTGATGCTTTCGTGGGTCGTTTGCAGGTTGCTGCTCTGGTTCGCCAGCTCGACACCGTCCAGCCCGGCCAGCACGCGGCCGGCATCGTCATGAATTTCCTTGGCACTGATAACGTGATCAAGGTTGCGTTTCTGGGCTGCACTCAACGTGGTGTTGCGGTAAGGGTCGTGAAGTTCGCCAGCCAGGTGAGTGGCTTTGTCCCTGCGCCCTGTCTCGATGTAGTTTTCGTGCTGATGGTACGGATCCGGATTGTAGTCGCCGCGCTTTTCAAAGCGTTGCTTCTCCTGCTCCGTTGCCCAAACGCCATTGCGTGCATTGTGGATGGTGTCCACCTCGCCGCCGTGTTTGTCCTGGAACAAAAGAAAGTCCAGGCCAAAACTGGTGGCCAGGCTGGTGACTACGGTTTTCTCGAGCTCTTCAGCCCAGGGATAGTCTCGCGCTGCGGCGTGCATGTTCGGGTCCATGAAAATCGAAAAGGGGGAGGTGGGGAAGGCGAGCCTTCCCCGGGAGGGCATCAGGCTGCTTCGACCTTTTCTGCTTCAGCGCTGGCGCTGACCATCACTTTGTCGAGTTCGCTCTCGTTCAGGACCATCGAACCGTCGTTGTCCAGCTCCATGGTCGGAACACCATCTTTGTCCTTGGCGACCTGACCGTTGACCTTCTTGAGCTTGAAGATCGGGGTGGTGATGACGTTCACCAGAATGGCCGCCAGGGCGTAGCCGTTTTCGATGGTGCGCACGATCGACTCGTTGTGCTTGGCCAGTTCCGCCTTGGCATCGACGTTGCGGCCTTTGAGGTCCTGCAGGAAGCTGTCGATGTCCTTCAGGCTGTCGAAATACTGATTGAACTGGGCGTAGATGGACATCAGCGAACGACGGATCTTGCGGGTGTAGTGTTCTGTTTCACCGAGCATTTCGGTGGCGCGGGCAAGCTTGCCGACTGCCGCTGTAACTTCCTGGTCGGCTTTGCGGGCGTTTTTCAGCGCCTCCTCGCCGTGGCTGTTGTAAGCCCAGCCAGCAATCGCCAATACCGGGGCGGCCACTGCTGCGCCCAGAATTGCGGTACCGCCTGCCATGCCCAGGCCACCGGTAGCCAAAGAGCCGCCACCGATTGCCGCCAGGGTCGCGTTGGTAGCGGCAACACCAGCCAGCGACGAAATGGCGGTGCCGGTCGAAGCCGCACCCAGGGCCATTACACCGCCATAGACGGCGAAGCCCGCCGCAGCGCCCGCAGTACCTGCGCCCGCTACGGTACCCAGCACACCAACAGCAGTGAAGCTGTAGCTGTCGACCTTTTGCAGGTTGTGCTTGGGAATGTTGACTTCCAGTTTGTGCTGGCGGCCGGCGTTCATCTGGTCCAGCAGTTTGTCGGCCAGTACCTTGAATTCAGCAAAACTCTGGCCGATCTCCAGTTCCTTTTTCCCCAAGGCTTCGAGAGCGGAAGTGGTTTTGGTTTCCTGCTCGTCAAAGATTTCCTTCTTCGCCTCATAGCGTTCCTGGGCGCCTTTGACAATTTCGTCGGCTTCCGAATGACGTTGGTATCCGTCGTAGCCTTTCTTGGCTCCGTAAGCAGCTGTAACCAAGGCGGCGGCACCGAGGATTAGAGGAAGCGGCATGGCAATGTCCTTTTGGTGGATATCGATATCTGTCTAGGTTTGCTTTCGCGCTCACATTGAGCAGCGGTAGCGGAAAATCGGCACAACGTACTGCAGGGTTGAGGTCAGGCGGGGCAAGCCTCCAGGTAGAACGCTTGCATCGAGCGCAAACGCTGGCGGATCTCGTCGACCCAGACCTGTGGGGCATGTAGGCGGATGTTGTCGTTGAGCGCGAATATCCACCACAGCGTTTCCCGGTCCAGGGGCACCCTGGCGCGTAATCGCTTCCAGTCCTCTGAAGGCAGGTCAGTCAATTCCTGTTGCTGGCTGAGGGGCGTCTCGTGCAACAAGGTGGCGATCTGTGGATGAACATCGGCGATCAGTTCTACATGGGCGTCGGACTGGCGCAGGTTGAATACGCCGCTGGCGATGTAGTCGTTGACATCGAAGCTGCTGTGCAACTCGGCAGCTTCGCCCAGCACTTCGATTTGCTGGATGCGATGCAATGCAAACTGGCGCAGGTCACTGTAGTCATCAACCGTCGCAATCAAGTAGCTGATGGCATGACGCGATACCAGCCCGGCCGGATGCAGGCGAAATTGCTTGATGGCATCTTTGCTGCGGCTTCGATAGCTCACCTGCAGTTGCCGACGCTCCAGCAACGCGCTGGATACCTGTGCCCATACCTCTGGCAACACCGTAGCCGGGATCAAGGTTTTACCGTTGGGCAGTGCACGAACGCGCCGGGCCCAGTCGGCCAGGCCATTGGCCCCTACGCCATGCAGGTAGTTGCGGGCGCGGCGGAACTGCGGGCCCAGTTGGTCCAGGACTGTTTGCGGCAATAAGGCGTGCAGATGGTTTTCGGACAGGTAAAGCGCCAATGCCGTAGGCGCATCCATGTCTTGCAGCTGCAAGGGCGCGTTACGAGTGAAGCTCCAGCGAAAAGGCATCTCGCTGTCGTCGCACACGAGGGAGAAGGGGATGGACAACCGATTCAGGTCGCGTTGAATGGAACGCAGCGTGACCGAAAACCCGCTATCGCGAAGCTTCTCCAGCAACGTGGGGGTGGCAATGCGCTGTGGCTCTGTCGGGATAAGACGGAGCAAGGCAAACAGTCTGAGCAGCGTGTCCTTCGCTTGTGACATGAAAACGACCTTGTTCTGGATCACCGGCTGCCCGGCACGACTTCTAGCTGTGCGGATCGTACCGGTGAATGGTGGCCATATGCTAGTGGTGATGGCGGTTTAATGGCGCATTTGCGCGTCAATTTTTATCGCCTTTGGTATTACGCGGGCTTTGCGGGCTCACTGCCGTTGCGCTTTTTCGCGTTTGAGCTCGCAGTACTCGCGATACCACTCGTATCCCTTCTTCACCACCACGGCAAAGCCGATGACTGCAAACAGGTCTCTCATCTCGTTTTCTTCCTGGCTTGGTGTGAGTAGCTTTTGCCAGGAGGGCGACAACCTGTGTCGCTGGGGGGCTGATTGGCGTTGCACATTGCGTGAACGCCACCCTTATCAAGGTTTCTTCACCCCGACCGCCCAAACCGCTTGCGATACTCCGCCGGCGTCACCCCCACATGCTTCACGAACGCCCGCCGCAACGTATCCGCATTGGCAAACCCACAAAGCGCCGCCACCTGCTTCGGTGCCTCTCGCCCAGCCTCCAGCCGCGCCCGCGCATCATTCACCCGCGCCAGCTCCACCCACGCGGCCGGGGTCATGCCCACATCACCCTGAAACACCCGTGCAAAATGCCTCGGGCTCAGCCCAACCCGCGCAGCCAGGCTGGCAACCCCGTGGTCCAGTGCAGGGTTGGCGGCCACGTAACGCTGCAACCCCTGCAATGCCGAACGTCCGACCGGCGACGTCCCGCCCTGCCGGCTGAACTGCAGCTGCCCGCCAGGCCGCTTGAAGTACATCACCAGGTGCCCGGCAACCTGCTTGGCAATATCCCGCCCCAGGTCTTCTTCCACCAGGGCCAGTGCCAGGTCCAGCCCGGCCGTTACCCCCGCAGCGGTACGCAGGTTGCCGTCATGCACCTGAATGGCGTCGGCATCCACCTGCACCCGCGGATAACGCTCGGCCAGCGGCTGCGCCACGGCCCAATGGGTGGTCACACGCCGGTCATCCAGCAACCCGGCAGCCGCCAGGGCAAACGCCCCCGTGCATACCGAGCCGTAACGCCGGCAAGCGCCCGCGCGTTGTCGCAGCCAGTCGAGAATGCCGGGGCGCAGGTATTGTTCGGCAGCCTGCGGCGTGCCGGCGACCAGCAAGGTGTCGATGGCTTCCAGGTCTTCGCCGATCCAGCCATCGGCGACCAGGCGCGTACCGGATGAGCTCACCAGCGGCCCCGGTTCGCAAGCCAGCAACAGCAGGCGATAGGCGTCACGGCCGGCCTGGCGGTTGGCTTCGGCGAACACATCGAGCGGGCCGCAGGCATCCAGCAGTTGTACGCCGGGCATGGCCAGGATGGCGACCGTGATGGGGGCAGAGGGCATGGTGGCTCCGGGCGTTGCGCCGCAAGTCCGTAATCCGCCGACAATGGCAGTATCTGGCGTTACAAGTCAATTGAGGACATTGGCTCACGACCGCAGACTGGGCTCGTCATCAACCCACCCAGGAGCGACCATGTCCTCATCCATCGCCGGTATCCAGGTGCCCGACAGCGCCATGGCTCGGGAAATCACCGAGCTCGTCCGTGACACGGCTTCCCCTTTGCTGTTCCACCACTCCAGCCGGGTGTTCTACTTCGCGGCCCTTGCCGGGCAGCGGCTGGGGCTGCGCTACGACAGTGAACTGTTGTACGCAGGCTGCATGTTCCATGACATGGGCCTTACCTATCAGCACAGCAGCGATTGTTGCCGTTTCGAGGTGGACGGTGCCAATGCGGCGCGCGATTTCCTCCAGCGCCACGGTGTGGACGAGCGCGATGTCGAGCGTGTGTGGACGGCGATCGCGCTGCATACCACGCCAGGCATTCCAGAGCACATGCACCCGCTGATCGCCCTGGTCACGGCGGGGGTAGAGACTGATGTGCTGGGGCTGCACCACGAAGGGCTGGGGATTGCAGCACGGGACGCCGTGGTCCAGGCGCACCCGCGTGGGGAGCGGTTCAAGGAGGCGATCATCCAGGCGTTTTACGACGGGATCCGGCACAAGCCGCAGACCACGTTTGGCAACGTGAAGGCGGATGTGATCGCGGACAAGGAGCCTGCATTCCGGCCTGGGAATTTCTGCAGCGTCATTCGGCAGTCCTGCTGGGCGAGCTGAGTAAAGCGGGCGGAGGATGGCACTGGCGTTGCGCAGGTATTGCGCATTACATCAAACCGGTGCGATCGAAGTGGGAGCAGCTGTCTTGCTCACATTCTAAAAGTTGGCGCGAACCCCTGTGGGAGCGGCCTTGTGTCGCGAAAGGGCTGCAGAGCAGCCCCAGCAATTTCAACTGTTGCGCATCAATCCTGGGGCCGCTTTGCGGCCCTTTCGCGACACAAGGCCGCTCCCACAGGTTCACCGACAACCTCGGGAGCAACGCTGTACCTGTGGGGCACGTCGAGCGCAGAGTCCGCCACCGAGCGCTCGCGATTCGCCACCCCGAACGGCACATGCACCATCGGCAAATCCCCCGCCGGCGATTGCAAATGGCTGCGCTGGTCATCAAAGAACACATGCGGCTTCAGTATCGACAGCACCCTGGGTTTTTCCATCCCGCCCAGAAAGAAGCACTCGTCCGGCGATACGCCCCAATCCTTCAACGTCGTCACCACCCGCTCGTGCGAAGGGGCATTGCGCGCCGTCACGATGGCAATCCGCAAGATGCGCTTGTACGCCGGGTCCTCGGCCAACTTGCGGTCTTCGAGCATGCGAATCAGCGAAAGCTTGCGGTACAGGTCCGCCAGCGGCCCCGGCGAATGCGGGATGCCCTTGCGCACGCGTTCATGCTCCTGAAACTCGTCCAGGTTGTCGTCGCGCTTGTACACGCGCTCGGCCTCGTCATCGGCAATCACCCCGTCAAAGTCGAAGGCTACCCGCAGTTCGGTGTCGATCTCGTCATCGTAGATGCGTGTCGGCAGCACCCGCCCGGCCGGGTAGTTGGCGTCGATGGCTTTCTGCACATCTTCCTCGTTGGCGCTGAGAAACAGCGAGGCATTGAACGCCGGGATGTACTCGTAGGGCGAGCGGCCCGACATGAACGCCGCGCGGGTGATGTCCAGCTGGTAGTGGCTGATCGAGCGAAACACCCGCAGGCCGGTTTCCGGCGAGTTGCGCGACAGCAGCACCACCTCCACCGGCAACTGCTCGGGGAAGGCCTGGTTGATGCTCAGGAAGCGGCGAATGAACGGGAACGCCACGCCCTTGGGGAAGGGTTCGTCCAGGTTCTGCTGCTGGTGCTGGCGGTAAGCCTCGACGCCCTGGGTCTGGTAGATGTCGTCCGAGACGGTGAGGTCGAACAGCGCACTCGAAGCAACGCCGATGACCAGTTTCTGTTCGATGGGGTAGGGCATGAAGCAACTCCTGAGCGTGAGCCGAGGGCAAGGGATCCTGTACAGTGCGATTCTGTAGGAGCGGCCTTGTGTCGCGAAAGGGCCGCAAAGCGGCCCCTGGATTTCAGCAACTGTGCATAATCTGTTGGGGCTGCTCTGCAGCCCTTTCGCGACACAAGGCCGCTCCTACAAGGCGCTGGGCATGCCTGACAGTTGTTCCACCAGAAAATCCACGAACACCCGCACCCGCGCCGGCATCGCCGGGCCGCCGACGAACACCGCATGGATCGGCTCGCGATCACCGGGGTTGTACGCCTCCAGCAACGGCACCAGCTGCCCTTTGGCCAGGTCATCGGCCACGGTAAAGGTACCGATGCGCGCCACGCCGGCGCCGAGCCTGGCCAACTGCGCCAAGGCCTCGCCGCTGCTGCATTCGATATTGCCCGTCACCTTCAATGAAAAAACCTGCCCGTCGCGGCGGAACGGCCAGTCGGGTGCGGCGCGGCGGAAGTTGAAGCGCAGGCAGTTGTGCCGGGCCAGGTCCTCCGGCACAAGCGGCGTACCGCAGCGCGCCAGGTACTCGGGCGAGGCGACGATCACCTGGCCGGTTTCGCCAATGGCGCGGGCGCTCAACGAACTGTCCGGCAGGTGGCCGAAGCGCAGCGCCACGTCGGCCTGGCCGCCGAGAATGTCGGCCACTTCGTCGCTGAGGGTAAGGTCGACCAGCACCTGCGGGTAGCGCGCGCTGAACGCTGCCAGCAACGGCACCACGGTCAAGCGGCCATGGCCTAGCGCTGCGCTGACTCGCAAGCGCCCGCGTGGCACGCCCTGGTCGGTGATGGCCTCCTCCACTTCGAGCATGTCGGCCAGCACCCGCCGTGCACCACGCAGGTACGCTTCGCCCTCGGGCGTGAGGGTGATCGCCCGGGTGGTGCGCAGCAGCAGGCGGGTGCCCAGGCGCTGTTCGGTGCGCGCGAGGATGCGGCTCACCGCCGAAGGCGTCAGGCCCAGCGCCCGGGCGGCTGCGGACAGGCTGCCCTCCTGGGCCACCTTGGCAAATATTTCCATCTCTCCGGATCTTCCACTGAAGTCCATTTGTGCCTCTTCAGCAAAGGTGGTTCGCAAAAATGCAGTCTAGTGCGGCTCGGCTTCGGATCGTAGCATTTGCAGCACAGATAAGGAGCTTGCCATGCGTATCAATCCACCTCTTGTCGCACTCGCCATCGGTGCCTTCGGCATCGGGGTCACCGAGTTCGCCCCCATGGGCATGTTGCCCAGCATCGCCACCGACCTTGGCGTCTCCATCCCCGCTGCCGGGCTGTTGGTCAGTGCTTATGCGATCGGTGTGCTGATCGGTGCACCGCTGATGACCCTGGCCACGGTGAAGATCCCGCGGCGTTACCTGCTGATCGGGCTGATGGCCATCTTCACCCTCGGCAACCTGATGTCGGCCCTGGCCAGCGACTACGCCAGCCTGCTGGTCGCCCGCGTGGTCACCTCGCTGAACCACGGTGCGTTCTTCGGCATCGGCTCGATCGTCGCGGCCAGCGTGGTGCCGCCCGAGAAGCGCGCCGGGGCCGTGGCCGCCATGTTCACGGGGTTGACCCTGGCCACCATCGGCGGAGTGCCGCTGGCGACCTGGTTCGGTGAAATGCTGGGCTGGCGCACGGCATTCTGGGGCATCGCCGGGCTCGGCCTGGTGGCAATGACGACCCTCTGGTACGCACTGCCCAATGTGCCGTCGCCCAAGGGTGGCGGGGCCATGGCCGAAATCCGCGTGCTCGGCCGCGGGCCGGTGCTGGCGGCATTGCTGCTGACCGTGGTGGGCTCCAGTGCGATGTTCACGGTATTCACCTACATCGCGCCGATCCTGCAGAGCGAGGCGGCAGCGTCCACCACCTTCGTCACGGCCATGCTGGTGTTGTTCGGTGTCGGCCTGACCTTGGGCAACGTGTGGGGTGGCAAGGCGGCGGACCGCTCGATCGACCGTACCCTGATGTTGTCGCTGGCCGTGCTGATTGCGGTGTTGCTGGTGTTCCCGCTGGTGATAGACTGGCCGCTGCCGACTGCGCTGGCGATCCTGGTTTGGGGCGCTGCCAGCTTTGCCCTGGTGCCGCCGCTGCAGATGCGGGTGATGGAGGCGGCCAAGGATGCGCCCAACCTGGCGTCGGCGGTGAACATCGGGGCGTTCAACCTGGGTAACGCGATTGGTGCGGCGCTGGGTGGGGCGGTGATCAATGCCGGGCTGGGGTATTCGGCGGTTTCCCTGGCGGGGGCGGCGATGGCGGCTTTGGGCCTGGTGATGGTGCTGCTGTTCGCTTGGCGGGGGCGGGCGGGGGCTGCGGCGAGTCAGGTTGCTGTGTAACAGGTGGAGATCTTCGGGGGGCGCTTTGCGCCCCATCGCGACACAAGGCCGCTCCTACAGGAAGTCGCGATTCCTTGTAGGAGCGGCCTTGTGTCGCGATGGGCTGCAAAGCAGCCCCACAGTTTGGCCCATCACGGCGTACCGTTACGGCCATGCAGGTGATAGGCCGGGCGCTCGCTCAGCCGCTCGTAATAATCGCGCACGGCCGGCAGGTGCGGGTGCTCGAACGGCGTTTCGAACCAGCGGTTGACCGACAGGCCAATGGGGATGTCGGCCAAGGTGAACTGGCTGCCGGCCACGTAGGCACCGGTGTTTGTCAGCTGGCGGTCGAGAATGCGCATGTAGCGCGCCCAGTCCGCGCAGCCGGCGGCCAGGGCCTGTGGGTCCTGGTGGGCGGGCGAGTGCCTGACCAGCGACATGAACGCGTAGCTCCAGGAACGGTTGAGGTCCGAGGCCTGCCAGTCGATCCACTGGTCGATCCTGGCCCGCGCCTGCGCCTCGCCCGGGTAGAACGCGGTGGCGCCATAGCGCGTGGCCAGGTAGCGGATGATGCTGTTGGATTCCCACAGGGTGAAGTCGCCATCCTGGATCACCGGGATCATGGCGTTGGGGTTCAACGCAAGGAACTCGGCGCTGTCCGTGGGCTTGAAGCCCGCCCCCCAGTCTTCGCGCTCGAACGCGACCTCGAACTCGGCGCACGCCCACAGGACTTTTCGTACATTGATGGAGGAGGCTCTGCCCAGTATCCGTAGCATGGTGTTCATCCTTGTGGGGGGAGATTGATCGTCCGTCACTGCCGGTTGCCGGTCAAGAGCCTGAGTGGTGGTGGAGCATCCCCTTTGTAGGTTCCTTGTAGTCCATTTCCGAAAGTAAGCCTTTCCACCCTCAAGGTTATTGTGGCGGGGCAGGCAGCGCCCTAGTCTCGGCACGCTCGTAACCCCGAGGAATGGACATGGACAAAGACACTCCGAAAGAAAGCAGCAACCTCAATGTCGTGCGTGCAGCGGGCCGTTTTGGCAACGGCGGCGCCGAACTGGTGCAGATGAACGCGCAGCTGCCAATGCGTACGGCGCTGATGGAGGCCTCGAGCATCATGGGCTGCATTACCGAACTCACCCGCAAGGCCATCGACCGGCCCGGTGACCGCAAGGCGATGATGCAAGCCACGTATTACCTGGCAGGCATGGCCAAGGCGCTGATCGACGGCCAGTTGCAGCAGTTGCGCCAGGCTCGGGGAGGCGAGCAGGAGCCTTAGTCAGGCTTGCCTGGGGACCATGAACTTGGCACCCTTGGCCAGTTTGAATCTCTGTAACACGACAGAAGGAAGTTCGCATTGAGCTGGGACAAGGTGGGGAAACTCCTCGTAGCCGTGCTGCTTGGCCTGATGGTCCTGCTGACCGCCTATGGGTTGCTCAGGGGCAACCCGCGCCTGGAGGCATCGCTGACCTATGCCTACCTCACCTATCCCAGCCAGTTCAGCGAACGCATCACCAAAGCCAGCGAGCAGCTCAAGTACGAGCAGTTGCAGGGGCGTATCAATTCCATCAGCGAGGGCAGGCTGAGCCACGATCAGGTCGAGCGGCTGATCGAAATGGCCCAGGCGCCGTATGCCCAGCTGTTCGCCAAGCCCTTCGAGGCCGGGCTGGTCGACCACCGTACCGGTCTGCTCATCGAGCTGCGCAACAGCGGTGATGCGCAGGTGCGCCAGGTGAAAATCCGCCTGCCGGCGAAAGGCCTTGTGCAGGTGCGCGATGCAGCTGGCAATGACACCATCCTGGAAACCTCCACCATGCAAGCGGACATCCCCGTCATCGAGCCGGGTGGCGCGTGCAAGGTATGGGTGTATTTCGATGCGGACTACTCACAGATCCGCCAGGGCGGGGTCAGCATCAGTCACGCCGATGGCAAGGCTGACATACAGGTTTACCGCGAGGTCATCGGTTTCCCGGCCTGGGTGGCCCGTTACAGCCGCGAGCTGATGGTGCTGCTGGGCGTATTGGCGGCCAGCGTGCTGGGCCTGGGGTATGCCTGCCTGTCGCGTCGCCGCGTGGCGTGAGCTTGCCGGGCGTGTCTTCAGGGCAAAGGACATTTGCCGCAAACTCAACAATCGCCCGTTGACAACCCTCTATAGTGCTCGGCATTACAAGACCCATGCCGAGCCTGCCCGATGATCCCCTCCCTGGACTCCATTTTTTCCCGCCTGCGCCTGCGTCAGTTACGCCTGCTCATCGAACTGGACCGTTGCGGCTCCCTGCACAAGGCGGCGGAGGCCATGGCGATTTCCCAGCCCGGTGCCACCAAGGCCTTGCGCGAGGTGGAGGAGGTGCTGGGTGTGCCGTTGTTCCAGCGCCTGCCCAGCGGCCTGGTGGCCAATGACGTAGGCCGTTGCGTGGTGCGATATGCGCGGTTGATTCACAGTGACCTGGGGCATTTGCGCGAAGAGGTGCTTGGCATCGTCCAGGGCCAGGGTGGGCGGCTGGCGGTGGGTAGCATCATGGGGGCCATGCCGACCCTGATCGGCGCCCTCGGGCGGTTGCGCCGCAAGCAGCCGCAACTGGCGGTGGAGATCGCCGAGAACACCAGTGCCAACCTGCTGGCCCAGCTTGATGAAGGGCGCCTGGACCTGGCCATCTGCCGGCCAGGGCTGGGCCGCAATGCGGCGGACTACGCCTTTGTCGAACTGGCCCAGGAGCCGCTGGCGGTGGTCGCGCACCCGCAGCACCCGCTGGCCGGTGCGGCGGCGCTGGAAGTTGGCGACCTGAGCCAGTATCGCTGGATCGTCTACCCGGCCAACATGCCCATGCGCCAGGCGCTGGAGCGTGAGTTGAGCGAGGCGGGGGTGGAGGTGCCACGCTACCCGCTGGAAACCTTCTCCACCTTCGCCACCTTCATGCTGCTGGAAGACGACCCGACGCTGGTGGCGGTGATCCCCAGCGCCGTGGCGGCCTTTGCCGAGCAGCGCGGGTTGCTGGTGTCGCTGGCAGTGCAGCTGCGGGCACTGAGCGAGCCGTTCGGGATCGTGCACCGGGTAGCAGCGCCGCTGTCGCCGGCGGCGCGGTTGCTGGTGGAGGAGCTTACGGCCGGTTGAGCCCTGTTGCGGCCCCCTGTGGGAATGGGTTCACCCGCGAAGAATACGACGTGGTGGATGGCACCGGCTGCGCCGGTGTTCGCGGCCACGGCCGCTCCCACAGGTACAGCGTGAGCCCGAAGCCTGCGCCGTCCCTGTGGGAGCGGGTTCACCCGCGAAGCAGGCGACGCGTTGGATGGAACCGGCTGCGCCGGTGTTCGCGGCTGAAGCCGCTCCCACAGGTACAGCGTGAGCCCGAAAGCCTGCGTCGTCCCTGTGGGAGCGGGTTCACCCGCGAAGCAGGCGACGCGGTGGATGGCACCGGCTGCGCCGGTGTTCGCGGCCACGGCCGCTCCCACAGGTACAGCGTGAGCCCGAAGCCTGCGCCGTCCCTGTGGGAGCGGGTTCACCCGCGAAGCAGGCGACGCGGTGGATGGCACCGGCTCTGCCGGTGTTCGCGGCTGAAGCCATGCAGGGATCTCGCAATCTAGGTCTCAGAACTGCCGCTCGCGGTAATCGATCAAGCTGGAAAACACCGCAATCAACACCGCAGCCACCACAAAGAAGATCAGCGCAAAGAAGTAATCCCCGGTGAACTGCACGATCAGCCCGATCACGATCGGCACCAGCACCCCGGCCATGTTGCCGCAGAAGTTCATGGTGCCACCCAGCACGCCGGTGCGCGACGGCCCGCCGATGATCGCCGGCAGGCACCAGTACATCCCGCACCAACGGATGAAGAACATCGCCACGCACAGCAGGCTGATCACCGCGACGGTCTCGCCCACATAGGCTGCCGCCAGGATGCACAGCGCCGCCACCAGCGCCGAACCGCTGAACATGGTGCGCATCACCAGGTTCGGCGAGGCACCGCTGGCCCGCCAGCGGTCACCGATCCAGCCGCCGATCAGTTCGCCGACAAACCCGCACATGAAGATCAGGAAGGTCGCCCCGCCCATGGCCGAAATGTTCAGGCCATGGGCCTTGTGCAGGTAGCTCGGCATCCAGGTCAGCAGGCCGTAGAACACTGCCAGGATGCAGCTGTAGCCGGCGAACATGGCAAAGATCGAACGGTCCTTGAGCAGCTCGCGCAGCGGCAGCCTGGCCTTGGCTGCCGCGGCATGGGCGCTGGCGTTGCCTTCGGTGATGTGGCGCAGCTCGGCCTCGTTCACCCCCGGGTGCTCGCTGGGGTGGTTGCGGATGTACTTCCACGCCAGGATGCCGGCCAATACGGTGCCGACCCCGGCCACCACGAAGGCCAACCGCCACGAACCCAGCCAGGCAATCAGCCCGGAAATCAGGATCGCCCCCAGGGCGCTGCCCAGCGGCGCGCCGCCATCCACCAGCACCGCGCCACGGCCACGTTCGTTAGGCGTCAGCCAGGCGCCATTGAGCTTGGCCCCGGCGGGCATGATCGGCGACTCGGCCACGCCCAGGCCGATACGCGTCAGCAGCAGTACCAGCCAGTTGTGCGAGGCCGCGCCCATTGCCTGGAACAGGCCCCAGGCCACAGTTGCCGCGCCAATGATGCCGCGGGTTTGGAAGCGGTCCAGCAGCATGCCACCAGGGATCTGCATCAAGGCATAGGACCAGAAGAACGCACTGAGCATCAGCCCTTCCATGGCCGGCGTCAGGTTGAATTCGGGGGCGATCAGCGGCAGCGCCACCGACAGCGAGGCGCGGTCGATGTAGTTGATTGCGGTCAGCAGCAACAGGATCAGGAAGATGCGCCAGCGCACCGTGGTCATCGGGGCCGCAGCGGGCAGCGCCAGGTCGGCCGGGGAGGGGATGGTCTTCATCGCAGGAGCTCGTTGTTGTGATTATCGGGAGGCGTAGCAACTACGCAGGCCGATTGTTGGAGCGCTGCCGGCAGTGCAGGTAATGAAAAGAGCTGATCCGCCAATAACGCCTGCTTATTACCCAGGCAGGGGATAAGCAGTGGTTATTGGCGGATCAGCTCTTTTCATTATCGGCGGCCCTGGCCCGCGCTCTAGATTGCCCCGGCACGGCCCGCCAGCGTCACGGCGGGCACAACAAGAACAACGCAGTTGCCTGAGGACCCCTCATGAGCCAATTCCAGTTCCATTTCCCCACCATTGCCAAATGTGGCGCGGGCCTGGCCGACCAGGCCGGTGCGCTGCTCAAGCCGTACGTGGACGGCACCCTGCTGGTGGTCACCGACCAGGGCCTGATCGATGCAGGCATCCTGGCCGGCTTCTTCGCCTCGCTGGAGCAGGCGGGCATCGACTACCAGCTGTTCTGCGCCGTTGAAGCCAACCCCAGCACCGATGTGCTCGACGCTGCCGTGGCGCTGCTGAAAGAGCGCAACTGCACCGCTGTGATCGGCGTGGGTGGCGGCAGCAGCATCGACACCGCCAAGGGTGTGGCGGCGATGGCCACCAACCCTGGCAACATCCTCGACTACGAGGGCTACGACAAACTGACCCAGCCGCCGCTGCCGATCTTCGCCATCCCGACCACCTCCGGTACCGGCAGCGAATGCACGGCGTCGACCGTGTTCACCAACAAGCGCACGCTGTTCAAGACGGTGATCGTCAGCCCGCGGCTGTTCCCGCGCCTGGCCATCCTCGACCCGGCACTGACCCTGAAGCTGCCTGCGGCCATCACCGCCGCCACCGGCATGGATGCCCTGACCCATGCCATCGAGTCGTATGTGTCGCGCCAGGCCAACCCGATCAGCCAGGCCATGGCCCTGCAGGCCATTCGCATGATTGCCGGCAGCCTGGAAAAAACCTACTTCGTCGGCACCGACATGGCGGCCCGCGAGCAGATGCTGCTGGGCTCGTTCCTGGCCGGGGTGGCGTTCTCGCAATCCAAGCTGGGCAACGTGCATGCCATTTCCCACACCTTCGGCGGGGTGTTCAACATCCCCCATGGCATCGCCAATGCCGCTCTGCTGCCTTACGTGATCAAGTTCAACCTGCCGGCCTGCCCGGAGCGCTTCCGTGACATCGCCATTGCCCTGGGCGCCGATGTGATCGGGCTCAGCGTGGAGCAGGCCGCGGCACGCACGGTGGATGCGGTGGTGGCCCTGAACCAGGCCATCGGCATTCCCGCGACCATCCGTGAACTGGGCGTGGACCTGGAGTTCCTGCCGCAGATGGTCAGCGACTCGATGCGCAGCGGCAACGTGCTGGTCAACCCACGCCTGACCACCGCGCGCGATGTCGAGCGCCTGATCACCGACGCCTACCACGGCAACCTCTGAACCTTTTACGGAACCACGACCATGTTCTATGAAATGCGTACCTACACCCTGCACATCGGCAAGATGAAGCAATACCTGGAGCACTTCGAAAAGGAAGGCTTGCCGGTGATCTCGCGCTACGCCAAGCTGGTGGGCTGGTGGTACACCGAGATTGGCGAACTGAACCAGGTGGTGCACATCTGGGCCTACGAGAGCCTTGACGACCGCATCGAGCGCCGCGCCGCCCTGTACCGCGATGCGGACTGGCTGGAGCGCTTCATCCCCGTGGCCTTCCCGATGCTGGTGCGGATGGAATCGAAGCTGTTGATGCCTGCCGCGTTTTCGCCGATCCAGTGACCCTGTAACTGCATTGCATCAAGGAGCAACCCAATGGATCTAGGCATTACCGGCCGCTGGGCCATCGTCTGCGCGGCCAGCCAGGGCCTGGGCAAAGGCTGCGCCGAGGCGCTGGGCAAAGAAGGCGTCAACCTGGTCATCAATGCCCGTACCCAGGCCACCCTGGAGCAGACCGCCGCCGAGTTGCGCGCGGCTTGCCCGGGCATCGAGGTGCGCACCGTGGCCGGTGATGTCGCCGACGCCGAGGTGCGCCAGGCGCTGCTGGCAGCCTGCCCGCAGGTGGATATCCTGGTCAACAATGCCGGTGGCCCGCCCCCGGGCGACTTCCGCGACTGGGGCCGCGAGGACTGGCTGAAGGCACTGGACGCCAACATGCTTACCCCCATCGAGCTGATCAAGGCGGTGGTCGATGGCATGGCCGAGCGCGGGTTCGGCCGGGTGGTGAACATCACCTCCGGTGCGGTGAAGGCGCCGATCGATATTCTTGGCTTGTCCAATGGTGCGCGCAGTGGCCTGACCGGCTTCATCGCCGGCCTGGCCCGTCAGCAGCGCCTGGCGGGCAGCAACGTGACGCTGAATAACCTGCTGCCTGGGGCGTTCGACACGGCGCGCCTGCAGAAGACCTTGAAGGCGGCAGGTGGCGATGTGGAAGCCACCGCCCAGTCGCGACGCAAGGCCATCCCGGCGGCGCGCTTTGGCAGTGCCGGCGAGTTCGGCGCTTACTGCGCGTTCCTGTGCAGTGCGCATGCCGGGTACATCACCGGGCAGAACCTGTTGATCGATGGTGGGGCGTTCCCCGGTACCTTCTGAGTCGCCTGACTGAACGTGCCCCTGTGGGAGCGGGTGAACCCTAATCCCGGTCAGTTAGGCAAATTGGGGCCGCTTTGCGGCCCTTCGCGGGCTTGCCCGCTCCCACAGGTTTGGCGCGGGGCTCAGAAAATGCGCAGTTCCTGTGGGAGCGGGCAAGCCCGCGAACACCGGCGAAGCCGGTGCCATGCACCGTGTCGCTTTCTTCGCGGGTGAACCCGCTCCCACAGGTACCGTGTCAGCCCTCAGTCGCGGCGATCAGTGAATCGCCACGGGGTTGATGTTCACCTGGGTCGAGCCCTTGTACAGCGGCTGGCCCAGCACGAACAGGAACTCGAACGCCTTGTCCTTCACCAGCGCGCGGGTGTCGATCAGCTCCAGGTTGTAGATGCCGCGCTTGGCGAGCATGAACTGGTTGACCGGGAATTCTTCACCGGTCGGGTTCGGGTACACCTCCGAAGCCCAGGTATCGCCACCAAAGGCGACAATCCCCTGGTCAGCCAGCCACTCGGCCGCCGGCAGGTCGATGCCCGGTTCGGTGGCGAGGAACTGCTGGTTGTCCTTGCCGATCAGTTCCAGCCAGCCGGTGTTGAACAGCACCACGTCACCCTTGCGCAGGTTAATGCCTTCTTTCTTGAGCACGGCCTTGATGTCGTCGACGGTGAACGAGGTGCCGCCCGGCACGATGGCCTTGCCGTAGTGAGCGGTCATGTCCAGCACCACGCCGCGGGTGACCATGGGCGGTACTTTTTCCACGCCCAGCTTGGTCACGCCTTCGACAGTGACGAAGTCGGCGGCCTTGTTGCCGTTGTAGTAGACGTTGTCGATACCGATGTGGCCGATGCCGTTGAGCTGGGTGCCGACGCCGGTCCAGCCGTTGACCAGTTCATCGTTGAAGCTGAACTTGTTGCGGCCCAGGGTCTGGCCGGCCTGTTCGCCAGGCTGGATGTTGTACAGGTGGAAGCTGCGGTGGCGGAAGGCCGGCAGGTCTTTGCTCACCGGTACGGCCAGCGGGTAGGTCTTGCCGGTCTTGACCAGGCCGACCGCCTGCTTGACCACTTCAGGGGTGAGCAGGTTGGCGGCGCCGATTTCATCCTGTTTGCCGTAGGGCGAGGTCTGCCAGTCGGCGGCCAGGGTGGCCTGGGCAGTGGTCGCCAGTGCGACGGCGAGCAGCAGGGGCTTGAAGCGTTTCATCGGGTACTCCTGATAGTGAGGCGTTGTCAGGAGCAGATTCTGCGCAGGGCCAGCTATGGGAAAAAGCGGCCCGGGGGACAATGACTTTTGCTTGCCGGTCAACAACCACCCTCGTGCAGCGCCAGGCTCTGGCGCAACTGCTCGAGCATGGCCTGGCGCAGTGCCTGCGGCGCCTGCACGCGGATCGAGCCGGCCTGGGACAGCAGCCAGCCCATCAGCGCACGGTTGTCGTCGACGGTGGCTACCAGGGTGGCCCCACCGTCCGCTTGCAGCGTCAGTTGCATATCTGCCGACAGGGGCGCCGCTTCCAGGCGCCGGGCCAGCGCATCATCGACCCAGGCGTGCAATTCAACCTGGTCCGGGGGTATGAGCGCATCGGGCTGCAGCTGCTGCGCCTCACCCAGGTTCAGGCCCGGTTGCCAGTACCAGCCGTAGGGCATGCCTTTGCTGTTGCACTGCAGCGGGAACAGCGCCGCGAGTTCGACCAGGTCGCGTTCGACGGTGCGTTTGCTGGTGATATGGCCCACGGTTGTCAGGGCGGCCTGCAACTGGGTGGAACTCATCCCCGGGTGGCGGCCGGGCAGCAGCTTGAGCAGCTGCCACTGGCGGGCGATGGTGTGACGGGTAGGGTGGCTGGGCAAAGGGCTCGTCCTTGAAGGCAGGCACGAGGCCTGCCTGAGTAGTGGCGTTTAGCTATTGCCCAGCATACCTTGTCGCAGAATGGGATCCAAGTTCTCGCGTACGGCGTTCAGTCGAGGCGCGTCACCCATTTGCCTGCGCCTTGGCCCTCTTTCAGCTGCCGCAGAGCCTGTGGCAGTGCCGAGAAGGCGAACTCGCGCCGTTGTGGCGCGATAAGGCTGCCTTCGGCGACGGCCTGCAGCAGGCGTTCACCGGCCACGCGCAGGGCTTGGCGATCTGCCAACCGGCCATGGGCATGAATGCTGTTGAGCGCCACTTCATGCAGCGAGATCGCCGTGCCGAAGGCGGGCGTTGGTGCGGTTTCCTGGCGGTCCTGGATGCACACCAGGTGGCCGTTGTAGCCGAGCAGGTGGGCAAGGCTGCCGGCATGGGCGCCGCTGACGGTGTCGAACAGGGCATGCAGCGGGCGCTCGCCCAGGGCGGCCTGCAGTTGGTCCTGCCAGTCGGCGTCGTGGTAGTCGAACACCCCACTTACACCAAGGGCCTTGAGCGTGGCGTGGTGGCGTTGGCCGGCACTGGCCCACACGCGCAGGCCTCGTTGCGCGGCCAGTTGCGCGAGGTAGAAGCCCACCGCGCCACCGGCGCCGATCACCAGCACGTCGCGGCTGGCACCTTCGGGCACCTTGGCCAGGGCCTGCCAGGCGGTCAGGGCGGGGCAGGGCACGGCGGCCGCGGCGGTGTCGCCGAGCGCACTGGGGATATGCATCACCAGGCTGGCATCCAGCAGGCAGTGCTCGGCAAAGCTGCCGTCACGCGCCAGCGATTGGTGGTAGGCAACGCGGCTGCCCAACGGCATGTCGACGCCTGCGCCAACGGCGACTACCACACCGGCGCCATCCACGCCCGGGACCGTGCCTTGCTGCCAGGCAGGGTGGCCCCACTCGCAGATTTTCCAGTCCACCGGGTTGAGGGCAATGGCGCGGTTGGCCACCAGCACCTCACCGGGGCCGGGTTGTGGCAGGGGTTTACGCAGCAGTTGCAGGCCGTCTAGGCCGGCGTTCGGGGTCCAGGCCCAGGCTTGATGATCGGTTGGCATGGTGCGGGTCCTTTCGAGACGGGTGTGGGCGGCAGGCTAGCGGGGATCGGGCGGGGGAAACAGCTGCGGTGACGGCAAGGTGTTTTGATTTCAGGGCAAAAGTCTGGGGCCGCTTTGCGGCCCATCGCGACACAAGGCCGCTCCTACAGGAGAACGCGTTTCCTTGTAGGAGCGGCCTTGTGTCGCGATGGGCTGCAGAGCAGCCCCCAGGCTGAACTCAGATAGCCAGGCTGTCGACTACACCGCCGTCGACCCGCAGCGCTGCACCGGTGGTGGCGGACGAGTAAGGGGAGGCGAGGTACACCGCCAGGTGGGCGACTTCGTCGACATCGGCGGCACGCTGGATGATCGAGCTCGGCCGTGCGGTACGCACGAAGTTGTCGGCTTCTTCACGAATGCTGCGCCCGGACGCCTGGGCTGCATCAGCCACCAGCGCGGCCACGCCGTCGGTCAGGGTCGGGCCGGGCAGCACTGCGTTCACGGTGACCCCGGTGCCGGCCAGGCGCTTGGCCAGGCCATGCGATACCGCCAGGTTGGCAGCCTTGGTGACGCCGTAGTTGATCATGTCGGCAGGGATGGCGATGCCCGATTCCGATGAGATGAACAGGATTCGCCCCCAACCTTTCTCGACCATGCCCGGGGCATAGTGGCGGGCCAGGCGCACGCCGCTCAGCACGTTGGTGTCGTAGAAGCGCGTCCACTCGCTGTCGGCCACGTCGAAGAAGTCGACGTCGTCGTAGATGCCCAGGTTGTTGACCAGGATGTCGGCCCGTGGGTGGGCGGCGAACAGGGTTTCGGCACCGGCGGCGGTGCCCAGGTCGGCGACCACGCCGTGGATCTGCCCACGGCCACCTTGCTCGCGCAGTTCGGCCAGGGCGGCATCCAGCGACTTCTGGCTGCGGCCGGCAATGACTACGTCAGCGTTGGCGCGGGCCAGGCCGCGGGCGATAGCCAGACCAATACCGCCGGTCGAGCCGCTGATGATGGCGGTGCGTCCGCCGAGGTCGATGTTCATGGAATGGCTCCTGTGGGTGAGTTGCATCGATAGGAGCCATCCTAGTGAAGCGCGGTCAGACTGTAAAAGACGTAATTCGACTGAGTTCAGACCTGGTTTGACTTATCAAGCCCTTGCTCGGCCAATGCCAGCACCCGCTCGCGGAAAATGCCCACGATCGGCCGCAAGTCGACCTGGTGCCAGACCGCCCACAACTGCTCGCTGGGCTGGAACCAGTCCAGCTGGCGCAGCACCACGGTAGGCCCGGCGCTGGCCGACAGGCTGCTTTGCACCATGGCCAGGCCCAGGCCGGCGGACACCAGGCCGAGCACGCTCAGCGGGTCGTTGGCCTCCAGCGACAGGCGCGGGGTGAAGCCGGCATCGCCACAGCGGGCGATGAAATCGTCACGCTTGTGGCCCTGGTCGGGCTGCCCACCGGTGATGATCCAGTCCTGTTCGTGCAGGTCGGCGGGGGTCAGTTCGGCCTTGCTGGCCAGCGGGTGCGCGGCCGGGATGGCCAGCAGCAATGGGTCGTCCAGCACCGGCTGGCCGCGCAGGTCGGGGTCGTTCTTTGGCGGCGGCTCGCAAACCAGGGCAATGTCCAGGCTGCGCTGACGCAGGCCTTCGAACTGTTCGTTGGGGGTCATGTTGTACAGCGCAATATGAATGTTCGGGCGCTCGCCACGAATGGCCCGCACCGCGCCAGGCAGTACGCCGGCGTGGATGGCGTGGTTGACGTAACCGATGCACAGCCCGCCTTCCTCGCCACGGCCCAAGCGCTTGCCCAGCGATTCCAGGCGCTCGGCATGCTTGAGCAGGCCGCGCGCTTCGGCCAGGAAGGTGCGCCCGTCCCTGGTCAGGTACAGGCGCTGGTTGCGCCGTTCGAACAGCGCCAGGCCAAGGTTGTCCTCCAGCTGGGCGATCTGCCGGCTGAGGGGGGATTGGGAAATATGCAGCTGCTCGGCGGCCCGGCCGACGTTCTCGCATTCGGCGACGGCGACGAAGTAGCGCAACTGACGTAGATCTTGCATGAGACCTCCTGGGACTTAACTATTAACAATTATGACTTGGGCGGTCTCGATCTTGCCAGCCTGGGATGCGTTCACTTCGTCGGGTTGATGAACGCGGTCAATTGTGGGAGCGGCCTTGTGTCGCGAAAGGGCTGCAAAGCAGCCCCAGCAATATATGTCTTTGCGCTGAACCCCTGGGGCTGCCTTGCAGCCCTTTCGCGACACAAGGCCGCTCCCACAACTGACCGCGCAGGCTGGAACATTAAAGTTGACCCGCTCGCAATATCTTCAGGATGACCTTTGCCTTCAAATCAAAACTCATTGTCCCGTCCCCACCTTTTTCCCATCCCCACGTCCCTCGAGAATTCACCCATCCCAACCTTCCACAGGTGATTCTCAAATGCCTCTCGCCTTGTTAGCCCTGACCCTGGCAGCCTTCGCCATCGGCACCACGGAGTTCGTGATCGTCGGCCTCATCCCGACTATCGCCAATGACCTGGCGGTCACCCTGCCTTCGGCCGGCCTGCTGGTCAGCCTTTACGCCCTCAGCGTCGCCATCGGCGCGCCCCTGCTCACCGCCATGACCGGCCGCGTCCCGCGCAAGCTGTTGCTGGTCGGCCTGATGGCGCTGTTCACCGCCGGTAACCTGGTGGCCTGGCAGGCGCCCAGCTACGAATCGCTGATCATGGCGCGCATCCTCACCGGCCTGGCCCACGGGGTGTTCTTCTCGGTCGGCTCGATCATCGCCACCAGCCTGGTGCCGAAAGAAAAAGCCGCCAGCGCCATCGCCACCATGTTCAGTGGCATGACCGTGGCCTTCGTCACCGGTATCCCGCTGGGTACCTTCATCGGCCAGCACTTCGGCTGGCACGTGACCTTCCTGGTGGTGGCTGCCTTCGGCCTGGTGGCGCTGCTCGGCGCACTGCTGTTCGTGCCCAAGCGCATCCAGCACAGCCAGCCGGCACCGCTGCTGCGCCAACTGCGGGTGATGCTGCAACCGCGCCTGCTGCTGGTGTATGCCATGACTGCCGTGGGTTACGGCGGCTCGCTGATCGCCTTCACCTTCCTTGCCCCGATCCTGCAGGACATCGCCGGCTTCGGCGCCAACAGCGTCGCCCTGGTGCTGCTCGCCTACGGCGTTTCGGTTGCCCTGGGCAACATCTGGGGCGGCCGCCTGGCCGACCGCAAAGGCCCGGTCAAGGCACTGTCGATCATCTTCCTGCTGCTGGCCGTGGTGCTGCTGGCGCTGACCTTCACCGCGCCGCATCCGGTGCTGGTGGTAATCACCGTACTGGCCTGGGGCGCGGTGGCCTTCGGCAATGTGCCGGGCCTGCAGGTGTACGTGGTGCAGCAGGCGGAAAAGGTCGCCCCCGACGCAGTCGACGTGGCTGCCGGTTTCAACATCGCCGCCTTCAACCTGGGTGTGGCCGGTGGCTCCTGGGGCGGTGCCCAGGTGGTGCAACAGCTCGGCCTCGGCCACACCCCATGGATTGCCGCGCTGGTCACCCTCGGTGCCTTGGCCCTGACCCTGTACAGCGGCCGCCTCGACCGCCGCGTACCTGCCCAGCCACAACCTGTCGTCAGCCGCGCCTGACCCCTGATTCGCCTTACGGAGATGCTCATGATGACTCAAGATCCGCTGTTCCAACCCCTGCAATTCGGCGCCCTCAACCTGCCCAACCGCGTGCTGATGCCGCCGATGACCCGCTCCCGTGCCGCCCAGCCTGGCGATGTACCGACCGCGCTGATGGCCGAGTACTACGCACAACGCGCCAGTGCCGGGCTGATCGTCAGTGAAGGCACCTGGATCTCGCCACTGGGCAAGGGTTACGCCCGCACCCCGGGTATCCATACCCAGGCGCAGATCGACGGCTGGCGCCAGGTCACCGAGGCGGTACATGCCGCAGGCGGGCGCATCTTCGCCCAGCTCTGGCACGTCGGCCGCCTCAGCCACAGCAGCCTGCTTGGCGGCCAGGCACCGGTGTCGTCCTCGGCGATGCAGGCCGAAGGCGTGAACGTGTTCATCGACAATGCCGACGGCACGCCAGGCTTTGTCCAGGCCTCCAAACCACGCGCGTTGAGCGAAGCGGAAATTGCCGAGATCATCGAGCAGTACCGCCAGGCTGCGCGCAACGCCATGGCAGCCGGTTTTGACGGTGTCGAGTTGCACGCGGCCAACGGTTACCTGGTCAACCAGTTCCTCGATTCCGGCGCCAACGACCGCACCGACCGCTACGGCGGCTCGTTGGAAAACCGCCTGCGTTTCCTCGACCAGGTCACCCGTGCGCTGGTCGAAGGCACCGGCGACGCCCAGCGCGTAGGTGTACGCCTGGCGCCGCTGACCACGCTCAATGGCTGTGTCGATGCCGACCCGGTCACCACCTATACCGCAGCGGCCAAACGCCTGGGCGAAATCGGCATCGGCTACCTGCACATTGCCGAAGCCGACTGGGATGACGCGCCGGACATGCCGGTGGACTTCAAGCAACAGCTGCGGTCGGTGTTCCCCGGGGTGATGGTGTATGCCGGCAAATACACCGGCGAACGTGCACGGCGCGCGCTGGAGGAGGGCTGGGCTGACCTGATCGGCTTCGGCCGGCCATTCGTGGCCAACCCGGACCTGCCGGCGCGGCTGAAGCTGAATGCGCCCTTGGCCGAGCACGAACGGGCCACGCTGTTTGGCGGTGATGCCCATGGCCTGACCGACTACCCGGCACTGGCAACAGCCTGACCCCGACCGCTCCTCATGGAACTGCAAATGACTCATTGAGTTAGCAGGGACCCTGTGGGAGCGGCTTTAGCCGCGAACACCGGCGCAGCCGGTGCCATGCACCGCGTTGGATTCAAAGGGCTGGGCGATCTCCCCCAAACACGGCATTTCACCTGTCGTGTCTTACCTCTGTGCTTGAGCAGTGACGACTTGTTTGTGTCCTATATATGGACCAAAATATGGCTCTCTATTGAGGGTGTAAATATGCAAAACATATTCGCTGACGTGGCCGTAAGCGTGTCGGAACTGAAAAAGAACCCATCCGCGGTGATGACCGGCGCTGCGGGTATGCCCGTCGCCGTGCTCAATCACAACCGCGTGATGGGTTACATGGTGCCGGCCGAACTGTACGAGGCCATGATGGAACGCTTGGAAGATCTCGAATTGAGCGAACTGGCCAAGTCGAGGTTGGGTGAAAAAGGCGTACCGGTATCCCTGGATGACCTATAAACTCGAATTCCTGCCTTCGGCACTGAAAGAGTGGGGAAAGCTAGGCCACACCGTGCGCGAACAGATCAAGAAAAAACTCGCCGAGCGCCTGCAGTCACCCAAGGTACAGGCCGACGCGCTGCGTGACCTGCCGAACCACTACAAAATCAAGCTCAAGGCCTCTGGATATCGCCTCGTCTATCGAGTCGAGGACGAGCGTATCGTTGTAGTGGTGGTATCGGTTGGCAAGCGCGAGCGTAGCGAGGTGTATCGATCCGCTCAGAAGCGGTAAACGCCATCATGGTCATCAACCAAACGCCGCACGCTGCCAATGCGCCTCGCTTACGATCGCAATGTTCGCACCCGCTTCCCTGATTTCCACTGCTTTCTTGATCTTCGTGCCATAACTGCTGTGCAGCCACTGCTCGTTGCCAATACTGCCAATGACCAGGTAGTGGATCTTCTTGCTCACCCCCGCAGCGATTGAACCCCCACGTTCGACTACCAGCGCTTCGCATGCTTTGCGAGGCCCGTAAGCCATTGTGCCGGTAAACAGGAACATGCGGCCTGTCCACTCCAGTGTGGGTTCGGGGTTATCGAGTGGCAGTGAGGTGGGTGAAGAGAATGGGTTGTCGCTGCAGCGCGGCTTGCCGGTGAACTGCTGCAATAGCTCAAGCAGTTCAGCCGACTCGGCAGCATCCAGCATATTGTCCTTGAGCATGTCGCTCAGGCGCCGGTACAACAAATTGATGACCGGATCCTCAAGATGAACGAGTTGCTGCTCCATCCATCCTTTGAGGAACTCGGCTTCTTGTTGATTGACCTGGTTGTCAGCAGTCAGGCCCGCAGCGATTCCAATCAACCCATCAACCGGGCGCTGCGCGATCCGCGCTTCGTGAAAAAAGCGGCTGTTCTGAAATTCCTGGTGAAGATCGACCATTCCCTGTTCCTCGTTTCTATTCCGTCAGCATCACAGCATTGGCGTATTTTTCCTGGTCCGGTGTGAACGTTGTCAGCATGCCGGTGTGATTACAGGTCAGGGTGAGCTCTGTTCGCGTATCGATGAACAGATCCTCGCCGCGAAGGCCCTGCCATTGCGCCAGGTACTTGAACGAACCGTACTTCATCGGTTTCTTCAATGCGCGATCATGGCCACCTTTCCAACCTAGCACCGGGAGTGCGCCATCGGCGCAGTGCCGGGCAAGTTCTGGCTGGGCCAGAGCCCGCTCACGGCCAATCTCCCAGCAGCGGATCAAGCCCTCGTCGGGCCCCTTCCATGCTTCTTCCCAGGTGATCAAGGGGCGGATGGGGTGATGAATGGGGCGTCGAATGACCCCGGTAGCTCGATCCATGACTGAGATTGTCCGTAATGTTCAGTTGGCCTGGATGCTACTAATTGGCCACTATCGTGTCCAGTGCTCGCCGACCCCAGCTATGCGTTCAGTCAAGGCTCTGCTGCAACGCCTCGATAAACACCTCTTCTGCCCGGCTGAAGCGTTGCTCCCTGTTCCACAACAGGTGGATATCCACATCGGCAATCCCTTCCTGCGGCGGCAGCTTCCACAGCAACCCGGCGTCTACATCCGGCGCCACCACATGCTCGGGCAGGCAACCTATGCCAAACCCGGCAATCACCAGCCGGCGTACTTCTTCAAGGCTTGGTGACGATGCCACGATCCGCCCGGCAAACCCTTGCTGGTCGCGGAAAATGGTCAGTGGCGACAGCATGCCGCCAATCTGGTCACTGGTGAAACTGACGAAGTTCTCCCGCTGCAGGTCGCCTTCGTCCTGGCCAAACAGGGCATGGTGCTTGCCACAGAAGAACGCATAGCGCTGGCGCAGGAACAACCGTTGCTCCAGCCGTGGCTGCGCACGCCGGTTCAGGCTGAGGCCCGCCGTTGCGGTTTTTTCCTGCAGGGCGGCGACGATGTCGGAGCTGCGCATCACGTCGATCTCCAGCTCCACCCGCGGGTGCTGGCGGTGGAAGTCGGCGAGGAAATCGTCGAAGCGTTCGTTGACGATACGACTGATCATCAGCAGGCGTACCTTGCCCACCAGTTCGTCCGCCGGCTGCTCCAGCAAGCCGCCGATCTGCGACATCTGCCCATAGACCTCGCCGGCCAGCTGGAACAGCTGCTCGCCCATTTCCGTCAGCACGAAGCGCGGCCCGCGGCGGGCGATGAGCTGGCGGCCAAGCTGTTCTTCAAGGCGCTTGAGCGCCTGGCTCACTGCCGGCTGGGTGAGGTGCAGGCGGGCGGCCGCGCGGCTGATGGACAGCTCCTGGCCGATGACTCGGAAGGTGCGCAGCAGGTTCCAGTCGAGGCGGTCGTTGAGCAGACGGTCGGGCATGGCAGGCTCGATAATAAGCAAGGCTAATATTTCGAATAATAAATAGAAAATTGACTAATCATAGCCCCGAGCCGATAAATCGCAGGTATCGAGGCCTGTCGAATCGGTGTTGGCTTCTTCGCGGGTAAACCCGCTCCCACAGGTACTGCAGCGCTTGCAGACCTTGTGCAAGCCCTGTGGGAGCGGGTTTACCCGCGAAGAAGCTGACACCAGACCAACAGGCCAAGCGCCACAAGAGCGCCCCCCGTGCCCCTGACAACTCCTGCCAGAACAACAAGCAAAGGAGCCCCCATGAAGCCCACCGCTTCCCCCCAGCCACGCCGTGCCGCCGCCGCCGCGTTCATCGGTACCATGATCGAGTGGTACGACTTCTACATCTACGCCACCGCCGCCGCCCTGGTGTTCGGCGCGCTGTTCTTCCCCTCCGACAACAGCCTGTTCAGCACCATGGCCGCGTTCGGCACCTTCGCCGTCGGCTTTTTCGCCCGGCCGCTGGGTGGCATCGTCTTCGGCCACGTGGGCGACCGTATCGGCCGCAAGAAGTCGCTGGTCATCACCTTGCTGATGATGGGCATCGTCACCGTGGGCATCGGCCTGCTGCCGACCTACGCACAAATCGGCGCCAGCGCGCCGGTACTGCTGATCCTGCTGCGCATCGTCCAGGGCATTGCCGTGGGCGGCGAGTGGGGCGGGGCGGTGCTGATGGCCGGTGAGCATGCACCCAAGGGCCGGCGCAACTTCTTCGCTTCGTTCGCCCAGCTGGGCAGCCCGGCGGGCCTGATCCTGTCGCTGCTGGCCTTCGGCGCGGTCACCCGCCTGCCGGAAGAAGACCTGATGAACTGGGGCTGGCGCGTGCCGTTCCTGGCCAGCGCGCTGTTGCTGCTGGTGGGCCTGGCGATTCGCCTGGGGGTGAATGAGTCGCCCGAGTTCATCGCCAGCCGCGAGCAGGCGGAAAAGGCCCGGCGCAAGGAGCAGGCCCCGGTATTCGAAGTGCTGCGCACGGCCTGGCGCCCGCTGTTGCTGTGCATCGGTGCCAATACCCTGGGTATTGCCGGTGTCTACTTCACCAACACCTTCATGATCAGCTACACCACCCAGCAGTTGCACCTGGAGCGTTCGTTGATCCTGGAGTGCCTGTTCTTCGTGGCGATCATCCAGTTCTGCGTGCAGCCGTTGGCCGCCTGGCTATCGGAAAAGATCGGCGCCACCCGCTTCCTGGCCCTGGTCGCGCTGCTGGCGATGGCCTCGCCTTACCCGATGTTCGTGCTGGTCAGCTCGGGCCAGGGCCCGTTGATCGTACTCGGCATCGCCCTGGCCGCCGCGTGCATGGCGTCGTTCTACGCGGTGATCGCCGGCTACGTCAGCGGCATGTTCGACACCCGCGTGCGCTACACCGCCATTTCCCTGGCCTACCAGATCTGCGGTGCCATCGCGGGCGGCCTGACCCCGCTGATCGGTACCTGGCTGGCCCACACCTTCACCGGCCAATGGTGGCCGATGGCGGTGTTCTACACCCTGATCGCCACCATCTCGCTGGTCTGCGTGCTCGCCCTGGCGCGCCAGTACGCCCGCAGCCAGCACCTGGAACTGGCCTGATCGAACCGCTTTTTTCTGGAGTACCCGCACATGTTGAAAAGCAATGGCGAACGCCTGTGGGCGAGCCTGATGGCCATGGCCGAAATCGGCGCTACCGCCCGTGGCGGCAGCTGCCGCCTGGCCCTGAGCGACGAGGACAAGGCTGGCCGTGAACTGTTCAGCCACTGGTGCCGCGAAGCCGGCCTGACGCTGACTGTGGATGCCATCGGCAACCTGTTCGCTCGCCGCGCTGGCAGCGACCCGGATGCAGCGCCGGTGATGATGGGCAGCCACCTCGACACCCAACCTGAGGGCGGCCGTTTCGATGGCGTCTACGGTGTGCTGGCGGGCCTTGAAGTGGTGCGCCGGCTCAATGACCTGAACATCCAGACGCGCAAACCGCTGGAAATCGCCGTATGGACCAACGAGGAGGGCGCTCGCTTCACCCCGGCCATGTTCGGCTCGGCGGTGTTCACCGGCACCCTGGCACTGGACGAAGCGCTGGCCATTCGCGATGCCGATGGCATCAGTGTCGCCGACGAACTGCAACGTACCGGTTACGCCGGCCGGCGCCCGCTGGGCGGCCAGGTCGATGCCTATTTCGAGGCGCATATCGAGCAAGGCCCGATCCTTGAAGACAACGCCAAGGCCATTGGCGTGGTCAGCGGCGGGCAGGCCATCCGATGGCTCGACGTCACGGTCGAAGGCATGGCCGCACACGCCGGCACCACGCCGATGCCGCTGCGCAAGGATGCCCTGTACGGCACCGCACGGATGATCCAGGCGGTCGAGCAACTGGCTGCCGATTTTGCCCCCGAAGGCCTGACCACGGTGGGTGAACTGTCCATCGCCAAGTCCTCGCGCAACACCATTCCGGGGCTGCTGCAGTTCACCGTCGACTTGCGTCATCACCGGGATGAAGCCATCGAGGCGATGGAGCGCGACCTGACGTTGAAGCTGCAAGCCATCGCCAATCAGCGCGGGTTGCAGGTGCGTATCGAGCGCCATTGGGTCAGCCCGGCCACACCATTCGATGCCGATTGCGTAGCCGCCGTGCAGCAGGCGGTGGATGGCCTGGGCTATGCCCAGCAGTCGATCGTCAGCGGCGCCGGCCACGACGCCATCCTGCTGGCCCGCTACTGCCCGACCGCCATGGTGTTCATCCCCTGTGTCGGTGGCCTGAGCCACAACGAGGCCGAAGACGTACTGCCCGACGACGCCCGCCAGGGCGCCGATGTACTGCTCAATGCCGTGCTGGCCCGCGCGGGCCGTATCGAACAAGGAGACGCCTGATGCGTTGTTACTTCCACCCCGAACAACTGCTGCACCACCCACGCAGCTACTACTCGCGCGGCGCCATGCGCACCCCGCAGGAAGTCCCCGAACGCGCCCAGCGCCTGCTGCAGGCGGCCAAGGATCTGGGCTTCGACATCCGTCAGCCTGAGGACGCCGGCCTCGAACCGCTCAAGGCAGTGCATGGCCAGGCCTACCTGGCCTTCCTCGAAGAGGCCCATGCGCGCTGGAAGGAAGTGCCCGAGGACTGGGGCGACGAGGTCATGTCCAACATCTTCGTGCGTGAACCCAACGCCCTGCGCGGCATCCTCGCCCAGGCCGGGCGCTACCTGGCTGACGGCAGCTGCCCGGTAGGCGAACACACCTGGCGCTCGGCCTATTGGTCTGCGCAAAGCGCAGTGGCCGGTGCCAAGGCCATTCTCGACGGCGAGCCGGCGGCCTATGCCCTGTGCCGGCCGCCAGGCCACCATGCGCGCTTCGATGCGGCCGGTGGTTTCTGCTACATCAACAACGCCGCTGTCGCTGCCCAGGCCTTGCGCAGCCGCTACAGCCGCGTGGCCATCCTCGATACCGACATGCACCACGGGCAGGGGATTCAGGAAATCTTCTACGACCGCCGGGATGTGCTGTATGTGTCGGTGCATGGCGACCCCACCAACTTCTACCCGGGTGTGGCCGGGTTCGCGGACGAGCGTGGCAGCGGTGCGGGGGAGGGGTACAACCTCAACTTGCCGATGGCGCATGGTGCCAGCGAAGCGGACTTCATGGGCCAGCTGGAGATCGCGCTGGCAGCGGTGAAGGACTTTGGCGCCGAGGTGCTGGTGTTGTCGCTGGGGTTCGATATCTACGAACGCGACCCGCAGAGCAAGGTGGCGGTGACGACTGAAGGGTTTGCGGTATTGGGCGAGCGGATTCGGGCGATGCGCTTGCCGTGCCTGATCGTGCAGGAAGGGGGGTATCACCTGGAGAGCCTGGAGGCGAATGCGCAGGCGTTCTTTGCTGATAAAGCAGATTGGTGATAAGTGCTATATGCCGGCAGCTGTGTTGTCGCTGCCGGCGTCTGTGATGATACTCGGTCTCGGTGAACGAGGATGTACGTGCTGGGCTGTGGAATCAGTTCTGCTTATAGCTCATATCTTTTTTGGGTCAAGAATTCAGGCTCTCGCCAGTTTGGACCTTTGATATAGCCATTTCCACCACGCTGTATCAAACCTTCGTCACTCATTTTCTTAATCAGGTTAATGAGTTGTAGGCAGTCGCCAATGTTCACCCATCCATTTCGATTGTATAGATTGTCGAGTCGTGGATGAGAAATGCCATTTTGCCTGACAAGCCACAGAATTATATCGGTGGGGCTTTCGTTGGTGATTATTTCGCTAATAGTGTTCATTTGTTCTCTCGTGCGATCTGCTGGTCATCTGCTTCAATTGCTTCTGGTGTGTAAAGCAGTTCGGGCTCCGAGGTGAGTTGGTAGTCTTCCAGTGTTGCAGCGTGTGTATTGTTCCATGCTTCACCATCATCGTTCGGCCTGATTTTATCTGGTATTTCAAGGGTGCGAAAGCGCTCCAGCTCCCTTATCTCATGTGTGTAAAAGCGCTTGTCGGTGTCCGTTTCTTGCAACTTGCCCTGTAGGATTTTTTCCAGCCTGTTGATCATGATGTCATTTGCATCGGACGGGCCGAAGCGGCTTGTGTGTAATTTGACTAATCCGATGCCTGTCGCTGTGATTTTGACCTCGCGCCAATCCAGTCGCTCGATAGGTCCACCTGCTTTGTCTGGATTATAAGCTCGCCCGCTATAAGTGCCTATGGTTGTTGCGTCGGGATAGGGAGAATTGAAAACTACGTACAGTGGTGGCAGACCAGATTCTGGCGGGAAGCAGTAAATACAGTCTTTATGATTCGGTGGTTCATAGGCAGGGAGCGGTGTCGCTTCTATCCATGCGGGTCTGAGATTGACCCCCTCATAGGGGGCCGACAGTATCGGGTCACTGGGGGTTGTAGTTGACGACCCGTTCTCGGTATGAATGGGGAAGCTGAGCCTGATTGGAAAATCACTCGATGGAATCGATGTGTAGCTATTGCCTTCTTTATCCATTACTAAGGGGCGTACAGGCACCTTTTTTTCAGCACTTGTGGAGTTTGCACGGTTCGTAAGTGTATACGTGTCCAGATTGGCATTTATTCGTAGCGGTGATTCAATTGTCCCGTGCTTAAGCGCAATGTCATGAATATTCGTAGACAAATCAGGAATGAGTAGTTCAGCAGGCATGCTCAGGGTTGAGTCATGGTGCAAATCAGCGTTTCCTAATTCTGATGAATAAAAAAATGGTTTTCTGCTGGAGGTTTTCGTATTCCTTTTTTATTTTTTCAAGGCAGCGATTTAGTACTATTTCAATTTGCGCGGCAGTAATGCTGCTCATTAAAAAGTACAAATCTTCCTCGATCATATAGAAATCTTGGTCGTGCCAGCGGTTAAAGTGAACGACGTTTTCGAAATGCAGTGCTGCTTCGTCAATGCCTATTGTATATATGTGTTCTGCTAAGTATAGGTTGATATTGCGGATGGCTTGTTTGTGGGTTTTGTTATAAAGGAGCAGGAGGAATTTCTTTTGGGCGTAAAGATGGCTTGCCTGGTCTGGGTAGGATTGTCTTATGTCTGAATAATGTTTATTCAAATAGTTCTCAAATCCAGGAGTGCTCACTGGGCAGGTAGCCTCGATTTCCTGTATCACATTTTTCGCAATGGTCGTTGCGTTGACGCTGAGCGCATCATATGAAAGCGATGCTATGTTCGGCGGTGTTATAGGTAGTGTGAACGGGCTGTCCCAAGAAAGGATGTCCTCAAAGTCATATGTAAAAGGCGCGGCTGAGTATATTTCTTGCAGTTCCTGGCTTGTTAGTGTTCTGCGTGAGGTCACGTCTATTTCCCTTGAAGAAGCCTTGAGGTACTAAACCTTGAGGCTTTCGCAAGAAGGGCGGCAGGTGGAATAGATGCACTGCTATTGAGTAGCGAGCGCGACACCAACAGAAATCGTAGATGCCGATGGCTGGTGGGTGTAAGAAGATGGGTTAAGCTGTTGGATCAAGGGAGTTAGACATCTAGTTTTTGTTATAGGCACTCGTTGGCTGAAGTATCCCTGAGGTTTCTGGAATAGGTGACGCAGACTGCGGAGGGAGTTGGCCTGCACCTGTGGCAGCGGGCATGTCCGTGAAGAAGCCAGCGTGGCTAAAGCGTGGAGTGTGCAGCTATCGGTGGCAGGCGTAGGCTGGGGGAACCAGAATCTTCGCATCAGGCGCCATCCCTTGGGCAATCCCTGCACAGACTGCAAGCACCAGAGAATCCCCCTGTTCCCCTGTTCCCCCCACTGCACGCCTAGGCCTAGTTGATGTGCAGAGCGGCGCTCGATCTCACAGATGCTGAAAAGGTTGCGGCGAACTACACCCCACCCCGCCGCACATGCTTCACCAACACCTTCTCCAGCAGCTCCCACATCGCCGGCTCGGTACTGAACGCCACGTTGAACCGCATCCACCCGGTCGCCTTGGCATCGACCATGAACAACTGCCCGGGCCCGAGCATGATGCCTTTCTCCAGCGCATCATCCAGCAGCGCCGCGCTGTCCGGAATCGCCGGGTGGCGGGTCCAGATATACATCCCTTCATCCGACTCGATGAACAGCTCGAAGCCCAACCGATGCAGATGCCGGCCAACTTCCTGGTGCGCCTCGGCCAGCCGCTGGCGCAGGCGCTTGAGGTGCTTGCGCCAGCGCCCGTCGATGATCGCGGCATACACCACGCGCTCCATCACCTGCGAAGTGGTCAGGCCCGAGCGCATCTTCAGGTGCAGCAGCTTCTGCATCAGCTCGGGGTTGGCCAGCATGTAGCCGACCCGCACATTGGGCGAAATGCTCTTGGAGTAGCTGCCCACGTACACCACCTGCTGCAGGTGGTCGAGGCTGGCCAGGCACGGCTGCGGTTCGGCGACCATGTCGGCGTACAGGTTGTTTTCCACCAGGCGGAAGCCGTGCTGGCTGGCCAGTTGCAGCAGGCGGTGCAGCTGCGGTAGCGGCGTGCGCGAGCAGGTCGGGCTGTGCAGGTGCGGCTGGGTGAAGAACGCAGTGGGGCGGTGATGGGTGAGCAACTGCTCCAGCTGGTTCAGGTCGTAGCCGGCCGGTGTGCGCGGCACGCCGACCAGGGTCGCGCCCTGGGTGCGCAGGATGCTCATCAGGTTGGGGTAGCCGGGGTCGTCCACCAGCACCACGTCGCCCGGGCGCACCAGGGTGCGCGCGGCCAGGTCCAGGGCCTGGCTGGCGCCGTGGGTAAGCATCAGCTGCGCCGGGTTGGCGACGATAGACAGTTCCTGCTGCAGGTTCTGTGCGGTCAGTGCTCGCAGTTCCATCAGGCCCATGGGGTCGCCGTAGCCCGACAGCTCCAGCGGGCTGCCGGCCACCTGGCGCAGGCCGCGGCGCAGGCCGTCTTCGTACATCCAGTCGTTGGGCAGCCAGCCGCAGCCAGGCTTGAACGGCAGCTGGCGGATTTCGAAGATCTGCTGCAGGTACCACTCGGAGTTGAACGTTGGTCGACTGGTGTCGGCCTCGGCGTTGTGCGGGTCGAGCAATTCGCCCGCCGCGCGGTTGACGAAGAACCCCGCATTGCCCCGGCTCACCAGCAGGCCCTGGGCGACCAGACGGTCGTAGGCCTCGACCACGGTGAAGGTGCTCACCGAATAGCTCGCGGCAAAGGCGCGGATCGAGGGGACCTTGGCGCCTGGCTTGAGGGTCTGGTTGTCGATCAACTCGCGCAGCCCGTCGATGATCTGGTTCACCAGTGGGGTCGAGGAGTCTGGATGTAATTCGAACATTCGGGGCCTTCAGGGTGCGTATCGCCCGGCGTTTGCAAGGTGTATTGCATGGGCGACCTGTACAGTGCAGTGCGAGTTTCATGCCACTGTGCATGGCTCTCTGCGTCGGACATTTTTACATTAGGTGTCAGATATCGCCACCTAAAGCATGTTCAGTTCGCCCCAGGCGCCTGCCCTGGGGCGCGTCAGCAGGCCGCCATGGAGGGCCTGCGTGTGTTCGCTCACACCATCCTGCGCGCATTAGCACTGATGTACGTGAAACCGCCAGCCATCGGGGTTTCACAGTTTTCCTTGGATAAAAAGAAGCACGGGGTACACAACTGATGGACGCAACATCCACAACCACCACCGCGAAAAGCGGGCACGAGAGCAAGCTCAGTGCCTCGCTCAAGTCGCGCCACCTGACGATGATGTCGATCGCCGGGGTTATCGGCGGCGCCTTGTTCGTCGGTTCCGGCAGCGTGATTCACAGCGCCGGCCCAGCCGCTGTGCTGGCCTACCTGGCAGGCGGCATCCTGGTGGTACTGATCATGCGCATGCTGGGTGAAATGGCGACTTCCTCGCCAGACACCGGTTCGTTCTCCACCTACGCCGATCGCGCCATCGGCCGTTGGGCCGGTTTCACCATCGGCTGGCTGTACTGGTGGTACTGGGTCATCCTCATGGCCTGGGAAGCTTATGTGGCGGGCAAGATCCTGCATGGTTTCTTCCCCGACGTCAGCGTCAACGTGTTCGTGCTGGCCACGACCCTGTTGCTGATCACCGTCAACTTCTTCAACGTCAAGCACTACGGTGAGTTCGAGTTCTGGTTCGCCTTGATCAAGGTGATCGCGATCGTCTGCTTCCTGATCGTGTGTACCGCTGCCGTGCTGAACATCTGGCAGTTCGGTGAAGTGCGTGGCATCAGCCACCTCACCGCCGAAGGCTTCATGCCCAATGGCATCACCACCGTGATCGGTGCCTTGCTCGGGGTGATGTTCGCCTTCCTCGGCGCGGAAATCGTCACCATCGCCGCTTCCGAAGCCAAGGACCCGGCCGCGCAGATCGTCAAGGCGACCAACTCGGTGGTCTGGCGTGTGTGCCTGTTCTACGTGGGTTCGATCTTCCTGATCGTCTGCCTGGTACCGTGGAACGACCCGCACCTGGGCGTTTCCGGCTATGGTGCCTACCGCCGCACCCTGGAGCTGTTGGGCGTGCCGTATGCCGAGCTGCTGATGAACTTCGTGGTGCTGACCTCGGTGAGCAGCTGCCTGATCTCCGGCCACTACACCGCTTCGCGCATGCTGTTCTCCCTGGCCCAGCGTGGCGACGCGCCGTCGTTCTTCAAGATCACCCGCGCCGGCACCGGTGTACCGGTGTACGCGATCATGGGTTCGTGCGCCGTGGCCGTGGTGTGTGCGCTGATCAACTTCAGCGAGACCCTGCGCCCGAAAGACGTGCTGGAAACCCTGATGAACACCACCGGCATGATTGCCCTGCTGGTGTACCTGGTGATTGCCTTCTCGCAGCTGCGCATGCGCCGCAAGCTGATTGCCGAAGGCAAGGAAGTACGCCTGAAGATGTGGCTGTTCCCGTGGCTGACCTACCTGGTGATCGCGTTCATCGTGGCCGCCCTGGTAACCATGGCCTTCATGCCTGACTACCAGATCCTGGTGATCTCCACCGGTATCGCCGCGGCAATCGTGGTGGCGATGGGTGTGGTGCACCAGATCCGCACTGGCAAGCAGCACTAAGCGTCACTCGCTTCTCGAAACGGCCGGCTCCCTCGGGGACCCGGCCGTTTTGCGTTGTTGGGCCAGTTCCGGCTTGTGCACCGTTGTAGGAGCGGCCTTGTGTCGCGATCGGGCCGCAAAGCGGCTCCAGATTTCTCGATTGCTGCGACTATCGCTGGGGCCGCCTTGCGGCCCGATCGCGACACAAGGCCGCTCCTACAGGGATCGCGCAGCCCGTTACATGGCATATGCTGAACACATTGCCCGCCCAGAGGAGCTTCACATGGCCTGGTCCGCCACCCAGTATTCGCTGTTCGAAGACGAGCGTACCCGCGCCGTGCGCGATCTGCTCGCCGCTGTGCCACCACGCCCGGTACGCCACGCCACCGACCTGGGCTGTGGCCCTGGCAATTCCACCGAGGTGCTGCTGCAACGTTACCCGGATGCCCAGGTGACGGCCCTGGACAGTGACCCGGACATGATCGAAAAGGCCCGCGAGCGTAAACGGCTGTGCATCCCCCGGGTGCGCACTGTCGTCGGTGACATTGCCGGCTGGTCCGCCCCCGAGCCGCAGGACCTGATCCTGGCCAATGCCTCACTGCAATGGGTACCCGACCACGCCTCGCTGTACCCGCATCTGGTGCGCCAGCTGAGCGAAGGTGCCAGCCTGGCCGTGCAGACCCCGGACAACCTCGACGAGCCGGCCCACCGGCAGCTGCGCGAAATCGCCAGCCAGGGCCCCTGGGCGGCGAAGTTCGCTGATTTCCAGCTGCCGCCACGGCACAGCGCGGCGTTCTACTACGACCTGCTCAGCCCGCTGTGTGCGCGGGTGGATGTGTGGCGCACCACCTACCACCACCCGTTGGCCGGCGGCGCCGAAGCCGTGGTGGAATGGTTCAAGGGTTCGGCCTTGCGTCCTTATCTGGGGCGGTTGGATGCCCAGGAGCAGGTGGATTTCCTGCAGATGTACCTGCAAGCGATGCAGCGCGACTACCCGCCCGCCACCGATGGCAAGGTGCTGTTGCCGTTCCCGCGGCTGTTCGTGATCGCTACCCGCTAGGGCGGCGCCAGCGCCAGGCCACGTAGCTGTAGATGCCGAGGTTGAGCAGCAGCACGAAAGTGCCCAGCAGCAGCTGGATGTGCGGTGTCAGCCCGGCGGGGTAGATCAGCGGCCAGATGTAGTGCTCGACGAAGCCGCCCTGATAGCCCGCGTCACCAGCCGCGCTGCGCATGCGGTTTTCCCAGGTGGTCAGCGGGCAGCCCAGGTGCAGGCATTCCACCGCCAGGCCCCAGGCCAGCGCCGGCAGGTGCAGCAGCAGGGCAGGGCGCCAGCGCAGTACCAGCAGGCCGCCGAACAGCACCAGCAGGATGAAGAGCAGGTGCAGCAGGACCAGGCTGTCGGCGGCAAGGCGGTAGAGCATGGTTTGTGTGCCGAGGGTTGAGGTTATCCCAGCATAGTTGGGTTGCCTGTACCGGCCTCTTCGCGGGTGAACCCGCTCCCACAGGTACTTTACAGAGATCGAGAGCTGTGGAATACCTGTGAGAGCTGCCTGGTACCGTGCCAATCTGAGCGTTAGTGCGGCCCCTGTGGGAGCGGGTTTACCCGCGAAGAGGCCGGCACAGGCTTACAACCCTTCCTCCACCATCTGCAGGAAGGTCGCCACCACCCGCCGCGTGCGCTGCTCGCTCAGGCACACCAGGGTCTCGGTCAGGTGCCGCTGGCAATCGACGATCGGCAAGGCGCACACCCGCGCATCCGCACCAAACTCCGCCGCCGACACCACCCCCACACCAATCCCCACCACCACCGCTTCCCGCGCCGCTTCCCGGCCTTCCACCTGGATCGCCGGGCGAATCCGCAGCCCGGCCCGTTGCATTTCTTCTTCCAGTGTCTGCCGCGTCACCGACCCGGGCTCGCGCAGCACCAGTGGCGTATCGTCCAGATCCGCCAGGCTGATCGCACCGCGGCTGGCCCATGGGTGCTGGTGCGAGACAAACGCCACCATCGGGTCGCGGCGCAGCGGCAGGCAGTGCAGCCGCTCATCGTCGACGTCCCGCCCCAGCAGGGCCAGGTCGGCCTGGTAGCTGAACAGCCGGGCCAGCGACTCGTCGGTGTTGCCGGTCTCGATCTTCACCTGGATGCCCGGGTAGCGCTGGCAGAAGCGGGCGATCTGCGGCAGCACGTGCACCGGCGCATCCACCGCCAGCACCAGGCTGCCGGTGTGCAGCGCACGCGAATCCTGCAGCAGTTCATGGGCCTCGGCCTCGCAGGCGAACAGGCGCTGGCTGATGCCCAGCAGGCGCTCGCCGAGGTCGGTGAGCTGCACCGAACGCTTGTTGCGGTGGAACAGCAAGACGCCGAAGCGCTCCTCCAGTTTGCGCACCTGGTCCGACACCGCGGGCTGGGTAAGAAACAGCTTTTCGGCGGCGCGGGTAAAGCTGCCGTGAACGGCCACGGCATGGAAGGCCTTGAGTTGTGCGTGGGAAACCGACATGACGACCTCAGTAACAAGCTGGACTTATGTGTGAAATACGATAAATCGATTTTATTTATCTTAGCGCAACTGTTTCCATGCATGTCAGCCCGACGCTGGTACCACAAGTGCCGCCAGGGCCATGGCACCCACACGGCGCCATCTGACGCGATGACAGCCTCGTCATCGCTGTGCGTAACACAAGAACAAGACAGGCGTTTCTTCACATTCTGCCGGCACACTCAAGCAAGAGGTCAGACTTACATGAACCAATCCCTAGCCGCGTTCAAACGCTGGCGTATCCAGATTTTCGCCATTACCTGGCTGGCCTACGCCGCCTTCTACTTCACCCGCAAGGCCTTCTCGGTGGCCAAGCTGGGCATCGGTGAAGACCCCAACTTCATGCTCGACAAGGCCGCCATGGCCAACCTCGACGCCATCTACCTGGCCGCCTACGCCGTGGGCCAGTTCACCTGGGGCATGCTTGCCGACCGCTTTGGCCCACGCGTGGTGGTGCTCGGCGGCCTGCTGATTTCTGCTGTTGCGGCGGTGGTGATGGGCAGTTACGCCACCTTCCCGATCTTCGCCACCTGCATGCTGGTGCAGGGCCTGGCGCAATCCACCGGCTGGGCCGGGTTGTGCAAGAACATCGGTAGCTTCTTCCCGGCGTCGCAGCGTGGGCGGGTGCTGGGCCTGTGGAGTTCCTGCTATGCCTTCGGCGGCCTGGTGGCCTCGCCGTTCGCCGGCTGGTGGGCCTATACCCTGGTCGGTACCTGGCACGCGGCGTTCTTCTCCAGTGCCGCGGTGGTGGCGCTGGTGGCCGTGCTGTTCTTCTTCCTGCAGCGCAACAAGCCTGAAGACGTCGGCCTGCCGGCGGTGGAGCCCGAGCCGCAGAGCATGGCCCCGGCCGGCAACCTGTGCAGCGTGTGGGCGCCGCTGAAGGAGATCATGCGCAACCGCACGGTGCTGACCCTGGGGTTGGCGTACTTCCTGTTGAAGCCGGCGCGCTACGCCATCCTGCTGTGGGGCCCGGTGATCGTCTTCGAGCAGATGCCCTCGGTGGGCAAGGTAGGGGCAGCGATCATCCCGACAGCCTTCGAACTGGCCGGGCTGCTCGGCCCGATCATCATCGGCCTGGCCTCCGACAAGCTGTTCGGCGCCCGGCGCATGCCGGCCTGTGTCATCAGCCTGGTGTTGCTGACCGTGGCGTTGGCGGCGTTCATGGCGGCCATGCACACCGGCAGCGTGATCCTGGTGGTGGCCCTGCTGTTCGTCATGGGCCTGACCCTGTACGGGCCGGACTCGATGATCAGCGGCGCTGCGGCCATCGACTTCGGCACCGCCAAGGCTGGCGCTACCGCAGCAGGTTTCGTCAACGGCTGTGGCTCGGTGGGGGCGGTGCTGGGCGGGCTGCTGCCGGGGTACTTCGATGGTGTCACGGTGTTCATCGTGTTCGCCGGCTGCGCGCTGTTCTCGGCGCTGGTGCTGCTGCCGCACTGGAACAGCCGCCCGGCCAGCGCTGCGCAAAGCGCCGACGTGGCACCGAATACCAGCATGGCAATCAAGCCACTGCGTACCTGAAAGGAAAGCGAGCGAATGAGACCCTTCTGGCTGCAACAGGCCCTGGATTCGGCGCAAGAGGCGGTGTGCCCGCCGCTGCAAGGCGATGCCCGTTGCGATGTGTGCATCGTCGGCGGCGGCTATACCGGCCTGTGGACCGCGCTGATGCTCAAGGAAGCGGTGCCGGCCCTGGATATCGTGCTGATCGAGGCCGATATCTGCGGTGCCGGTGCCAGTGGCCGCAATGGTGGCTGTGCGTTGTCCTGGTCGGCCAAGTACTTCACCCTCGAGCGGCTGTTCGGAGTGGCCGAGGCGGTGCGCCTGGTGCGTGAGTCGGAGCGCAGCATCGGTGAGATCGGCGCGTTCTGCGCGGCCAATGGCATCGATTGCGACTACCGCCTGGACGGCACGCTGTACACCGCCACCAACGCCGCGCAGGTCGGCGCCACCGACTCGGTGATCGCTGCGCTGGAGCAAAAGGGGATCAATTCGTTTCGCCGCCTGCCGCTGCAGCAGGTGCAGCGCCTGGCGGGTTCGGCGCGGCACCTGGAAGGCTGGTTCTCGCCGGCCGCGGCCACGGTGCAGCCGGGCAAGCTGGTGCGCGGCCTGCGCCGGGTGGCCTTGCAGCGCGGCGTGCGCATCCATGAGGGCACCGCCATGACCGGCCTGGAGCACGGCGCCCCGGTGCAGGTGCGCACGGCCCATGGCACGGTGCGCGCCGACCGCGTGGTATTGGGCCTGAATGCCTGGATGGCGCGGGCTTTCCCACAGTTCGAGCGCAGCGTGGCGATTGTTTCCAGCGACATGGTGATCACCGAACCTTGCCCCGAGCTGTTGCACCAGGTCGGCCTGGACAGCGGCATCAGCGTGCTCGATTCGCGGATATTCGTGCATTACTACCACAACACCTCCGATGGTCGGCTGATGCTCGGCAAGGGCGGCAATACCTTCGCCTATGGCGGGCGCATGCTGCCGGTGTTCGACCAGCCGTCGCCGTACCGGCCGCTGCTGCGTGAAAGCCTGGGCGGGTTTTTCCCGGCGCTGGCCGAGGTGCCGCTGGCGGCCAGCTGGAACGGGCCGTCCGACCGCTCGGTGACCGGTTTGCCGTTCTTTGGCCGGCTGGACGGGCAGGGCAACGTGTTCTACGGCTTTGGTTACTCCGGCAGCGGCGTCGGGCCGTGCCACATGGGCGGGCAGATTCTGTCGTCGCTGGCGCTGGGGCTGGACAACCCATGGACCCGTTCGCCGCTGGTCAAGGGGCCGCTGGGGCTGTTCCCGCCCGAGCCGATTCGCTACCTGGGCTCGCTGATGGTGCGCAATGCCATCCGCCGCAAGGAGCGGGCCGAGGACCGTGGGCTGCGGCCGCGCAGGCTGGATGTGCGCCTGGCGCGGTTTGCCGCGGCGGCGGGCAAGGCCGATAAAGGCTGATGAGATTTCTTGTCGAACACAGGCCAGAGGGCGTATAAACTGCACCCACTTTTGGCCGGTCGCTTCCTGAACCGGCCGCTGAAACAAGAGAGTCGACATGGGCGCACAGTGGAAAGCCAAACATAAAGAAGCCGCGGCCAACGCCAAAGGCAAGATCATGGGCAAGCTGTCCAAAGAGATCCAGATCGCCGCCAAGTCCGGCGCCGACCCGGACATGAACCCACGCCTGCGCCTGGCCATCGAGCAGGCCAAGAAGGCCTCGATGACCCGCGAGACCCTGGAACGCGCAATCCGCAAGGGCGCGGGCCTGGACGGCGATGCCGTGCAGTACTCGGCGGTAAGCTACGAAGGTTTCGCCCCGCACCAGGTACCGCTGATCGTCGAGTGCCTGACCGACAACGTCAACCGCACCGTCGCGCAAATCCGCGTGCTGTTCCGCAAGGGCCAGCTGGGTGCCAGCGGTTCGGTGGCCTGGGACTTCAACCATGTCGGCCTGATCGAAGCCACTCCGAACGGCGACGCCGACCCGGAAATGGCGGCCATCGAAGCCGGCGCCCAGGACTTCGAGGAAGGCGACGAAGAGGGTTCGACCCTGTTCATCACCGACACCACCGACCTCGACGCCGTGCAGAAGGCCCTGCCGGAGCACGGCTTCACCGTGACCTCGGCGAAGATCGGCTACACCCCGAAGAACCCGGTGAGCGCGGCAACCCTGAGTGCCGAAGCGCTGGCCGAGGTGGAAGCGTTCCTCGAAGCCATCGACGAGAACGATGACGTGCAGAACGTTTATGTTGGTCTGACTGACTGATCTGCTTCTCTGGGGCCGCTTTGCGGCCCATCGCGACACAAGGCCGCTCCTACAGGGGAACGCATGACCCATGTAGGAGCGGCCTTGTGTCGCGAAACGAGGGCAAAGCCCTCGCCAGCGGTCTGGAGCCGAACCCCGATGAACCCCGCTTTCGCCTCCCTCAGCCTCGCCCACCTGCGCACCCTCGACCACCTGCTGCAGCTGAAGAACCTCAGCCACGCCGCCGAGCGCCTGGGCGTCAGCCAGTCCGCCCTCAGCCGCCAATTGGCCCACCTGCGCGAAGCCTTCGACGACCCCTTGCTGGTGCGCCAGGGCCGTGGTTACGTGCTCAGCGAACACGCCGAAGCCCTGGTCGAACCCCTGCGCCAGGTTCTCGAAGAGCTGCACGCCCTGCGCCAGCCCGCGGTGTTCGACCCGGCGCGCTGCGAGCGGCGTTTCTGCCTGGCCGCTTCGGACTACGTGGCCGAGCACATGCTGCCGCTGCTGGTGGCGGCGCTGGAGCGCGAAGCGCCGGGTGTATCGCTGGAGTACCGCACCTGGCAGGCCGGCCAGTACGCCTTGCTGGCCAGCGGCGAGATCGACCTGGCCACCACCTTGTTCGACGAGTCGCCACCCAACCTGCACGGGCGCCTGTTGGGCGAGGACCGCGCGGTGTGCCTGATGCGCCACGACCACCCGCTGGCCGCCCACGGCGCGCTCAGCCAGGCCGACTACCTGGCGCACAAGCATGTGCGTATTTCCGGTGGAGGCGACAAGGACAGCTTCATCGACCGCCACTTGCGCGCCCAGGGCCTGCAACGGCGGGTCAGCCTGGAAGTGCCGTTCTTCTCTGCCACCGTGCAAGTGATCGCCAACAGCCAGGCGCTGGCCACCGTGCCCGAGCACATCGCCCGGCAGCTGTGCCGCCTGCATGATCTGGCCTGGCGGCCGTTGGGCTTCATCGACCACAGCCAGCGCTACTGGGTGGTGTGGCACCAGCGCCTGCAGGCCTCGGCCGAACACCGCTGGTTGCGCAACCGGGTGTTCGAGTTGTGGCGCCAGTCGCAGTTTGGCGTGCAGGGCGGGCATGCGGGTTTGCCATAGCAGGTATGCGTGAGGCGGGGTTATTCACTTCGGGATAGGTGCCTAGACTGGGGCATTGTGTTGCCTGTACCGGCCTCTTCGCGGGTAAACCCGCTCCTACAAACGATGCAGTACCTGTGGGAGCGGGTTTACCCGCGAAGAGGCCAGTACAGGCAGCGAACCACCCACAGGAGACCCCAGGTGACCCCCGAACAATTCCGCCAGTACGGCCACCAACTGATCGACCTGATCGCCGACTACCGCCAGACCGTCGGCGAGCGCCCGGTCATGGCCCAGGTCGAGCCCGGCTATCTCAAGGCCGCCTTGCCCGCTCAGGCCCCCCTGCAAGGCGAACCTTTCGCTGCGATCCTCGACGACGTCAACCAGTTGGTCATGCCCGGCCTGTCCCATTGGCAGCACCCGGACTTCTACGGCTACTTCCCCTCCAACGGCACCCTGTCGTCGGTCCTCGGTGACTTCCTCAGCACTGGCCTGGGCGTGCTGGGCCTGTCGTGGCAGTCCAGCCCGGCCCTGAGCGAGCTGGAGGAAACCACCCTCGACTGGCTGCGTCAGTTGCTGGGCCTGTCTGGCCAATGGAGCGGGGTGATCCAGGACACCGCATCCACCAGTACCCTGGTGGCGCTGATCTGCGCGCGGGAACGCGCCAGCGACTACGCACTGGTACGCGGCGGCCTGCAAGCCCAGGCCAGGCCGTTGATCGTCTATGTCAGCGCCCATGCCCACAGCTCGGTGGACAAGGCCGCATTGTTGGCCGGTTTCGGTCGCGACAACATCCGCCTGATCCCGACCGACGAACGCCATGCCCTGCGCCCGGAAGCACTGCAGGCGGCGATCGAGCAGGACCTGGCCGCCGGCAACCAGCCCTGCGCCGTGGTCGCGACCACCGGCACCACCGCCACCACGGCCCTCGACCCGCTGCGGCCGATCGGCGAGATCGCCCAGGCCCATGGCTTGTGGCTGCACGTGGACTCGGCCATGGCCGGCTCGGCGATGATCCTGCCGGAATGCCGCTGGATGTGGGACGGCATCGAGCTGGCCGATTCGCTGGTGGTCAACGCGCACAAGTGGCTGGGCGTGGCCTTCGATTGCTCGATCTACTACGTGCGCGACCCGCAGCACCTGATCCGGGTGATGAGCACCAACCCCAGCTACCTGCAGTCGGCGGTGGATGGCGAGGTGAAGAACCTGCGTGACTGGGGTATCCCGCTGGGCCGCCGGTTCCGTGCGTTGAAGCTATGGTTCATGCTGCGCAGCGAGGGGGTCGAGGCGTTGCAGGCACGGCTGCGGCGTGACCTGGACAATGCCCAGTGGCTGGCCGGGCAAATCGGCGCGGCGGCGGAGTGGGAGGTGCTGGCGCCGGTGCAGTTGCAGACGTTGTGCATTCGCCATCGGCCGGCGGGGCTGGAAGGGGAGGCGCTGGATGCGCATACCAAGGGCTGGGCCGAACGGCTGAACGCGTCCGGGGATGCCTATGTGACGCCGGCGACGCTGGATGGGCGGTGGATGGTGCGGGTGTCGATTGGCGCATTGCCGACCGAGCGGGAGCATGTCGAACAGCTCTGGGCGCGCTTGCAGGAAGTGGTCAAGGGCTGAAACTGCCGGGGCCGCGTTGCGGCCCTTTCGCCGGCAAGCCAGCTCCCACAGGGACCGCACAAGACTTGAAGCCTGTGCGGTCAAGGTAGGAGCTGGCTTGCCGGCGAAAGGGCTCCCACAGGGACCGCACAAGACCTGGAGCCTATGCGGTCAAGGTGGGAGCGGGCATGCCCGCGAATGGGCTGCAGAGCAGCCCCCTGCAATCTGTCAGTGGCTCACCGCCTGAAAGCTCCCTTTACGGCTAGCCTCATACGCGGTCTTGTCCATCGGCTTGGCATCGGGGTTGCCAAGGTCTTCCATCGCCAGGCGATGGGTTTCCGGGGCGATGTACGCTGCCAGGGCACACACGCAGGTGATGAAGAACGCCAGGCCACCGACCACCAGCGGGATGTTGTCCGAACCAGGCGGGGCTACCAGGGCGAACAGCGCCGGCAGCATGGCGGTCAGCATGGTGCCGATGTTCTGCGCGATGGCCATGGCCGAAACGCGGTAGCGGGTGTGGAACAGCTCTGGGTAGAAGCTTGGGAACACCGCGTTGTAACCCTGGTACACCATGCCCCACATCACGATCGACGAGGCGAACGCCAGCGGTACGTTCTGAATGCTGATCGCATACAGGTAGACGAAAGCCAGCAGGCCCGAGCCCAGGCAACCGGCGATCATGGTCGGGCGACGGCCGATCTTGTCGGACAGGTTGCCGACAAATGGAATCACCAGCACCGCGACGATGTTGCCGACTACCGGAATCCACAGGTACACGCTCTTGTCGAAGCCGATGCCATAGGCCGGCTGCACCGCGTAGGCCGCACCGAAGATGGTGGCGACTACCGGGATCACGTTCATCAAGGCCATGAACATCACCAGCACCATGTGCTTCCAGCTGTGGCGGAAGGCCTCGCTGATCGGCGACTTGGCGACTTTGTCCTGCTTCTCTTCCTTCACGAACGCCGGGGTTTCGTGCACTTCCTTGCGAATGATGAAGCCGGCGATCAGCACGATGGCGCTCATCAGGAATGGAATGCGCCAGCCCCAGTCGTTGAAGGCTTCGCTGGGCATGAAGTAGGCCAGTGGCAGGAACACTGCCGCCGCCAGCACCTGGCCAGCCTGCACGCCTTGCAGGGTGAAGCTGGCGTAGTAGCCCCGTCGACCGAACGGTGCGTGCTCCATGATCATCGAACTGGCACCGGAGATTTCCCCGGCCACGGCAAAGCCCTGGATCAGGCGCAGCACTACCAGCAAGGCCGGGGCGAGCAGGCCGATGTCGTGGTAGGTGGGCAGCAGGCCAACGGCCATGGTCGACAGGCCCATCAGGAACATGCACAGCAGCAGTACGTTCTTGCGGCCGCGGGTGTCACCCCAGTGGCCCAGCACGAAGGCGCCGACCGGGCGCGCCAGGTAACCCACGCCGTAAGTGGCCAGCGAGGCAATGATGGCCATTTTCGGGTCGGTGTTGGGGAAGAAGATCTGCGGGAAAATCAGCGCAGCGGCCTGGGCGTAGATGAAGAAGTCGTAGTACTCGAGTGCCGAGCCTATCCATCCACTGGCGGTCGCTTTCTTGGCTTGAGAGCTGGAGTGAGCCATCGTTGTCTCCGTTGTTATTGTTGTTTGCACAGGTTCCGCCGGAGATTCGCCAAGGCAGGAGGCGAGGGTCGGTGTGCCTGCGTCTGTGGTTCATGTTGACCACGGGCCAGTGGACTGGCAATTCGCTAAAACCGGTTTTGTGCGATAATCGAACGCAAAACTAACCATTCCGTACAAAGAGATTGAAGCGACGACTTTACCTGCGAATAATCGATCGTGCCAGGAACTGTGGTCCTGATTTTCCAGGTCTGGCCCAATCGCCGGCAAGCCAGCTCCCACAAGGCATGCGCCAATCCTGTGGGAGCTGGCTTGCCGGCGATTGGGCCGGAACAGGCAGCCCTGGCCTCAACCCTCCAACAACAAGGAACTCCCGCCATGCAGCGTTCGATCGCTACCGTGTCCTTGAGCGGCACCCTGCCGGAAAAGCTCGAAGCCATCGCCGCCGCCGGTTTTGACGGCGTCGAGATCTTCGAAAACGACCTGCTCTATTACGCCGGCAGCCCGCGCCAGGTTCGGCAGATGTGCGCCGACCTGGGTATTGCCATCACCCTGTTCCAGCCGTTCCGCGATTTCGAGGGCTGCCGCCGCGACCGCCTGCAGAAAAACCTCGACCGCGCCGAGCGCAAGTTCGACCTGATGCAGGAACTGGGCACCGACCTGGTGCTGGTATGCAGCAACGTCCAGGCCGATGCCCTGGGCGAAGAGCAATTGCTGGTCGACGACCTGCGCCTGCTGGCCGAGCACGCTGGCAAACGCGGCCTGCGCATTGGCTACGAAGCCCTGGCCTGGGGCCGCCACGTCAACACCTACCAGCAAGTCTGGAACCTGGTGCGCCAGGCTGACCACCCGGCCCTCGGGGTGATCCTCGACAGCTTCCACACCTTGTCGCTCAAGGGCGACCCGAGCGCGATCCGCGACATCCCCGGCGACAAGATCTTCTTCGTGCAAATGGCCGACGCGCCGATCCTGGCCATGGATGTGCTGGAGTGGAGCCGCCACTTCCGCTGCTTCCCGGGGCAGGGCGAGATGGACATGGCCGGTTTCCTGGCGCCAATTCTTGCCACTGGCTACCGCGGGCCGCTGTCGCTGGAAATCTTCAACGACGGTTTCCGCGCCGCACCGCCCCGGCAGAACGCCGCCGACGGCCTGCGTTCGCTGCTGTACCTCGAAGAGCACACCCGCCTGCGCCTGGAGCAGGAAGGTACCTCGATCGAGCCCGGTGTGCTGTTCACCCCACCGGCGGCCAGTGCCTATGACGGCGTGGAGTTCCTCGAATTCGCAGTCGACGAAGCCGTTGGCGCGCGCCTGGGCAGCTGGCTGAAGCGCCTGGGCTTTGCCGATGCCGGCAAGCACCGCAGCAAAGAGGTGCAGCTGCTGCGCCAGGGCGATATCAACATTGTGCTGAACGCCGAACCCTATTCCTTCGGCCACAACTTCTTCGAGGCCCACGGGCCGTCGCTGTGCGCCACCGCGCTGCGGGTCAAGGACCAGCAGGCCGCCCTGAAGCGTGCCACCGCCTTCCGTGGCCAGCCGTTCCGTGGCCTGGTCGGGCCCAACGAGTGCGAAGTGCCGGCGGTACGTGCGCCAGATGGCAGCCTGCTGTATCTGGTGGAGCAGAGCACTGCCGGCCAGACCCTGTATGACACCGACTTCAGCCTGGACAAGAATGCCACGGCCACCGGCGGCCTGCGCCGTATCGACCACATGGCCCTGGCCCTGCCGGCCGAGTCGCTGGACAGCTGGGTGCTGTTCTACAAGAGCCTGTTCGATTTCGCTGCCGACGACGAAGTGGTGCTGCCGGACCCTTATGGCCTGGTCAAGAGCCGCGCCCTGCGTAGCCAATGCGGCACTCTGCGCCTGCCGCTGAACATCTCGGAAAACCGCAACACCGCCATCGCCCATGCGCTGTCCAGCTACCGCGGTTCGGGCGTGCACCACATCGCCTTCGATTGCGACGACATCTTCCGCGAGGTGGCGCGGGCAAAACTGGCTGGGGTACCGTTGCTGGAGATCCCGCTGAACTACTACGACGACCTGGCGGCGCGTTTCGATTTCGACGACGAGTTCCTCAGCGAACTGGCCTACTACAACGTGCTGTACGACCGCGATGCCCAGGGCGGCGAGCTGTTCCACGTGTACACCGAGCCGTTCGAAGAGCGTTTCTTCTTCGAGATCATCCAGCGCAAGGGTGGTTATGCCGGTTACGGTGCAGCCAACGTTGCGGTGCGCCTGGCAGCCATGGCCAAGGCCCGCAGCGGGGCGGCGCGCAAGCCGGTCCTGTAGTTGCTGCCTGTACCGGCCTCATCGCCGGCAAGCCAGCTCCCACAGGATCACCACGGCCCGATAGGCCAGTGCAGTACCTGTGGGAGCTGGCTTGCCGGCGATGAGGCCGGTAAAGCCACTGCGGTTCAGCGCCCCTCGGCCACCAACAGCAGCGACTGCGGCAGCGCACTCTGCGGGTGCTGTGGCTCCTGCAGGCTGACCAGCCGCAACCCCGCCATGTCCAGCGCGTTCAACCAGCTGGCCAGGGTACGGAAGTACCACGGCATCACCTGCCAATCCCCGGCGAACCCGGCAAACGCCTCCTCCCGCCAGCCATCCTGGTAATCCCCATCCGCCACGCTCCACGGGTGCAGGGTCTGGATCACCAGCGCACCGCCGGGCGCCAGCAACGCATTCATCGCCGCCAGCAACGGAATAATGTCCTGCTGCAACAGGGCGAAGTTGGCACAGATCAGGTCATAGTCCTTGCCAACATAGGCCTGCCCGGCGGCCAGCTGTGCATAGCTGGCCAGGTGCACCTCGGCGGAGCCTGCAGCACGCGCGGCATCCACCAGCGCCCGGTCTCCATCCACACCTACCGCCTCGACACCCCGGTCGGCCAGCGCGCGCAGCAGCCAGCCTTCACCACAGCCCAGGTCGAGCACCCGTTCGGGCTGGCGGCCAAGAATGGCCAGCAGGATGGCCTGGTCGGTGACCTTGCGACGGCTCTCGATACTGCCGCTGCGTACCGCATCGATCCAGGCCTGGGCGTTGTGCTGCCAGCTGTCGAGCAAGGCGTCTTCAGGGTTGCGCATGGTCATCTCCGTCGTGCTCGTTTCCGCTGGCGGCCGCCAGAGCGCTCAGCCTGCCGCAGCGCGCTGTCGCTTGATCCGGTACATATCGCCATCAGCATGGCGCAGCAGCATGTCGGCATCGTTGCCGTCCTCGGGGAAACGGGCCACGCCAATGCTGCAGGATGGCGCGTCGATGCCGGCAAACTCGGCGCCGAGTGGCTCGGCCATGGCGGCCAGGATGCGTGCCACCTGTTCGGCGATGGCCTCTGGCGACACGTAGTCGGTCAGCAGCACGGTGAACTCGTCACCTCCCATCCGCGCCACTGTATCGGTCGCACCTACGCAGCCTTCCAGGCGCCGCGCCAGGGTGCACAGCACCCGGTCACCCACGCTGTGGCCGTGGTTGTCGTTGATGTCCTTGAAGTCATTGATATCGATGAACAGCAACGCCAGCGGGTGGTTGTGGTGACGGGCCGCGGCAAGGGCGGTGTCCAGCCGCTCATTGAACATGGCCCGGTTGGCCAGGCGGGTGAGTGGGTCATGGTGGGCCAGGAAGCGCAGTTCCTCCTCGGCCTGGCGTTGGGCGGTGACATCCCGCGCCACACCGATGCGGGCATCGGCCTCATCGGACCAGCAGGCGGCCCACAGGATATGCACGATACCGCCATCCTTGCGGATGTAGCGGTTGCGGAAGTCGTAGTGGGATTGGCCGTTCATCACCCGAACGATCGATGCGCGGGTGATCGCCAGGTCGTCAGGGTGCATGTAGTCGGTGATCGGGGTGCCGATCAGTTCGCAGGCCCGGTAGCCCAGCAGCGCCTCGCAGGCATCGCTGACGAAAACGATCTGGTTGTCCCGGTCGACCACGAACACCGTGTCCAGCATCAGGTGGATCAGCCTGGGGTATAACGCTTGCAGGTCTACGGGCATGGGGCAGGGTGTCCGCGGCGGGGTGACCGATCATAGCCTGAAATGGAGCAAAAAGCGGTAGGCGCCGCATACCCTGTGGGAGCGGCCTTGCGTCGCGATGGGCTGCGCAGCAGCCCCAGGGTTTCAGCACCAATGCAGAAATTGCCGGGGCCGCTTTGCGGCCCTTTCGCGACACAAGGCCGCTCCCACAAAGGCAGCATCAATTGGTAACCAATAGTTCCGGCCCGAGGTAATCGTTGATCTGCTGGATATCGTCATCCCCCAGGCTGCCCACCGACGATGCCAGGCGCAGCCGCGACATCAGGTAGTTCAGCTTCGCCTCGAACAGGTCATGCCGGGCGTCAAACAGCAACTCCTCGGCATTGAGCACATCCGAGTTGGTGCTGGTGCCGCCTTCCCGGAAACCCTTGCGGGCCGAAAGCAGCGAGCGTTCGTTCGACGCCACGGCCTTTTCCAGCGCCTGAATGCGCAAGGCGCCACTCTGCACGCCGCGGTACTCGCGGGTGGTGCCGGAAATCACTTCCTCGCGCGTGGCGTCCAGTTCATCCAGGGCCTTGGAACTGTTGGCGCTGGCCTGGCGGGTGAGGGCGCTGGTGCTGCCGCCGCTGTACAACGGAATGTTCAGCTCCAGCCCGATCGAGCTGTAGTGGTTGCGCTGGTTCAGTTCGGAAATCGACTGGCTGCTGCCGGCGGTATAGCCCGCCACGAAATCCAGGGTCGGCCAGTGCCCGGCGCGGGCGCGTTTCACTTCTTCTTCGGCCAGCTCGTAGTTGTGCCGGCGCGCATGAATCAATGGGCTGTCGGCCTGGGCCTTGACCAGCCAGTCCTGCAGGTTGCCCGGCATCAGCGGCGGGGTGCTGAAGCCCGGCTGCAAGGTGGTCAGCGACTCCGGCGTTTCACCGATGTATTCCTCCAGCTTGCGGCGGGCGTTGACCAGGTTGTCCTGGGCCTCGATCAGGTCGGCCTCGGCCAGGTCGCGACGGGCTACTGACTCGTCGATGTCGGTGATGGTGCCGGCACCCAGCTCCATGCGCCGCTTCGCCGACGCCAGCTGCTCTTCGAAGGCATTCAGCTTGGCTTTGGCCAGGGTGATGGTTTCGCTGGCCAGCAGCACGTCGAAGTAGGCGTCGGCCAGGCGCACCGCAGCGTCCTGGGTCTTGGCATCGAACACCGCCACGCTGTAGTCGGCACGTTGCTGGCCCTGGCGGTACTCGGCCATCTTCTGCTTGTTGAACAGCGGTTGGCGCAACCGCACGTTGGCGCCCTTGGAGTCATAGTCCAGGTCGCTGTCCCGGCCATTCTGCCGCTGGCTGCCATTGACCTTGTTGAAGTAGCCCGCAGCGTTGATCTGCGGCAGCAGGCCGGCCTCGCCGATGGCGCGGTTCTCACTGCCGGCTTCTTTCTCGTGCACCGCGGCGCGGTAGATCGGGCCCTGGTACTGCAGCAGGTCCCAGGCTTGCTTCAGGTCCATGGCACTGGCCTGTACGGACAACCCCAACAGGCACAACATCAGGCACGGGCGATTCATGTCATTGCTCCTTGAACGAGGCGTCCACGCGTTCGAGCATCGGCTTGAGCAGGTAGCTGAGCAGGTTGCGCTCGCCGGTCTTGATGGTGACGGTGGCCGGCATGCCGGGGCGGATGTGGTTGCTGCCCAGCAGGCCCATGCCGCCTTGCGTCACTTCCACTTGGGCCAGGTAGTACGGCTGCTTGCTTTCTTCGTCCATCAGGCGGTCGGCGGAAATGGTCATGACCCGCCCGGGGATGTTCGGTGTCTTCGCATGGTTGAAGGCCGGGAAGGCGAGGTCCACGTCCAGGCCCGGCACCATCTTGTCGATGGCCTGCACCGGGATCATCGCGTCGACCTGCAACGGCTGGTCGAGCGGCACCACCTCCATGATCTTGGCTCCAGGCTGGATGATGCCGCCGACCGTGGCGATGCTCAGTGCCTGGACCATGCCGTCGATCGGCGAGCGGATCACCGTGTGGGTCACTTCGTAGTCCAGCGCGCGCAGGCGATCGGCCAGGGTGGTGTTCTCCTTGGCGGTATCGGTCAGTTGCGATTCCACTTCCTTGAGGTAGTCGTGCTGGCGTTGCAGGATGCGCAGCTTGATCTCGGTGGCCTGGCTGCGCGCCCGGGCAATGTTGTTGAGGTTTTCGGCCTGGCCGGCGGACAGGTCGGCATTGTTGCGCTCCAGCTCCAGCAGGCGGTTGCGTGGCACATAGCCTTCGGCGGCCAGCACGCGTGTGCCTTGCAGTTCCTGGTTGAGGAAGCCGATCTGCGAGGCGCGGGCGCCGTACACCTGCTGCAGGCCCTTGAGCTGCACCGCCGTGGCGGCCAGGTTTTCCTCGAGGATGCTCAGTTCACCAGCAAGGCCGGCGCGGCGGGTGTCCAGCAGGCGCTGTTGCAGGTCCATGGCTGCCAGCAGGCGCGGGTCGTTGCCGTAGTGCTTGAGCAGGGCAGGGTCGAAGGTGACCTTGTCGCGGCCATCGCGTTCGGCTTCCAGGCGGTTTTCCACGGTCTTGCTGACGATGTACTGGGCACTGACCGCGCCCTGTTCGGCTACCGCGCGCAGGGCGTCCAGGCGTACCACCTCCTGGCCTTTCTTCACCATGTCGCCTTCACGCACCAGGATCGCCTCGACCGTGCCGCCGGTCAGGTGCTGCACCGCCTTGCGGTTGCTGGTGACCTTGACCGTGCCGGTGGCGACCACCCCGGCATCCAGTGGCGCCAGGCACGACCACAGCAGGAAGCCGCCAAAGCCGGCGATGACCATCCATACGCCCCAGCGTGCCGGCCGGCCCATGTCCAGGTCGATACCGTTGCGGGCCTCGGCGGGAATCAATTCGGTGTGTTGGGTCATCTGCATGATCGATCACTCCCGTGCTTTTACCGAGGCCAGCGGCGCTGCGGTCGCCGCCGGGATCACGCTGGCCTTGCGCAGCGCCGCGAACACTTCGTCGCGGCTGCCGAGCATGTGCACGGCACCGTCACGCAGCATCAGCACCTTGTCGACCGCGCACAGCACATTAGGCCGGTGGGAAATCAGGATTACCGTGGCCCCGCGCGCCTTGAGTTCGGCCAGCGCATCGACCAGGGCCTTTTCGCCAACGTCATCGAGGTTGGCGTTGGGCTCGTCCAGCACCACCAGGTTCGGCTCGCCATACAGCGCACGGGCCAGGGCGATGCGTTGCTTCTGGCCACCGGACAGCGGGCTGCCGTCGGCTGCCAGGCGGGTGTCGTAGCCCTGCGGGAAGCGCAGGATCATGTCGTGCACGCCACTGCTGCGGGCAGCGCGGATCACCGCTTCGCTGTCCACTTCGGTGAAGCGTGCGATGTTCTCGGCGATGGTGCCCTCGAACAACTCCACATCCTGCGGCAGATAGCCGAGCCACGGGCCAAGTTCGGCCTTGTTCCAGGTGAAGATGTCGGCGCCGTCCAGGCGCACCTTGCCGGCCTGGGTCGGCCACACGCCTACCAGCAGGCGGGCGAGGGTGGATTTGCCCGAGGCCGAAGGGCCGATGATGCCCAGGCTTTCACCCGGGACCAGGCTGAAGCTGACCCCGCGCACGATGTTGTTGTTGGTGCCGGGGGCGCCGGCGATCACGTTTTCCACGGCCAGCATGCCCATTGGCCGCTGCAGCGACATGCTCGGTGGCCGCTGCGGGTAGTCGTGCAGCAGGTCGTTGAGCCGGCCCCAGGCGGAACGGCAGCCCAGCAGTTGCTTCCACGCGGCGATCGCCTGTTCAACCGGGGCCAGGGCGCGGCCGGTAAGGATCGAGCAGGCGATCATCATGCCGGGGGTGATCTTGCCCTCGATCGCCAGCAGTGCGCCGGCACCGAGGATCACTGACTGCAAGGTGATGCGCACGAAGCGCCCGGTGCTGCTGATCATTGCGGCGCGGTCGGAGGCCAGGGTCTGCATCTGCAGGATGCGCAAGTGCCCCTGGTACCAGCGCTTGCCTATCGCCGGCAGCATGCCCATGGCTTCGATCACTTCGGCGTTGCGCAGGTTGTTGTTGGCATAGCTGGCCGACGACATGGCCGCCTGGTTGGCCTCGGCCAAGGGTTTTTGCGTGGCCTTCTCGGTGAGGTAGGCCAGGCCCACCAGGATCAGCGAGCCGATCAGCGTCACCAGCCCCAGCAGTGGGTGGATCAGGTAGCAGACCAGCAGGTAGATCGGCGTCCAGGGGGCATCGAAGAAGGCGAACAGGCCGTTGCCGGTCAGAAACTGGCGCACCTGCGCAAGGTCCTGCAGGGCCTGGGCCGGGTTGCCGCCGGCGCGGCTCAGGTTGCGTTCGAAGGCAGCGCTGAAGATGCGTCGGTTGAGGTCCATGTCGAGGAAGTTGCCGACCCGGATCAGTACGCGGGTACGGACCATCTCCAGGGCCGACATGAGCATGAACAAGCCGATCACCAGCAGGGTGAGCATGGTCAGGGTGGTGACGTTGCGGCTGACCAGGGCGCGGTCGTACACCTGCAACATATAAATTGCTGGCGTCAACATCATGACGTTTATGACGCCGCTGAAGGCGGCCAGGGCAAAAAAGCTGCGGCGCAGGCGGAACAGCACGTCGGCCAGCTCGGAACGAGTGCGTGGTGGCTTGTGCATCGGGGCCTCCCTTTATCACAAATCGGGAAGCCCTTGCGGCGCCCCGTGCAGCGGTAATCGTGGCTTCTGGTTGGCTCGCAGGCGGATCGCTCTAATGGCGGATGCTCCAAAACGCTGCGCTGCTCCCACATGCTGGAGCGTAGGTTGCAGCGACATAGCCGGTAATATCGTTTCGCTCTATGAAGTCTTTGAACTTTTCATAAGTGCCAAAAAAACAGCTATTTGCATCGCATTATCATCGGCCGATGATTTTTTCGACGGGATATTGACAACCTTTTCGCCTGCGACTTTAGTCTGATGTATTCGGGCCCTGTGCGAGCTGGGGTCGATGCATGTGCGTTACAGCTGTATCGCATGCTTAACAAGGCTCCCCGGATGGTGGGTGCCGGCTTGCGAATGATGAGGCCAGTGGGGGCCAGCACAAGAGTGTTGTGCCCACTGAACCTGGACCACCGAACCAGTATCTGCGCACGTCAACACTGACTGGGCGCGGGAAGGACCCTGTTGCCCTGTGTCATCTCCGGACAGATCGAGGGCAATTGAAATGGCAGATTTCAGCAAGTCGGACCTGGAGTTCATCCTTCAACAGATTTTCATCGCCGAAGCCCACGCCGATGGCGCGAGCCTGACCGACCTGCTGCCCAACAGCCAGGTACCGTTCGGCCTGCGCACCGTGGACGGCAGCTACAACAACCTGGTAACCGGGCAGAGCGAGTTCGGTGCCGCCGACAACTCGTTCCTGCGCCTGCTCAGCCCCTCCTTCAGCGGCGACTATGCCGGCACCGGCACGGTCACCGATTCGCAACCACGCACCATCAGCAACCTGATCGTCGACCAGACGGCGAACAACCCGGCCGCGGTCGAGGCCAATGGTGGTGCCGCTCCGGTGATCAGCCCCGGCATCGACGGGGTGTTCGGCACCGCTGACGACACCGAAGTGTTCTTCATCCCCAACGTGTCGCCCGACGTCGGCCTGACCGCCGGCTTCAACGCCTGGATGACCTTCTTCGGCCAATTCTTCGACCACGGTCTGGACCTGGTCACCAAGAGCAGCACCGACTTCGTGTTCATCCCGCTGCAGCCGGACGACCCGCTGTTCGTCGAAGGCAGCCCGACCAACTTCATGGTGCTGCCACGGGCTGTGCGTACCGCAGGCGCCGATGGTGTTGTGGGTACCGCCGACGATGGCCAGACCAACACCACTTCGCCGTTCGTCGACCAGAGCCAGACCTACAGCTCGCACCCCTCGCACCAGGTGTTCCTGCGTGAATACACGCTCAATGCCGCAGGCGACCCGGTAGCCACCGGGCGGCTCATCACCAACCGTGACCTGGGTGCCGATGGCCGCTTCGGCACCGCCGACGATGGCAACGGCGAAAGCGGTGGCATGGCCACCTGGGCGGTGGTCAAGGCCCAGGCCCGCGACCTACTCGGCATCAATCTGACCGACGCCGACGTGCACAGCGTGCCACTGCTGGCCACCGACCCCTACGGCAACTTCGTGCGCGGGCCCAACGGCATGCCGCAGGTGGTGATGCGCGTTAGCAATGGCGCCGACAACATCGCCGGCACCGCCGACGACGTCACCACGCTGGTCGAAGGCAACCGCGACGCGCCGATCAGCCTGGCCAATGCCGTGAGCACCGGGCATGGCTTCCTCGACGACATCGCCCACAACGCCGCGCCGGTGATCGTGAACGGTGTGCTGCAGGCCGACGCCGATACTGCCGTCGGCAACGCACAGCCGGTGGGGCCGGGTGGCAACAACCTGACCTACGACAACGAACTGCTCGACGCCCACTACATCGCCGGCGACGGCCGGGTGAACGAGAACATCGGCCTGACTGCCGTGCACCATGTGTTCCACTCCGAGCACAACCGCCTGGTGCAGCAGACCAAGGACACCCTGCTGGCTTCCGGCGACGTGGCGTTCCTCAACCAGTGGCTGATCGATGATGTCGCTGCCATCCCCACCACGCCCGCCGAAATCGCTGCGCTGGTATGGGACGGCGAGCGGCTGTTCCAGGCGGCCAAGTTCGGCACCGAGATGCAGTACCAGCACCTGGTGTTCGAAGAGTTCGCCCGTACCATCCAGCCGCAGATCGACGAGTTCCTGGCCCCCAACGGCTACGACACCTCGATCGACCCGGCCATCCTCGCCGAGTTCGCCCATGTGGTGTACCGCTTCGGTCACTCGATGCTGACAGAGACCGTCGACCGCTTCGATCCGGCGTTCTCCCCGGTGAACGGCGACCCGCAGCTCGGCCTGATCGCTGCCTTCCTCAACCCGCTGGCCTTCGCCGGCAGTGGCGCTACCGCCGACGAAGCGGCCGGCGCGATCATCCGTGGCGTCACCCGTCAGCTGGGCAACGAAATCGACGAGTTCGTCACAGAGGCGCTGCGCAACAACCTGCTTGGCCTGCCGCTGGACCTGCCCGCGCTGAACATTGCCCGTGGCCGTGACACCGGCATCCCCACCCTCAACGAGGCGCGGCGCGATTTCTATGCCATGACCGGCGACAGCCAGCTCAAGCCTTACATCAGCTGGGCCGACTTTGCCGACCATCTCAAGCACCCGGCGTCGCTGATCAACTTCATCGCCGCCTACGGTACCCACGCCACCATCACCGGGGCGGACACCGAAGCGGCCAAGCGCGCCGCCGCCGTGGCGCTGGTGCTTGGCGGTGACGGCGCGCCAGCGGACCGCCTGGACTTCCTCAACGGCACCGGCGCCTACGCCAACGTGACACTGGTCGGCGCGGACGGCATCCCCGGCACCGCCGATGACATCACCGGAGTGACCGTGACCGGCGTCGATGACATCGACTTCTGGGTCGGCGGCCTGGCCGAGCAGAAAATGCCATTCGGCGGCATGCTCGGCTCCAGTTTCAACTTCGTCTTCGAGACCCAGCTGGAAGCCCTGCAGAACGGCGACCGGTTCTACTACCTGTCGCGCACCGCGGGCATGAACTTTGGCACCGAGCTGGAGAACAACTCCTTCGCCAAGCTGATCATGCTCAACTCCGATGTCACCCACCTGTCCAACACCGTGTTCCTCACGCCGACCTTCACCCTCGAGGTGAACCAGGCCAACCAGTTCACCGGGCTGGGGGCCGATGGCCGGGCCGACCCGACGGGCGGCATCATGATCAACGGCGTCGAAGTGGTGCCGCTGGTGATTCGCGACAACCCCGATACGGTGGGCACCGACACCAACTTCCTGCATTACACCGGCGAAGACCACGTGGTGCTGGGCGGCACTTCCGGCAACGACATCATCATCTCCGGTGAGGGCGACGATACTGTCTACGGCGACGCCGGCAACGACACCCTGGAAGGCGGTGCGGGCAATGATGCGGTGCTGGGCGGTGCCGGTGATGACATCATCACCGACTCCTTTGGCGACAACCGCCTGGAAGGCAACGACGGCAACGACGTGATCGTCGCCGGCAGCATGCTGGTGGGCGGTAACCTGATCCTGGGCGGCAACGGCCAGGACTTCATCATCACCACCGAGGACATCAGCACCACCTTCGGCGGCCAGGGCGACGACTTCATCCTCGGCGCCAAGACCAACCTGCCACCGACCGGCAACGAGGGTGACGACTGGATCGAGAAGGGCACCCAGGACGGTGCGCCCGGCGACAACTTTGCGCCGCTGCTGGGTGACGAAGTGGTCGGCAACGACATCTTCGTCGGTGGCGGTGGCTTTGACGAGATGATCGGCGAGGGCGGTGACGACATCTTTGTCGGCAGCGACGCCCAGGACAAGATGGACGGCATGTCCGGCTTCGACTGGATTACCAACAAGAATGACCAGGTTGGCGTCACCGTCGACCTGACCCTGGCCGCCCTGGCTCAACCCCATGGCAACGCACCGAACCAGAACACCGGTATTTTCAACCCGGTCGGCGCCTCGCCGGCTTCCATCCTCGACCGCTTTGCCGAGGTCGAGGGCGTGTCCGGCTCGAACTTCGCCGATGTGCTCAAGGGCGATAATGTCGATGCCGTGACCATCCTCAACCACGGCGGTGCCACCGGCAGTGCGCTGACCAACGTGGCACTGATCCGTGGCCTGCAGCAGTTCCTGGCCGATGCCGGGTTGCCAACCACCGGCTTTGCCACCGGCAACATCATGCTCGGCGGCAACGGCAGCGACCTGATCGAAGGCCGTGGGGGCGATGACCTGATCGACGGTGACAAGTGGCTCAACGTGCGCATCGCCGTGTATGCCCCAGGAGACGTCAACCACACCGGCCCTGAGATCGCCAGCTTCGACAGCATGGTCGACATGATTCCGTTCATGCTCGACCGCACCTACAACCCAGGCCAGCTCAAGGCCGTGCGGGAAATCCTGCCCGGCACCTCGACGGGAGGCGCGGCGTTCGACACGGCAGTGTTCTCGGGGGTGCAGAGCGAGTACACGGTGACGCAGAACACCAAAGGTACGCTCGACACTTCCGATGATGTCTGGACAGTGACCGACAACGTCGATGGCCGCGATGGCGTCGATACCCTGCTGCACATCGAGCGCCTGCAGTTCGCCGACAGCCAGCGGGTGCTGGTGGAGGGGCTGAATGCGCAGCCTACCGGCAGCCCGGCCATTACTGATGGCAACGGCGGTGCGATCACCGTGGGCGATGTCCTTACCGTAAACGTGGCCGGCGTGCTGGATGCTGACAACATCAGTGCCGGCAACCCGCTGGGCACGCTCGCCGACCGTTCGGTGTCGTACTACTGGCAGTTCGAGGCCACCCCGGGCAGTGGCGTGTTCGAAGACATCATCCTGCTGCCGGCCGGCGACCTGGCGTTCCAGAGTGCCGACGGCACCACGTTCAAGGTGTCGCCGGACCTGGCCGGGTTGTCGCTGCGGGTCAAGGCGATCTACCAGGACGCCCATGGCACCACCGAAGTGCTGTTCTCCCAGCCCACTACCGTGGTGCAACCGGGCGCGCCTGTGGTACCGACGCCAGCCACGCCGGTGGCGGATGCCACTGCTGGCGGTGCCGGGCTGCACATGGTGCGTTCCGACCTCAACTTCATCCTCGACCAGATCAAGATCGCCGAGGCAGATGCCAACGGGGCAGACATCCTCTCGCTGCTGCCCAACATCCGTGCGCCGCTGGGCTTGCGTGCGGTGGATGGCTCGAACAACAACCTGATGAACCTCAACGGCATCAACAACACCCAGTTCGGTGCCGCCGACAACGTCTTCCCGCGCTTGACCGACCCGGTGTTCAACCCGGCCGAAGGTGCACCGGCCGGCTTCTTCGGCCCTGGCTCGCCGGCCATTCCGGGCTCGTCTTACGAGCAGACCAGCGGCCCGGTGTTCGACTCGCAGCCGCGCACCATCAGCAACCTGGTCGTCGACCAGACTTCCAACAACCCGGCGGCCTATGCCACCGCGTATGACCCGGGTGCGGACGGCGTGCTCAACTTCGGTGCCGTGGGCAACGACGACGTGCTCAAGGACGGCGTGCGCATCGTCGCCAGCCCGGGCCTGGACGGCCAGTTCGGCACCGCCGACGACCACGACGTGTACCTGTTCGAGAACACCGCCGCCGATGCTGGCCTGTCTGCGCCGTTCAACGCCTGGATGACCTTCTTCGGGCAGTTCTTCGACCATGGCCTGGACCTGGTCACCAAGGGGGGCTCGGGCACCATCTTCATCCCGCTGCAGCCGGATGATCCGCTGTTCGTGGAAGGTGGCTCCGCCAACTTCATGGTGGTGACCCGTGCCACCAACCTGCCTGGGCCGGATGGCATCCTCGGCAACGCCGATGACATCCACGAGCACACCAATACCACCACCCCGTTCGTGGATCAGAACCAGACCTACAGCTCGCATCCTTCCCACCAGGTGTTCCTGCGCGGCTATCTGCTGACCGACGACGGGCCTATCGCCACCGGCCGATTGATCACCAACCGGGACCTGGGCGCCGACGGCCGCTACGGTACCGCCGACGACACCGAAATTGGTGGCATGGCGACCTGGAAGGTGGTCAAGGCCCAAGCCCGTGACGTGCTGGGCATCAACCTGACCGACGCAGACGTCGACAACGTGCCGCTACTGGCGACCGATGCCTACGGCAACTTCATCAAGGGGCCCAACGGTTTCCCGATGGTGATCATGAAAGGGGCAGACGGCATTGCCGGCACGGCCGACGACCAGCAGGTCGAAGGCAACCCGCTGGCGCCGATCGACCTGACCAATGCCGTGCGCACCGGTCACCAGTTCCTTGCCGACATCGCCCACAATGCCGTGCCGGTGTTCAGCAACGGCGTACTGGTGCCTGATGCCGATACCGATGTGGGCAATGCCGTGCCGGTGAACCCGCAGACTGGCGCCAACCTGGCCTACGACAACGAACTGCTCGATGCGCACTACATCGCCGGCGACGGCCGGGTCAACGAGAACATCGGCCTGACTGCCGTGCATGCGATCTTCCACTCCGAGCACAACCGGCTGGTGGCGCAGACCATGGACACCGTGCTCGATTCGGGTGACCTGGCCTTCATCAACGAGTGGCTGCTCAACCCGATAACCGTGCTGCCGGCCGACCAGGCCGCAATCGACGCGCTGGTGTGGAATGGCGAGCGGCTGTTCCAGGCCGCCAAGTTCGGTACCGAGATGCAGTACCAGCACCTGGTGTTCGAGGAGTTCGCCCGCACCGTACAACCGCGGGTCGACCTGTTCTTCGCCCCGACCCAGGTGTATGACGTCGACCTCGATGCGTCGATCGTGGCCGAATTCGCCCACACCGTGTACCGCTTCGGCCACTCGATGCTGACCGAGACCGTCGACCGCTTCGACGTCGACTTCACCGTCATCAGCGACCCGGCCAGCGCCAACCCCGACCAGCAATTGGGCCTGATCGCGGCGTTCCTCAACCCGCTGGCGTATGCCGCCAGTGGCGTCACCCCCGAGGATGCCACCAGTGCCATCGTGCGCGGGGTCACCCGCCAGGCCGGTAACGAGATCGACGAGTTCGTCACCGAGGCGCTGCGCAACAACCTGCTCGGTCTGCCGCTGGACCTGCCGGCGATCAACATCGCCCGTGGCCGCGACGTCGGTATTCCTTCGTTGAACGCTGTGCGCCGCGACATCTACGCGCAAACCGGCGATACCCAGCTCAAGCCTTACACCAGCTGGGTCGACCTGGTGCAGCACCTGAAGCATCCGGAGTCGCTGATCAACTTCATCGCCGCCTACGGCACCCATAGCACCATCACCGGGGCCACCACGTTGCTGGAGAAACGCGCGGCGGCCATGGCCCTGGTGTTCGGCGGCGACGGCGCGCCGACCGATCGCCTGGACTTCCTCAACAGCACCGGAGCCTACGCCAACGTCACGCTGCCTGGCAGGGATGGCGTGCTGGGTACCGCCGATGACCTGAGGGCAGTGACCGTGACCGGGGTCGATGCCATCGACCTGTGGATTGGCGGCCTGGCCGAAGCGAAAACACCGTTCGGCGGCATGCTCGGCAGCACCTTCAACTTCGTGTTCGAGAACCAGATGGAGAAACTGCAGGATGGCGACCGCTTCTACTACCTGGAGCGCACCGCCGGCCTGTCGATGAACGCCGAGCTGGAAAGCAACTCGTTCGCCAAGCTGATCATGGCCAACACCTCGGCCACCCACCTGCCGGGCCTGGTGTTCTCCGACCCGGGCTTCTACCTGGAAGTGGACCAGAGCAAGCAGTTCAACGAAGGCCTGGGCAACCTCGACCCACTGGGCGAAAACGGCGAGCAGGTGGTGTTCCGCGACAGCCCGCTGACGGCAGGCCCGGACACCAACTACATCCGCTATGCCGGTGCCGAGCACATCGTGCTGGGCGGCACCGAGGGTGACGACATCCTGGTGTCCAGCGAGGGTGACGATACGGTCTGGGGCGATGGCGGCAACGACCGCATCGAGGGTGGCGACGGCAACGACCAGCTGCGTGGTGGTGCCGGCGACGACATCATCAGCGACATGGGTGGTGACGACAACATCCAGGGCGGCGACGGCAACGATGTGTTGCACGGCGGTAATGGCGTCAACCTGATCATCGGCGGTTTCGGCAACGACTTCATCGTCACCGGTGAGGACGCCTCCGAAGCCATTGGCGGCCAGGGCAACGACTTTATCCTCGGCAGCAAGGCCAACGAGCAGGACATGGGCAACGAAGGTGACGACTGGATCGAGAAGGGCACCTCGGACGGTGCGCCTGGTGACAACTTCGACCCGCTCGGCAACGACCCGATCATCGGCAACGACGTGTTCATCGGTGGCAACGAGAACGACAAGTTCAACGGTGAAGGCGGCGACGACATCATGGTCGGCAGCCTGGGCTTCGGTGACCGCTACATCGGTGGTTCCGGCTACGACTGGGCGACCTTCAAGGGCCTGGCCCAAGGCGTGACTGCTGACTTCAGCGATCGCTTCTTCGATGTGCCGCCGGTACCGGGCTCGGGCGCGTCTGCGCTGGTGCGCTTCGACATCATGGAAGGCCTGTCGGGTTCGGCCCATGGCGACTTCCTGCGCGGTGACAGCGAAACTTCTGCCACCTTGCCTACCAACGGCGCCAACGGCAGCGTGCTGACCAACATCAGCCTGATCGACGGCCTGTCCGGCCTGCTGGCTGCCGGGGCAACGTTCTACGACGGTGGCAACATCATCCTCGGCGGCAGCGGCAGCGACCTGATCGAAGGCCGTGGCGGCGACGACATCCTCGACGGTGACAAGTGGCTGAACGTGCGCATCAGCGTGCGCGCCAACAGCGACGGCACCGGCCCGGAAATCGCCAGCTTCGACAGCATGGAGCCGATGGTGCCGCTGATGCTCAATGGCACCTACAACCCGGGCCAGCTGGTGATCGTCCGTGAAATCCTGAGCGGCACCGACAGCTACGACACGGCGGTGTTCTCGGGGGTAGCCACCGACTATAGCGTGGTGGTCGATGGCAACTCGGTGATCGTCACTGACCTGGTGGACGGGCGTGATGGTGTCGACCGCCTGACCGGTATCGAGCGCCTGCAGTTCTCCGACAGCGCCCAGGCCTCCGGTGTGGGCACTGCGGTCAACGCCGGCCCAACGGGCCACCTGGCGATCCTCGACGCTGTCACCGGCCTGCGTAACGACACATCGGTCAGCGGCCAGTTGCTGCGGGTGAGCAACGTGGCGGTGCACGATGCCGACAATGTCAGCGCCACCAATGCGAGCGGCGCCATCAACGGCCCTGTGGCGTACTACTGGCAAGTCGAGACCCTGCCAGGTTCGGGTGTCTATGAAGACATCACCTTCGTCGCTGCCGGCGAAGTTTCCCGGGCCACCGGCGCCACCTACCGGGTCACGGACGATGTGGCGGGGCTGAACATCCGCGTACGGGCGGTGTACCAGGACGCCAAGGGCACGCTGGAAATCGTCGATTCGTCGGCGAACAGCGCGCCGACCGCCGGGCCGACCGTGACCGGGCTGCTGGTGCAGAACCAGACCCTCACCGCCAACACCGCGACCATCGTCGATGCCGACGGCCTGAGCAACCCGCAGTTCACCTTCCAGTGGCAGTCCAACCGCGGGCTCGGTTGGGTCAATATTGCCGGCGCCATCAGCAGCACCTTTGTCCTTACCCAGGAACAGGTGGGGCAGAACATGCGGGTGGTGGTCAGCTATGTGGATGACGTCGGGGTGCAGGAAAGCATCGCCTCCGACATCCTCGACCCGGTGGCCAACGTCAACGATGCGCCTACCGGTGCCGTGCTGATCAGCGACACCACGCCAGCCCTGGGGCAGACGTTGACGGCGCTTACCGGCAGTATTGCCGACCTGGACGGGCTGGGGGCGTTCAGCTTCCAGTGGCAGCAAGGAACTGGTACGTCGTTCAGTAACATTGTTGGTGCGACTGCCGCTACCTTCACCCCAGGTCCGTCGCAGGCCCACTTCCAACTGCGCGTGCTGGTGCGCTACACCGACGGTTTCGGCGCCCAGGAAACTGTGACTTCTGCAGCGACGGCGGAAGTGCCGGGGGTGCCAGGCGTGACGCTGGTTGGTACAACCGCCGCAGATACCCTGACCGGCACAGTGGGTGACGACGTCCTGCTTGGTCTGGCTGGTAACGATACGCTCATCGGCCTGACCGGGTTTGATCAGTTGTTCGGTGGTGATGGCAACGACACGCTCGATGGCGGTGAGGGCAACGATATCCTCGACGGCGGTGCCGGCAATGACGTGCTCAATGGTGGGCTCGGTGCAGATGCGATGACGGGCGGCGCTGGCAACGACACCTTCGTCGTCGACAACGCTGGTGACACCATCAGCGAGGCGGCTGGCGGGGGCTCGGACCTAGTGCAGACCAGCCTGGCAAGCTTCACCTTGGGCGCTAACCTGGAGAACTTGAGCTTCACCGGCACCGGCAACTTCACGGGTGTGGGTAATGCCTTGGCCAATACCATCGTCGGTGGTGCCGGCAACGACTTCCTCAACGGTGGTGCGGGTATCGACCAGCTGGTGGGTGGTGCCGGTAACGACAGCTATGTGGTCGACAATGCTGCCGATGTGCTCGTGGAGCAGGCAGGCGGTGGTACTGACCTGGTGCGCACGACGTTGACCAGCTGGACGCTGGGCAACAACCTGGAGAACCTGACCTACTTCGGAGCCGCCAACTTCGTTGGTACTGGTAACGGCCTGGACAACGTCATTACTGGCGGTTCAGGTAATGACATCCTCACTGGCAACGCTGGCAACGATACACTCAACGGCGGGCTCGGTACGGACACAATGATCGGCGGAGCTGGTGACGACACCTTTGTCGTCGACAACGCCGCAGACATCGTCGTCGAGGTGTTGGGCGGTGGCTCCGATTTGGTGCGCACTAGCCTGGCGAGCTACACCCTGGCGGCAACCCTGGAAAACCTGAACTTTACCGGCACCGGCAACTTTGCAGGTGTAGGTAATGGCCTGGCCAACAACATCGTCGGCGGAGCCGGAAACGACTTCCTTAACGGCGGTGCGGGGATCGACCTGTTGGTAGGCGGTACCGGCAACGACAGCTATGTGGTCGATAATGCCGGGGACGTGCTGGTGGAACAGGCAGGGGCTGGTACCGATCTGGTGCGGACGACGCTGACCAGCTGGACGCTGGGCAACAACCTGGAGAACCTCACCTACTTCGGCGCCGGCAACTTCGTCGGTACCGGTAACGCCCTGAACAACGTCATTACCAGCGGCTCGGGCAATGATGTCCTGAACGGTGGGGCAGGCGCAGATACCATGACAGGTGGTGCCGGCAACGACACCTATGTTGTCGATAACCTGGGTGACACTGTCACCGAGGCTGCTGGCGGCGGCACGGACCAGGTGCAGACCAGCCTGGCAACCTACACCTTGGCCGCGACCCTCGAGAACCTGACCTTTACCGGCACCGGCAACTTCGTCGGCGTGGGTAATGCCTTGGCCAATACCATCGTCGGCGGAGCCGGTAACGACTTCCTCAATGGTGGTGCGGGTATCGACCAACTGGTGGGTGGTGCCGGCAATGACAGCTATGTAGTCGACAATGCCGGCGACGTGCTCGTTGAACAGGCCGGCGGTGGTACCGACCTGGTGCGCACGACGCTGACCAGCTGGACGCTGGGCAACAACCTGGAGAATCTGAGGTACTTCGGCGCCGCCAACTTCACCGGTACCGGTAACGCCCTGGATAACGTCATCACTGGTGGCTCAGGTAATGACACCCTCAACGGTGGCGACGGCAACGACAGCCTGGATGGTGGTCTCGGTGTCGACATCCTGAACGGTGGGGCAGGCAACGACACGCTGTTCGGCGATGATGGCAACGACATCCTGTCGGGTGGTAACGGCAGTGACTTCATCAACGGTGCGGCTGGCAACGACACGGTCAACGGCGGCGCGGGCGATGACACGATGATGGCCACTGATGGCAATGATGTCTTCCAGTTCGCCGCAGGCTTCGGCAATGACCTGATCATCAACTTCGACAGCGATGCGACGGGTGGGCAGGACCTGCTGGATATCACCGCCTTCAACATCACCGCGGCCACCTTTGCCGCCAACGTTACCATCGCCGATGACGGCGCGGACACGCTGGTCAGCATCGGTGCTACCGACTCCATCCGCCTGGTGGGAGTGGCGGATGCAACCACGGTGACCGCAGCGGACTTCAACCTGTCGGTTTGAGGAACCGCAGGAAAAGCTGTTGGCTTGAAATGCACGGGCTGCTGCGCAGCCCGTCGCGACACAAGGCCGCTCCTACAGGAGATCCCCTGTAGGAGCGGCCTTGTGTCGCGATGGGCCGCAAAGCGGCCCCATGTCGCACGCAGTTACTTGATGAACCGCACCTGGCTGTTGATCTTCTCGATCACCGCCCCCTTGCGTTCGTTGAACCGGGCCTTGTTCTGCTCGAACAGGTTGTTGCCCTTGGTGTCGATGGAGATGATCAACGGGCCGAACTCGCGCACGCGGTTCACCCATAGCGTCTCCGGCATGCCCAGGTCCTGCCATTCCGCACGCTCGATCTCTTCCACCTGGGTCGCCGCCAGCACCGCGCAACCGCCCGGGAACACTGCATGCACTGCCTTGTTTTCCAGGCAACCGGTCGTAGTCTCCGGGCCCATGCCACCCTTGCCGACGATCAGCTTTACGCCGGTCTGCTCGATGAACTGCTTCTCGAACTTTTCCATGCGCATGCTGGTGGTCGGGCCGATGGAGACCATCTCGAAGCTGCCATCGTCCTTCTTCCTGACGATGGGGCCTGCGTGGAAAATCGCGCCGCCACGCAAGTCGACCGGCAGCTCGCGGCCCAGTTCGATGAGCCGGCGGTGGGCAACGTCACGGCAGGTCACCAGTTGGCCGGTGAGGTAGACCACATCGCCCACGTTGAGGTTGGCCAGGTCTTCGTCGCTGATAGGTGTGCTCAGGATCTTTTTCACAGTACTACCCCTTCGTGCGAGAGGATGTCGTAGGAGAGGTCGGCGTTGATGCGGATCTTGCCGCGGCGGTGCGCCCAGCAGCCGGTGGACACCGCCACACCGATGGTGGACGGGTGGCGGGCCGAAGACTCGATGTTCACGCCCATCACGCTGCTGTTGCCGGTCAGGCCCTGCGGGCCGATGCCGATTTCGTTGAGGCCATCCTCCAGCAGCTTTTCCATCATCGCCGCGCTTTCGTTGGGGTGGCTTGAGTCCACTTCGCGCAGGATGGCCTTCTTCGACAGGCGTGCCGCCGTCTCCACCGAGGTCGATACCCCTACACCCACCAGCAGTGGCGGGCAGGCGTTGACACCGCGCGAGGTAATGACATCGAAGACGAACTCGGTCACCCCTTCATAGCCTTGCCCCGGCATCAGTACCTTGGCCGAGCCAGGCAGGGTGCAGCCGCCGCCGGCCATGTACACGTCGACGATGGCGTAGTCGGCATCGGGAATGATTTCCCAGTCCAGCCACGGGATCTTCGAGCCGGTGTTGGTGCCGGTGTTCTTCTCGATGAAGGTTTCCACCGCATTGTGGCGCAGCGGCCCCTGGATGGTGGCTTCCCTGGTGGCGTTCTCGAGGATGCCTTCCATCTCGCCCAGCAGCGGAAAGCGCGCGCCCGCCGAGACGAAGTACTGGATGACGCCGGTGTCCTGGCAGCTGGGCCGGTTGAGCTTGTCGGCGTATTCCTGGTTGTCGGCCATCGAGTCGTACACGGCGATGGCCAGCGGGTTGGTTTCGGCGGCGCGCAACTTGGCGGTCTTTTCCTTGACGTCGCGGGGCAGGCGCTTGCCGATATAGGCGGTGAACTTGGCCATCACGTCGGTAAGCGATGACACGGCTGTTCTTTGTCCATGATTATTTCCTCACTGCATCACAAGGCGGGTTCTTTTTGCTGTTTTTCGAAAGGTCAGGGTGCGGGTGTGCCGACCTCCATGCGTGCAAGGGCAGGGTGCGGCACAGCGGCCTCGGGTTCGGGGTCGGCCGGCAGCTGGCCGTCCAGGGCCTGGGCCATGCGCTGCTTGTCCAGCGCACCCACCCAGTTGGCGATGGCCACGGTGCCGACCGCGTTGCCGATGGTGTTGGTGATGGCCCGGGCTTCGGACATGAAGCGGTCCACGCCCAGCAGCAGGACCATGCCGGCCACCGGGATGTTGTCCATGGTCGCCAGGGTCGCGGCCAGGGTGATGAAGCCCGAGCCGGTTACGCCTGCAGAGCCTTTGGAGGTGAGCAGCAGCACACCCAGCACGATCAGTTGGTCCATCAGGGTCAACGGTGTGTTGGTGGCCTGGGCGATGAAGATGGCGGCCATGGTGTAGTAGATGCACTGGCCGTCCGGGTTGAAGGTAAGGCCCGAGGGGATCACCAGGCCGACCACAGGCTTGGACACGCCAACCTTTTCCAGCTTGTTCATCAGTTGCGGCACCACCGACTCGGATGAGCTGGTACCCAGTACCGTGAACAGTTCTTCCTTGAGGTACTTGAGGAACTTCCACAGGTTGAAGCCGCACAGCCGGGCAATGGCGCCCAGCACCACCACCACGAACAGGAAGCAGGTCAGGTACATGGTCGCCATCAGCTTGCCCAGCGAAACGATCGAGCCCAGCCCGTACTTGCCTACGGTGAAGGCCATGGCCCCGCAGGCGGCCAGCGGTGCCACGCGCATGATCATGCCGACGATGAAGAACATGCCGTGGGAGAACGCTTCGAGCACATCCACCATCGGCTTGCCGCGCGGGCCCAGGTGGGAGAGGGCGATGCCGAACAGGGTGCTGAACAGCAGAATCGGCAGGATCTCGTTCTTGGCGAAGGCATCGGTCACGCTGCCGGGTATCACATGCAGCAGGAAATCGATGAACCCGCCGCTGTTGCCGGCTGCCGCGGCGGTGTAGGTGGAGATGCTCTTGGCATCCAGGGTGGCAGGGTCGACGTTCATGCCCTGGCCGGGCTGCACGATGTTGACCACCACCAGCCCCAGTACCAGGGCAAAGGTGGACAGCACTTCGAAGTAGATCAGCGCACGCACGCCGACGCGGCCGAGTTCCTTCATGTTTTCCATCTTGGCGATGCCCAGCACCACCGTGGCGAAGATGATCGGGGCGAAGACCATCTTGATCAGTTTGATGAAGGCATCACCAATGGGCTTCAGGTCAGCGCCAACCTGTGGCCAGAACACTCCGATCAGCACCCCGAGGGTTACGCCGATCAATACCTGTACGTAGAGCTTGCCGAACAACTTGCCGAACAATCGCTTGGCCATTGCCGTCTCCGAATTATTGTTGTGAGTCGGATTTATCTGGCGGCCGGGCTGCTCGTGAGGGGTGCAGGTCACACCTGGCCTTGGCGGCCGAAGAGCCCAGCTTTCTTGTGGTTAATCACGCAGGGCAAAAGGTAATGGTTTTTCAAAAACGCTGTAATACAATGAAATTCAACTCATTGTTTCCCTCAGGTTAATTATGAATCCGGTATCGGAGCTGGCGTTCTTCACCCAGCTGATCAGGGTGGGTAGCCTGGCGGGCACTGCTCGCGAACTGAACCTGACCCCGCCTGCGGTCTCCAAGCGCCTGGCCCAGCTGGAACAGCGCCTGGGCGTGCGCCTGCTCAACCGCACCACACGCAGCATCAGCCTTACCGCCGAGGGCGAGACTTACCTGGTGAATGCCAAGCGCATACTGGGCGAGATCGAGGAAATGGAGCGGCAGGTGTCCAGCAGCCGCGCCGAGCCCAAGGGCTTGCTGCGGGTCAATGCGCCGCTGGGCTTTGGCCGTACCCACGTGGGGCCGGCGGTGTCGTCGTTTGCCAAGCGCTACCCCGAGGTGGAGGTGCAGCTGCACCTGACCGACCGCCCCATTGCCCTGCCGAACGACGCCATCGACGTGGCCATCCGCTTTGGCGATCTGCCCGACTCGCGGCTGATCGCCCGCAAGATCGCGGCCAACCGCCGCCGATTGTGCGCGTCGCCCGGTTACCTGGAAGCCCACGGTACCCCCGAATCGCCAAAGGACCTGGCCAGCCACAACTGCATCGTGTTGCGCCAGAACGACGCCGCGTTCGGTATCTGGCGGCTCAGCCGCGGCAAGCAGAGCGAGTCGGTGAAGGTGCGTGGCAGCCTCAGCACCAACGATGGCGAGGTCGCCCTGAACTGGGCGCTGGACGGGCAGGGCATCCTGCTGCGGGCCGAGTGGAACCTGGCCGACCACCTGCGCAGCGGGCGCCTGGTGGAGGTGCTGGGCGATTACCACACGCCGCCTGCGGATATCTATGCGGTGTACCTGGAACGCCTGAACCTGTCGGCCAAGGTGTCGTGCTTCGTCGAGCACCTGAGGGCATTCTTCCGCCAGGGGGACAGCCTGGCAGCGTGGCATTGAGGCCTTTGCCACAGGCGATCGCGTTATACTCCGCGCCTTTGCCCATGCCCGGAATCCGCCCATGCGCCAGGTTTTGCTCATTGTCGATGTCCAGTCCACCTTCAGCCCGCCCGAGTGGCTGGTCGATGGCCTGCGCCGGTTGTCGGCGAACATCCCCACCATCGCCTCGGTCGAGTTGCACGACGAACAGGTCACGCCGTTCGAGCGCCAGCTTGGCTGGCACCCGGCGGCCGAGGACGACAGCCTGGTCGAGGCCGACCAGGTGTTCGTCAAGCATGGCTACGGGCAGAGCGCCGAGGCCATCGAATACATCAAGAAATTGGGTGTGGAGCGCGTGCTGGTATGTGGGCTGCAGACCGAAACCTGTGTGCTGGCCGCCGGTTTCGCCCTGTTCGATGCGGGGCTGATGCCCACCCTGGTCACCGACATGACGGTAGGCTCTTCGCTCGACAGGTCGGGCAAGCTGGGCATCGACCTGTGGAAGCATCACTTCCGCCAGGTCACCACCTCGGCCGAGGTGCTCGCCGAAGTGGCCTCACGAGGCTAGTGCATGCAGTCATCATGCGGGCATGCATTTGCGCTGCGCTGTCACGTAGAGAACTGAATTCGCAAGCGGTCCGCGTACCCTGTGGGAGCGGCTTTAGCCGCGAAGAATCCAACGCGGTGCATGGCACCGGCTGCGCCGGTGTTCGCGGCTAAAGCCGCTCCCACAGAGTCCCTGCTAATTCAATGAGTCATGTACAGTTCTGTGGGAGCGGCCTTGCGTCGCGAAAGGGCTGCGTAGCGGCCCCAGGATCTCGGCATCACAGCCGAAATTGCCGGAGCCGCCTCTCATAGAACAACACATAACTCATTTAGTTGGCAGTGACCTTGTGGGAGCGGGCGTGTCGAGGCGTCGAACCGCCGCGAACACCGGCGGAGCCGGTGCCAGGCACCGCGTTGGATTCTTCGCGGGCACGCCCGCTCCCACAGGGTACGAGGATCGCTTGCGAATTCAGTTATCTGTGCGACAGCGCAGCCCAAAGGGCTGGGTAATCTCCCACAGGTTAAAGCATGGTCTTATCGGGCCGTGGTGATCGTGTGGGAGCGGCCTTGCGTCGCGAAAGGGCTGCGTAGCGGCCCCAGGATCTCGGCATCACAGCCGAAATTGCCGGGGCCGCCTTGCGGCCCTTTCGCGACGCAAGGCCGCTCCCACAGGGGAACACCTAAATGCGAACTTGCAAGGACAGGCCTCAGGCCACATCCACCAGCACGATCTCGCTATCCTCGATGGCGGTCACCCGCAGCACCTCCTCCTGCTCGATCGCCACGCCATCGCGCGCCTTGGCACGCAGCCCGTTGACCTCCACCAGCCCCTTGGCCGGCACCAGGTAGCCCCGGCGTGCGGCATCGAAGCGGTACTCGGCAGTTTCGCCGGCACGCAGGGTGGCAGCCACCAACCGCGCATCGGTGCGGATCTGCAGGCTGTCCTCATCGCCCGCACGGCCGCTGGCCAGGGTCACGAAGCCTTCGCCACGCTCACCTTTGGGGAACGGCCGGCTACCCCACTGCGGTGCTTCGCCAGTGCGCTCCGGCACGATCCAGATCTGGAAAATACGCGTGTCGACGTCTTCCAGGTTGTACTCGCTGTGCACGATGCCGGTACCGGCGCTCATCACCTGCACGTCACCGGCTTCGGTACGGCCTTTGTTACCCAGGCTGTCCTGGTGGCTGATCGCGCCTTCACGCACATAGGTGATGATTTCCATGTCGCGGTGCGGGTGCGGCGGGAAGCCGCTGCCGGCAGCGATCAGGTCGTCGTTCCACACCCGCAGGTTGCCCCAGTGCATGCGCGCCGGGTCGTAGTACTCGGCAAACGAGAAATGATGGTGGGCGTCGAGCCAGCCGTGGTTGGCGTGGCCGAGGCTTTCGAACGGTCGCAGTTGCAGCATGGTCGTGCTCCTTGAATCAGTGGAATGAGGCCATGATGCGTCAAAGAAGCATCGAAAATAAGCGTAAATATCGGCTTAAAATAATCAGTAAAACAGATTGATAGCGATGGAGTGTTTTATCCGCTTCATCGCCTAATCCACTGATCTGCAAGCATTCGCTGGCGATTTTTTGTCGATGCGGCGAACATGCCCGCTGATTTTGTTTTTCAACGGAGTGACCGTGGCCCACGAGCAACCCCAGGCCCCCGCCGACCTTACCCCTCCTGCCCAACTGCCCTGGTTTCGCCGCCTGGCGGCCCGCCTGCTGGGGCGCGGCCTGACCCGCCTGCAGGCCCAGCACCGCGACTCCTGGTTCCTCGGCCACGTCTGCGGCCAGCGCAGTGGCCATGCCGATGGCGTGCGTGAAGGGTTCGAACGCGGGCGGGTGGAAGGTTATGAGGCCGGGCGCCAGGTGCTGGTGATCCGCGATACCCGGCCCGACACCGCCGCAGTGCCGGGCCGGGATGACAACCTGTTCGATGACTGGCGCCTGCCCCTGACTGCCGAGCTGAAAAAGCGCTTCAAGGCCGATGTCGCCCAGCGCCTGCCCGCCGAGGCGCAACCCAGTGCCGCGCAATGGAAGCTGATATTCAGCGACACACCGTCCACCTGCGTGGTGGCAGGGGCCGGGGCGGGCAAGTCCACCTCGCTGGTGCTGCGCATCCTGCTGTTGCGCCACTACCTGGGCTACGAGCTGGATGCGATGACCGTGGTCACCTTCACCCGCGAGTCGCGCAAGGACTTCATCAAACGCCTGTTGCAGGTGTTCGCCCTGTGGCAGATCAACCTGCAACCGCTGCAGGCCCGCGAGCTGGTGCGCACGTTCCATTCGCGCATCCTGCCGCTGGTGCGCAGCCTGCCGGGTTTTGGCCAGGTGCGCGCGTTCGAAACGCTGGGCAACGAGATGCCGGCCGGGCGTGAGGCCGAGGCCGAGAGCAACCCGTTCGACCTGCGCCTGAACGATGCCCAGCGCCAGCAATTGAACCAGTGCTACAGCACGCTGCTGGGCGAGAGCCCGCGTTTTGCCGAGCTGGTCGGCCTGTTGCGCAGCGAAGCCCTTCAGCTGAAGCCGCTGGACCCGAACAACCCCGATGTGCAGAAGCGCGCCCAGGTAACCCAGCTGGCTGCCCAGCGCGACGAAGAGCTGTGCGACGTGATCGAAGACCTGTGGTTCGCCGCCGGCGCCTGGCCGATCAAGGGCATCGAACCCTGCCGCGAAACCATCCAGATCCGTGGCAGCCGCTTCCATGTGCATGGCCGTCTGGCCGGCCAGGGGCCTTTGCTCGTGCTGGGCTTCGACCCGGCGGAAAGCGCGCAGTACCAGCGCCCCGGCGCCAAGCTGGCAGTGCGTGCCGAGTGGGCGGTCAAGCGCACCCTGTTGCAGGCCTTCTGCGACCAGCCGCTGATCTGGCTCGACAACTACGCCATGGCCCGGCGCCTGGCAGCCTCGCTGGCCGGTGATGCCGTGGCCGGCCCCGGCTTCGAATACAAGGTCAAGGGCGAACTGGCCCCGGCGCCGCTGCTCGATGCCTTTGTCGGTGCGGCGAACTTCATCGAGAACCTCGGCCTGGAGGTGAACACGGCCGTGGCGGCGATGAGCTTCCCGTCCGGCGACAGCGATGCGCTGTTCTTCGAGGCCCTGGCCCTGTACTGGAAGGCCCTGGAGGCGCACCTGCTGGACCAGTCGCCGCCGGTGATGAGCTACAACCGCATGTTCGCCTTGTTCGGCGAGAACAACCCGGAAAACCTGCAACTGCTGCCCGACCCGTTGCTGCGGCCGCTGGCGCACCTGATGATCGACGAGTTCCAGGACGTGTCACCGCAGATCGTCAGCTGGCTTCGCGCCAGCCTCGCCGAGATCCGTCGTCGCGGCCCGGCGCTGCACACCGGGCGCCATGCCCAGCATTCGTCGCTGCTGTGCGTGGGCGACGACTGGCAGTCGATCTACGGCTGGCGTGGCAGTTCGCCCAAGTACTTCATGGAATTCACCAAGGCCTTCCCGTCGCCGGCCAACACCCGGGTGATGCTGGTCGACAACTACCGTTGCCAGCAGCAGGTGATCGACGCGGCCGAACACTTGGTCAAGGGCACCCCGGCGATTGCCGGCAAGAAAGCCAGGGCCAGTGGCCCGGCGGCCGAGTTGCCAGGCTCGCCGGTCAAGGTGTTCGACCGTGACGAGGCAGCCCTGGGTGAAACGCTGATCGAGCACTACCAGCGTGGCGAGACGGTAATGATGCTGTACCGCAAGGGCAGCGACAGGGCGCTGATGAACGAGCACCTGCAAGGCGTGCTGCACGCCGAGGCGGCGTTGCCGGCCGAGCAGCGCCGGCTGCGCCAGTTGACCTACCACAGTGCCAAGGGTTTGCAGGCCGATGCAGTGTTCATGCTGGGCGACTGCCAGTACCTGACCAGTTCACCCTACAAGAACCAGGTGTATCGCCAGGCCGGGTTGGGCAAGGCCGGTGATGCCCAACCGTTCGATACCGCGCAGAAGGAAGAGGTGCAGCGCCTGGCCTATGTGGCGGTAACCCGCGCGGTCAGGCACTGCTATTGGCATGTGGAGGCGGCCAACGCAGAGGCGGCGGCAGCGCCGCGTGCGTCGAGCCAGGTGGATGGGCGGCAGGTCTTCTTCGAAGACCTGCGTGGTCATTGATCAGCCTTCAGGCATCGAGGACGTCCGCTTGCCGGGTAAGGCTCAGCAGTAGCCCGGCTTCCACCTCCTGCTGTGCCTGGGTCAAGGCGTTCGTAGCCTTCACATACGCTTCCTCTTTTAGAGGAACCCGACTTAGCGTGCCGTTTTCGTCCAGCGCAAGGGTAGGCATTTCCGGGGCCAATGCACGTATTATCGCCTTGTCCAGGTAAGTGATCGGCTCCTGGCTTTCGTCCAGGCAATAAAAGAGGTAATCGAGGCCTGGGCGCCAGAAGTCGGTAATGGCTTCGAACTGACTGGCATATTGGCGCTTGAGGTAGTCAACCCAGACCGGCTGTTCGCTCATCCACTGCTGCCTGGCACTGGTGTCAGCATCGAGTTCCAGCACGGCAGCGCGAACGTTGTCGATGATTTGCTGGTTGATCCTTGCGGCATCGCGATAGAGCATGCCGCTGCTGGGTTCGGGGAAATCGAGGACCTCGCTCAAGGACTGGCGCAACGCAAGGCGTACTTCGATATCGTCGACCAGGCCTGTGGCCAGGTCCGTATCGGGAAACGCCGCCGTGACATCCAGCACGTCACGGTCCGGTAACTGACCTGCATGGTCCTGCAGCGCCCGCTTGCGCAAGCTGCGTTGCAGGCTGATGCGATCGGCCAGTTCGTTGACTTTCTCGCGACGGTACAGCATACGGTAAAGGTCGAGCAGCGGCTTGGCCGTGTCGTGGGCCCACCCAGACGCCTGGTTGGCCAGCAACTCCACTTCCAGGGCGCTGAATGCTTCGGCGCCGGCATCACCGCAAGTTGGCGGGAAGGATTGCGCCACCTCGTTCAAACGCTCGCGCAGTGCCGTGTCCTCATGGGCGTACTCCAACAGTTCCCACACTCGCGCACGCAGGCCTTCCGCATCCCTTCGTGCTTCCACTGAGTTGGTCAGGCGCTCCAACACCGCTTGCAGGTCGCCATTGTCGTTCTGGTCGAACAGATCGGACCACAACTGCTGCTGATGGTCGGTCGCGGAGTCGCGCCAGAGCCCTTGCCACTCCGGCCTTTCGGGTGCGTGCTCGAAGACATTGACGCCGTTGGCTCGCAGGCGCCTCGTCGCTTCGGCCTCCAGATTGTTGTAGTTGAAGAACCAGCGGCGCTCGGGCAATCGGGCGGCGACGTCCCGCACATACGGACTGCGCAGGATGTTTGCCAGGTCCGGAACATGGTGGATGCGGTTGGATGAGAGGTCCAGGTAGCGCAACTGGTACTGTGTCTGGCTCATCAGGGTGGTCAAGCCCGTGGGAAATGCCTGCAACTCAGCATTGGACAGGTTCAGGCGCTGCAGCCGCGCCATGTAGCGCACATCAGGTGCGTGCTGCAGCGGGTTGAAGTCCAGGTCCAGTTGCTGCGGATGGATCATGTCCTGAAAGCGCATGGCGAGGTTTTCATCGAGCGTGATGCGATTGTGCCCCAGCTTCAGGACATCCAATGGCCGGCCGCAGAGGAAAGTCAGTGTCGCGTCATCCAGTGTCAGCTGGTTGCGGCGCAAATTCAGTTGGCGCAGGTCTGGCATCGCTGCCAGCACTCGCTGTGCGGTGGGAGAGAGCGTAGCAAGGGTGTTGTTGGTCAGGTCCAGCGTGCGCAGCCTGGGCACCGATTCAAGTGCCTGGAACAGCGCCTCCCCGTCGATTTCCCGGTTGTTGGTCACTTCCAGCACTTGCAGGTTGGGGAAGCGTGACAGGAACGCCCTGTCCAGTCGTTGCAGTTGCAGCTCGTTCAGCTTGAGTTCACGGATGTGGGGCAGGCTGGCTGTGATCGCTGGCAACTCGGGTAACTGCATTCGCTCCAGCACGAGCGTGTCCAGGTTGCCGGGACCCTCCCGCCGCCAGGCAGCCTTGAGGCGGTCGGCGCATTGTTGTCGCTCGAAGCGCTGGCTGATGTCGCGTGGGGTCAGGTACCACGTTTCCAGATAGCGTTTCAGATCTTGCCACTCTGCCTGCAGTTGCCGCACTGCCGTGCCCAGGTCACCGGTCTGGCTCAGTTCGGCCCTCAGGGCGCTGATCTCGTTGCTGTTCAGTGAGGGGAAAAGTGACTTGAGCCGGCGTGTCGCGGCGCTTTCGCCGAGAGGGCCTGCTCCTCGGCCACTGAGTGGGTAACCGATTCGCCCATGTGCCAGGCGCATGGGCGAGCGAAAGCCAGGCCTGATAGGCTGCTGGCCAAGCAGCACGGCGCAACCCGAGCGGTCGCCGAGGGCGCTGGCGAACAGCTCGGCTTCACTCGCCTGCGGCTGTTCGGCTACCAATGCATCACGCAGCACTTGGCTGTCGGCATTGGCCAGGTTTGGTCGGTACAGGCCGGTCAAGGCACGATCGAGGCGGGCGCGGGCCTGCAGGTAACGGGCTTCTTCAGCCACACGCAAGGGCACGCGCCCGCTCTTCAGGCGTTCGCGTTCGGTGCTGTCGGCATGCGCGACGAGTTCTTCCAGGGCATTGTCAGGCAAACCGGGGAATTGGCGGCCCAAGGTCTGCGCTTCGTCGCCAAGCGCTGCGCGATGGCTTTTCAGCATGCTCGCGAAGACTTCGCGACGACGTGCTGTCAGGCGGTTGGCCAATAGCTCGTCAAGGGCGCCCGGGCGCTGCTCGACTGGCGTATCGGGTAGTAGCTGCTCTAGGACATCTTCATCCATCCCCGCCAGGACAATCTTGCTCAGTTCGCCATCGTCAAGCTCTTCGCGGCCGATCTCGATCTGTACTGTGTCTGCTTTTGGCTCCGCACCGAAATAGGCTGCCTCCCCCCATTTTTCGGCACCGGTGAAGACCTTCAGCCTGTATTGCGCGGGCCAGCCAGGCATCTGCACCAGTTCCGGCAGCGCGAAGTTCATATGTGCAGCCAAAGGCTGGCCATGACGTACCCGGGTGATGATGCCCTCCACATCGTCAGCCAGTCGCAGGCGCAGCAAGGTATCGGCCAGCAGAGCCGGCGGCCGCGAGCCGGTGACCTGGCTGCGACGCAAGGTGTCTGCGTCAACTTCGGTAATGCGCAAGGCGGCAAGTTTCTCCGATGCATCCAGCCCCTGGCCGAACCGGCCCAGCCCCTCGAGCAGCTGCGCATCATCCCATTCGAGCGGGTTGTCGTGGGCCAACTGCCAGCGCTGGTCGCCGAGGTAGCGCAAGGCCGGAGTGTAGGCATCGGGGGCGTCCGGGTGGCGCACATGCCACTGTCCGTCGGTTTCGAATACCTCATACAGTTTGCCTTGAAGCCAAACGTGGGTTTTGCCATCGATGATGTAGAGCCCTTGGGCATTTTTCTGCACACCCACCGGCAACGAGCTCGAAGTGCTGTAAGGGCCCATGTCGGGGTGCCAAAGCCGTTCGCGGCCACTTTTCCAGACGCTTTCCAGCGCATCGACGAACCCTGATGCCTTGACCGCGCTGCTGCCGACGGCAAAACCGGCGATCACGGCGGCATTGATGGCCAGTGACTCGAGCTGCTGCAGCGCTTCCTGGGTATCGCCTTCTTCCCAGGCTTCGAACCCGGTGAACACTGAATCCATGAGGTCGTAGGCAAATACCCCAAGCATCGCGGCATCCAGCCCAGGCACGAAGAAGGCGGCCACGTTCAGTACGTTCATGCCTGCGTCCAGCCAGTGCTGCAGCCGCTCCTTGCGTGCCTTGGCGTCGGCATCTGCGGTCGGTACCGCGATCGTTCTGGCGTTCGCCTTGATGCGGCGCTTGTGGTCCCTGTAAAGCACTTGCCAGATGGGAAAGGCCAGGCGGGTTCGCTTGAAGTGCAGCTCAGGCTTGTCCTTGGGTTTGCGCGTGGAGGTGCCATGCTCGAACAGGGCATTTTCGAGCTTGCGGCTGAGTTCGACCTGGTTGTCCTGGTCAGCGAAGCTGATCAAGTGCTGGCGAAACGTGGTCTGCAGCAGGCGTTGACGCATGAGTGAGCCGGCCTTTTGCAAAGAAGCAAACTCCCTCACCGAGTGTTCGGAATCGTGGGGAATGTAGAGCATGCAGGGGTTGGTCTGGTCGGCTTCATCGGGGCCTATCAGCAGTACGCCATGTAGCGGGATGCCGAACAGGCTGAAGCGCCAGCAGCGGATTTTGTAGTCGCCGTAACGCGGCGTGCTTTCGTTGTCGCATAGCTGTACCAGAGCTTCGTGGCCTTTGGGCGTCAGCAGGCCCTTGAGGTAGGCGATCATTGCCTCGGTTTTCAGTGCCTGCTGGCTTGCATCGATCCACTGCTGTTCGATCGCGGCCTTTCTGGAGCCTTCATAAATGCCCTGCAGGTGGTCTTGATACTGCTGGCCGAGGTCCAGGCTTCGGCAAAGGTTCACGAACGCTTCGGGCTCGAGCCCTGGAAGTGAAGCGACGTTGTCCGGGCCAAGGGTAAGGGTGTCGAACGGGCCCACTTCGTCGGGGCCTTCGAAATTGTGCAGTGCGGCCTCCAGCAGCGAGCGCTTCTGTGGCGGCCCTTCGGGGCGCTTGATGTACGTATCGTCACCGCCGAGTGAAAAATCGAGGCCTGGGGCATTTTCCAGCGTGGTGTACACCTTGAACGGCTGGTGCAGGTACTGGGCTTTGTCCACTTCGACATCCGGGCCCAACCGGCCCTCCAGCAAAGGCTTGCAGAATTCGCTGATCTGCCTGAAGTCATCGAGCAAGGCTTGCAGCGCTTTGAACCCGGCATTGCGGGCGCTGATCAGCTGTCGTAAACGCGCCTTGTCTTCATCGCTGGCTGCAGCGTACCAGGCGTAAGGCGAGCCGTTTTCGTCGAGGTAGTCCTTGCGCACGCTCTGCACGACGCGGCGGGTATGGTCGGGGTGCATCGTTCGGCACCAGGTAGGCAGGTTACGGACAATCTGGGCCTGATGGAAAGGCACGGGTGTGCTGGTCATGCTGAAGTCTCCGTGGTCAATGGAGGCGCCAGTCGACAGGTTTCGCCTCGGCATGCGGTGGTATTTAGTTGAATCCACAGGTCGGTCCTGTGCACGAGAGCGTCGGTAGGGGAGCAGCGCGGGCAGGGCTGTTGGGAGATGGTGGCGCAAGGCATGGGGTAGGCATGTCGTGTGGATGACGCCGGCGTGTGGGGTATGGGTCGGTGTCATGTGATGCCTGGCCATGGGCCGGCGCTCTATCAGGGAGAACTACGATGCATTCGCTGTGCAGTCCCAAGGATCACCTGCTGGACCTCGACGGTATTGAAATTGCGGTACGGACCTGGGGCGCGGAGGACGGCATCCCGGTGCTGGCCCTGCATGGCTGGCTGGACAACGCCGCCTCGTTCGAGCGCCTGGCACCGATGCTCGACGGCTGCTTCGTGGTCGCTCCCGACCTGGTCGGCCACGGCCGCTCGGACCATCGCCGCCACGACAGTGGCTACTACCTGTGGGAACATGCCGAGGACATGCTGGCGGTGGCCGACAGCCTGGGCCTGGCGCAATTCCATGTGCTGGCCCATGGCATGGGCACCGGGGTGGCGTCGCTGCTGGCGGCCATGACCAGCGGTATTGCCAGCATGACCTTCCTCGACGGCATGGGCGCACCGTTCACGGTGGCCGAGGACGACCGCGTGCAGCACCTGGCCAGGGCCTACCGGCTCAAGCGCATGGTGCAGCGCAGCCAGTTGCAGGGTTTTGCCGAGCCGGACGTCGGCCGTTTCGAGGACCTGGACACAGCCTTGGAACAACGCCGCGAGCGCCTGGATACCGGGCTGTCGGAAGAGGCGGCACGGCTGCTGGCGCTGCGTGACCTGCTGCAACTGGGCGAGGGCTATTGCTGGCGCCACGACCCACGCCTGGTACTGCCCGAACCCATGCCGCTGACCGAGCGCGAAGCCTGCGACCTGCTCAGCCAGATCCGTTGCCCGTTGTACCTGCTGTTCGGCCGCCAGGGGGCATTCACCGGTGAGGCCTTTACCCGGCGCCAGGCGGCCTTGCCCAGCCAGGCGAAGATCTCCTGGCATCCGGGCGGGCACCACTTCCACCTGGATGCGCCGGACCGGGCGCTGGTCGATCAACTGCTGCGTATACTGGCCCGCCATGAAGGGGGCGTGCTGCAACGGTTGGTAAACGAGTAACTGGATATGGTCATGCCATGCGCACGTGGGCTATGGTGGTGAATCTCATCGGGCTTGCGTGATCCCTTGTGGGAAGTTGTCCAGCTCTTTGGGCTGCGCTGTCGCGCAGATAACTGAATTCGCAAGCGATCCTCGTACCCTGTGGGAGCGGCTTTAGCCGCGAAGAATCCAACGCGGTGCATGGCACCGGCTGCGCCGGTGTTCGCGGCTAAAGCCGCTCCCACAGGGTCCCTGCTAATTCAATGCGTTATGTGCAGTTCCATGAGAGCGGGCGAAGCCCGTGCCATTCACCGCAGCGCCTGATTCGCGGGCACGCCCGCTCCCACAGGAATCCAGCGGCCACAAGGAGCCTTGGCATGCGACCATTCGTCATCAAGCACATCGACCACCTCGTCCTGCGGGTCAGCGACCTGGAGCGCAGTGTCGCTTTCTACACCCAACTGCTCGGCTGCACGGTCAGCCGCGTGCGCGAAGACCTGGGAATGGTCCACCTGGCCACAGGCACGGCGATGATCGACCTGGTGACCCTGGACGGTCCTCTGGGTAAGCCTGGTGGGGCGGCGCCGGGGATCGAGGGGCGCAACCTGCACCATTTCTGCCTGCGCATCGAGCCGTTCGACGAGGCTGCACTTACGGCCTACCTGCAAGCTGCGGGGGTTGAAGTCGAACCTGCCGAAAAACGCTATGGCGCCGAAGGCGAGGGGCTGTCGCTGTACTGCTACGACCCTGATGGCAACCAGGTCGAGCTGAAAGGGCCGGTACCGGCAACGGAGGCTCCATGAGCAACCTGCACACCCGCGAGCACTGGATCGACACCGCACAAGGCAAGCTGTTCGCCCAGGAGTGGGCGCCGCTGCAGGCGCAGGGCGCGCCTATCGTCCTGCTGCACGATTCGCTGGGTTGCGTTGCCCTGTGGCGCGAGTTCCCGGCGCAGCTTGCGCAAACCACCGGGCACCGGGTAATCGCCTACGATCGCCTGGGCTTTGGCCGCTCCGACGCCCACCCCGGCAGCTTGCGCCTGGGCTTTGTCGAGGACGAGGCGCAGCAGGGGTTTACGGCGCTGCGCGAGCATTTTGGCATTGGCGATTTCATTGTCTTCGGCCACAGCGTTGGCGGCGGCATGGCCGTGGCCTGTGCGGCGGCCTTCGCCAGCCAGTGTGTGGGGTTGATTACCGAATCGGCGCAGGCGTTTGTCGAGGCCCGTACCCTTGAGGGCATTCGCGTGGCCGACCAGCAGTTTGCCGAACCCGGGCAGTTGCATCGGCTGGAGCGCTACCACGGCGGCAAGGCCGAGTGGGTATTGCGTGCCTGGGTGGACAACTGGTTGTCCGAGCACTTTGCCGATTGGAGCCTGGATGCGCTGCTGCCGCAGGTACGCTGCCCGCTGTTGAGCCTGCATGGCGACAACGACGAGTTCGGCTCGCCGGCACACCCCGAGCGGCTGGTGGCGCTGGCTGGCGGCCCGGGGTTGATGCGCCTGCTGCAAGGTTGTGGCCATGTGCCGCATCGGGAGCAGGCCGAACGGGTACTGACGGAAGTCCTGCAGTTCTTGCGCTGACCTTTCTCCCCAGGCTGACGCGGTCCTACACGGATTGCGCAAGGCTCAAGTGGATATCCCGGCAAAGCCTATTATGCTTCAGTTACCTTGCTGCGATCCGAGGCGGCCTGCCTCGTCGTGCTTCGCATATCCAAAGCAAGCCCCCCAGGGCCTGGGTGCGATGGTGAAAAAGATTTGAGGTGCTCCCGGCCTGCATGACGACAAGACGGAGGCACCCCATGGCGGTTCTCGACAGCACATCCACGGGCAGCGCGCCCCAACGCGGTATCACCCGGGAGGAGCGCAAGGTCATCTTCGCCTCATCCCTGGGCACGGTATTCGAATGGTACGACTTCTACCTGTACGGTTCCCTGGCGGCGATCATCGCCAAGCATTTCTTTGCCGGGGTCAATGAAACCACCTCGTTCATCTTCGCCTTGCTGGCCTTTGCCGCCGGCTTTGCCGTGCGGCCATTCGGCGCCATCGTGTTCGGCCGCCTGGGCGACATGATCGGGCGCAAGTACACCTTCCTCATCACCATCGTCATCATGGGCCTGTCCACCGCTGTGGTGGGCCTGCTACCCAGCTATGCCACGATCGGCGTGGCCGCGCCGATCATCCTCATCAGCCTGCGCCTGCTGCAGGGCCTGGCATTGGGTGGCGAGTACGGCGGCGCGGCCACCTACGTGGCCGAACATGCACCCAAGGGCCGGCGCGGCTTCTTCACCGCCTGGATCCAGACCACGGCCACCCTGGGGCTGTTCCTCTCGCTGCTGGTGATCATGGCCTGCCGCACGGCCATGGGAAACGAGGTGTTCGAGGCCTGGGGCTGGCGGGTGCCGTTCCTGCTGTCGATATTGCTGCTGGCGATTTCGGTGTACATCCGCATGCAGCTCAACGAGTCGCCGGTGTTCATGAAGATGAAGGCCGAGGGCAAGGCGTCCAAGGCGCCACTGACCGAATCGTTCGCCCGCTGGGACAACCTAAAGGTGGTGATCATGTCGCTGCTCGGCGGCACCGCCGGCCAGGCCGTGGTGTGGTACACCGGGCAGTTCTATGCGCTGTTCTTCCTGTTGCAGATGCTCAAGATCGAGCCGCAGACCGCCAACCTGCTGATTGCCGGTTCGCTGCTGATCGGCACACCGTTCTTCATCTTCTTCGGCAGCCTGTCCGACCGCATCGGCCGCAAGAAAATCATCATGGCCGGTTGCATCATCGCCGCGCTGACCTACTTCCCGATCTTCAAGGCACTGACCCAGTACGGCAACCCGGACGTGTTCGTCGCCCAGGAGCAGAACCCGGTGGTGGTGATGGCAGACCCTGCCCAGTGCGCGTTCCAGTTCGACCCGGTGGGCAAGGCCAAATTCACCAGCTCGTGCGATATCGCCAAGAGCCTGCTGGCCAAGCGGGCCATCCCCTATACCAACGAAGCGGCCGAGCCTGGCGGCGTGGCGCAGATCCGCATTGGTGAACGGGTGCTGCCAAGCTTTGATGGCAGTGGCCTGGCGGCAGCGGACTTCAAGGCACAGAGCGACGCCTTTACCGCGACCTTGAGCGGAGCGTTGAAGGAAGCCGGCTACCCGGAAAAGGCCGACCCGGCGAAGATCCACTACCCGATGGTGCTGTTGCTGCTGACCATTCTGGTGATCTACGTAACCATGGTCTACGGCCCGATCGCGGCCTGGCTGGTGGAGCTGTTCCCGGCGCGTATCCGCTACACCTCGATGTCGCTGCCTTACCACATCGGCAACGGCTGGTTCGGCGGCTTCCTGCCGACCGTGGCGTTTGCCATGGTGGCGGCGACCGGAGATATCTATTACGGCTTGTGGTACCCGATCGTGATTGCGGTGATGACGGCGGTGCTGGGGATCTTCTTCCTGCCGGAGACCAAGGATCGCGATATCAACCACACATGAAGGTTTAGGCTGCCAGTACCGGCTTCTTCGCGGGCTTGCCCGCTCCCACAGGGATACCACTGTGCCCTGTGGGAGCGGGTTCACCCGCGAAGAGGCCGGTACAGTCAACCCATCAGTCGAAATAGCCACGCAACCCAAAGGCATACCCGGTATCCACCCCGGCAGCCTCGCCCCGGCTCCAGCGCTTCTTCAACACGAACTCGAACGCCGGCTCGTACAGCCCGTCCCGCACCAGCGCACCCGCCAGCACCTCCACGTCATACCAGCCATTGTCCAGCTCGATGATCGGCCGCCCCGGCACCTGGTAGCGCGCCATCAGGTCACCCAGTGTCTTGGGCGTGAAGTGCTGCAGGATGCGCCAGGTGTACAGCATCAGCGCACCGTGCTCGACCTGCAGCACATAGCCATTGCGGCGGTGCTTGAGGCGGCTGCCGGGTTCGCGCAGGGCAGGGGTGTGGTTGTCCAGGGTGAACAGGATGCGATAGGGCAGGTTATCGACCCCGGCCAATGGCAGCACGATCCCTTCGCGCACGGCCTGGTCGCCGCTGTCGCCGTGGGTGAACGCATGGGCCAGGTCGTCGGGCAATTCATGCTGTTGCTTGAAGCGATCGAGCAGTTGGATATCGCCGAGCAGAAAGTAGTCGACCAGGTCGTTGAGCACTTCGCTGAATTCGTGGCGCATCTGTTTTCCTTGTTGGTGCGCATGGGGGCAATGGCAAATGTAGCACTTCAGATTGGCTTCAGATTGCCCCCTGATACTGCCCCCGAGACCTGACTTGAAAGGGGGACAGCCATGACCCAGGCAGACAGCGCCAGCCTGTTTCCATTGGCTATCGGCAGCCACGGCGATCGCCTTGCCCACATGACACTTAAACACCCGGGGGAGCCGGGGCGCGACGAGCTGGAGCAGTTCATTCACGCCCGCTTTGCCTGCGCGCACCATGCCGACGTGCAGCACTACCTGCCTGAACTGCTCGGCCTGCATGACAGCCACGGGCGCCTGATGGCCGCTGCCGGCATACGCCTGGCCAGCAGTGGCCCGACCTTCATCGAGCGTTACCTGGATGAACCGCTGGAAGTGGCCGTGACCCGGCTGTCGGCCAGCCCGGTCAGCCGTACGCAGTTGGTCGAAGTGGGCAACCTGGCCGCGCTCAGCGCCGGCAGCGCGCGGATCATGATCATTGCCGTGACCTGGTTGCTGGCCGCCCGCGGCTTGCAGTGGGTGGCCTTCACCGGTGCTGCGACCCTGGTCAACAGCTTTCATCGCCTGGGCCTGGTGCCCACGGCGCTGGCCGTGGCCGACCCTGGCCGGTTGAACGGCGATGCCGACAGTTGGGGCAGTTACTACGCGCAGCACCCGCAAGTGTTCATCGGCAACATCGACTACGGCCATGCAGCCCTGGCCCGCGGCGGCGTTTTCGAGCGGCTGGGCCTGCCCGCGAGCGTGCAGGAGGCCGGCCATGCCGCGTGAATGCCAGCTGTTCAGGGAAGTGTTGCAACTGCATGCCCGCCACCGAGGGGCGCAACCGGCGTTGCTGGGCCTTGGCGGGCCATTCACCTATCAACAATTGCTGGACGAGGTCGAGCAACGCCAGGCCTGGTTGAGCGCGCAGCAATCGGGCACCTTCGCCCTGGCCCTGGAAAACGGCCCCGAGGCGCTGTTCTGGGACCTGGCAGCGCTGTTCGCGGCGCGCCCCATCGTCATCCTGCCGGCGTTCTTCAGCAGTGCCCAGCGCCGCCACTGCCTGGCACAGAGCGGGGCGGTGCTGGCGCTGGCCGACCAGGCCTTCGCTGACGACTTGCACGCCAGCGGCTTCACTGCCAGTGAGCGCTTCTGGAGCCGGCAGCCGCCAGCGGCCGCACCCTTGCAACCGGGTACCGCGAAAGTCACCTACACCTCCGGTAGCACCGGTGCACCCAAGGGCGTATGCCTGAGCGCCGATGCCATGCTGCGGGTAGCGCGTGAACTGGAGGCCGCCAGCCGGCCCACGGCGCCAGGCAAGTACCTGGCGGTATTGCCCCTGGCGGTGCTGCTGGAGAACCTGGGCCTGTACGCGGCCCTGCTGGCCGGGGCGAGCATTGCCCTGTACCCGCAGACGCAACTGGGCTTTCGCGGTGCCAGCCAGGTCGACTTCAAGCAATTGCTGGGCGCCATCGCCTTGAGTGGTGCCGAAAGCCTGATCCTGGTGCCGCAACTGCTGCTTGGGCTGGTCACTGCCATCGAGCGCGGCCTGATGCGGGTCGGCCCGTTGCGCTTCGTGGCGGTGGGCGGCGCGCGGGTGGCACCGAGCCTGCTGGCCCGGGCCGAGGCCGTCGGGCTGCCGGTGTTCGAGGGCTATGGCTTGTCCGAATGCGCCTCGGTGGTATGCCTCAATCGCCCCGGGGCGCACCGCCCGGGCAGTGTCGGGCGGCCGCTGCCGCATGTGCAGGTGCGCATTGCCGAAGACGGCGAAGTGCAGGTGGCCGGTTCGGCGTTGCTCGGCTACCTGGGCGAGCCGCCCTTCAGCGAGCCGTGGTTGCCGACCGGTGACCTGGGCCACTTCGACAGCGACGGTTTCCTGTACCTGGCCGGGCGCAAGAAGCACCAGTACAGCACCAGCTTCGGGCGCAACGTCAACCCCGAGTGGGTCGAGGCCGAACTGACCCAGGGCGGGGTGATCGCCCAGGCGTTCGTCCACGGCGAAGGCCTGGCGCACAACCTGGCGCTGATCTGGCCGCTGGACCCGCAGGCTGACGACCACACCCTCGAACAGGCCATCCGTCAGGCCAATGCCGGCCTGCCGGACTATGCCCGGGTGCATGCCTGGCGGCGCCTGCCCGAACCCTTGAGTGCCGCCGGGCAAACCCTTACCGCCAACGGCCGGCCACGCCGCGAACAGATCCTGCGGTGTTACCAGTCCCTGTTATCCGACCTTCAATGACCCACGAGGTTTGCCATGTTTTTCTTCGATACGCTGCAGCAGGAAACCGCCGACGAGCGTACGGCATTGTTCAGCGTCCCGGTCATCCGCGACGCGCTGGCCGGCAAGGCCAGCCTCGAGGCCTACGTGGCCTTTCTGACCCAGGCCTACCACCACGTGCGGCACACCGTACCCTTGATGATGGCCTGCGGGGCCCGTTTGCCGGCGCGGCTGGAGTGGCTGCGCGGCGCAGTGTGCGAGTACATCGAGGAAGAATACGGCCATGAGCGCTGGATTCTCGATGACATCGCCGCCTGCGGTGGCGACCCCCACCAGGTGGCGGGCGGCCGCCCGGCATTGCCTGTCGAGCTGATGGTGGCCTTTCTCTACGACCAGATTGCCCGTGGCAACCCGGTCGGGCTGTTCGGCATGGTCAACGTGCTCGAAGGCACCAGCATTGCCCTGGCCACCCAGGCTGCCGGTACCCTGCAGAGCAGCCTCGGCTTGCCGGACCAGGCGTTCAGCTACCTGAGTTCCCATGGCGCCCTGGACCAGGACCACATGGCCACCTACCGTGGCCTGATGAACCGCCTGGACCAAGCCGAGGACCAGCAGGCGGTAATTCACGCTGCCAAAGTGGTGTACCGCCTGTACACCGCCATGTTCGAAGGGCTGCCGCGTGCCGCGCAGCAGGAGGTACAGCATGCGCTTGCCTGATTGCGTGGCGGTGCTCACCGGCGCCAGCGGTGGTATCGGCCTGGAGCTGGCGGACCAGCTTTGCAGCGCCGGGGGCCACGTACTGGCGGTCAGCCGGCAGCAGGGCAAGCTGGCCGAACTGATGGCGCGCTACCCCGGCCAACTGCGTTGGCAGCAGGCCGACCTGCGCTGCGCCGAAGGCCGCCGTGACGTGCTGGAGGCGGCGCGGGCGATGGGCAGTTGCAACCTGTTGATCAACGCCGCCGGGGTCAACCGCTTCGCCTTGCTCGAACAGATGGACGAGGCCGCCCTGGACGAGTTGTTCGACCTCAACATCAAGGCCGCCGTGCAGCTCACCCGCCTGTGCCTGCCGCTGCTGCGCGCGCAGCCCAGTGCGCTGGTGGTGAACGTGGGGTCGATCTACGGCTCGATCGGCTACCCCGGCTATGCCACCTACTGCGCCAGCAAGTTTGCCTTGCGCGGGTTCTCCGAGGCATTGCGCCGCGAGCTTGCCGACACCTCGGTGAACGTGCTGTATGCCGCACCGCGCACCACCCGCACGACGATGAACAGCAGCGCCGCGCAGGCCCTGAACCAGGCGTTGAAGGTAGGCGTCGATGACCCGCAGGATGTCGCCCGGGCAGTGCTCGACGCGGTGCAGGCCGAGCGCAGCGAACTGTACCTGGGCTGGCCGGAAAAACTCTTCGTGCGCCTTAACGGCATGCTGCCGGGCGTGGTCGACCGCGCCCTGCGCAAGCAACTGCCGCTGATCCGCCGCTACAGCACCTGGCACAGCAAGGAGTCGAGCAAATGAAACGACTGATACTGGCCGGCCTGCTGGCCATCGCCCCGTTCACCTGGGCCCTCGACCAGAACGGTACCCAGCAACTCAATGCCATCCAGCAGCGCTGGGCGGTGATTCGCTACAACCTGCCCGAAGCCCAGCGTGCCGGGGCGTTCGAGGCCCTGGCGGTACAGTCGGCGGCGTTGGTGCGCCAGCACCCGGGCTCGGCCGAGCCGCTGATCTGGGACGGCATCGTCAACAGCAGCTGGGCCGGCGCCACCGGCGGGTTGGGCGCGCTGGGCAAGGTCAAGGCCGCCCGCGCCAGCCTGGAAAAGGCCCTGGCCATGGACCCCAAGGCCCTGCAGGGCTCGGCCTACACCAGCCTGGGCGCGCTGTACGACCAGGTGCCCGGCTGGCCGCTGAGCTTCGGCGACCAAGCCAAGGCCGAGGCCATGCTGCGCCAGGCGCTGGCGATCAACCCCGACGGTATCGACAGCAACTACTTCTGGGCTGACCACCTGTACCGGCAGAACCGCTACGACGAAGCCCGCGCCGCCCTGCAAAAGGCGTTGCAGGCACCGCCCCGGCCCGGGCGGGAGCTGGCCGACCAGGGCCGGCGCGGTGAAATCGATGCTTTACTCAAAGCGATCAAGGACAAACAGGATTAAGCATGCGCCTGCTGCTGGTAGAAGACGACGCCGCGTTGGGGGAGGGGATCTGTGACGGCCTGCGCCGCGAGGGCTATACCCTCGACTGGTTGCAGGATGGCGCCAGCGCGTTGCATGCCCTGTGCCACGAGGAGTTCGACCTGGCCATTCTCGACCTGGGCTTGCCGCGCCTGGATGGCATCGAGTTGTTGCGGCGCCTGCGTGCGGCCGGGAAGAGCCTGCCGGTGCTGGTGCTGACCGCCCGCGACGCCACCGAGGACCGCATCGCCGGGCTGGACGCCGGCGCCGACGACTACCTGGTCAAACCCTTCGACCTCAACGAACTCAAGGCCCGCTTGCGGGCCTTGCTGCGGCGCAGCAGTGGCCGTGCGCGGGTGTTGATCGAACACGCCGGGGTGTGCCTGGACCCGGTCAGCCAACAGGTGCACTACCAGGGCCAGCCGGTGGTGCTCACGCCCAAGGAATACCTGCTGCTGCACGAATTGCTGGCCCAGCCGGGCAAGGTGTTCACCCGCGAACGCTTGACCCAGTTGCTGTATGGCTGGGATGAAGAGCCGGAGAGCAATACCCTGGAAGTGAACATCTACCACCTGCGCAAGAAGCTGTTCAACGGCCTGATCCGCACCGTGCGCGGAATCGGCTACCTGGTGGAACGCAAGGCATGAGCTCGCTGCGCCAACGCACCCTGTGGCGGGTGATGCTGCTGTTGCTGGTCGGCAGCGGGTTGCTGGCGCTGTACAACTACCACGACAGCCGCCACGAAATTAACGAGGTGTACGACGCCCACCTGGCGCAGAACGCCCGGCTGCTGCAGGGCATCATGAGCCTGCCGGTGCAGGAGCAGAGCCGTGACGAGTTGTACCGTGCCTTCGACGAGGCCTTGAGCAAGGCCGGGCACCACAAGGTGGGGCACCGCTACGAGAGCAAGCTGGCCTTCCAGGTGTGGGCCGACGACAACGGGCTGCTGGTGCACACGCCCAGCGCCCCGCAGCTGGGGCAGGCGCCGCGGGTGCCAGGGTTTGCCGACGTGGTGGTGGACGGGCGCCGTTGGCGCAGTTTCGTCTTGCCGGTGCCGGAAAAACACTGGGTGATCTGGGTGGGCGAGCGCAACGACGTGCGCGACGACCTGATCGAACGCATCGTGCGGCACACGCTGCTGCCATTCCTGTTCGGCAGCCTGGCCCTGGCCTTGCTGGTGTGGGCGGCCATTGGCTGGGGGCTGCGGCCGCTGCAGAACATGGCCAGGGTGATCCGCGCCCGCCACGCCGAGTCGCTCGAGCCGTTGCAGCTGGTGCCGTTGCCGAAGGAGCTGGAACCGATGCAGGCGGCGATCAACCGCCTGCTCGGGCAGATCGATGACCTGCTGCGCCGCGAGCACCGTTTCATCGCCGACGCTGCCCACGAGATGCGCACGCCCTTGGCCATCCTGCGCCTGCATGCGCAGAACGCCCTCAATGCAGACAGCGCTGCCGAGCGTGACAAGGCCCTGCAGTTCCTGATGGGCGGTGTCGACCGCCTTGCCCGGGTGGTCAACCAGCTGTTGACCCTAGCCCGCCTGGAGCCGCGGCCAGGCCGGCGCGACTGGCCGCGGGTGGACCTGCAAGGCGTGGTGGCCGAGACCCTGGCCGAGCTGACGCCCTGGATACTGGAGCGTGGGCTGGAGCCTTCGCTGGACATCGCTGCCGGCGACTACCATTTGCACACCGACGCTGGCGCGTTGGGTATCGCCTTGCAGAACCTGGTGGCCAATGCCGTGGACCATTCGCCGGCAGGCGGTCGGGTCACCGTGGCACTGCAGCGCGAAGGCCAGGCCTTGCTGGTCAGTGTCGATGACGAAGGGCCGGGCATCGCCGAAGTCGACCAGCAGCGGGTGTTCGAGCGCTTCTACAGCAAGGGCTCGACCAATGGCGCCGGGCTGGGGTTGTCGATCGTCAGCACCATCATGACCCGCCTGGGTGGCAGCGTGCAGTTGCGCAACCAGGCGCCACACGGGTTGCGCGCGACCTTGCGCCTGCCCGTGGGGCCCTGAACATTGCTAGTGTTTCTGGGCGATCTGGATCAGGTTGCCGCAGGTGTCATCGAACACCGCTACGGTGACGGGCCCCATGTCGGTGGGCGTCTGGGTGAACTGCACGCCTGCCGCGCACAGCCGGGTATATTCGGCCTGGATGTCACGCACGCCGAACGAGGTGGCGGGGATGCCGTCCTGCTTGAGCGCGGCCTTGTATTCCCTGGCGGCCGGGTGCGCGTCGGGTTCGAGCAGCAGCTCGACGCCGTTGGGGTCGTTGGGGGAGGTGAGCGTCAGCCAGCGGTGTCGGCCCATGGGGATATCGTGCTTGGGCTCGAAACCGAGTACGTAGTGGTAGAAAGCCAGGGCTTTGGCCTGGTCGTCGACGAGGATGCTGGTGACCACGATCTTCATAAGCGCACGCCCTATGTCTGGAGCCGATGAGTACTAGTAAAGACAATCAGGGGTATTTGACCAGCGGGCTGCCAGGCTCCTGTGGGCTTTAGCCGCGAACACCGGCGAAGCCCGTGGCATGCGCCGCGTCGGATTCTTCGCGGCTAAAGTCCCCCTACAAAAAACCTGCTCAAGCCATAGGTAAATCCTTCATCACCCGGCCCCCACCCAGCCGCTGCCAAGGGTAAAGTGACAGGCATGATCCCAGCGCGCCCAGACCGGCGTCAGAGAGGTGCCCGTGGCGGCCTACACATTGCGACAACTCAAGTACTTCGTCACTACCGTCGAGGCCGGCAGCGTGGCCGAGGCTTCACGCCAGCTGTACATCGCCCAGCCTTCCATCTCCACGGCCATCAAGAGCCTGGAGGAAAGCTTCGGCGTGCAGCTGTTCATCCGTCACCACGCCCAGGGTGTGTCACTGACGCCCAGCGGCAAGCGCTTCTATGCCAAGACCAAGTCGCTGCTGCAGATGGCCCACGAATTCGAACAGAACGCCCTGGCCGACAACGACACCGTGGCCGGGCAAATCGATATCGGCTGCTTCGAAACCGTGGCACCGCTGTATCTGCCGCGGCTGATCGCCGGCTTTCGCCAGCGTTACCCGGGGGTGGATATCCGCCTGCGCGACGGCGAGCAGCAGGACCTGATCCAGGGCCTGACCGCGGGTACCTTCGACCTGGCGTTCCTCTACGACCATGACCTGGACGGCACCATCGAGGCCGAGCCGCTGATGCCGCCGCAGAAACCCTATGTGCTGCTGCCCGAGAACCACCGCTTCGCCGGCCAGGCCCAGGTGTCGCTGCGTGACCTGTGCCCGGAGCCGATGATCCTGCTGGATGTGGCCCCCAGCCGCACCTACTTCGTCAGCCTGTTCAACGAAATGGGCCTCACGCCCAACATCGTCTTCAGCTCGCCGTCGATCGAGATGGTGCGCGGCATGGTCGGGCAGGGCTTCGGTTTTTCGCTGCTGGTGACGCGGCCGCATTCGGAGTACACCTACGACGGGCAACGTCTGGCCATGCTGGATATCGCCGAGCCAGTGGCGCTGTCAGGGCTGGCTGCGGCCTGGTTGAAGCGGGTGCAACTGACCAAGCCGGCGCAGTTGTTCGTGGAGTTCTGCCGGGAGCAGTTGGCGAAGTTCTGAATCGGGCACGCCGTGCAGGAGCATGGCGTGCCCGTTGGTCAGGGGTTGACCTGATAGCCGCGCCCTTGCAGGCACCCGGCATAGGCACTGGCATGAGCCTGGGCTTTCGCTTCGTCCTGGCCGCGCCGGTCCTGACGGCGGTCCTGACGCTGGCGCATGCCACCGACCGCAGCACCGGCGGCGGCCACTTCGCCGGCGCGGTTCTGCCGGTATTGCTCCTTGGCATCGTCACCGACCCGGTCATACAGCTCGTCGTGCTGGTTGCCGCGCACCTGCGCGCCTGCCGCACCGGCAACCGCGCCGGCAGCGGCACCGCGTACCCGGCCACCGACATGGGGGTCGCTGGAGGTCGCGGCACTGTTCGCGGCATTGGTCGCGACGGTATTGCAATCATTGATATCCAGTTGCATCTGCTGGCTGCTCTGGCCCTTGAGTGGCACCACCGACTGCGCCTGGGTTGCCGATGCCGCGCACAGCAGCACCAGCAGGCAACTCCACGTCATCGTACGCATGGCAAACCTCCAGCGGGTGGGGATCCCGTTTCACAGAATAGTTCGCCTTTGCTGCCGATGATGGCAGTTTTGCCGGGATGGTCTAAACCGGATATCAAACGTGGTTCGCCTGCGTATGACGGCGTGAGCCCGGGCTACCTGTGGAAACCCCATGAGCCAGACCCAGCACCTGATCATCTGTGAGTACTGTGACACGGTGTACCACCGTGCGCCGCTGCTCAAGCACCAGCGGGCCGTTTGCCAGCGCTGTGGCGGCGTGCTGTACCGGCACACCTCGCTGACCGTGCAGCAGCGGCTTGCCCTGAGCGTGACGGGTGGCATCCTGCTGGTGTTCGCCAATTTCTACCCGGTGATGACCATCGGCATGCAGGGGCTCACCCATTCCGCGACATTATGGGACTCGGTGCAGATCCTCAGCCACGGCAGTATCACCTTCATCGCCCTGGTCATGGCCTTGTCGATCATCTTTGCGCCGGTGCTGCAGATTACCCTGTTGTGCTGGCTATTGAGTTTCGCCCTGGCCGGCCAGCGCGCCCCCGGCTTTGCCCTGTGCATGCGCAGCCTGGAGAGCCTGCGGCCGTGGAGCATGCTGGAGGTGTGCCTGCTGGGGGCGATGGTGGCGGTGATCAAGCTGGCGGGGTTGCTCGATGTGATACCCGGCATCGGCCTGCTGGCCCTGGCCGCACTGAGCATGCTGATCATCCATATCGCCGGCAAAAACATCCGCGACCTTTGGGAGCAGGTATGAATACCCCGGCCAACGCCGACGACCTGGGCCTGTGCCTGTGCCATGGCTGCGGCCAGGCCTGCGAACTGGGCAGCGGCAAGCACACCTGCGAGCGCTGTGGTGCCGCCATCCATCGGCGCAAGGCCAATGCCATCAGCCGCGGCTGGGCGTTTCTGCTGGCGGCGCTGGTTTTCTACATCCCCGCCAACCTGCTGCCGGTGATGCACACCGAAATGCTCGGCAGTGGCAGCGCAAGCACCATTGGCGGTGGTGTGCTGGAGTTCTGGGAGGCAGGGGCCTGGGACATCGCACTGATCATCTTCATTGCCAGCGTGGGCGTGCCGGCCATCAAGTTCTTTTCGCTCGGCCTGTTGCTGTTCACCGCCCAGCGCGGCTCTACCTGGGCCTGCCGACAGCGCTCGCAGCTGTACCGTTTCGTCGAGCTGATCGGCTACTGGTCGATGCTCGATGTGATGGTGGTGGCGCTGGTGGCGGCGCTGGTGCAACTGCGCGGGCTGGGCACCATCGAGCCGCGGGTGGGCATCCTGTTTTTCGGCATGGTGGTGGTGCTGACCATGTTTTCTGCGATGAGCTTCGATCCACGCCTGATCTGGGATAGCCGTGCCAACGAGGGAGGCCGCATTGATGGTGCAACAGACTGACAAGCGCGAGGGCGCGGGGCAGGTTGAAGTGCACACCCGGCGCTGGAGTGTGTCGCTGGTATGGATCGTGCCGATACTGGCGATCCTGATCGGCGCTTCGCTGGTGGTGCGCAACTGGATGCAGCAGGGCCCGGTCATCGCCATTTCCTTCCACACCGGGGAAGGGCTGGTAGCGCACAAGACCCAGGTCAAGTACCGCAGCGTGGTGATCGGCGAAGTCACCACGGTGGACCTGGCCGACGACAAGAAGAGCGTGGTTGCCAAGGTCCAGCTGTCCAACGACGCCCGCGCGTTCGCCACCCAGGGGGCGCGCTTCTGGGTGGTGCGGCCACGCATTGGCGTGGGCGGCGTGTCCGGTGTGGACACGCTGCTGTCGGGCAGTTTCATCGGGGCGGATGCCGGCGAATCGAAAGTGCCGGAGAAGACCTTTGTCGGCCTGGAGCTGCCACCGCCGATCACCTACGACGAAAAGGGCAAGCGCTTTGTGCTCACCGCCAGCGACCTGGGGTCGCTGGATATTGGCTCGTCGATCTACTACCGCAAGATCCCGGTGGGCGAGGTGGTGTCCTTTGCCCTGCAGGGCGATGGCAAGGGCGTGGAGATCGGCGTGTTCGTGCAGGCCCCCTACGACAGCTTCGTCACCGCCGATACCCGCTTCTGGAACGCCAGTGGCGTGGACATGCAGATCGGTGCCAACGGCCTGAAGATCGATACCGAATCACTGTCGTCGATCCTGGTGGGCGGGCTGGCCTTTGGCTCGCCCGACTTCGCCCCGCAAGCCGAGCCCGCTGCCGACCAGGCGCGCTTCCAGCTGTTTGCCGACCGCGACGCCGCTCTGGCACCGCCCAGTGGCCAGGCGCAGTACCTGCAATTGCGCTTCGACCAGGCCATGCGCGGCCTGTCGGTGGGAGCCCCGGTGGAGTTCAAGGGTGTGGAGTTTGGCCGGGTCACTTCGGTCAAGCTCGACTACGATGCCACCCGGCAGACCTTCCCGGTGGTGGTCGATGCGGTGATCTACCCGCAGCGGCTGGGGCCGGTGCACCGCAAGATGCTGGCCGTGTTCAAGCACGCCGAAGGCGACATGGACGGTGCGCGCCGGCTGATCGGCACCTTCGTCGAGCACGGGCTGCGGGCCCAGGCGCGCAGCGGCAACCTGATCACCGGGCAGATGTTCATTTCCCTGGACTTCTACCCCGATGCCCCCAAGGTGGCCTTCGACAAGACCGCAGACCCTATCACCATCCCCACCTTGCCCGGCAGCCTGGAGCAGTTGCAGGAACAGCTGCAGCGGGTGGTGGAGCGCATCAGCAAACTGCCGCTGGAGAGCATCGCCAACAACCTGGACGGCAGCCTGCGAGAGTTGCGCGCCAGCCTCAAGCAGTTCAACGGCCAGACGCTGCCGGACGTGAAGGTGGCGCTGGACGAAGTGCACAAGACCCTGCGCACCGCCAATTCGGCCATTTCCGAGGACTCGCCGCAGCGCGAGCGGATGGGCGAAACCCTGGACGAACTGGAGCGCATGTCGCGTTCGCTGCGTGACCTTGCCGATTACCTGGGCCGGCACCCCGAGTCGCTGATACGCGGCCGGCCGAAAGCGGCCGCTGCCGCCGACCTTGAACCCTGAGGAGACAGCCGATGCATCGACTGCGCAATGTGTGTGGCGCCGGCCTGCTGGCCGTGCTGTGGGGCTGCAGCAGTACCCCGAACAACTATCACACGCTGGTACCGAGCGAGCCGGTGCGCGACGGTGGCCAGCGCATCCAGGTGGCGAGGGTGGCCGTGCCGCCGCAGGTGGACCGCCCGCAGTTGGTGGTGCGGCAAGGGCAGAGCGGCCTGGCCATCCTCGAGACGGAGTGGTGGGGGGCCAACCTGGTGGATGAGTTCCGCAGCGCCTTGCAGGACCAGTTGGGCGGGCCGGTGGGTGGCGGCAAGGTGTTGCTGCGGGTGGACGTGCAGCGCTTCGATAGCGTGCCGGGGCGCTATGCATCGTTGGAGGCGGTGTGGCGCCTGACGCGCCCGGGTGCGGCCGAACTGACCTGCCGTACCTCGCTGCAGACGCCCGCGGACAACAGCATCGCCAGCCTGGTCAATGCCCACCAGGCCAACCTGCGCAAACTGGCCGAGGCGGTGCGGGGGAGTGCCCGGCAGGGCAGCTGTGCCCAACCTGCCTGATGGCTGATTGATGCACGGTACTTGTGGGAGCGGCCTTGTGTCGCGAAAGGGCCGCGTAGCGGCCCCCGGATTTCAGCGTCACGGCAGCAATTGCCGGGGCCGCTTTGCGGCCCTTTCGCGACACAAGGCCGTTCCCACAGAGCCCGCGGCTGCGGTCGCCTGACACTTCCTGTCCTTTCCGCCATTCATACATTTGTACAGGCCAGCGCCTGCGCACCTGTTTTTTTGCGATAGGCCATGCTCTGGCCCCTGCATACCCTTGCGAAGCGGCAATGTTGATTACTAATAATAAAAGGAGACAACCAATGCCGATTCAGTCGGAGCATGACCCGCGTCTCAAGCGTGCCCTCAAGACCCGGCACATCAGCATGCTGGCCCTGGGCGGTGTGATCGGGGCCGGTCTGTTCGTAGGGTCCAGCGCGGTTATCGCATCAACCGGCCCGGGTGCCTTCATCACCTATGCCATCACCGGCCTGATCGTCGCGCTGGTGATGCGCATGCTCGGCGAAATGGCCGCCGCGCACCCGGCCAAAGGTTCGTTCGTCGACTACGCCCGGTTGGCCTTCGGGCGCCCGGCCGGGTACATGACCGGTTGGCTGTACTGGTACTTCTGGGTGATCGTGGTCGGCTTCGAGGCCGTGGTCGGCGGGCAGATCATCAATGCCTGGCTGCCCGATATCCCGGTGTGGGCCATTGCCCTTGGCCTGATGGTCGGCATGACCTTGCTCAACCTGATGTCGGTGCACTCGTTTGGCGAGGCCGAATACTGGTTCGCCGGCATCAAGGTCGCGGCCATCGTGGTGTTTCTGGTCGTGGCCGGGTTGTACGTGTTCAACCTGTGGCCTGGCTCCAGCGCCAGTTTTGCCAACCTCACCCAGCATGGCGGCTTCCTGCCCCACGGGGTGGGTGCGTTGTTCACCGGGGTGGTGGTGGTGATCTTCTCCATGACCGGTGTGGAAGTCGCCACCCTGGCGGCGGCCGAATCGGAAGATCCGTCGCGCAACATCCGCAAGGCGGTGAACACGGTGATGCTGCGCATCCTGGTGTTCTTCGTGCTGGCGACGTTCTTCATCGTGGTGGCACAGCCATGGACCTCGATCACCCCCGGCAAGTCGCCGTTCGTGACCACCCTGGAGCATATCGGCATTCCCGGCGCAGGCGACATGCTCACCGTGGTCATTTTGGTGGCGGTGCTGTCGGTACTCAATGCCGGGCTGTATACCTCGTCGCGGTTGCTCTATGTGCTGGCCTCCAACGGTGAGGCGCCACGCTGGGTGGCCAAGGTCAGCGGCAATGGCGTACCCGTACGCGGGGTGATTGCCTCGACCCTGGTGGGCTATGGCTGCGTGGTGATTGCGGCGCTGTGGCCGGATACCGTGTTCCAGTTCCTGATCAACTCGTCCGGCACGGTGTTCCTGTTCGTCTACCTGGTGATCTGCCTGTCGCAGCTCAGGCTGCGGCGCAAATGGGTGGCGGAAGGTACGCTGAAGTTCGCCATGTGGGGGCATCCGTGGTTGCCGTTGCTGGTGACCGGGTCGATCGTGGCGGTGCTGGTGAGCATGGCCTTCGACCCGAGCATGCGGGTGAGCCTGGGGCAATGCGTGGTTGCGATTGTGGTGATTGCGGTTTCGTATGCGATGGTGCGGGGGCCGCGGGGGCAGCAGCCTGGTGCAGAGGTTGGGTTGAACTGAGGTGTATTTGGGGCCGCTTTGCGGCCCATCGCGACGCAAGGCCGCTCCTACAAGGGATCGCACCAGGTCGGACCTGTATGCGATCTCCTTGTAGGAGCGGCCTTGTGTCGCGACAGGGGCGCAAAGCGCCCCCAAGGGCCTAGACCAGATGCTCGAACAGGTCGGTATTCTTCCCCGCCTGAATCGCAATCCAGAACCGCGCAATCCCGCCGGTAGTGGTCGGCTTGATCCCGGTAAGCTGCTCCACCAGCTTCAGCCGGTACACCAGCGTCTGCCGGTGAATCCCCAAATCATACGCAGTGGCCTTCCAGTTGCCGTCGTTGTGCAGGAAGGTGACCAACGTCTGCAGCAGCGCCGCACCTTGGGTGCGGTCATGCTCGATCAGCGGCCCCAGGTAACGCCCCACCAGCGCCCGCGCCTCGGCCAGCGACTTGGGCGCCATGATCAGGCCGGTTTCCGCCTCGCCATAGCGCAGTTGCTGCGCGCCACTTTCCTCGGCCTGGGTCAGCGCCAGGCGGGCTTGGCGCACGCTCTCGCGAAAGCCGGTGGCCGCCGCGATCGGCCCGCTGATACCAATCACCGTACCCTCGCCGAGGTTGTGGCACAGCGCCGTCAGGCTTGGCGCGTCGTCACGGCTGATCGCCAGCAGCAGGCCTTTGTCGTCGAGCAGTAGCGGCGTGGAGTAATGCAGGGCAGGGGCCTGGTGGATGTCGGCGCTGCTCCATGGGCCACGGCTACCCGGCCTGATCGCCAGGCTCACCAGGGTGCCGACCAGGCCACGGCGCTCCAGCATCGGCCGCGCCAGGCTGAACTCCGTCTCGCTGTCGAGCAGGCTGCGCAGCAGTGCTGCGCCTTCATCGCGCTGCTGGTCGCGGTGGATCATCAGGCGTTCCAGTTCCACCCCCAGCAAGCCGACCAGCGAGCGCACCAGGATGGCGTCATCCTGCGTGCGTGTGCCTTTGCGCGCCATCAGCAGGTTGGCGCGGGCGCGGCCGCCGATCGGGATGCGTTCCACCCGCTCGGCAGCCTGCGCGGCCCGGCGGGTTTCGACCACGGTGGTGCCGCTGGGGGCATCCTCGATGGCCAGGTCGAGGCCGAGGGTGTCGGCCAGGATCGCCAGGCGCCCAGCCATGTCGGGGGCTTTGCGCAAGGCATCGGCGTAGGTCTGGAACAGCCGCTCGCTGGCGTTGAAACGCTCGCGCTGGGCCTGCAGCACGCTCTCGATCACGTAGTGCGACAGCTTGACGAACTCCAGTTCGAAGCTGCCATGCAGCACCGGGAACAACAGGCGGTCGGCGGCGGCCAGCAGTTCGCCGGACAGCGCCGGCGCATCGGCCCGCGGCGCCACCACAAGGGCACTGGGGTTGCTCTGCACCAGTTGCTCCAGCCAGCTCACCTGGTCTGCCGGGGCGCTGGGCAGGCCGACGCCGGTGGTCATCACCAGGTCGCCTGGCGATACCCAGCGCCAGGGGTCTGGCAAGTCGACGGTGTGGGCCCAGGTGATCAGCCTGCCGGTGCCGGCCGCACCAGCCACGGCCTGCAACTTGAGCAGTTCGATATCGATCAGGTCCTGCACCGTGAGCATGGGCATCTCTCATTCCAAAGATGCGCCAAGCATGGCGTTTTACGCTGGGGCGGTAAACCTTTGTTCGCGGTGCAGGGCCAGTGGGGCTGCTTTGCAGCCCATCGCGACACAAGGCCGCTCCTACAAGGCAATCAGTTCAGGCGTCCAGCGTTCTGTGTCTTGCCACTACTGACCGTCTCCTGCCCCCGCTCGGCCTTGTCCAGTGGCAGGTGGTCGAACTCGCGCAGCCCATCCTTGCGGTACGGGTCGCCAATCCAGCGTGGTGCCACCACGAACTGTGGGCTCACCAGGCTCTTGGCCGGTTCGTAACGGTCATAGCTCAGCCCGGCCAGGTCGGACAGGGTATGGATCAGGTGCGAGCTGCTGTAGGGGCGGTCGGCCATCGCCTGCAGGTCGCGCGGGTGCTCGGCCTGCCAGCTGGGCGAAGTCCACAGCAAGAACGGGATGGTGTACATCGGCCGGGTCGGCGCGCCTTCGTTGCGCCCCAGGCGGTCGTGGTTGCCAGAGCTGTACACATCTTCGCCATGGTCGGACAGGTACAGCAGGAAACCATTGGAGGTACTGGCCGAGTAACGCTTGATCAGGCTCGACACCACGTAGTCGTTGTAGCGCACCGCGTTGTCGTAGAAGTTGTAGGTTTCCACCTGGTCATCGGTCAGCTTGCCGGGCACCCCCTGGCGGTCGTTGAAGTGCGCGTAGTCGTTCGGGTAGCGGTAGCGATAGTCCATGTGCGTACCCAGCAGGTGCACGATGATGAACTTGTTCGGCGCCGGGTCCTGCAGGGCCTTCTCGAACGGCGTCAGCACCACGTCGTCGTACTGGCTGGCATTCTGGTTGCGCTGGTTGTTCAGGTACACCGGCGCGTCCGTCTGCTGCGAGAAGGTGGTCAGCATGGTGTTGCGCTTGGTCATGGTCTGCTGGTTGGTGATCCAGAAGGTCTTGTAGCCGGCCTGCTTCATCAGGTTGATCAGCGACGGGTCGGTGAGGAAGCGGTCCGGGTTCTGCTCGTTGCCGAAGGTGAGGATCTGCTGCATCACTTCGATGGTGTACGGGCGTGGCGACACCACGTTGCGGAACACCGTCAGGCTCTTGTCGCTGGCGGCCAGCGCGTCGAGGTTGGGCGTGGTGTCGCGGTTGTAGCCGTACAGGTGCATGTGCTCGCGGGTGGTGGATTCGCCCAGCACCAGCACCAGCGTGCGCGGCGCTGCACCGCTGCTGTCACGCAGGTTTTGCAGGGGCGGCAGCGCGGCGTTCTTGGCCAGCAGCTCCTGCATGTTGTCCAGCTGCTGGCGGTACTGGCGGTAGCCGACCAGCAGTTGCCAGGGCACGGCGGGTTCCATGCGCTGCTGCACCTTTTCCGCCGCGTCGGCGAAGCTGCGTTCCTGGGTGACCATCTGCTTGTAGAACGGGTACACCAGGTTGGCCAGCAGCAACAGGGCGACCACCGGCAGGCGGCTGCGCAGCGGCAGGCTGACGGGGCGTACGCGCTTCCACAGCAGCACCGCCACCAGCGTGTACAGCAGCAGTGCCAGGCCCAGCCAGGCGCTGAAGTACTGGCTGAAGTACTCACCGGCCTCGGCGGTGTTGGACTCGAACATCACGAAGATGACGCTTTGCGAGAACTCCTGGCGATAGATGCCGAAGTAGCTCAGGCCCACCAGCGAAGCAGCCCACAACACCAGGCCGATGACCGCTGCCGTGGGGCGAGTGAAGCGCGGCAGCAGCAGTACCGGAGCCAGCCACAGGCTGCTGAGGAAGAATGCATCGCGAAAACCGGCGAACCCGGTGGTACCACTGAACAGCAGCAACGCCTGAGTCACGCCCGAGAAGTACCAGAAGAACAGCAAAAGCCAGCCCAGGCCGGCCCAGTCCACGCGTTTGGGCGAGGAGGGGGATGGAGTGTGTGACACGTATGCCTCGTCGTACTTGGCGGCCAGCGGATGTGCCCGTGGCCGGAAAGGGCGTGACGCTAATCTGCCGAGCGTGAAAATAACGTCAACGAGACGCTGGCCCAGGCAAGGTATGATGTGTTCAGCCAAACCGGACTGACAGGTCGAGTGAGAATGAACCGTCGCAAGAAGATCAAGCAGCTACTGCAGGCGCATGCCAAGAAGGCCAGCGCCAAGCTGGCGCCGCGCAAGCCCAAGTACATTTGCAAGGCCGACCGTTTGAAGATGGAGGCCGAGGCTGCAGCGGATACCCCAGGCGTTACGGAGAACTGATGCCTGTCACGCGCCCCTGTGGGAGCGGCCTTGTGTCGCGATAGGGCCGCAGAGCGGCCCCAGGTTCCAGCATTACGGCTACCAATGCTGGGGCTGCTGCGCAGCCCTTTCGCGACACAAGGCCGCTCCCACATCGAACGCGCCAATTGCGGATCAACGATCAACGGCGATAGTAGCGGTGGTCATCATTGTAGCGGTGGTGCATGGCCCGCTCATGGCGGTGCTCCCAGTCGCGGCGCCGTTCCCAGTCGCGTCGGCGTTCCCAGTCTCGCCGGCGCTCCCAATCACGGCGGGCCTGCTCGCGGCGCCATTGTTCGCGGCGCCAGTCGCTGCGGTGGTCATGCCAGCGGTCGTCATCGTGGGCCAGCAGTGTGGCTGGCTGTTCATCGGCCACACTGGCCACCCTGGACCAGGGGTTGCCGGCAGGCTGCAACGGTGATTGAACCACCGGGGCTGCCACTACGGGCGCCTTCATTTGTGTTGCCGATGCCGTGCCCATCGCCGCGAACGAGAACAGGCCGAGCAGCATCAACCTTGCGACATGTATTTTCATGAGCGAAGCCAACCTCTGATAACAATTGAGCCATCTGGCCAGCAGGTGGTCGGCGAAGCTTGTCTCGCGTTCCGCTACCTTTCTGTGCCTCCCACATAGACCGGTAAACGGGAAAAAGTTCGCAGCGGCAACAACTTGTAGAACTTCTGCGCTTCAAAACAGATAGTCGGTTGGCGCGCCCTCCTGTGGGCGCGGCTTCAATCGTGAACACCGGCGCAGCCGGTGCCATGCACCGTTAGCCCAGGGCGGCCGCCTGCTGCAGGTTCAGCGAACGGGTTTCCGGGGCCAGGGCCCAGGACAGCAGCAGCCCGAAGAAAGTGATGGCAGCGGCCACATACTCAGAAACCTTCCTTGCGCGCTCCTTGTATTTCAAATTTCATAGCGCACTTCTTTTGAAGGTGGGTGGCCGAACTTGCTTTGATCGTGGTCCAGCGTGTCGAGCACCGCATCGGCCAGCGCGCGGCTGCAGCCAATGTTCAGCCACTGCAGCATCATTTCGAAGGCGCCCGCCGGCGAGGCGGCAGTCAGCCGGTCGCGGTCGAGCACCAGGGCATCGTGGGTGACCATGGCGTGTGGCACCCGCTCGGCCAGGGCAATGCGCTGTTCCGGGTGAATGGCGCAGCGGTAGCCGTCGAGCAGGCCGGCGCTGCCCAGGTACCAGGCGCCGTTCCACAAGCCGCCCAGCACCACCGGGAACCTGGCCAGCCGCTTCAGCAGGGCGGTCAGCCAGCCGGGTACCGTGCGCGCGGCCCGCAAGCCACCGCAGATAACCATGATGTCCAGGTCGCACAGGCGCACATCGGTCAGCGGCGTGTCTGGGCGAATGGGGATGGCCAGGTCGCTCATCACTTCGTTGTGGTTGTGGCTGAAGGTATGCACCCTGATCGAGCCTGGGGCGATCAGGTTGGCGGTGACCAGTACATCCAGCGCCTGGGTGAAACTGGGCAGGGAAAAGTTCTCCAGCAGCAGAAAACCGACCCGCGACGGCTTGGGGCGCGTGTTGGGTTGTGCCATGAACCCCAGGTTGCGCTCTTTGAAGGTGTGGCTGAATGTTCTTGTAGTTATTGTCATGTGTCACCCAGATGCCGAGGCCCGAGGTTCGGCTGACTAATAGAGTGAAAGCCATTCCAGGCGGGTGGATCTGGCATACAGGTCGGCGACTAATGTATGGGTGCAGCAAGGATGAAGTCCAACGACATTTTGTGCGGTTTCTTTGATAACCCAGTGTTATTGGTGAGTTCGGCGATTCTTCGCATAACCCAAGGTTATGTGTAAAGTAATTTAAGTGCCGATGTGGTTTTTTAACTGCTGTGTACGATTCAAGTGTCCTGTACGCGGAATGAGGAGAACACACCAGGACGTCACAGCGGCAAGTTGATCCCGATACCCTGTTACTTCGCATGTCTTCGTTACGTGCTGTCAAAGCGTTTGTCGCGGCAGCCAAGTACCAGAGTTTCACCCGGGCCGCAGAGGCGCTGTGTGTCGTAGGCGGCGATCAGCCGGCAGATTCGTGAGTTGGAAACTTAACAACGCATCATGAATTGTGCTTAGAAAATGTCGTTTGAAGCGGTCAGGGCTGAAGTTTAACTTGCGAGAAAGTTTCAGTTGGCTGGTTACAATGGTTCGGTAATTGTCAGCGGTTGTCGTGAATACCGTGTGGCTGGAAGATAATAATGAATAGCAATGAATCCGTCATTGGCCTGATCAAACAGCGCAAACCGCGGCATGTATTGCCCCGGGAACTGTATCTGGACCCGGAAGTGTATCGTCAGGACCTTGAGCAAATCTGGCACAAGGACTGGGTCTTCGCCGGCCACACATTCGAGATTCCCAAGGCAGGCCAGTATTTCACCCTGCAGATCGGCGACTACCCGGTGGCTGTCGTGCGTGGCAAGGATGGCGAAGTGCGCGCGTTCCACAATGCCTGCCGCCACCGCGGTGCCAAGGTGTGCGAACACGCTGCGGGTAAAGTCGCCAAGCTGGTGTGCCCTTACCACAAGTGGACATTCGAGCTGGATGGCAACCTGATCTATGCCGGCAACATGGGCGCGGATTTCGACAAGTCGCAATACAACCTCAAGCCGGTGCATGTGGAGGTCGTCCACACCTACATCTACGTGTGCGTGGCGCAACAGGCGCCGGACTTCAGCAGCTTCCGCGCGGCGGTCAGCCCCTTCATCGCCCCGCACGCCCTGGAAAACTGCAAGGTCGCCTTCGAGTCCAACCTGATCGAGAAGGGCAACTGGAAGCTGGTGTTCGAAAACAACCGCGAGTGCTACCACTGCGACGGCACCCACCCCGAGTTGCTCAACTCGTTCGTCGAGAACCTGTCGGTGGCCGGTGTGGGCGGTGACGATGATCCGGAGCTGGTGGCCCACTGGACCCGCTGTGAAACGGCCGGCATGCCCAGCCGCCTGGTCATGGACCCACTGGGGCGCTTCCGCATGACCCGCATCCCGCTCTCGGCCGGCGCCGTCAGCTACACCATGGACGGCAAGCCCGCCGTCAACGGGCGGTTGGACAGCAGTGGCGAGGCGGATATCGGTGCCTTGCTGTACTTCAACTATCCCTCTACCTGGAACCATTTCCTTGGCGACCACGCACTGAGTTTCCGCGTGCTGCCGATTGGCCCGGGGGAAACCTTGGTGACCACCAAGTGGCTGGTGCCGGAGTTGGCGGTGGAAGGGGTCGACTATGACCTCGACCGGTTGACCAAGGTATGGCTGGCGACCAACGACCAGGACCGCCGCTTGGTGGAAGGGACCCATGCGGGCGTTTCTTCGCCCAGCTATGAACCCGGGCCGTTCTCGGAGAATGCCGAGAACGGGGTGTGCCAGTTCGATGACTGGTACTGCGCGACCATGCTCGAGCGGCTGAGTGGGCGTGTGCCGTTGAAATCGGTGGGCTGAACATCCGGGCATGCTCGCGAAGCAGGCGACGCGGTGGATGGCACCGGCTTCGCCGGTGTTCGCGGCTAAAGCCGCTCCCACAGGTACAGCGTGATCCCGAAGCCTGCGCTGTACCTGTGGGAGCGGGTTTACCCGCGAAGCAGACTGCGCGGTGGATGGCACCGGCTTCGCCGGTGTTCGCGGCTAAAGCCGCTCCCACAGGTACAGCGTGATCCCGAAGCCTGCGCCGTACCTGTGGGAGCGGGTTCACCCGCGAAGCAGACTGCGCGGTGGATGGCACCGGCTTCGCCGGTGTTCGCGGCTAAAGCCGCTCCCACAGGTACAGCGTGATCCCGAAGCCTGCGCCGTACCTGTGGGAGCGGGTTCACCCGCGAAGCAGACTGCGCGGTGGATGGCACCGGCTTCGCCGGTGTTCGCGGCTAAAGCCGCTCCCACAGGTACAGCGTGATCCCGAAGCCTGCGCCGTACCTGTGGGAGCGGGTTCACCCGTGAAGCAGACTGCGCGGTGGATGGCACCGGCTTCGCCGGTGTTCGCGGCTAAAGCCGCTCCCACAGATACAGCGTGATCCCGAAGCCTGCGCCGTACCTGTGGGAGCGGGCATGCCCGCGAAGCAAGCGGCGCGGTGGATGGCACCGGCTGCGCCGGTGTTCGCGGCCACGGCCGCTCCCACAGGTACAGCGTGATCCCGAAGCCTGCGCCGACCCTGTGGGAGCGGGCATGCCCGCGAAGCAGGCGACGCGGTGGATGGCAGCGGCTTTGCCGGTGTTCGCGGCTGAAGCCGCTCCCACAGGTACAGCGTGCTCCCGAAGCCTGCGCCGTCCCTGTGGGAGCGGGCATGCTCGCGAAGCAAGCGGCGCGGTTGATGGCACCGGCTTTGCCGGTGTTCGCGGCTAAAGCCGCTCCTACAGGTACAGCGCGAGCCCGAAGCCTGCGCCGTACCTGTGGGAGCGGGTTCACCCGCGAAGCAGGCGACGCGGTGGATGTGTTCGGTTACTGCGCAGGTTTCGGGTACAAGCTGTACCTGTGGCTGCGGCGCTCATTTACCATGGCGGCTGTTTTTAGCCATTACCAAGGAATCCCTCCATGAGCGCCCCTCAGTTCCGCACCCCCACAGCCGCCGACGCCGAACGCTGCTACGCCATCGAAATCGGTGCCTATGAAGGCGATGAGGCGGCCACGCTGGAGAAGATCCGCACCCGCATCGCGCAGTATCCGCAGGGCTTCCTGGTGCTGGAAAACGCGGGCGAGATCGTTGGTTTCATCAACAGTGGCTGTGCCCACGAAGTGGTGATGTCCGACGAGGCATTCAAGGAGCTGGTCGGGCATGACCCGGCGGCGCCAAACGTGGTGATCATGTCGGTGGTAGTGGACCCGGCACACCAGGGCAAAGGCTACGCCAAGCAGTTGATGGATGAATTCATCGCACGCATGAAGGCGGCGGGCAAGCTGACCATTCACCTGATGTGCAAGGAACAGCATGTGGCGTTGTACCAGAAGCTGGGGTATCAGTACGTGAAACCGTCACCGTCGGACCACGGCGGCATGGCCTGGCATGAGATGCTCATGGTCCTCTGATTTCGCAAGACACGGCAGCGTTGCCGGCGATGGGCCGCCAAGGCGGCCCCGAATGGTTGCTTATTCGCCGCTGACCAGCTGGCGTGCCAACTGGTTGTGGCGCTCCAGCACCCGTGGCAGGTCGACCGTGGCCAGCTGGCCATCCTTCACCACCACACGGCCATTGATGACACTGGTGTGCACCTGGGTCGGGGTGCAGAACACCAGCGCCGCCAGCGGGTCGTGGTGGCCGCCGGCATAGGCCACGTGGCCGAGGTCGAAGGCGACGAAGTCGGCCACCATGCCTGGGGCCAGGGCGCCGATGTCGTTGCGGTTGAGCACCTTGGCACCGCCGAGCGTTGCAATTTCCAGCGCCTCGCGTGCAGTCATCGCGTCGGGGCCGAAGCCCACCCGTTGCAGCAGCAAGGCCTGGCGCACTTCACCGATCATGCTGGCGCCGTCGTTGGATGCAGAACCGTCGACCCCAAGGCCCACCGGCACCCCGTGGTCGCGCATCTTGCGCACCGGGGCGATGCCCGAGGCCAGGCGCATGTTCGAGCATGGGCAGTGGGCGACACCCGTGCCGGTGCGGGCGAACAGCTCGATGCCATGCTGGTCGAGTTGCACACAGTGGGCGTGCCACACGTCGTGGCCGACCCAGCCGAGGTCTTCGGCATATTCGGCGGGGGTCATGCCGAACTTCTCGCGGCTGTAGGCGATGTCGTTGACGTTCTCGGCCAGGTGGGTGTGCAACGACACCCCGTACTGGCGCGCCAGCACGGCTGCTTCGCGCATCAGGTCGCGGCTGACCGAGAACGGTGAGCAGGGCGCCACCACGATGCGGCGCATCGAGCCGTGCCTGGCGTCGTGATAGTCCTCGATCAGGCGCTGGGATTCCTTGAGGATGTCGGCTTCCTTCTCCACCACCGAATCAGGCGGCAGGCCGCCCTGGCTGCGGCCCACGCTCATGCTGCCGCGCGCGGCGTGGAAGCGCATGCCGATCTCGTCGGCGGCATGGATGCTGTCGTCGAGCTTGCAGCCGTTGGGGTAGATGTACAGGTGGTCGCTGGAGGTGGTGCAGCCGGACAGGATCAGTTCGGCCATGGCGGTCTGGGTCGACACCGCGATCATCTCGGGGGTCAGGCGTGCCCAGATCGGGTAGAGGTTGGTCAACCAGTTGAACAGCTCGCCGTCCTGGGCCGCCGGCACCACGCGGGTGAGGCTCTGGTACATGTGGTGGTGGGTGTTGACCAGGCCAGGGATGACCACCTTGCCGGCCATGTCCAGCACCACGTCGGCATGCTGTGGCAGGGTATCGCTGGGGCCGACCTGGCGGATCAGGTTGCCTTCGATGAACATTCCGCCGCTCTTGATCTCGCGGCGTTCGCCGTCCATGGTGACCAGAAGTTCGGCGTTTTTGACCAGTAGCGTTCTTGGAGCATTTGTAGATGACATGGCTTAAGCCTGTCGCAATACGCATCGGCGATTACCGATGTCATAGGCGCATGGCATTGTAAGCAAGGTTTTTGCGGATTGTATACAGGGCTGGTAATCCTGTGCCGGCCTCTTCGCGGGTAAACCCGCTCCCACAGGTACTGCACAGAATTCATGAGTTGTGTAGTACCTGTGGGAGCGGGTTTACCCGCGAAGAGGCCAGTACAGGCTACCTCAATGTCAGATCAAACCGCGCCACGGCTGGCGACCCCATCCACCAACCTCGCAATCCCCAGCGGGTTGGCACTTTTCAGCGCATCCGGCAGCAGCGCATCCGGGTAGTTCTGGAAGCACACCGGGCGCAGGAAGCGGTCGATGGCCAAGGTGCCGACCGAAGTGCCTCGGGCATCGGAGGTGGCCGGGTATGGCCCGCCATGCACCATCGCGTCCGATACCTCTACGCCGGTCGGGTAGCCGTTCAGCAGCAGGCGCCCGGCCTTGCGCTCCAGCAGCGGCACCAGCGTGGCAAAGGCACTCAGGTCGTCCGGTTCGGCAATCAGCGTGGCAGTCAGCTGGCCTTGCAGGTGGCGCAGCGCTTCGGCCAGTTGCTGGGCATCGGCCACTTCCACCACCACGGTGGTCGGGCCGAACACTTCTTCCTGCAGCAGAGGGTCGCTGTCCAGCAGCAGGCTCACGTCCGCCTTGAACAGCTGCGGCTGGGCCTGCTTGCCGGCTTGTGGCTGCCCGGCCAGGTGCTGGATGCCAGGGTGCGCCAGCAGGTGCTGTACACCGCCCTGGTAGCTGCGCAGGGTGCCGGCGTTGAGCATGGTCTGCGGTGCCTGGTCGGCCATGCGCGCCACCAGCGTGTGCACGAAGCGTTCGAACTGCGGCGACTTGATGCCCACCACCAGGCCCGGGTTGGTGCAGAACTGCCCGCAACCCAGCACTACCGAGGCGGCCAGTTCGCCGGCTACCTGGTCGCCACGGGCCTGCAGGGCCTGGGGCAGGACAATTACCGGGTTGATGCTGCTCATTTCGGCGAACACCGGGATCGGCTGCGGGCGCGCAGCCGCCATGTCGCACAGGGCGCGGCCACCACGCAGCGAACCGGTGAAGCCGACCGCCTGGATGGCCGGGTGCTTGACCAGTGCTTCGCCCACGCCGGCGCCATAGATCATGTTGAACACGCCTGCAGGCATGCCGCAGCCGGCCACCGCGCGGTCAATGGCCGCGGCCACGTGGGCAGCGGTCAGCATGTGCCCGCTGTGGGCCTTGAACACCACCGGGCAGCCGGCCGCCAGCGCCGAGGCGGTATCACCGCCGGCGGTGGAGAAGGCCAGCGGGAAGTTGCTGGCACCGAATACAGCCACCGGGCCGACGCCGATGCGGTACTGGCGCAGGTCCGGGCGTGGCAGCGGGGTGCGCTCGGGCTGCGCACGGTCGATGCGCGCACCGAGGAAGTCGCCGCGGCGCACCACATCTGCAAACAGGCGCAGCTGGTTGCTGGTGCGGGCGCGTTCACCGCGGATGCGTGCCTCGGGCAGCGCGGTTTCGCGCATCACATGCTGGACGAAGTCATCGTTCAGTGCGTCCAGTTCGTTGGCGATGGCGTCGAGGAAGGCGGCGCGCTGTGCCGGGCTGGTGCTGCGGTAGGCCGGGTAGGCAGCCTCGGCGGCCTGCACGGCGGCTTCGACTTCGTCGCTGGTCGCCTGGTGGAAGGCGTATGGCAGTGGCTCGCCGGTGTGGGCGTTGACGCTGTTCAGCAGCACGTCACCGTTGCCGCTGAGCTGGCCGGCGATGTGGTTCAGGCGATGTTCGATGGACATTTCGTTTCCCGTTGGCAATGACAGTCGTTGGGCTGGGACTGTAGGGGGCGAAATGCGTGCTGAATAATGATTAATGCGGATCAGGTGATAACAGATTGTTATCGCAACGGCCTTCTCCAAAAGTGTCCATCGTATGCGCAGGCCCCCTGTGGGAGCGGGTTCACCCGCGAACACCGGCGAAGCCGGTGCCATCCACCGAGTCGCCTGCTTCGCGGGTAAACCCGCTCCCACATGGACCGCGCAAATGCTCGAAAGCGCGTGGGTCACTCGGCCATCTGCAACTCCGGCAGCTTCACCCGGAACGCCCGGGTAAGCCCCAGCAGCACCACCAGGCCCATGCCCATCCAGCACAAACCGATGGTGAACGACAGGCTGGTCAGGCTGCTCCACAGCCACAGCGTGCTGAGGAAGCCCAGGCCGGGAATGGCGCCATACAGCAGGTAGTTGCGGCCACCACGCAGCTTGTGGTCGATCAGGTAGTGCTTGACCACGGCCAGGTTCACCGCCGAGAAGGCGAACAGCGCGCCAAAGCTGATCATGTTGGCCACCGTGTCGAGGCTGATCACCAAGGCAATCAGCGACAGCAGGCTGACCAGCAGGATGGCCGTGGCCGGTACGCGCTTTTTCGTCACCAGCTGGCCGAACGCACGCGGCAACGCACCGTCGCGGCCCATGGCGAACAGTACCCGCGACACGCTGGCCTGGGACACCATGGCCGAGGCGAAGCAGCCGGCCACGTAGGTGGCGGTGAAGGCGGTCACCAGCAGTTCGCCGCCGACCCGGCGCATCACGTCCACCGACGCCGAGTCCGGGTCGGCGAAGCTGCCCCAGTCAGGGAACACCATCTGTGCGCAGTACGACACCACCAGGAACAACATGCCGCCGATCAGCGACACGGCGAGGATCGCCACGGGAATGCGGTAGGTGGGGTTGCTGGTTTCCTCGGCCATGGTCGAGACCGCATCGAAGCCCAGGAACGACAGGCACAGCACGGCGGCGCCGGTCATGATTAACGGCACGCTGAAGCCTTCGTGGTGGAACGGCGCCAGCAGCGACACTGGCTGCGCCTGCCCGCTGAGGTTGTGGATGGACAGGGCGACGAACACGACGATGAACACCAGTTGCACCACCACCAGGATCCAGTTCACCCGGGTGATCGACTCGATGCCGATCAGGTTGAGGAAGGTGACCAGGGCAATGGAGCCCGCCACCCACACCCAGGCGTGGATGGCCGGGAAGTACTCCGACATGTAGATGCCGATCAGCAGGTAGCTGAGCAGCGGCAGGAAGATGTAGTCGAGCAGCAGGGTCCAGCCGGCGATGAAGCCGATGTGGCTGCCGAAGGCCTTGCGGGTGTAGGTGTAGACCGAGCCGGAATAGGGGTGGGCCTGGACCATGCGGCCATAGCTGTAGGCGGTCAGCAGCATGGCGGCGAGGGTCAGCAGGTAGGCGGTGGGCAGGTGGCCCTTGGTCATCTGGGTGACCAGCCCGTAGGTGGTGAATACTGCAAGGGGGACCATGTAGGCCAGGCCGAACAGTACCAGGGCGGGCAGCCCCATGGACTTGCGGAAACGGCCGTTGCTGGCGGTGGGTTGCGACGGGTTATGTGCAGGGCTATGGGCTGTACTTGTTGTTGTATGCATTGCTAACTCCTGGAAAGGGATGCAGGACGCCGCGGTATGCGAGCGGGCTCGATACCGGTGGGTGTTGTGCAAGGAGGTCGAGCGGGTGGCTCGCAGCGCTGGGGCGGGTTGATGCTCCCACACCCCGCCGGTACCCGGAATCACCCTTTGGGGTGAGCCGGCAGGGGGCTTTGCCTGCTCACCCCAAAGGGTGATTTCGGTGTTTGCAGTGCCATGGGAGTATCTGGCCAACGACGCACCGCACTGGCGGCGGTGCCTTTACTTGAGACGGCAGGCCCAAAGTGACTGATCAATTGCTTTCGCAACAGTGGTTCGAGCACCTGGCCAAGGTCACCGAGGCGATCGGCCGACCGGGCTTTGCCGCCACCCTGTTTGCTGCGCTTGGCGTGATTCGGCCGATCCAGGCGACCACGGTGTACCTGTACCCGCACGACGGCATGCCCTGCGCGCTGTTCGAGCAGGACGACAAGGCGCCTTGGCAGCCCGAGGGCAATGTCAGCCGCTACCTGTCCGGCTTCTATCTGCTCGACCCGTTCTACGGGGCCTGTGTGGAGCAGGTCGAGTCCGGTTGCTACGGCCTGTTCGAAGTGGCGCCCGACCACTTCGAGGTCAGCGAGTACTACCAGTCGTTCTACCGGCACTCGCACCTGGAGGATGAGCTCAACTACATCCTGCAGGTCGCGCCCGGGCAGAGCCTGGCGGTATCGCTGGCGTTCACCGACAAGCTCGATGGGCAAACCCGTGCGCTGTTCGCGCGTATCACGCCCTGGGTACTGGCGGTGCTCGGCAAGCACTTCGCCGGGCTGGACAGCCGCACCGGGCGCTTCGAGAACATCCTCGAGCAGCGCATCCACGCGGCGCTGAACAACTTCGGCAGCTCGCTGCTGACCGAGCGTGAGTGCCGTATCGCCCAGCTGATCCTGCGTGGCCACTCGACCAAGTCGCTGGCCGAGCGCCTGGGGGTGTCGGAGGACACCATCAAGTCACACCGCAAGAACGTCTACGCCAAGCTCGACATCGGTACCCAGTCCGAGCTGTTCTCCCTGTTCATCGACGCGCTGGCCAATGCCCAGGGCGTGCTGGGCAAGGACCCGCTGGAAAGCTACATGGGCAAGCTGCGCTGAGCGCAAGCCACCCTGCAACCCCACCGCAAAGGAAAACCAACAATGAATGCGCCTTTCGCCCCGCAACGCCAGACCCGTGACTACCAGGCAGCCGATGCCGCGCACCACATCCATGCCTTCCTCGACCAGAAGGCGCTGAACGCCGAAGGGCCGCGAGTGATCGTCGGTGGCGAACGCCTGCACCTGTGGGACAGCGAGGGCAAGCGCTACCTGGACGGCATGTCCGGCCTGTGGTGCACCCAGCTCGGCTACGGCCGCCGCGACCTGACCGCCGCCGCGGCCACGCAGATGGACCAGCTGGCCTACTACAACATGTTCTTCCACACCACCCACCCGGCGGTGATCGAACTGTCCGAGCTGCTGTTCAGCCTGTTGCCGGGGCACTACAGCCACGCGATCTACACCAACTCCGGCTCCGAGGCCAACGAGGTGCTGATCCGTACCGTGCGCCGCTACTGGCAGGTGGTTGGCCAGCCGAACAAGAAGATCATGATCGGCCGCTGGAACGGTTACCACGGCTCGACCCTGGCCGCCACGGCGCTGGGTGGCATGAAGTTCATGCACGAAATGGGCGGGTTGATTCCGGATGTGGCGCACATCGACGAACCGTACTGGTACGCCGAGGGCGGCGAGCTGACCCCTGCCGAGTTCGGCCGCCGCTGCGCCCTGCAACTGGAGGAGAAGATCCTCGAACTGGGTGCCGAGAACGTCGCCGGCTTTATCGCCGAGCCGTTCCAGGGCGCGGGCGGCATGATCTTCCCGCCGGAAAGCTACTGGCCCGAGATCCAGCGCATCTGCCGCCAGTACGACGTGCTGCTGTGCGCCGATGAAGTGATCGGCGGCTTTGGCCGCACTGGCGAATGGTTCGCCCACGAGTACTTCGGCTTCGAGCCCGACACCCTGTCGATCGCCAAGGGCCTGACCAGCGGCTACGTGCCCATGGGCGGCCTGGTGCTGAGCAAGCGTATTGCCGAGGCGCTGGTGGAGCGGGGCGGGGTGTTCGCCCACGGCCTGACCTATTCCGGCCACCCGGTGGCGGCGGCGGTGGCCATCGCCAACTTGAAGGCGCTGCGTGACGAAGGCATCGTGCGCCAGGTGAAGGACGACACCGGGCCGTACCTGCAACGCATCCTGCGCGAGGTGTTTGCCGACCACCCGTTGATCGGCCAGGTGCAGGGCGCCGGGTTGGTGGCGGCGCTGCAGTTCGCCGAGCACAAGCCGACGCGCAAGCGCTTCGCCAACGAGAATGACCTGGCCTGGCAGTGCCGCACTTTCGGTTTCGAGGAAGGGGTGATCATTCGCTCCACCCTGGGCCGGATGATCATGGCGCCGGCGCTGATCGCCAACCACAGCGAGCTGGATGAGCTGGTGGAGAAGACCCGCATTGCCGTGGACCGCACGGCGCGCCTGGTCGGCAAGCTCTAAAAACCTGCGAGCGCTCCGCAGCCCCTGTGGGAGCGGGTTCACCCGCGAAGAATGCGACGCGGTGCATGGCACCGGCTTCGCCGGTGTTCGCGGCGGTTCGACGCCTCGATGAACCCGCTCCCCCGGGGCTGTATCGACACTGCACCTTACGAGCAACAGAGACCGCCACGACGGTCGCCTGGAGTACAAATGTACACCCTCGAATTCTGGCAACAACGTGCCTCGGACCTCTACCTCCCGGCCAATGCACTGATCGACGGCAAGCCCGTCAGCGCACAGGACGGCGCCACCTTCGCTGCCGTCAACCCCGCTACCAACAAGGTGCTGGCCCAGGTCACCGCCTGCGGCCAGGCCGAGGTCGACCTGGCCGTCGCCAGCGCCCGCAGGGCTTTCGAACAAGGTCCATGGCCGCGCATGGCCCCGGGCGAGCGCAAGAAAGTGCTGCTGCGCCTGGCCGAGCTGATCATGGCCCATCGCGAAGAACTGGCCCTGCTCGACTCGCTGAACATGGGCAAGCCAGTCATGGACGCCTACAACATTGACGTGCCGGGCTCGGCGCAGGTGTTTGCCTGGTACGGCGAGGCGCTGGACAAGCTGTACGACCAGGTGGCACCCACCGCGCCCAACGCGCTGGCCACCATCACCCGCGAAGCCCTCGGCGTGGTCGCCGCCGTGGTGCCGTGGAACTTCCCGCTCGACATGGCCGCCTGGAAGCTCGCCCCGGCGCTGGCTGCCGGTAACAGCGTGGTGCTCAAGCCCGCCGAGCAATCACCATTCTCGGCCCTGCGCCTGGCCCAGCTGGCGCTGCAGGCCGGTGTGCCGGAAGGCGTGCTGAACGTGGTGCCGGGCCTGGGCGAGCAGGCCGGGCGGGCGCTGGGCCTGCACCCGGACGTGGATTGCCTGGTGTTTACCGGCTCCACCCAGGTGGGCAAGTACTTCATGCAGTACTCGGCACAGTCCAACCTCAAGCAGGTATGGCTGGAGTGCGGCGGCAAGAGCCCCAACCTGGTGTTCGAAAACTGCCAGGACCTGGACCTGGCTGCGGACAAGGCGGCATTCGGTATCTTCTTCAACCAGGGTGAGGTGTGCTCGGCCAACTCGCGGCTGTACGTGCAGCGCTCCATCCATGACGAGTTCATCGAGCGCCTGCAGGCCAAGGCCCGCCAGTGGCTGCCAGGCAACCCGCTGGACCCGGCGAGCCGTGCCGGTGCGATTGTCGATGCCGGGCAGACCGGCCGGATCGAAACCGCCATCGCCCGTGCCGGGCAGGACGGGGCGCGGTTGGTGTATGGTGGCCGGCGCCTGACTATCGACGGCTCGGACAATTACATCGAGCCGACCATTTTTGCCGGTGTCGATGGCCGTATGAGCCTGGCGCGGGAAGAGGTATTCGGGCCGGTGCTGGCGGTCAGTGCCTTCGACAGTGAAGAGCAGGCCGTGCGCCTGGCCAACGACAGCATCTATGGGCTGGCGGCGTCGGTGTGGAGCGATGACTTCAACCAGGTGCACCGCGTGGCGCGGGCGTTGAAGGCCGGCACCGTGTCGGTGAACACGGTCGATGCGCTGGACGTGACGGTGCCGTTCGGCGGCGGCAAGCAGTCCGGGTTTGGCCGCGACCTGTCGCTGCACTCGTTCGACAAGTATTCGCAGCTCAAGACCACCTGGTACCAGTTGCGCGCCTGATCCCTGAAGGCATACCCAGGACCTGTAGGAGCGGCCTTGTGTCGCGATAGGGCTGCAAAGCAGCCCCAGGGTTTCAGCACGGATGCACAAATTGCCGGGGCTGCTTTGCAGCCCTGTCGCGACACAAGGCCGCTCCTACAAGGGCCGGTGCTGGCTAGAGAGGCCATGCAAGACTAAATTTCTTCTCTAGCCCGGCAAAAAGCCCGTCCGCCCTCTACACTGCTGCGGGTATCAGCCAAGGCAATGTGCCATACATGGAGTACCTGAGATGGGCTGCGTGTCGAATGGTCGTGCTGCTGGCAACGCCGGACGTGGCATTTCACTGCAGTGGCTGGTGGCGCTCGCCATCGTGCTGGGCATGTTGCTGCTCGGCGCCGCCCTGGCCTGGCAGGGCTATCACGGCATTCGCCAGACCTTGGTGGCCGCAGCAGGTGATTCTGCCCAGCAAATAGGCAAGACCATCGACGAGCGCGCCCGTCGCCTGATCGACCCGGTGCACAGCAGTATCCGCCTGCTCGCCCACAACCCGGCCGCGCAAACCCCGGCGCAGCGCCTGGAACGCTTGCCGCAACTGGTCGAGACGCTGGACGCCAACCGCATGCTCAGTGCTGCCTACATGGGTTACCCCAGTGGTGAGTTCCTGCTGGTGCGCCGCTTGCGCGACCCGCAGTTGCTGCAGCGTTTCGCCGCGCCGCCGGGCACCGTGTTCCTGGTGCAGAGTGTCAGCCGTGAGGGCGGGGCGGTGCAGGGTGAATGGCGCTTCTACGACCACGCGCTGAACCTGCTGCAGGCCCAGGCCAAGCCCGAATACCGCTACGACCCGCGCACGCGCCCGTGGTTTGTCGAAGCCAGCGCCCAACCCACCACCGTGCTGACCCACCCCTATGTGTTCTTCACCACCCGCGAGATCGGCCTGACCATGGCCCAGCGCAGCGTCGACGGCGGGGCGGTGATCGGCATGGACGTTTCGGTCGATGACCTGGCCAGCGAGACCCAGGGCCTGCGCATGACCCCCGGCACCGAGATCGTCGTGGTCGACGACCAGGGCAGCGTGGTGGCCTACCCGGACCTGCAGCGGGTAATCGTGCACGAAGGGCAGGCCGTGCGCTTGTCGCGCATCGGCGAACTGGGCATTCCCAGCCTGGAGCACCTTTACGCCGACCTGCCGCAAGGCACCCGGCCGCAGCCTTATCAGGTGGACGGCCAGACCTGGTATGGCATGCGCGTGCAACTGACCAACCTGGCCGGGCAGGACCTGCAGGTGCTGATTGCCGTGCCAGGCCATGAGTTGCTGGCCGGTGCGCGCAAGGTACTGCTCGAACAGTTGCTCTGGACCGCCGCCCTGATAACCGTGCTGCTGGTGCTCGGTGGTGTGCTCGGCCGGCGCATCGGCCGCCCGTTGCGGTTGCTGGCCGAACAGCTGCAAGGCGTGGCGGGTTTTGATTTCAGCCGCGAAGTCGGGGTGCGCTCGCGGGTGTCCGAGGTGCGTGAGCTGAGCCGCGTGCTCAGCCGCATGTCCGGCACCATCCGCAGCTTCCAGGCGATTACCCTCACGCTCAGCCGCGAGCGCGACCTGGAGCGCATGCTCGACGGTGTGTTGACCCATCTGGTGGAAGCCGCCGGGGTCAATGCCGGCGTGGTGTACCTGTTCGATGCCGAACATGCCTTGCTGCGCCTGGCCGCCGCCTGCCGTGGCGAGCAGTACCCTGGCGAGCTGGCCGTGGATGAGACTGCCCAGCAGCACCTGGCCACGGCGTTGACCCAGGCCCTCGGCCTGCATGAGGGCAGCATGGCCTTGGTGTTGAATGACCGTAGCCAGGCGTTGCTGGGCATCCTGGTCCTGCAACTGGGCGATGGGTTTGTACACGAGCAGACAGGCCAGCCGTTCCGCAGCTTTGTTGCCGAACTGTCCGGGGTGGTGGCGGTGGCCATCGAGACGCGTCAGCTGGTCGAAGCCCAGCAACGCCTGCTGGATGCCATGATCAAGCTGCTGGCCGATGCCATCGATGCCAAGAGCCCCTATACCGGCGGCCATTGCGAGCGGGTGCCACAACTGGCGCAGATGCTGCTGGACCAGGCGGTGGCGGCCGAAACCGGCCCGTACGCCAGCTTCAGCATGACCGCGGCTGAACGCTACGAATTCCACGTGGCGGCCTGGCTGCACGACTGCGGCAAGGTCACCAGCCCCGAGTATGTGGTGGACAAGGCGACCAAGCTGGAAACCTTGTACAACCGTATCCACGAGGTACGCATGCGTTTCGAGGTGCTCTGGCGGGATGCCGAGCTGGCCTATTGGCAAGGCCTGGCCAGCGGTGGCGACCAGCAGGCGCTGCAAGCCACCCTGGCGCGCAGCCAGGCGCAGCTGCAGGACGACTTCGCCTTCGTCGCCCAGGCCAACATCGGCGGCGAGTTCATGCAGGACGCCGACATCGAGCGCCTGCAGCAGATTGGCCAGCGCCGCTGGCAGCGCCATTTCGACAACCGCCTGGGCATCTCCCGTGATGAGGTGGAGCGCTTTGCCGATGTGCCTGCGCCTGCGCTACCGGTTGACGAACCACTGCTGGCCGACCGCCCTGAGCATTGCGTGCCCTGGGGCCCGCGCAAGCCCCCGGTGGCCAAGGGCGACCCGCGCAACCGCTGGGGCTTCGACATGCGCTTGCCGGCCTACGCCAGCAATCATGGCGAGTTGTACAACCTGGCGATCCGGCGCGGCACGCTGAATGATGAGGAACGCTTCAAGATCAACGAACACATCGTGCAGACCATCATCATGCTCAGTTCCTTGCCGTTCCCCCGCCAGCTCAAGCGGGTGCCGGACATCGCCGGCAACCACCACGAGAAAATGGACGGCAGCGGCTACCCGCGCCGGCTGGGCGAGCAGGACCTGGGCATTGCCGAGCGGGTGATGGCGATTGCCGACATCTTCGAGGCGCTGACCGCGGCCGACCGGCCTTACAAGGCGCCAAAGACCTTGTCCGAGTCGGTGAAGATCCTGGTGGGTATGGCCCGTGGCGGGCACATCGACGGCCAGCTGCTGGAGCTGTTCCTCAGCAGCGGGGTGTACCGCCAGTATGCCGAGCGGTTCCTGCGTGCCGAGCAGATCGACGAGGTGGATGTGGCGTACTGGCTGGGGCAGATGCGTTGCCCGGCCTGAACGAAAAATCAGATTTAGCCCCTTCCTTGTAGGCCATTTCCCAAAGATACTCACGCCGCCTGTTTCCCGTTGCGGCCGCATTGGCAGCGCTCTAGTCTCGGCGGGTCGCTGCACATCAGCGATCGGCTTTGACAGGCCGCTTCGGGTTGATCGCATGGCTGAGGTTTCAATGGCAGCTGTGCGTAGGGCACGTTCGCGTGCGCCGGTAACTAATCAACTCCGCCGGTCTGTCAACCTACGTACAGTTGCCGCCCTCCCGTTTGACAGCAGGTGTGTGGTAGCTCCATCAAGGAGTTGATTCATGCTGAAAGTTGTCCCCGATCCACCACACATCCCCCCATTCCTGCGAAGACACCTTGATCCAGATGCAGATGCCCGATGGGCGCAGCACTTTGCATTAAGGCTTTATTGATGTGTCGCCAGGGCTGGCCTCTTCGCGGGTGAACCCGCTCCCACAGGATCACCACAGACTTCAAGACTTGCACAGTACCTGTGGGAGCGGGTTTACCCGCGAAAGGGCCGGCTCAGGCACTCGAGATATTTCAGGGGGATTGAATAATGACCACAGAAGACACCCAATTCACCGTCGGCAAGACCACCTTCTACCAAGGTGAAAACGGCACCCATCCACTGTTCCGCATCGAGCCCGGCATCCCATGCCGCGATGCCCGCGAGCAGTCCTCGGAATTGATGGGCTATGTCCGCGAACTGACCATCACCGGCCTGATGGATGAGAAACCGATGATGATCTGGGCCGCCCATTACCTGAGCGCAATGGCCAAGGCGCTGATGGATGATGCCGAGCTGGGCATGAAGCACTGAGGTATCGCAGGCAGGCGCGGTTTCCTGTAGGAGCGGCCTTGTGTCGCGAAAGGGGTGCGAAGCGCCCCCAACGATCTGTGCATCACCGCAAAAACGCCGGGGCCGCTTTGCGGCCCTTTCGCGACACAAGGCCGCTCCTACAGGAATCGCGCCGTCCATGAGGAACAGGGCACGGCCATCAGTGATCGCTCACCTCATTCATACTCCTGCGCCCCGGCAATATGCCGCCCGGCCACATAGCCAAAGGTCAGCGCCGGGCCCAGGTTGATGCCACCCGACGGATACCAGCCGCCAAACACGCTGGCCATGTCGGTACCCGCCGCATACAGGCCAGCAATCGGCTGCCCAGCTGCATCCAGCACCCGGGCATTCCCGTCGGTGCGCAACCCGGCGAAGGTGCCAAAGCAGCCGGGCTGCACCTTCACCGCATAGAACGGCCCCTGCTCGATGGGCGCCACGCAAGGGTTTGGCCCCTTGTGCCGCGGGTCACCCTGCTTGCGGTTGAACGGTGTGGAACCACGGCCGAACGCCGGGTCCTGGCCGTTGCGGGCATGGTTGTTGAAGTCGCTGACCGTGGCGCGCAACCCTACCGGGTCGATGCCGCATGCCTCGGCCAGCTGCTCGAGGGTGGCACCCTGCTTGAGATAGCCGCTGCGCACGTGCGGCCACACCGGCAGCGGCGCCGGGCGGGCGTGGCCCAGGCCGTAGCGACGCAGGAAGCGGTGGTCGCAGACCAGCCACGAACACACCTCTTCGCCCTGCGGCACCGCCGCGACCATCGCTGACACATAGTCGTAGTAGCCATGCGCTTCGTTGACGAAACGCTTGCCGTCGGCCAGCACGCCGATGATGCCCGGTTTGCCGCGTTCGATGATGTGCGGGAAGTGGCCGACACTGCCGTCGCGGTGCGGCACTCGCGAAACCGGCGCCCAGGCCACCGGCGACTTCAGGTCGGTGGCGACCACACCGCCGGCCGATTCGCCCAGGCGCAGGCCGTCGCCCGAACAACCCTTGGGGGGCAGGGCCAGGTTGTCGTGGCCGCTGGCATCGCGCGGGAACAGTTGCCGACGGCGGGCATTGTCGTTGGGGAAACCACCCGCCGCGAGTACCACGGCCTTGGCACGGATCAGTTGCTCGCCCTGCGGTGTAGCCACCAGCGCCCCCCGCACCTGGCCATCCTCGACCAGCAGGCGTTTGGCCGGTGCCGACTCCTGCAGGCGCACGCTCAGGTCCTGCGCCGACCTGGCCAGGCGGGCCACCAGCGCCACGCCGTTGACCAGGTGCATCGCCCGGCCATACCGGGCCAGGTGGTACAGGTGGCGGCCAAAGCGTTTGCACACGTGCAGCAAGGCCTTGGGCGAGCGGGTCATGTTGAGGAACGCGGCAAGGTCGGCCCCCGCCATTATCGGCATGCCCATGAATGAGGTTTCGCGCATGGTCTTGCGCAGGCGTGGCAGCAGCGCACCCACCTCGCGGGCGTCATAGGGCGCGGCAATCACCTGGTGCCCGCCCTGGGCCGCGCCCGGTGTGTCGCCATGCATGTCGGGGATGCCGTTGCCGTCGGCAAATTGCAGCGCCGTGTGCTTTTCGAAAAACGCCACCATGTGCGGGCAGGCTTCGAGGAAGGCGTCGACGCGTTCGGCGTTGTAATACGCCCCCAGTTCATTGCGCAGGTAGGTACGCGGCTGCTCGATGTCTTCCTCGATACCGGCCCGGCGTGCCAGCGGGTTGCGCGGCACCCAGGCCCAGCCGCCGGACCAGGCGGTGGCGCCGCCGAACACTGGCTCCTTTTCCACCACGATCACCTTCTGCCCGTGCCAGGCAGCCGTCACGGCCGCAGCCAGCCCGGCGGCACCAGAACCTATGACCAGTACATCGCATTCGGTTTCGTAGGGAGCGGAAGGCATTGCGGGATTCCTGTATTGTTATTGGAACAAGGTTCCACATTCTTATTGGCAGCGAATCGGCCTGCAAGGGTGTGGCGGCCCTGCCGGGCAAGTAATGGGCGATAACCGGACAGTTCGTGTCGCTCTGGCTGCAGCGGCTATCGGCGGTATGGAATCATCTTCTAGAATTCGCAAAAATTTCAGGGACCTGTGTCATGGCTGGTAGTCAGATCGAACGCGCCTTCAGTCTTGTAGAAAGCCTTACCGGTGAACCGCAAGGGCTGCCGTTGCAAACCCTGGCCGAGCGCCTGGACATCCCCAAGAGCGCCACCCATCGCATGCTCACCGAGCTGGTGCGGCTGGGCTATGTGCGGCAGAACCGGGACAACAGCCGCTACCAGCTGTCGGCCAAGCTGGTGGCGCTGGGCTTCCGTTACCTTGCCAGCAGCGGTGCCGACATCATTCAGCCGATTCTTGACCGCCTGGCCCAGGACAGCGGCGAACTGGTGCGCCTTGGCGTGATCGACGGTGCCCGCCAGACCTGGATCGCCAAGTCCCAGGGCGCTCGTTCCGGGCTGCGCTACGACCCGGACATGGGCCGCGACGCACCGCTGTTCTATACCGCGTCCGGGCATGCCTGGCTGGCCAGCCTGGACGATGAGCAGGCGCTGCAGATGGTATTGCGCCAGGGCATTGCCGACCCGGCGCAGTTCGGCCCGAATGCGCCGCGCTCCACCGACGAGTTGCTCACCTACCTGCGCCGCGCCCGCGAGCGCGGTTATGCCTGGGTCGAGGAAACCTCGGCCATTGGCACCTCGGCCCTGGCTGCGGTGGTGCGCCGCCCGCAAAGTGACGAGGTGATCGGTGTACTGAGCATCGCCGGGCCCAGTGCGCGCCTGGCACAAAGCCGCCTGGTAGAACTGGCGCCGCTGTTGCTGGCGGCGGCGGAGGAACTGTCGGCGGCCAGCCGGGCCAGTGAGTTGTTCGCCTGAAGGTGCATTTCCGGTCGATTACCGCACACTCTGTTCTACAGCTTCTTCTGAAAAGCTGAACCTGGTTCTAAATTGTTGAATGTGGATTGTGGAATAAGATTCCGGAATCTGCATGACAACAATGACAAGAGGACAGGCTGTTGAACGCACCCCTTCGTATTGCCTTGATCGGCGCCGGCAGCATGGGCCGCCAGCATTACCAGCATTTGCTGAATGTGCCGCAGGCCCAGCTGTGCGCTGTGGCCGACCCGGGCCCGCAGGCCGAGGCCTTTGCTGCCGAATGCGGCGTGCCCTGTTTTGCCGACCACCGCCAGATGCTGGAGCACGCGCGCCCCCAGGCAGTGATCGTCGCCAACCCGAACAACCTGCATGTCGCCACCGCCCTGGACTGCGTCGAGGCCGGTGTACCGGTGCTGGTCGAAAAACCGGTGGGCGTGCACCTGGATGAAGTCCGCGCGCTGGTGGAAGCCTCGCGCCGCCACAATGTGCCGGTGCTGGTCGGCCATCACCGCCGGCACAACCCGCTGATCGCCAAGGCTCACCAGGTGATTGCCTACGGCAAGCTGGGCCGGCTGATCAACGTCACCGCACTGTGGCAATTGCAAAAGCCCGACAGCTATTTCGAAACCCCCTGGCGCCGCGAGCCGGGCGCTGGCTTCTTGCTGACCAACCTGATCCATGACCTCGACCTGCTGCGCCACCTGTGTGGCGAGGTGGTACAGGTGCAGGCATTCACCCGCAACGATGTGCGCGGTTTTGCCAACGAAGACAGCGCCGCGGTGCTACTGCAGTTCGCCAATGGGGCATTGGGCAGCCTGACTGGCTCCGACGCGGTGGCCGCGCCATGGAGTTGGGAGCTGGACTCCGGCGAAAGCCCGGTCTACCCGCGCCAGGATGGCCAGCCTTGCTACCTGCTGGCCGGCACCCAGGGGGCGCTGAGCATTCCGCAACTCAAGCGCTGGCACTACGCCGAGGTCGGGTCGGGCTGGCACACGCCGTTGTTGCAGAGCGAGGAAAGCATCCCCGCAGGCGAGGCATTGACCTTGCAGTTGCAACACTTCGTGCGGGTTGCCCGGGGTGAGCAGGCGCCGCTGATCGATGCCGCCGATGGTGGCCGTACCCTGGCGCTGATCGAGGCGATCCGCCAGGCCGCGGAAACTGGCCGGGCCTGTGCGCCCGAGCACATTGCTTGACTTGTCTGGTGACGATAATGACTGAACGAATTTTCTCCCTGGCGGCCCTGACGGTACTCGAGCTGTCCCCACCGGACATGGTCGAGGCAGCAGCCCGCGCCGGTTACAGCCACGTTGGCCTGCGCCTGGTGCCCGCCACCGAGCAGGAACAGCATTTCCCGCTGGTGGCCGACGCCGACCTGCGCCGGCAGACCCAGGCGCGCCTGCGCGACACGGGCATCAAGGTGCTCGACCTGGAGATCCTGAGGCTGAAGCCGGAAACCTGTGTAGCCGATTTCGAGCCGATCCTGGCGGTGGGCGCCGAGCTGGGCGGCACGGAGCTGCTGGTGGCTGGCAACGACCCGGATGAAGCGCGGCTGACCGAGCGCTTTGCTGCGTTGTGTGACCTGGCGGCGGGGTATGGCATTCATCCGCATCTGGAGTTCATGCCTTGGACTGATGTGCGTGACCTGCGCCAGGCCATGCGGGTGGTGGCCAACGCCGACCGCGCCAATGGCTGTGTGCTGGTGGATGCCTTCCACTTCAACCGCTCCGGCTCTTCGCTGGACGATCTGGCACAACTGGCGCCGCAGCGCATGCGTTATGCCCAGCTGTGCGACGTTGCCGGCCCGGTGCCGGCCGACATGGACGAGATCCTGCGCCAGGCTCGCAACGAGCGGCGCTTCCCGGGCGAGGGCGATGCCGATCTGGTCGGCCTGCTGCGCGGCTTGCCGCCAAGTGTGCCGTTGAGCCTGGAGATCCCCACGCGGCAGTTGCTGGAACAGGGCATGAGCGGCGAACAGCGTGCGCGCATGGCGCTGGAGAAGGCCATGGCAGTGCTGGCCAGAATCTGATTGATAGAACGCGGCGTATGGCACGGGCTATCGCCCGTGTTCGCGGGCATGCCCGCTCCCACACGTACAGCGCATGGCTTGAGCCCTGTGGAGCCCTTGTGGGAGCGGCTTTAGCCGCGAACACCGGCGCAGCCGGTGCCAGGCACCGCGTTGGATTCTTCGCGGCTGAAGCCGCTCCCACAGGTACAGCGCATGTCTTGACTCAGGCGCGACCCCACACAGTGCGTTCATCGGATTGATCAAAAAAAGGGCCCGCAAGGGCCCCGTAGAGGTAAGTGGCTAGCGCGTTCAGGCGCTCTCGATCTTGCGTGGCGCCATGAAGTACATCCACACCAGCGCCAGGAAGTACATCGCCGGGATCATGGTGAACAACACGGCATAGTTGTTGTTGGTAGCGGTCAGCACGCTACCGACGATCTGCGTCATGAACATCCCGCCAATCGCAGCGCACATGCTGCCGAAACCGAACACCGTGCTCACCAGGTGCTTGGGCGTGTAGTCCATCACCAGGCTCCAGATATTCGCCGTCCATGCCTGGTGGGCGCCCACCGCCAGCGAGATGGCCGCCACCGCGACCCACAGGCCACTGGCGTTGGCGGCAAAGATGACGCTGACCATGGTGCAGGCGAAGATCAGCATCGACACCAGCCGCGCCGTGGTAGCGCGCACGCCACGGCCGATCAGCCAGGAAGACAGGATGCCGCCGCCGATGCTGCCGAAGTCTGCCGTCAGCCAGATGATGATCAGCGGGATACCCATCTGGGTCACGTTGATGCCCAGGCTGTATTGCTGGTTGAGGAACGGTGGCAGCCAGTACAGGTAGAACCAGAACACCGGTGCGGTAATCGCGTAGGCCACCGCAAAAGCCCAGGTGCCACGCAGGCGCAGGATGCGGCTGAACGGCACGCGGGTCGGCTCGGGCTCGTCATCCTGCTGGATGTACTCCACCTCGCTCTGGCGCACGCGCGGGTGATCTTCAGGGTTGTAGTACTTCAGCACCCACAGCACCACCCACACCAGGCCCAGGCTGCCCATGGCGATGAACGCGGCCTGCCAGCCCCACACGGCCAGAATCAGCGGCAGCAGGGCCGGCGTGACCATGGCGCCGACGTTGGTGCCGGCGTTGAACAGGCCGGTGGCGATGGCCCGTTCGCCAGCCGGGAACCACAGGCGCACGGTCTTCACGCAGGCCGGGTAGTTGGCGGCCTCGGTCAGGCCGAGGATGAAGCGGCAGACCATGAAGCCGGCGGCCGAGGTGGCCAGGCCGTGAGCGCCGGTAGCCAGGCTCCACAGCAGCACGGCGAAGAAGAACGCGCGTTTTACCCCGACCTTGTCGATCAGCCGGCCCTGCAGCAGGAAGCCGATCGCATAGCCGACCTGGAACCAGAAGTTGATGTTGGCGTAGTCCATCGCCGTCCAGCTCATTTCCTTGGCCAGGACGGGCTGCATGATGCCGAGCGCAGCACGGTCGATGTAGTTCAGGGTGGTGGCGAAGAACACCAGGGCGAGCATGCCCCAACGGGTCTTGCCGACGCCGAAGGCGCCGCGAAGCTTGTCGCCGATCGAACCCTGGGGCATCCGGGGGGCGGCGGGGGTGATCTTGGAGTGGTTCATAAACTGCTCGATTCTTGAAATTGTATTCAGCTGCGGTGCTACGAGTACGTGACCGGTTCCCAGGCAGGGGGGCACGCAAGGCCGGTGCATGGTGAGCAGTGAAGGCGGCAGCGTCAATTGAAGGGAAGGGCTAGTGTTCGGTTACCGAACGGTTGCGTCGGGCCCTTGGGCGCAGCCAAGGGCAGCGTAGTTCAGGAGGTCAAGGTACTCAACGCTCTACCGGCCAGATAACCGAATGTCATCCCCGGCCCCAGGGTAATACCGCCACTCGGGTAATATCCGCCCATCACACTGTCCATGTCGTTGCCCACCGCATACAACCCGGGGATCGGCCGCGCCTCGCGGTTCAGTACCCTGGCCGAGGCATCCGTGCCCAGGCCGGCGAAGGTACCCAGGCTGCCTGGCAACAGTTTCACTGCGTGGAACGGCCCGTGCAGCAGTGGCCGTAGCGACGGATTGGGGGCTTGCAACGGCTCGCCCTGCGCCCGGTTGTAGGCTGATGCACCGCGCTGAAAAACCGGATCTTCACCCTGGGCTGCATGTTGGTTGAAACCGTCCACCGTGCGCTGCAACTGCGCGGCGTCGATCCCGCAGCGCTGTGCCAGTTGCGCCAGCGTGCGACCGCTGTGCAGGTAACCGCAGCGTTGATAGTGGCGGGTGGGGAAAGGGAAGGGCTTGGCCCAGCCGATGCCATAGCGCCGTTGCGCAGCATGGTCGCAGATCAACCAGGCTTCCGGCGCTTCACCCTGCGGCGTGGCGGCGAACAGCGCGTTCATGAAGTCGTGGTAGCAATCGGCCTCGTTGACGAAGCGCCGGCCATCGCGGCGCACGGCGATGAAACCGGGCTTGGCGCGATCGATCAAGTGCGGGAAATGGCCGAAACTGCCATCGCTGCGCGGCACCCGCGACACAGGTGCCCAGGCCCCCGCATGGGTCGCAGTCGTCTGGACCAGGCCACCGGCCTGTTCGCCCAGGCGCAGGCCGTCGCCGCTGTTTTCCCATGGCGCGGCGGAGTAGTGCTGGTCACCGTCCGGCGCATGCGGCATCAGTTGCGCGATGCGCTGGCGATCATGCGCAAAGCCACCGCAGGCCAAAACCACACCGCGGCGGGCATGGATCAGCTGGCCGTCGGCAAACTGTGCGCCGCTGACCCGGCCTTCGCCCAGCAGGCGATTGGCCGGCTTGTCGGTCAGCAGCGTCACGCCAAGGTTCAGGGCGCTGCGCAGCAGCCGTGCCACCAGGGCGTTGCCATTGACCAGTTGCAGGCCGCGCCGGTGCAGCAGCAGGTCGCGGCCATGGCGCAGCAGGCGCTTGCCCACATGCAGCGCGGCCGTGGACGAGCGTGTGGCGTTGAAGAAGGCGGCCATGTCGGCACCGCCGGCAATGCCCATGCCGGCCAGGCTGACGATGTCCAGCGGTGGGCGCAGCTTGTGCAGCCAGGGCCCGAGCAGGCGCCCGTCGTATGGCAGCGCGCACAGCGAACGGCCACCGTGCGTGCTGCCGTCGCCTTCGCGCATGTCGGGCATGCGGCTGCCGCTCTGGAACTGTACGGCGGTGTGTTGCTGGAAGAACGCCACCATCTCCGGGCCATGGTGCAGGAAGGCGCGCTGGCGCGGGTCCAGTTCGCTGACATGGGTTTGCGCGCGCAGGTAGCGCTCCGGCGCATCGTCGGTCTCGACGATGCCTTCGGCAATGGCCAGCGGGTTGCGCGGTATCCACAGCCAGCCCCCCGACCAGGCGCTGGTGCCGCCCAGTTGGCTGGCTTTTTCCGCGACGATCACCTGCAGGCCGTGATGGGCGGCAGTAACGGCGGCAGCCAGGCCAGAGGCACCGGAGCCGATGACGAGTACGTCACATTCGAGGGGTTGCATGGTGGGGTTCCGCTCAGGCGTTGGAGGAAGGTTTTACTGCAGCGGCGAAAAACCGGTGGGCCGCAGCATTCGCGACTGCAAGTGCAGTACCGCGCCCAGCTCGCGGTTGCGCCGTGAGAACTCGGCCCAACGCGGGTCCGCTGCCATGGCTGCGCGGCGTGCCATTCGCTCGTCGAGGCTGGCATAACCCCAGATATGCACCACTTGGTTGACCTCACCGAACTCGCTGGTGAAAAAGCCGACCAGGTTACCGAGATGCTCGCTTTGCACCTCCAGCGCGTGGCTTTGGTACAGGCTCAGCCAGTCGGCCATTTTCAGTGGGTCGAGGGTGTAGGTTCTCAGTTCGTAGTACATGCTGGAGTCTCCATGGGGGTGGTTGGCGCCTGCAGGCGCGCGGCGATGTGGTTGGCAGCGAGCCAGCCGAAGGTGAGGGCAGGGCCCAGGGTGATACCGGGGCCGGGGTAGGAGCCTTTCATCAGCGAGTTCATGTCGTTGCCGACTGCATACAGCCCGGCAATCGGCTGGCCATCGCGGTTCAGCACGTTGGCCCGGGCGTCGGTCACCAGGCCGCGGGCCGAGCCGAGGTCGCCGGTGTGGATGCGGATGGCGTAGAACGGGCCGCTGGTCAGTGGCGCCAGGCATGGGTTGGGCGTGTGTTGCGGGTCGCCCATGTAGCGGTTGTAGCTGTTGCCGCCTTTGCCGAACGCGCGGTCGATGCCGTTGCGGGCGTCGGCGTTGAACTGCTCCAGGGTCTGCATGAATACCTGTGGGTCGACGCCAATGGCCTCGGCCAGGGCCTGCGCTGTTGCGGCGCGGTGCAGGTAGCCGGCGTCGATCAATGCCTGGTTGTCCACCGGCTTTGGCCGCGCCAGGCCCAGGCCGTAGCGGTTCATCGCCTCGGCATCGCAGACCAGCCAGCAGCTGGCAATGCCTTTGGCGAACATGGTCTGCACGAAGTGGTGGTAGGAATCGGACTCGTTGACGAAGCGTCGCCCGTCCTGGCTCACCGCGATCACGCCCGGCTTGGCGCGGTCGGTGACCAGGTGCGGGAAGCGCTCATGCTCGCCACTGGCATGGCGCAGTTCAGAAACCGGTGCCCAGAAGAAGTTGGCCACCAGGCCCTCACCCTGAGCTGCGGCCACGGCTTGGCCAAGGCGCAGGGCAGCGCCGTCATTGCTGGGCGGTGACATGGTCAGGTGCGGCGCTTGCCGGGCCGGCCGGTAGCTGTCGGCCAGCGCGCCTGCAGCGAACCCGCCCATGGCGCACACCACACCGCCCCGGGCCAGCACCCGTTCACGGCGCCCTTCGCGTTGCACCACCACGCCGGTGACCACGCCGCGTTCGACGATCAGCTCCAGGGCTTCGCTGCGTAACCACAGCTGCGTGCCATGGGCGAAGGCGCTGCTGGCCAGGCGGGCGATCAAGGCGTTGCCGGTGGTAAGCCGCGTGCCGCGCGGGTGATGCAGACGGTCCCGCGCATAACGCGCCATCAGCTTGAAGCAATGCCACAGCGACCGGGGCGAGCGGCGGATACTGAGGAAATGCTGGATATCCACGCGGTTGACCATCATGCCGCCGAACAGCAACATGCCGGGCGGCGGCATCTGCAGGTCCTTGAAGTACGGGCCGAGCTGCTTGCCATCGTACTCGACCATCTCCAGCGCCCGGCCAAACTGGGTGGCACCGGGGGCATCCGGGTAGTAGTCCGGCGAGTGCGGGCGCAGGGCGTAGCGCAGTTCGGTGTTCTGCTCCAGCCAGCGCAGCGCCTGGTGGCCATGCTCGATGAAGGCGTCGACCAGGGCGGGGTCGTAGCCGTCGCCGATGACCTGCCTGAGGTAGGTGCGAATGGCCTCGGGGGAGTCTACCGCACCGGCGGCGCGGGCTTGATCGGTACCGTAGAGCCACACCGCCCCGCCGGAAATCGCCGAGGTGCCGCCAAAGTGTTCGGCCTTTTCCACCACCAGCACTTTCAGCCCATGGCGCGCGGCCGTGGCGGCAGCGGTAAAGCCACCGGCGCCGCTGCCCAGCACGACCAGGTCAAAGTTGTGTTGCGCGTGTTCATGCGTCGGCATGGCTTCAGATCTCCAGCGGCGTGACGCCCATGAAGGCGCCCAGGTGGCCGAGCTGGGCGAAGGCCATTTCCGGGCCGGTCTGGACCGCGCAGCCAACCTGGCGTGCCCGGTTCAGCAGCGGGGTGATCTCGGGCGAGGTGACCACGTCGGCGACCAGGGTTTCGGCTTGCAAGGTGGCGAGCAGGGCGGCAGGCAGCGGCAGCTCCGCGCTGCCGCCCATGCCGACAGGGGAGGCGTTGACCAGCAGGTCGAAGCCTTCCAGCCCGTCGACCCGGGTGGCAAGTTCGACCGCGGGGAAGGCATTGCCGAGCAGCTCGCACACAGCGCCCATGCGCGCAGTGCTGGGGTCGCTGAGGGTGATGCTGGCGATGCCGGCCTCGCCCAGCGCATAGGCAACGGCACTGCCGACCCCGCCACAACCGATCACCAACGCACGCTTGCCCGCCGGCTCGAAGCCATGTTTGCGCGCAGCACCGAGGAAGCCGGCGCCGTCCACGTTGTCGCCCAGCAGGCGACCGTCACGCTCACGGCGCACGACATTGACCGAGCCCAGCGCGGCTGCGCGCTCGCTCAGGCCGTCAAGGCGGCTGGCCAGGGCCTGCTTGTACGGCACGGTGACCACGCAACCGCGCAGGTTCTGCCAGCCGCGCAGGGTGCCGGCGAAGGTATCCAGCGCGGCCTCATGCAGATCGATGGGCAGCATGGCGAGGTTGCAGTTGTTGTTGGCGAACCAGGTGTTGAAGTTTTCGGGGGACTTCACCTGGGCAATGGGCGAACCGACGATGGCGACCAGTTCAGTGGAACCACGAATCATGCTGACCTCCTTATTGGCGTTGTTATGCAGGCCAAGGGTGAGGCAAGGGGGCGTGGGCAACAATGCGCTGATCGGGCGTTTGATGCGATAATCGCATCATTGATCCGGTTATCGCGGTAATCGGCTGTATTTGCCCTGCTTGCGAGTCGAATAGATGAACACCCCTGCTATCCACCCCCGTGACCTGATCGCCGGCTTGCAGAAGGGCCTGGCGCTCATGCAGCTGTTCAGCGCCGAGCAGCCGCGCCTTAGCGTGCCCCAGGCGGCCAGGTTGTCCGGCCTTACCCCCAGTGCCGCGCGGCGGTTTCTGTTGACCTTGGTGCACGAAGGGTTTGCCGAAACCGACAGCCGTGAGTACTGGCTTACGCCCAAGGCGCTGCGCCTTGGCCAGGCGTATGTGGACTCGGCACAACTGCCGCGCATGCTGCGGCCGATCGTCGAGCAGGTGGCGCGGCAGACCCAGGAGCATGTGTCGGTAGGTACCCGTGATGGTGACGAGATCATCCACCTGGTACGTAGCCGCTACAGCCATGTGGCCTCGTTGTCGATCCGGCCGGGTTCGCGGGTGCCGATGTATTGCACCGCCGGCGGGCGCGTCTGGCTGGCCTGGCTGGATGAGGGGGAGCGGGATGCCTACTTTGCGCGTAACCCGCTGCGAGGGTTGACGCCTTATACGCAGACGGACCGGTTACAGCTGGAGGCGGAGTTGCTGCGGGTGAAGGAGCAGGGATTCTGTATCGTGGACCAGGAGTATGAAATCGGCATGCGCGTGCTGGGTGTGCCACTGCTGGACCGGGCTGGCCGGCTGAAAGCGACGTTGACCATCACCACCCATGCTTCGCGGTTGAGTGTGGATGAAATACGCTTGCGGTATCTGCCGACCCTGTACGAGGCCCAGGCGTTGTTGCGGCCGGTGCTGGATTGAGGTGTCAGGGTTTGGAGGTGTGTTGCCTTCTTCGCGGGAAACTCGATCTCATAGAACTGAACATGATTCATTGAGCTAGCCGGGACCCTGTGGGAGCGGCTTCAGCCGCGAACACCGGCGCAGCCGGTGCCATGCACCGCGCTGGATTCTTCGCGGCTAAAGCCGCTCCCACAGGGTACGCGGACCGACAGCGCAGCCCAAAGGGGCGGGAGCGGCCCAGGCCCTCGGCTTATCGCTCGATCTGGCGGTTCCAGCGCGCGTTCCATTCGGGGCGCTGGGTGTTGACCTGGTCCCAGTCGATGGTCACGGCAGTCTGCAGGTAGGTCTGCATGGCTTCGACCTGGCCACGGGTCTTGTCACTGGTAGGTGTGTTGGGGTTGGACGGGATCTGGTCACCCAGCTCCAGGGCCGGCGACTGCGCCTCGGGGCTGAGCAGGAACTCGGCGAGCTTCTGCGCAAGCTCCGGCTGGTCGTTGTTGGCCGTGACGCATTCGGCCTGGTTGAGCACCACGGCACCTTCCTTGGGCGCGGCGTACTCCACCGGGATGCCTTTGAGCTTCAGCGCCGTCACCTGGGTGGGGGTGAGCGGGAACAGCGCGGCTTCGTCGGTTTGCACCATTTCCGAGAGCTTGGCCGAATTGGGGATGTACTCCAGCACGTTCGGGCCCACGTTCTTCTGCCAGGCCGTGAAGCCCGGGTTGACATCGGTATCGCTGCCGCCGTGCAGGCGGTTGTACATCAGGAAACCATGCAGGCCGAAGGTGGACGATGCCATCGACTGGAACACCACCTTGTCCTTGAAGCGCGGGTCGGCCAGGTCGTTCCAGGAGGTGGGCGCTGCCCAGTCATTGGCCTTGAACAGGCGGCTGTTGTAGGCAAGCCCGGTCACGCCCAGGCTGACTGCGGCGGCCTTGTCCTTGATCAGGGCCTTTTCCGGCAACTGGGCCAAGGTCGGGTTGGGTTTGAGCGTGCTGCACAGGCCCATGCCGATGGCGCGGTACATGATGCCGTCATCCAGCACCATCACATGGATCGACGGCTTGTTCGGCGTGGCCTGGACCTTGGCGAGGATGTCGGCCGAGGTGCCGGGGACAATCACCACCTTCACGCCGTTGGCCTGCTCGAACTTTGGCAGGATATTGTCGCTGAACAGCCGTTCCATGGTGCCGCCGTTCATGCCCAGGTAAAGCGTGGGTTGGGCCATGGCGGGCAGGCAGGCGAACAGGCCGGGCACGGTGCAGAACAGGGCGAGCAAACGTTGCTTGTGCGTCATGACAGGTTTTCCTTGTGGTGGTTGGGCTGAAAGCGGTTGATGGAAAAAGCCGCAAGGCTGAGTGCCGGCGCGCCGTGCAGGATGCATTGCGCCAACGCTTCACCGGCAGCCGGGCCTATCTGGAAGCCGGCACCGGCAAAGCCGAAACCATGCAGCAGGCCGGGCTGGTGCAGGCTGGGGCCGAGCACCGGTTCGTCATCGGGCAGGTAGCCTTCGGTGCCGCTCCAGGTGCGAATGGCCTGGGCGCCGGCCAGTGCCGGGTACAGCTCGGTGGCATTGCGCAGAATGTCGAGCACTGCGGCCTGGCCCGGGCGTGCGGTGGTCGGGGTAAGGGCAAAACCGCGCCCGCCGCCCAGCACGCAGTTGCCACGCGCCACCTGGCGGGCGTAGATGCCGCCGCCTTCGACCCCGGTGCTGGCGGTCATGAACAGCGGCAGCGGCTCGGTCACCAGCATGGCGGGGTGGGCCGCGGTCAGCGGCACCGGCTCGCCGAACTGCTCGGCCAGTTGCGCCGACCAGGCGCCGGCGCAATTCAACAGCCAGGGCGCCTTGAAGCCTTGGCCGCTGCTGGTGCTTACGCTGAAACGGTGGCCGTCGTGCCCCACCTCCAGCACCTTGCACTGCTCATGCACCTGGGCGCCGCTGCGTCTGGCCGCCTGGGCGAAGGCCGGTGACACCAGCCGTGGGTTGGCATGGCCGTCCTCGGGGCAGTACGAGGCGCCGACAGCGATATCGCCCACCCAGGGGAAGCGCTGGCGCAGTTCGCGTCGTTCAAGCAGTTGCAGGCGAAGGTCAAAAGCCTGGGTGCGCCGGGCATAGGCCTTCAAGGCATCGAAGTCGGTTTCGCTGCGGGCCAGCTTCAGGTGGCCGCTGCGGGCGTATTCGCCATCGATGCCGATCCAATCGCGCAGATTCCCCCAGATGGCATGGGCGCGCATCGACAACGGCAGCTGGGCCAACGAGCGGCCCTGGCGGCGCACACCGCCGTAGTTCACCCCGCTGGAGTGCGAGCCGCAGAAGTCGCGTTCCAGCAATGCCACTTGCCGACCAGCGCGGGCCAGGGTCAAGGCCGCGCTGCTGCCGATGATGCCGCCGCCGACGATGATGGCGTCCACTTCGATCAACTTCATGGTTTTATCTCCAGGCCAAAGGGCAGGGGCTTGACCGGTGCCTGGCCACGCAGGCGCCCTACCTGGTCAATGGCCCGACCGCTTTCGCAGGCGATCAACTCGGCGGCAGCGGCACCGCACACGCGGCCCTGGCAGCGGCCCATGCCGACTCGGCACATGGCCTTGACCCGGTTGATTTCCCAGTGCCCGGCACGCACGGTGGCGCGGATTTCCCCGGCGCTGATCTGTTCGCAGCGGCACACGGTGAGATGGTCCGGGGCTTGACGGGCCCACTGCTCGGGAAATGGAAAGGCCTGCTCCAGCCCTTGGCGGAAGCGCTGCAAGGTGGCCAGGCGCCTTTCCAGTTGCTGCTGGCGCTGCGGGTTGCCGGGCTTGCCGAGGTCGGCCAGCAGTGTCAGGGCGGCCAGTTCACCGCTCATCTCGGCACCGTCGGCACCGAGGATGCCGGCACCGTCGCCTGCCAGGTACACGCCGGGGCTGGTGGCCCGGCCCTGGGCGTCACGTACCGGTAGCCAGGCGCGGTTGAGCGCGCTCCAGGCGAACTGGCAACCCAGCAGGTCGGCCAGTTGGGTTTCACTGCGCAGGGCGTGGGCGAATGCCACGGCGTCGCACGGCAGGTCGTGTTGCTGGCCATTGTGCAGCCAGCGCACAGCGCTGGCGCGTTGCTCGCCGTCGATACCCAGCAGGGTCACGCCCTGGTGCACCGGCACACCCTTGCGGGCCAGCCAGGCTCGGTAGTACAGGCCCTTGGCAAAGGTGCCCGGTTGCAGAAGCAGGCGTGGCAGGGCACGCACCTGGGCGCTGAACGGTGAGGTGTCGAGCACCGCGCTGACCGTGGCACCGGCCTTGGCGTACTGGTAGGCCACTAGGTACAGCAGCGGCCCGCTGCCGGCCAGCACCACCCGTTCACCGATCGCGCAGCCCTGGAACTTCAGGGCGATTTGCGCAGCGCCCAAGGTATAGACCCCAGGCAGGGTCCAGCCGGGTATCGGCAACACCCGGTCGGTGGCACCGGTGGCGACGATCACCCGGTCGAACGCCAGGCGGTCGGCCAGTTGGCCCTGTTGCAAGGTGTCCAGCACTTGCTGCTCGGCGTTCCATACCAGGGTGTCCGGGCGGTAGTCGACCTGCCCGCGCAGTTGCTCGAGGGTGGCGTGCACGGCTTGCGCCTTTCCTGCCTCGAAGCCGTACAACGCTTTGGCCGAGCGGCGAAAGTTGGCCGGCTGCTGGCGGTAGATCTGCCCGCCGCCGCGGCTGGCTTCGTCCAGCAGCACCGGGCGCAGGCCGTGGGCTACCAGGGTTTGCGCGGCGCGGATGCCGGCCGGGCCGGCGCCGATGATCACGATCGCACTCATGGCTGACGTCCCGGGTCGCGGGTCACGCACTGGCCCGGTTCCAGAAAGGTCGAGCAGGCGCGTACCCGGCGGCCATCCTGCAGGCGTACCCAGCAGTCCTGGCAGGCGCCCATCAGGCAGAAGCCGGCGCGTGGTTCGGCGCTGAAGTCGCTGCCGCGCAGGTGCCCGGCATTGGTCAGGATGGCAGTCAGCAGGGTATCGCCGCTCATGCCTCTGGCCGGTTGGCCGTCGAGCAGGAAGGGCACTGGCTCGCGGTCGTGTTCGGCCACGCGCTTGAACAGAGGCATGGGGGCATTCCTTGTCATTGCTTGCCCACCAGCACGCGGTCCAGGCCATATACGCGGTCCAGGGCGACCATGGTCAGGGCGGTGACGGCGATCACCAGTGCCGAGACGGCGGCCATCATCGGGTCGATGGATTCGGTGGCGTATACGTACATGCGCACTGGCAGGGTCTGGGTGGCAGGCGAGGTGACGAAGATCGACAGGGTCACTTCGTCGAAGCTGTTGATGAACGCCAGCAGCCAGCCGCCGGCCACACCGGGCAGGATCATCGGCAGGGTGACCTTGCAGAACAGCGTGACCCGGCCAGCACCCAGGCTTTGCGCGGCCTGCTCGGCGCTGCGATCGATACCGATGGCTGCAGCCAGTACCAGGCGCAGCACGTAAGGGGTGATCACCACGACATGGGCGAACACCAGCCAGGCGAAGCTGCCATTGACCCCCAGCAAGGCGAACAGCCGCAGCAAGGCCACACCCAGCACCAGGTGCGGGATGATGATCGGCGACAGCAGCAGGCCGTTGAGAAAGCCTTGGCCGGGGAAGCTGTAGCGGGTGATCGCCAGGCCCGCCGGCACGGCGATCAAAGTGGCCAGCGAGGCAGCCAGGGCCGCGAGTTTCAGGCTGTTGTAGAACGCATCGAGGAAATCGGCACGCTCGAACACGGCGCTGAACCAGCGTAGCGAGAAGCCGGCGGTGGGCAGGCTCAGGGTGTTTTCCGGGGTGAATGCCACCAGGCACACCACCACCAGCGGGGCGAGCATGAACAGCATCACCAGGGCGTGAAAGGAAAGGGCCAGCGGGCCGTTACGGGTCATCGGTTCAGACTCCAAGTGCGCGTTTGTAGCGGCGTTCGACCAGCCGGTTCCAACTGAGCATCACCAGCAGGTTGATCAGCAGCAGGGCCACGGCGATGGTGGCACCCATCGGCCAGTTCAGTTCAGCTAGGTACTGGTCGTAGATCATGGTGGCGACCATCTTCAGCCGGCGCCCGCCCAGCAGGCCGGGAATGGCGAACGAACTGGCGGCCAGGCCGAACACGATCAGCGTGCCCGACAGCACGCCGGGCATGATCTGTGGCAGCACGATGCGGCGGAACACCGTCCACTGGCTGGCACCCAGTGACAGCGCGGCTTGCTCGGCAGCCGGGTCGAGCTTCTGCAGCGAGGTCCACACCGGGATGATCATGAACGGCAGCATCACGTGGACCAGGCCGATGATTACCGCAAAGGGCGTATACAGCAGCTTCACCGGCTGCCCGCCGAGGGCAGTGATGCCCTGGTTGACCAGGCCGTCGGCGCCCAGCAGCAGGCTCCAGCCGAAGGCCCGCACTACCACCGAAATCAGCAGCGGGGTCAGCACCAGGATCAGGAAGATCGAGCGCCACGGCGCGCCCATGCGGCTGAGCACCAAGGCCTCGGGGATGCCGATCAGCACGCAAAGCAGGGTGACCAGGGCGCTGATCCAGAAGGTGCGGAAGAAGATCTCGTAGTAGTAGGTGTCGGTCACCAGGCTCAGGTAATGGCCGAGGGTGTACTGGCCGGCCTGGATGCCGCTGCTGTAGTCGAACGCGTTGAACGACAGCAGCACGGTCAGCCCCAGTGGCACCACCAGCAAGGCCAGGAACAACAGCAGCGCCGGGCTGCTGAGGCCGTAGCCCCAGGCGCTGCTGCGCAGCTTTGCCGCGCTCATGCCGCCACCTCGCCAGCGTTCAGTACCCGTAGCAGGGCATCGTTCCAGTCCAGGCCGACCTGTGTGCCTTCATCCAGCGGTGTGTTGCCGTCGTTGGCACGTACCACGGCCAGGTTGCCCAGAGCGGTGTCGACCCGATACAGCCACTGGCTGCCGAGGAAGTAGCGGCAGCTGATGCGGCCTGCGAGCTTGCCGCTGCCGGCCGGGCCGAGGCTGATTTTTTCCGGGCGCAGGCTGAGGGTCAGCGGGCCCTGGGCATTCGCCTGCGGTTGCCCGCCGGGGCCGGTTACGCCGCGCAGGCGGTTGGCCTTGCCGACAAAGTCGGAAATGAAGGGCGTACCCGGGTGTTCGTAGAGGCGGTAGGGGTCATCTACCTGGGTGATGCGCCCGGCCTCCATCACCACCACCCGGTCGCTGATCGACAAGGCCTCGGCCTGGTCGTGGGTGACCATCAAGGTGGTAATGCCGACCTCGTTCTGGATGCGACAGATCTCGAACTGCATTTCTTCACGCAGGTGGGCGTCCAGGTTGGACAGCGGTTCGTCCAGTAGCAGTACCGGCGGTTCGATCACCAGTGCGCGGGCCAGGGCCACCCGCTGACGCTGGCCGCCGGAGAGTTCGCGCGGGTAGCGCTCGGCATGCTTGTCCAGACGCACCAGCGCCAGGGCCTGGTCGACCCGGCGGGCGATGTCGGCGTTGGCCACCCTGCGCATGCGCAGGCCAAAGGCGACGTTGTCGCGCACGGTCATGTGCGGGAACAGCGCGTAGCTCTGGAACACCACGCCCAGGCCTCGGCTGGCCGGCTTGGCGTGGGTGATGTCGCGGCCGTCGAGGACAATGCGGCCGCTGGTGACCTCGACGAAGCCGGCAATCATTTGCAGGGTGGTGGTCTTGCCGCAGCCCGAAGGGCCAAGCAGGGAGACGAACTCGCCTTTCTCGATGGCCAGTGACGAGCTGGCCACTGCCTCCGTGGCGCCATAGCGCTTGCAAAGCTTGTCGATCAACAGAAAGGTCATGGCTGTGCTCCATCGCAAACGGAACCGGGGTCAACCGGCAGTTTCAGGGTGGGCAGAGCGCCAGCGGCGAAAAGCAATGCTTTTACGGACGTTGGCGCTCGCTTCTGTGGCGGCGGCCGATGTTGTGATATCGCCCTATGGACCGGAGAGTAGGGCAATGATTAGGATGGCGACAAAGGGTAATTTCACTGGGTGACAGCTATTTTGAAATTATTCCATTGAATGGAATTTTTAAGGGTTTGACGAAAAATGGATTCCGATAAACGAAATGAGCAGGCCAAGGAAGTAGGTGTCAGTGCGGTGTCGCGTTTGTTCGCCGTGTTGCGTGCGCTGGGAGAATGCGGCGGCGAGGGTGAGAAGGTCAGCCAGCTGGCGCAGCGGGTTGGCCTGGCGCAACCCACAACCCACCGCCTGCTGCGCAGCCTGATTGAAGAAGGCATGGTCGATCAGTGCGCGACCAGCAAGCGCTACCGGCTGAGCCTGGATTTTTTTGCCTTGGCGGCCAAGGCCGGGCAAGCCGGCAACCTGCGCGATGTGGTGCGCCCCAGCCTGCTGCGGTTGTCGGCCTCGCTGGGCGATTCGCTGTTCCTGCTGGCGCGCTCGGGGTTCGATGCGGTGTGCCTGGACCGCAGCGAAGGGCCATACCCGATCCGTACCTTCACCGGCGATATTGGCGGCCGTGTGGCCTTGGGGGTGGGGCAGGGCAGCCTGGCAATCCTGGCCTTCCTGCCGGAGGAGGAGCGCGACGAGGTGATCCGCTACAACCTGCCGCGGCTGAAGGATTTCCACCATTACGACGAAGTCATGCTGCGCGCCGAAATCGACAATGTGCGCAGCCTCGGCTATGCCGGGCGCAATACCGGAGTGCTCGATGGCATGGCCGGCCTGGCGGTGCCGATCCTCGATCGTAACGGCCATGCGGTGGCGGCCCTGAGCGTGGCGACCATCAGCGACCGCCTGGGGCCCAACCGCATGCCAACCGTGGTGGCGCTGCTCAAGCGCGAGGCGGCGGCGATTGGCGAGCGGGTCAACCCGTTCGACCCGGTGCTGCGCCGGCCTTCGCATGTGTTTGGTTGAGCTGCAGGCCCGGAGAACTCAGTACGCAAGCGGTCCGCGTACCGTGTGGGAGCGGGCGACGCGGTACCTGATCCCACCTCCTGCCTACTCCATCGCCTCGGCCACGCCCTGGTCCTCACCCAGGAACCCGCCGCTCTGGTGCTGCCACAACCGTGCATAAGTACCATTCTTCGCCAGCAGTTGCGCATGGGTGCCTTGCTCGATGATGCGCCCTTCATCCATCACGATCAGCCGGTCCATGGCGGCAATCGTCGACAACCGGTGGGCGATGGCGATGACGGTCTTGCCTTTCATCATTTCATCCAGGCTTTCCTGAATGGCCACTTCCACTTCCGAGTCCAGCGCACTGGTGGCTTCGTCCAGCAGCAGGATCGGCGCGTTCTTCAGCATCACCCGGGCAATGGCGATGCGCTGGCGCTGGCCACCAGACAGCTTGATGCCGCGCTCTCCCACCAAGGTGTCGTAACCGGTGTTGCCCTGGCGGTCGCTGAGCTGGCTGATGAAACCATCGGCCTGGGCATTGGCCGCAGCGGCGCGGATCTGCGCTTCGGTCGCATCGGGGCGGCCATAGGCGATGTTGTCGCGAATCGAGCGGTGCAGCAGCGAGGTGTCCTGGGTGACCATGCCGATGGCGCTGCGCAGGCTGTCCTGGGTGACCTTGGCCACGTTCTGCCCGTCGATGCGGATTTCTCCACGGTCCACGTCGTAGAAGCGCAGCAGCAGGTTGATCAAGGTGGACTTGCCAGCGCCGGAGCGGCCGACCAAACCGACTTTTTCGCCCGGGCGGATGTGCAGGCTCAGGTCGTCGAGTACCTGACGCTCGCCGTTGTAGTTGAAGCCGACCTTGTCGAAACTCACCGCGCCCCCCTTGGTTACCAGCTCTGCAGCGCCCGGCTCATCCGTTACCTTGGGGCCGCGGGTGAGGGTGGCCATGCCGTCCTGCACGGTGCCGATGTTTTCGAACAGCGAGGTTATCTCCCACATGATCCAGTGCGACATGCCGTTGATACGCAAGGCCATGGCGGTGATCGCCGCCACCGCGCCGGTGCCGACCTGGCCCTGGTGCCACAGCCACAGCGCATAGCCACCGGCAGCCATGATCAGGCCCACCACCAGTGCCTGGTTGACGATTTCGAACTGGCTGACCAGACGCATCTGGCGAAAACCGGTCTGCTTGAAGTCCTCCATGGCTGCGCGCGCGAAGTGCGCTTCGCGGTTGGCGTGCGAGAACAGTTTCACCGTGGTGATGTTGGTGTAGGCGTCAGAAACCCGCCCGGTCATCGATGATCGGGCGTTGGCCTGCTCCTGGCCGACCTTGCCCAGGCGTGGCACGAAATACAGCATGGCCAGGCCGAACAGCACGACCCAGGCAATGAAGGGCAGCATCAGTTTCAGGGCAAAGCCACCGGCCAGGGCAATGATCGCGATGAAGTACACACCGATCCCGGGCAGGATCTCGATGAGGGTGAACAACACATCGCGTACCGCCAGCGCCGTCTGCATCACCTTGGTGGTGACCCGGCCGGAAAACTCGTCAGAAAAGAACGACAGGCTCTGGCGCAGCATCAGCCGGTGAAAGTCCCAACGCAGGCGCAGCGGCAGATTGATCGCCAGTACCTGGTGCTGAAGCATGGTGCGCAGCGCCACCAACTCGATGCTGACCAGCAGGACGATGCCGATACCCCACAGCACCCGGGTTTCTTCGGGGCCGACGGCACCGCCGGCCTGCCAGGCCGAAAGCAGGTCCACGACCTGACCGAGGAAGGCGAACAGCCAGGCTTCGTAGATCGATACCCCGGCACTGAGCAGTGCAAGCGCCAGGATGTAGCCGCGCGCGCCCCGGGTGCAGGCCCACATGAAGCGCAACAGGCCAACTGGTGGCGGTGGTATCTCGTCAGGGGGGAAGGGGTCGAGCCATCGTTCAAAAATACGCAGCATGCTTGTCTCCGAAAATCAGCTTGTGCCTGGCGCTAACCATACAGATCACTCAGGCGTGCGAGGGTTCGTGCAGTGTCGTTCTGGCACTCGCTGACCGGCTTGCCGCTGTCCAGCGCTTCCAGCACGGTCCACCGCGTCGCCTGCTTCGCGGGTGAACCCGCTCCCACAGGTACTGCGCTGGCTTCGGGCTCGCGCTGTACCTGTGGGAGCGGCTTTAGCCGCGAACACCGGCGCAGCCGGTGCCATCCACCGCATCGTCTGCTTCGCGGGTGTACCCGCTCCCACCGGTACGGCGCGGGCTTCGGGCTCACGCTGTACCAGTGGGAGCGGCCGTGGCCGCGAACACCGGCGTAGCCGGTGCCATCCACCGCGTCGCCTGCTTCGCGGGCATGCCCGCTCCCACAGGTACTGCGCGGGCTTCGGGCTCACGCTGTACCTGTGGGAGCGGCCGTGGCCGCGAACACCGGCAGAGCCGGTGCCATCCACCGCGTCGCCTGCTTCGCGGGCATGCCCACTCCCACAGGTCCGGCGCGGGCTTCGGGCTCACGCTGTACCTGTGGGAGCGGCCGTGGCCGCGAACACCGGCAGAGCCGGTGCCATCCACCGCGTCGCCTGCTTCGCGGACATGCCCACTCCCACAGGTCCGGCGCAGGCTTCGGGCTCATGTTGTACCTGAGGCAACCTTGTGCTGCGCCGCGCCGCGCGGGCGGCGCTCGATCTCACAGGCGCCAAACATCCCAGACCTATACCTGCTGCTAACAATTTTTTGCAATTCATTACATTTCCGCTTGATTTCATTTTGCCTCCCTGCTGTAGAATTGACGGGTTCGGTTGCTCGTCAGTCATTTTGTTGTTTTTTTGACGCTATTCATCGAGCCTCAGCGGCGCATGTGCCCGCAGCCACCTCTCATAGCCGTTTCAATCTACTTTTCAGAGCCAGTGTTTTGACGAATGGAATGCCGTGGTTGGCTATTTCCGGCTTAGGCGCCGAAAGCAGCCAGCTTCATGTACAAGGACTGTATTGGTTGGCCTGTGACAACGCAGAAGACGCCACCGTGCTATGCCGCCAGGTGGTCGGGGGGCTGCCCGAGCACGTTCGCGCAGCCCTGGTCGCCGATGCGCAAGCCATCGGTGATGTGCTGGGTGCGCTCGATGCCGCGCAGGGCCCCGCCGAACTGGCGCTGTACGAAGCCGACCTGCAAGCCGCCCGGCACCTGGTCGATGACCTGCCGCGTATCGACGCCGCCGGGCGGGTGCTGGTGCTGTTGGCGCCCGCCGACGTCTGGGGTGCCGGCAACGTCGAAAGCTGGTGCAACGCGCTGCGCCCGGTCCTGTTGGCCGAGGCCACGCTATTGCTGGTCATCAGCAGCGGCCAGAGTGCCGGGCTGGTAGAGCGCCTGCGTGCGTTCAATCAGGGCGTCGATGGCCTGGCCCAGGTGTACCGCGGCAAAGGCGGGGTGCGCTACCTGCAGCATTTCTGGAGCAACCCGCTCGGCAAGACCGGTACGCGCGATGTGGAACTGGCGCGGCTTGAAGCGGGCTTCGCCGCCGCCGGCGCGCCGCAGGCCCCCAGCGACACCGGTGGCGACGAGCTGTTGTATCTGGCCCAGCGCCCGGTACTGGAAGGTGCACCAGCCTTCTCCGAGCATTGGCAGGTCTGCGAGAGCCTCGAGGAACTGGGTGCCAAAGCTGGCAGGGCGGTTTCCGCCACGGTCATCTTTGCCATGGACGGCGGGCAGCGCCTGGATAGCCTGGCGCGCCAGTTGCACCGCTTGCGCCAGTTGCGTGGCAGTGCCCTGAAGCTGGTGGTACGCGAGATGGCACCGACCCTGCGCTACCAGGACGAACAACTGCTGCTGGCCTGCGGGGCCAGCCAGATCGTGCCGTTCGGTGCCAGCCTGTCGCGCTTCCTGACCATGGTCGAGAGCATCCAGGGTTACCTCTGGCGCCGGCGCCTGCCAAGCGATTTCGATGCCTTGCTCGCACGCCTGCGGCCGCTGGCCATCTGCGGGCTGGTGGCGCCGCGCGCGTTCGCCGAAGCGGTGCAGACCATGTGGCACGGGGTGCGCAACGGCGAAATCGCCCACCAGTTGCTGGTGTTGCGCCCGGCCCCAGGGCTGACCCCGCTGCAAGCCTGTTCGCGCACGGTGTTCCGCCGCGACGGCGATATCGCCTGCGTGGTGGGCGATGTGCTGTTCCTGTTCCTGTTCGCCTGTCGCTCCGAAGGCGTCGAGCAAGCCCTTGACCACATCTTCCAGTTGTCGTGGAAAGAGTTGTTCATCAGCCAGGAGGTGCTTGCCGGTGTCGACAGCCTGGCCACCCCGGCTTTCCTCGACGACAGCGTGCCACAGCCACCCCGGCTCGACGCGGCGGCGCAGCTGCCCGCTCAGGCCAGGCCGGCCCTGGCACCGCGCCGGGTGGCCCTGGGCAAGCGGGGTACGGCATGAACTTCGTGCAACTGCTGCAAGTGGTCGGCATCACGGCGCTGGTCACCTTGGCGCTGGCCCTGCTGCTGTTGCGCCTGCGCGCCACGCTGCGCGGCTGGTTGCGCCGCCGCCTTCCACCCCGTTACCTGAAACCGCTGGGCGTGCGCCACCGCGCTGCACGCCAGGAACCCCGTAATGACTAATACATCCGCCACCCTCCCGGTACCGGCCCGCTGGCCTGGACTGGGAGGGTGGAACCTTTACTTCCTGGCCAAGTTCCTGCTGGTAGCCCTTGGCATGCTCGACTTCCAGGCGCTGCCGAACCTGTTGTTCGCTGCGTTTCTGCTGCTGCCGTTGCCGGGCAAGTGGCTGCGAATCGCGCGGCAGCTGGTGGCCGTACCGGTCGGCATCGCGTTGTTCTACCAGGACACCTGGTTGCCGCCCTTCAGCCGCCTGCTGGCGCAGCCGGGGGTGTTCGATTTCTCGTGGGACTACCTGCTCGAACTGCTCGGTCGCTTCATCAACTGGAACCTGCTGGGCGCGCTGGCGCTGTTGCTGGTGGGTTACCTGTACCTGCGCCATTGGCTGCGGCTGAGTACCTTGAGCCTGCTGGGGCTGGCGTGGCTGGCGGTCGGCGGCCTGCCAGCGCTGGGGTTCAATGCGGGCCAGGCGCCTGGCGCCGCGGCTGTCAGCCCCACCGAGCAGGCGCAGGCCACCGCAGTTGCCGACAATGCCACGCTCGACAGCTGGCTCGATCGGTTCTTCGCCAGTGAGCGTGAACGGGTAACAGCATTCCCGGCCATGAAGGCCGATGAGCAGCCGTTCGACCTGCTGGTGATCAACATCTGCTCGCTGGCCTGGGATGACCTGTCTGCCGTTGGACTGCGTGACAACCCGCTGTTCTCGCGCCTGGACGTGATCTTTGACCAGTTCAACTCGGCCACGTCCTACAGCGGGCCGGCCGCCATCCGCGTGCTGCGTGCCAGCTGCGGGCAGTCGTCCCACGCCGGGCTGTATCAGCCCGCCCCGGAGCAGTGCCTGTTGTTCCAGAACCTGGCCAGGCTTGGCTTCCAGAGCAACACCTTGCTCAACCACAGCGGCCGCTTCGACAACTTCATCGGCGATATCACCCAGCAGCACATGCCGCAACCCGGCCTGCGCAACACCGACTTCCCGCGGGCACTGGTCGGCTTCGACGGCTCGCCGATCGCCAGCGACCTGGAGGTGCTGCGCCGCTGGTGGGGGCAGCGCAAAGGCGCGCCGGCCGAGCATGTGTCGCTGTTCTACAACAGCATCAGCCTGCATGACGGCAACCGTATCGTCACCGCCGACGGCGGTACCCGCGTGGCCGATTACGCCACCCGCGCCACCCGGCTGTTCGGCGAGCTTGGCAGCTTCCTCGATGAACTGGAGCGCAGCGGCCGCCGCGTGGTCGTGGCCATTGTCCCGGAACATGGCGCCGCGCTGCATGGCGACCGCATGCAGCTGTCGGGCATGCGTGAAATCCCCACCCCATCGATTACCCATGTGCCGGTCGGCCTGAAGTTCATCGGCATGGGCCAGCCTGCCCGCAGCGAGCCGCTGCATGTCTCGGCACCCACCAGCTACCTGGCGCTGTCCGAGCTGATCTCGCGCGTGTATGCGGGCCTGGGCCAGCAGCAGGTGCTGGATGTGCCCAGCCTGCTGAGCGACCTGCCGACCACCGAACAGGTCGCGGAAACCGCAGGTGCGCAAGTACTGAACTACCAGGGGCGCGCCTACATGCGCCTGCAAGGCCAGCCCGACTGGCAGCCTGTCCCGAAGGAGCGCCCATGATCACTGGCAAGGCAGACCCTGCCGACCGCAGCGACGATATCGCCCAGTTGCGCCAGCACCTGGACATGCCGGACCTGAACTACCAGGACATCTCATTGCTGGTGGGTGTCCAGCAGGCCTTGCAGCGCTGGCCACTGCTGGGTGAAAGCTGCCGGAGCAGCGCCCAGGGCACCTTGTACACGGCGGCACCGCGCCGCCAGGTGCTGTCGCCATGACCAGCCTGGCGTTGCACGGCGTTCGCGGTGGCCTGGGGCGCAGTGCCTTGCTGGCCGCGCTGGGGCATGCGTTGCAGGGCGTAGGTGAGCGGGTGCTGCTGGTCGACCTGTGCCCAAGCAACCTGCTCGGCCTGCACTTCAATCTGCCCCTCGACACGCGCGAGGGCTGGGCGCTTGCCGAGCGGGAAGGGCGGCCATACAGCGATGCCATGTACGAGGTGCTCGATGGCCTGTGCCTGATGCCGTTCGGCAATCTGCCTGCCGGCACGCGGCCGCCGTTGCCCGACGCTGAAGCATGGCGCGCGCGCCAGGCCGAGCTGGCCGAACACTTCGACTGGTTGCTGTTCGACCTGCCGCAACTGCCGGCCGATGCCGCTGGCCAAAGCGTCGAGACTGACGTGCGGGTGTTGGTGGCCGAGGCCGAAATGGCCAGCCACCTGCTGCTCGGGCGCCGGCAGGTCGAGCACTACGACCTGTTGCTGGTCAACCGCTACGACCCCGCCAGCCGCTTGCAGAGCGACCTGCTGATGGTGTGGCGCGACCTGTTCCGTGATCGCCTGCCGATCCAGGTGGTGCACCGCGACGAGGCCTTCCTAGAGGCCCTGGCGTGCAAGGCACCGCTTGGCCACTACGCGCCGCAGAGCCTGGCTTGCCGGGACGTGCAGAGCCTGGCGGTGCGCTGCCTGACGAGGCGCCAGTCGTGACCCTGACCCCTCTGTCGGCCTACGCCTGGTTCCGCACACGTGGCGCGCGGCAGCCGGTCGCCTGGCTGTTTACCCTTGGCGTGTGGCTGGCCTTCCTGTTCCTGCGCCTGGAGTCGCCTGCCTGGCAAGCCCTGTTGGCCGAGCGGCAGCGGCTGTACCCGCAACTGGCGGGCAAGCGCCCAAGCCTGGGCGACCCGCTGCGCCTGCTGATCCAGAGCCTGTGGCTGCTGGTCCGGCGTCAACCGCTGCCTCGCGAACCGGGGTTTGCCCGGCGTGCCTGGGGGGCAGTGCGTGCGCAGCTGCGCGGTATGCGCCAGGTGCTGCGCCGTTACCATGGCCTGCTGATCGACCGCCTGCAGCAGCTGCCTGCGCGCTACCGCGCCAGCGCTTTCAAGCAGCAAGCCTCGGCACGCCTGCGCGGCTTGAGCGTGTTCGCCCGGTGGGTTTTCTACAGCGTGCTGACCCTGGGCGCCATCGGCCTGGCCGTGCTGTGCGTGACCGAACCGTTCGGCTACCTGGCGCAGCTGGTGTTCATCTGCCTGCTGCTGGGCATTGCCCTGCTGGTGCGGCACATGCCGGGCCGCTTCCCGACCCTGATGCTGATCGTGCTGTCGACGCTCATCTCCTGCCGCTACCTGTGGTGGCGCTACACCTCGACCCTGAACTGGAACGACACCACGGGCCTGGTGTGCGGGGTGATCCTGCTGGCGGCAGAAACCTATTCGTGGTTCGTGCTGATCCTGGGCTACATCCAGACCTGCTGGCCGTTGCAGCGCAAGCCGGCGAACCTGCCGGCAAATCCGGCGCACTGGCCGACCGTCGACCTGATGATCCCCACCTACAACGAAGACTTGTCGGTGGTGCGCACCACGGTGCTGGCCGCCCTGGGCCTGGACTGGCCGCGCGAGTGCCTGCGCATCTATATCCTCGACGACGGCCGGCGCGAGGCGTTCCGTGCGTTCGCCGACGAAGTGGGGGTGGGCTACATCGTGCGGCCGGACAACAAGCACGCCAAGGCCGGCAACCTCAACCATGCGCTGGGCGTGACCGACAGCGAGCTGATCGCCATTTTCGACTGCGACCACGTGCCGGTGCGCTCCTTCCTGCAAATGACAGTGGGCTGGTTCCTCAAGGACCCGAAGCTGGCATTGGTGCAGACGCCGCACCATTTCTTCTCGCCCGACCCGTTCGAGCGCAACCTGGGCTCGTTCCGCCGTCGCCCCAATGAAGGCGAGCTGTTCTACGGCCTGATCCAGGATGGCAATGACATGTGGAACGCGGCGTTCTTCTGCGGCTCGTGTGCCGTGCTGCGCCGTACCGCGCTGGAGAGCATCGGCGGTTTCGCCGTCGAAACCGTGACCGAAGATGCCCATACCGCCTTGCGCATGCACCGCCAGGGTTGGTCATCGGCCTACCTGAGCATTCCGCAGGCGGCCGGCCTGGCCACCGAGAGCCTGTCGGCGCACATCGGCCAGCGCATTCGCTGGGCCAGGGGCATGGTGCAGATCTTCCGTACCGACAACCCGCTGTTCGGCCGTGGGCTGAGCCTGTTCCAGCGGGTGTGCTATGCCAACGCCATGCTGCACTTCCTGGCCGGCCTGCCACGGCTGGTGTTCCTGACCGCGCCGCTGGCGTTCCTGTTGCTGCATGCCTACATCATCTACGCCCCTGCGCTGATGATCCTGCTGTACGTGCTGCCGCACATGATCCACGCCAGCCTGACCAACTCGCGCATGCAGGGCAAGTACCGGCAGACCTTCTGGGGCGAGGTCTATGAGACCGTGCTGGCCTGGTACATCGCCCGCCCGACCACGGTCGCGCTGTTCGCGCCGAAGAAGGGCAAGTTCAACGTCACCGCCAAGGGCGGCCTGATGGAGCAGGAGCAGTTCGACTGGCGCATCGCCCAACCCTACCTGTGGCTGGCGGCGCTCAACGTGGCCGGCCTGGGCTTCGCCGTGTGGCGCCTGTTCACCGGCCCGGCGGCGGAAATCGGCACGGTGATCGTCAGCTCGCTGTGGGTGATCTACAACCTGCTGATCATCGGCGCCGCCGTCGCCGTGGCTGCCGAAGTGCGCCAGGTGCGCCGCGCCCACCGGGTGCAGATGCGCTTGCCGGCGGGGCTGGTGCTGGCCAGCGGTCACGCCTACCCCTGTACCCTGGTCGACTACTCCGACGGCGGTGTCGGCCTGCAATTGCACCGGGGCCTCGAGTTGCAAGCGGGGGAGCGGGTGCGCCTGCTGCTCAACCGCGGCCAGCGCGAGTTCGCCTTCCAGGCCTGTGTCACCCGCACCATCGGGCAACACGTGGGCCTGGTGTTCCATGACCTCGGCCAGCAACAGCGTATCGACCTGGTCCACTGCACCTTTGCCCGTGCCGATGCCTGGCTTGGCTGGAACGAGCAGCACGAGGTCGATCGCCCGCTGCGCAGCCTGGTCGACGTGCTGAAGCTGGGCGGTGTCGGTTACCTGCGGCTGGTCGAACACTTGCCGCCATGGGTGCGGGCGTGGCTGCGCCCACTGCACGCGCTGGCGAACTGGCTGGCCAGCTACAGGCCCCGCACACCGCAGCCTGTCCCTTCCTTGAACCCTGTTGATCGAGACGCATGATGACTGGTTATCCCGCGCGTACCTGGGGCCTGGCGATGGCGCTGCTTGCTGCCTTGTCGCAAAGCGCCGTTGCCGCCTCCGTAGCCCCGCTTGCCGAGCCAGCCGTAACCACGGTACCGAACTGGCCGGTTGCGAAAACCTTCGAGCAGCTCGGGCATGCCTCCGACAGCCTGTTGCTGGGGGTGCGCAACAGCGAGCATATCGAATTCGGCCTGCGGCGCGACCGCCTGGCCACCGACGCCAGCCTGCAGCTGGACTACACGCCATCGCCCGCACTGTTGCCGAACCTGTCGCACCTCCGCGTGTACCTCAACGACGAACTGATGGGCGTGGTGCCGGTGGAAAAGGACCAGCTTGGCCAGCGCGTGCGCCGTCAGTTGCCGCTGGACCCGAAGCTGCTCAGCGATTTCAACCGGGTACGCCTGGAGTTCGTCGGGCATTACACCGACATCTGCGAAGACCCTGCGCACAGCGGCCTGTGGCTGAACCTGAACCGCAAGAGCCAGGTGCAGCTGCACGAACAGGCCCTGGCCCTGGACAACGACCTGGCGTACTTCCCGCTGCCGTTCTTTGATGTGCGCGACACCGGCAAGGTAACGCTGCCGGTGGTGTTCAGCGGCGTGCCGAGCCTGGGCGAGCAGCGTGCGGCGGCGATCCTGGCGTCCTACTTCGGCAGCCAGGCCGGTTGGCGCAAGGCGACTTTCCCGGTGCTGTACGACAGCCTGCCGGCCCGTGGCGACAAACCCACGCCGAGTATCGTGTTTGCCAGCAACGACCGTCGCCCGGCCTTCCTTGCCGACCTGCAGCAATTCCCGCCGGTCGACGGCCCGGTACTGCAGATGATCGACCACCCGGACGACCGTTTCAGCAAGGTGCTGCTGGTGCTGGGCCGCAACGACGATGACCTGGTCAAGGCCGCCTCGGCGCTGGCGGTTGGCAACAACCTGTTCCGCGGTGCCCGGGTGAAGGTCGAGCAGATGACGGCACTGCAGCCGCGCCAGCCTTACGATGCGCCGAACTGGACACGCACCGACCGCCCGGTACGCTTCGCCGAGCTGCTCGATTACCCCGAGCAGCTGCAGGTCAGCGGCCTGCAACCGCGACCGGTGACGCTGGAGCTGAACCTGCCGCCGGACTTGTTCGTCTGGCGCAACCAGGGCATTCCGCTGCGTACGCTGTACCGCTACACGGCCCCGGCAGTGAGCGACGAATCGCGCCTGAGCATCAGCGTCAACGACCAGTACATCACCAGCATGCCGCTGGTGGGCAATGACCGGCGCGGCGGTACGCTCGAGGAAATGCGCCTGGCAGTGTTGTCCGGCGACAACAGCGCATTGACCGAGAAGTCGCTGGTACCGGCGTTGAAGATCGGCGACCGCAACCGCCTGCGCTTCGATTTCAGCTTTGCCAGCACCCTGGGCAGCGCCCAGCGCGACCGCTGCCAGACCTCGTTGCCGGTGGATGTGCGCGCGGCGATCGACGACAACTCGACCATCGACCTGTCCGGTTACCACCACTACATCGCCATGCCCGACCTGCGCGCATTCGCCCGCAGCGGCTTCCCGTTCAGCCGCATGGCCGACCTTTCCGAAACGCTGGTCGTCATGCCGGCCAAGCCCACGGCGATGCAGGTGGGCACCTTGCTCGATGCGGTCGGCGGGTTGGCCGGGCAGATCGGCTACCCGGCGCTTGGCCTGCGGCTGGTCGATGACTGGAAGCAGGCCGCAGCGGCCGATGCCGACTTGCTGCTGCTCGGCAGCCTGCCTGAGGCGCTGGGGGATGCGCCCAACCTTGGCCTGCTGCTCAGTGCCCAGCGGGACTGGCTGCTGCAGGGCCGTAACACAGGGCTGCCGGGCAGCCAGCGCTTCGATACCGCGCCGGTGGCCGCGAGCAGCCGAGTGGCAGTCAGCGCGCAGGCGCCGATTGCGGCCATCACCGGGCTGAAGTCGCCCTTCCATGAGCAGCGCAGTGTCGTCGCCCTGCTGGCCAACAGCGATAGCGACCAAGCGTTGCTGCGCGATGTGCTCGGCGATGTGGGCAAGCTCGATGCGGTGGCCGGTTCGGTGACGCTGGTGCGCAGCAGCGGCGTCACCAGCCAGTTCGTCGGCGAGCACTACTTCGTTGGCGCGCTGCCGTGGTGGCTGCTGCTGTGGTTCCACCTGTCCGAACACCCGGTGCTGCTGGCGGCGATCGCGGCCATTTGCGTGGTGCTGTTTGCCTTCCTGTTGTGGCGGGCACTGCGCTGGGCAGGCAAGCGCCGCCTGGGTGAGGCGGGGTGATGATGCGTCAGTTGCTGGTGGGGCTGGTCGCCTTGGGCCTGCCCGTCGTCACGAGTGCCGCACCGGCTTGCAAATGGCCGGCCTGGGACCGCTTCAAGGCCGAACTGGTGAGTGTCGACGGGCGGGTCATCGACCCGAGCGACGAGCGCCTGATCACCACCTCGGAAGGGCAGAGCTACGCGCTGTTCTTCGCCCTGGTGGGCAATGACCGGCAAGCCTTCGCGCAGTTGCTGCGCTGGACCGGCAACAACCTGGCGGAGGGCGACCTGGCCCGGCATCTGCCCGCCTGGCTGTGGGGCCGTAACGGCCAGGCGCAGTGGCAGGTGCTGGATGCCAACAACGCCAGCGATGCCGACCTGTGGATTGCCTACAGCCTGCTGGAAGCCGGGCGGCTGTGGGACGAGCCGGCCTACACGCAGTTGGGGCAGCGCCTGCTGTGGCGTATCGCCGCGCAGACCGTGCGCAAGCTGCCGCGCCTGGGGGTGATGCTGCTGCCGGGGGACTACGGCTTCGAGGATGCCCGCGGCGCCCGCTTGAACCCCAGCTATTTGCCGCTGCAGTTGTTCGATCGCTTCAGCCTGGTCGACCCGTTGTGGGGCGAGCTGGCGGCCAACACGCGGCGTTTGTGGCTGGCTTCGTCGCCAAAGGGCTTTGCCCCGGACTGGCTGCTGTGGACGCCAGCCGGTGAACTGGCAGCGGACCCGCAACATGGCAGTGAAGGTGACTACGACGCCATCCGCGTCTACCTGTGGGTCGGCATGCTGGCCAAGGACGCGGCGCAGCGTGCCGAACTGGTGGCCCACTATGCCCCGATGGCGGCATTGACCACGCGCCAGGGGTTGCCGCCAGAGCATGTGGATGCGCACAGCGGTGTTGCCAGTGGCCATGGCCCGGCGGGTTTCTCTGCGGCGTTGCTGCCGTTGCTGGCAGCATCGCCGGAGCACGTCGCGGGCCTGGCGGCCCAGCGTCAGCGCCTGCGCGAGCAGCCAGTCGAAGCCAAGGCCTATTACAGCCAGGTGCTGGCGCTGTTTGGCCAGGGCTGGGACCAAGGCCGTTACCGTTTTGACCCGCACGGCCGCCTGTTGCCGGCCTGGAGCGCGCCATGCAGCGAATGATCGGCGTGCTGATGCTGGCGGCAGTGACCTGCCAGGCCACGGCACAACCCAAGGATGCCGGCGAACAGCGCCAATGGCTGCTGGACCAGGTGCGTCGCGGCGAGGCGCTGCATCGTGACGACCTGGTGCGCGATGCACTGGGGCGGCTGCAATTGCTCGAGCCGCGCAACCCGGATGTGTTGCTGGCGGCCCTGAGCCTGGCATTGCGCGAAAAGAACAGCACCGAGGCCGAGCAGTTGAGTGCGCGGATCAGTGCCATCGCGCCTGGCAGCTTGCAGGCACGGCAGGCCAGGCGGCTGCTCGAGCTGCAGCAGCCGGAGCGCGTGCGGCAATTGCAGCAGGCCCGCCTGCTGGCGGTCACCGGGCGCAATGAAGAGGCGCTGGCGGCCTATGAACAGTTGTTCGCTGGTGAACCGCCAAGCCTGGAATTGGCCCTGGACTACTGGCGCGTGCGCGGCAACCTCCCAGGCCAGCGCCCAGAAGCGATCAGGCAGCTGCAGCAACTGGACCAGCAGTACCCGGGCAGTGCCGGGCTGCGCCAGACCTTGGCCGGTTGGCTGTTCGCCGAAAATCGCGACCGCGAAGCCTTGGCCTTGCTCGACCAGCTGTCGCGCGACTCTGGCGCACGGGATGCCGCTGCCCAGCGTGAGTTCGACTACCTGTCCGGGCAAGCGGTGAGCGCCGCCAGCGCGGCGGCCTGGCAAGCGTTTCTCCAGCGTTACCCGGCCTCACCGTTGCAGGCGCAGGCCAGCGAGACCCTGCAACAGCAGCGCAAACTGCTGGCCGACCCGTCCTGGCAGGCTGGCCGACGGGGCTTGGCATTGCTCGACAAGGGCCGCAACGCTGAAGCCGAAGCACAACTGCGCCGGGCGCTGCGCCAGTATCCGGATGATGCCAGCCTGCAGGGTGCACTGGGCTATGCACTGATGCGCCAGAGCCGCTACGAAGACGCCAATGCGGCGTTCCGGGCGGCGAGCGCCAAGGAGCAGGACACCTACTGGATCAGCCAGTGGAAAGACCTGGAGTCGTCCAGCCAGTATTGGGCCCTGCTCAGCAAAGGCGAGCGGGCACTGCGGGCGAAAGACCTGCGCGCTGCCCGTGCCTTCTACCAGCAGGCACGCCAGCAGCGCCCGAAGGAGGAATACGCCTTGCTGGGCCTGGCGGATGTCTCGCTGGCCGAGGGCGATACAGCCGCAGCCGAGCGGCAATTCCTGCAGGTTCGGCGCATGGCAGCGGATAACGAAAGTGCCGTGCGCGGCCTGGTGCGTGTGTACCAGGCGCAATCGCCCGACAAGGCGCGGGCGTACCTCGACAGCCTGTCGCCTCGGCAGCAAGCGCAGTTCGCCAGCCTGCGCCGCAGCCTGGAGCTCGCACGCCTGCGCCAGCAAGGTGAGCAGGCCATGCAGCGTGAGGACTGGGCGGCGGCCAGCCAGGCGCTGGGCCAGGCCACGGCCTTGGCCCCCGATGAGCCCTGGCTGGTCTACCAGCTGGCCAGCAGCCTGCGCCACCTGGGGCGCACCGCCGAAGCCGACGCGGCATTCGCCAGCATCGTGCAGCGCCAGCCGGGCGACCCATCTACCCGCTATGCCCATGGCCTGTTCCTGGAGTCCAGCGACCGCGATGCGCTGGCCCTGGACAGCCTGGGCGCGGTGCCGCAGGGGGCCTGGAGCGCGGACATGCATGCACTGGAGCAGCGTATCCGCCGCCGCATGACCCTGGCCTCGGCGCAGCAGCTGCAGGCGCAAGGCCGCACGGCTGAAGCGACCCGCCTGCTCGAGGCCAGCCTGGCGCGTGGCGAAGGCAGCACCGACGACCTGATGCTGCTGGCTGACTGGGCGGCGGCCAATGGTGAGCCTGGCAAGGCGCGCGGTTATTACCAGCGCGTGCTTGCCGTGCAGCCTGGGCAACCCCAGGCACGCCTTGGCGTGATCGAAAGCGCGGTGGCCGAAGGCAACCTGGCACAGGCCCGGCACATGCTGGCTGTGCAGGTACCGCAACTGGCTGCCGATGACAGCAACGCCCAGCGGCGCCTGGCGGCTGTCTGGGTCGCCTTGGGCGAACACGACCAGGCGGCCGCAATGCTCGACCAGATCGCAGCGCAGCAGCCTCGCCCCGACCCCTTGTTGCGGCGCGACGCTGCCCGCCTGGTGGCGCAGGATGACCCGCAACGGGCGCTGGACCTTTACGCTGCAGCGATGGCCGATGCGCAGTTGCTCGAGCGTGCTGCCGTGTCGCCACGGGATGACCGTGCACTGACGCTGGCCAGCCGTGAGCAGGATGACGACGACTGGCTGGCACGCAGCCTGCGCAGCGACGTCGATGCGCTGTATCGCCAGCGCAATACCCATGTGACGTTGATGCACGACTACGGTTGGCGCGAGGACGACGGTACGCCGGGCACGTCCGAACTGAGTACCCAGTCGACCTTGCTGCATGTCGATACCCCTTGGCAGGACGGCACCGCCTTTGCGCGGCTGGAGCGCATCGGCATGGATGCGGGGTCGTTCGAGCAGAACGACCAGGGGCGCTATACCCCGGATTTCGGCAGTTGCCAGTTTGTTGGCAGCACCGCTGACGGGAGGTCGCTCCCCGCGTGTGAGGGCGGTTCGCAAACGGCGGACGGCAGCGTGCTGGCGCTGGGCTGGCAGGGCAGCCGCTGGGCCTTCGACCTGGGCACTACCCAGGGCTACGCGATCAACAACTGGTTGGGTGGCGCCACGGTCAACGGTGACCTTGGCCAGCTTGGCTGGTCGCTGACCGCTTCGCGGCGGCCGATGAGCAACTCGCTGTTATCGTTTGCCGGGGCACGTGACCCGCGGACCGGCTTGCGCTGGGGTGGGGTCACGGCCAATGGCGCCACGCTCGGCCTGAGCTGGGACCAGGGCGGTGACAATGGCGTCTGGGCCAGCCTCGGGCACCACTGGCTGTATGGCGAAAACGTCGCCGACAACCAGCGCACCCGGGCCATGGCCGGCTGGTACCACCGCGTGGTGGAAAAAGCCGATGAGCGTGTGCGCGTGGGCCTTACGCTGATGCACTGGCGTCACGACAAGGACCTGGGCGGCTACAGCCTGGGGCAGGGCGGCTACTACAGCCCGCAGCGCTACACATCGGTTGGCGTACCGGTCAGTTATGCCTGGCGTAACTACGACTGGTCGGTGCTGCTGGAAGGCTCTGTCAGTTGGTCCCAGGCCCACAGCGGTCGCAGCCGCCTGTACCCGGACGCGCACGTCAACCGCAAGGTGCTGGCACAGTATGACGTTGGCTCCAACATCGACGCCATGAACGACGCCAGCGACAGCAGCGGGCTGGGCTACCGCCTGCGCGGGCTGTTCGAGCGGCGCCTGAGCGACCATTGGGTGTTGGGCGGCGGCTTCGACTGGCAGCACAGCGATGACTATGCGCCTAGCCATGGCATGCTTTACCTGCGCTACCTGTTCGAGCCGTGGCGGGGCAACCTGGCGCTGCCGGTGACACCGCTGGAGCCCTATAGCGAGTGGCGTTGACTCCGAATGCAGACGCTGTGTGCGGATTTACCCGTGAAGAGTCGGGCCTGCAGGGAACGGTCAGCGCCGTGCCGACAACTGCTGCGGCGCCAGGAATGCATCATGGAAGTAATTGCGCACAGCCTGCATCGCCGGGCTGAACGCCCGTTCCCGGTGCCAGGCCAACCCGACGCTCATCGGTGTCACCGGGTCGCTGATGGTCACCGTCTCGATTCGCTTGCCCTCCAGCGACCAGGGCCGGTGCACCAGGTCCGACAGGATCGCCACACCGCTGCCATTGGCGACCATGCTGCGCACGGCCTCCACCGAACTGGTCCGCACCCGCACTTGCGGCCGCTGCCCGGCCTGTTCCCAATAGCGCATGGCGCTTTGCTCGGCCTCATCCACGGTCAGCAGGATGAACGGCTCGCAGGCCACATCGGCCAGGCTTACCGCCGAGCGCTCGCACAGCGGATGATGGCCGGGCAGCCACAGGCGGCGTTCGGAGTTGAACAGGGTTTCCGAGACGATGTCCGGGTGGGTGAGGTTGGCGGTGAGCACCACTGCCATGTCGAAACGCCCCTCCAGCAATCCTTGTTCGATGGCGCTGCGCTCCTGCTCGTACAGCTCCAGGGTCACGTCCGGGTGCCAGTGCTCCAGCCGCTGCAGGTGATGCGGCAGGAAGTAGCCGATCACCGTATAACTTGCCGCCAGGCGCAGCAGGCCGCTGGCGCGCACGTCCGGCAGCGGGCTGTTCAGCGCATCGTCCACGCTGCGCAGGATCACGTAGGCGCGGTTCAGGAAGTGCCGGCCGGCCTCGGTCAGGCTCATGCCCTGGGCCGAGCGCTGGAACAGCAGCACGCCAAGCATCGCCTCCAGCTCCTTGATCGCCGTGGTGACTGCAGACTGGGAAATGTTCAGGTGGATTGCCGCCTGGGAAATCTGGCCGATCTCGGCGGTGGCGACGAAATAGCGGACCTGGCGCAGGGTCAGTGACACGGTAGGCTCCCGGGGTATCTGATTTTCAGAAGACACCCTATCTGTTTATAGATCTTCCCAAGGGGGTGCGGAGAATCTAACGTGGCTTGCATGCAGTCACAAGCGCCAGGAGAGACAGTCATGCAGGTGGTGGATTTCAACTCGGACATGGGTGAGGGCTTTGGCCCGTGGACCATTGGCGACGGCGTCGACAACGAGCTGATGGGCTACATCAGCACGGCCAACATCGCCACCGGCTTCCATGCCGGTGACCCCGGCACCATGCGCCGTACCGTCGAGCGGGCCAAGGCCCTGGGCGTCGCAGTGGGGGCGCACCCTGGGTTCCGTGACCTGGTCGGCTTCGGCCGCAGACACATCAATGCCCCGGCCCAGGAACTGGTCGACGACATGCTCTACCAGCTCGGCGCCCTGCGTGAAATTGCCCGCGCCCAGGGCGTGCGCCTGCAGCACATCAAGCCGCACGGTGCGCTGTACATGCATCTGGCACGTGACGAAGAAGCTGCGCGGCTGCTGGTGGAAAACCTGCGGGTGATCGAGCCGGAGCTGCTGCTGTACTGCATGCCCGGTTCGGTGATCTGCCGCATTGCCCAGGAACTTGGCCAGCCGGTCATTCGCGAGTTCTACGCCGACCGCGAGTACGACCTGAGCGGCTCGATCGTGTTCACCCGCAACGTGCGGGGCCATGAGCCCGGGGCGGTCGCCGAACGGGTGTTGCGGGCTTGTCAGCAAGGCGTGGTGCGCACGGTCGAGGGGCAGGACCTGGCCATCGAATTCGATTCCATCTGCTTGCACAGTGACACCCCGGGTGCGCTCGACCTGGTCGAGGCCACGCGCCAGGCGCTGGACGCTGCCGGTATCGTGGTGCGCGCGCCACGCTGAATCCGTGGGGCATCTGGCGGGTATACGCCGGAGCCCGTGCAATTTGCTTTCGCCTGCCTTTCTATAAAGATTCCAAGAAAAGGAACAGTCATGGCCGAACCGCTTGCTACAACCCCGATCCGCTACAGCTTTGGCGCCGACGAGCACCTGTTTGCCGAAGTCAGCGAGAGCATGTCGCTGGAGGCTTTTTTCAAGGGCATGGCCGTCACCCGTGCGGTGGAGCGGCTGGCCCTGGATGGCGTGCTGGATGTATGCCTGGCCAACGCCTCGTTCCAGATCCGCTTCGACCCGGACCGTATCGCGCCGCAGGCACTGCTGGAGGCGGTGCGCGGCGCCGAAGCGCAGGCGGTGGCCGAGCGCTCGTTGCAGACGCGGATCATCGAGATTCCAGTGCTGTACAACGACCCTTGGACCCATGAAACGCTGATGCGTTTTCGTGACCGCCACCAGGACCCGGGCAGCACCGACCTGGAGTATGCCGCGCGGATCAACGGCCTGGCCGATGTCGAGGCGTTCATTGCCGCGCACAGCGGCGCGCCGTGGTTCGTGTCGATGGTCGGGTTCGTTGCCGGCCTGCCGTTCATGTTCCAGATGGTCGAGCGCGAGCGGCAACTGCAGGTGCCCAAGTACCTGCGCCCGCGTACGGACACCCCCAAACTCACCCTTGGCCATGGCGGCTGCTTCGGCTGCATCTATTCGGTGCGCGGGGCAGGCGGCTACCAGATGTTCGGCGTCACCCCGGCGCCGATCTATGACCCGCAGCAGACACTGAACTACCTGAAGGAGCACATGGTGTTCTTCCGCCCGGGAGACATCGTGCAGTTCAAACCCATCGACCGCCGCACCTACGACCAGGCGGTGGCGGATGTCGAAGAAGGCCGCTTCGACCTGCGCATTCGCCCGGTGGAGTTCTCCCTGGACGCGTTCCTCGCCGACCCGGTCGGCTATCCACGGACCCTGCAGGAGGTGCTGGCATGATCAAGGTACTCAAACCCGGGCTGGCTACCTCGGTGCAGGACCTGGGCCGCGAAGGCTACTACCACCTGGGCATCCCGCCGTCCGGCGCCCTCGATCAGTACGCCCTGAGGGCGGCCAACCACCTGGTGGGCAACCCGGCCGGCGCCGCGGGCCTCGAGTGTGCGCTGGTGGGGCCGGAGCTGGAGTTCCAGCAGGATGCCCTGGTGGCGGTTTGTGGTGCGCAGATGCCGGCCTTGCTCGATGGCCGCGAGCAACGCCCGGACACGGCGTTTGCCGTACGTGCCGGGCAGGTGTTGCGTTTCGGCTTCCCTACCGCAGGCGCCCGGGCCTACCTGGCGGTGGCCGGCGGTATCGCTGTACCCGAGGTGCTCGGCAGCCGCTCCACCTATGCGTTGGGTGCATTGGGTGGTTTCCATGGGCGCAAGCTGATGGCGGGTGACCTGTTGCCGGTCGGCGTACCCAGTGGCAAGACCCGCGCCGGTGCGAGCCTGCCAATGGCCTTGCGCCAGGCCTTGGGTGGCGAGGTGGTGCTTCGGGTGGTGCCGGGGCTGTATTTTCATCGCCTGACCAAGGCTGCGGCGCAAAGCTTTTTCACCGAAGCCTGGACGGTAGGCTCCGAGGCAGACCGTATCGGCTACCGCTACAAGGGCGGCAGTGCCTTGAGCTTCCAGCCACGGGAGCAGCCGTTCGGGGCCGGCTCGGATCCATCGAACATCGTTGACAGCTGCTACCCGATCGGTTCGATCCAGGTACCTGCAGGGCTGGAGCCGATCATCCTGCACCGTGATGCGGTGTCGGGTGGCGGCTACGCCATGATCGGCACGGTGATCAGCGCCGACCTGGACCTGATCGGGCAGATGCAGCCCAACCAGCAGGCGCGGTTCCTGGAAGTCAGCCTGGAGGACGCACTGGAGGCTCGGCGCTCGTACAAGAAGAAGCTGGGTTGCCTGGCCAGGTTGTTTGGCTGATTGATCGGTTGCGGCGCTGCGCCGCCCACACAAGGGCTGGCGCAGTCGTTGCAGGAGCGGCCTTGTGTCGCAAAGGGGCCGCAGAGCGGCCCCGGAATTCCGGCATTGCAGCGTCCAGACAAGCCAAAAGGCGAAAATTCCTACAGCGTTTTGGGAAGCCCTACGCTCCTCGAAGAATTGATTCCCCGATAGTGTTCATGTCTTCAGCCTACTGGAAGACAAGGACCTCTTCATGCCCGGCCCATCTGCTGTTCGTCCTGGAAAATCCCAGGCCGCCAACGCTGCTCATGACGTAACCGAAAGCAGCCTGCATGCCATGCTCGATGTCCCGGGGGGCACCGATTCACCCTATCCACCCGGCCAGGGCAGGCGCGCAGATCATCAGGGTTATCCGGCCGACCCGGACTTCCGGCTACGCGGTGGCTTCGCCAACCTGATGCTCGACGCGGCCAACCCGCTGTTCGGCCTGGTCATACGCCTGCGTACGCTGGATGACCTGCCCAACATCGAACAGGTGCACAAGGCCCTGCAGACCCAGGTCAGCGCCATCCGCGAGGAAATACAGCAGCACGGTTATTCCGCCGTGCACCTCGAAGTCTATTCCTATGCCTTGTGCCTTTACCTGGACGAGGCCGTGATGAGCCGCCCCTGGGGGAACAATTCGTGCTGGAGCCACGAACCGCTGCTCAGCATCTTTCATGACGAAACCCAGGGTGGCGAGAAGATCTTCGTGTTGCTGGAGCGGTTGATGCAGTCGCCCAAGGAGTTCCAGGATGTGCTGGAGTTCCTGTACTTCTGCTTTTGCCTGGGCCTGAAGGGCAAGTACGCCCTGGACCCGAAGTGCGATGAAATCATCAACGCCCTGATTTCGCGGATGCACAAGGTCATTCGTGAACTGCGCGGCCCCACGCCGGAATTCGTGGGCGACCCCTATACCAACGTGGTCCATCGCCCCCACCGCAGGCTGCGCCGGGAATGGCCCTGGTGGAGCCCGTTGGTGATCTCTGCCATCGCCATGGTCTGCGCCTACTGCTACTACAGCTACCGCCTGAGCTTGATCACCGCCGAGGTGCTGGAATCGCTCAACGGCATCTTGCAGCAGTAGCAGGGGGATCCGCATGCCTAGCCAATCCGACTTGCGTTTCACCTTCCAGCCGCTGGCTGGCCAGATTGACTTCGAAGTGGTTTCGTTCGAACTCGACGAAATGATCAGCTCACCGTTCCAGCTGAAACTGGAACTGATCAGTTTTGAAGACGAGGTCGACTTCGGCCAGTTGCTCGACAAACCAGTGCTGTTCACGATCTGGCGCGGTGAGCGCCCCTTGCGCTATGTGCACGGCCTGGTCAGCAGTTTCAGCCAGGGTGAGACGGGGTTCTATCGCACCCGTTACCGCGCATTGGTCGAGCCCGTGCTGGCCCGTGCCGGCTTGCGTTCGAACTGGCGCATGTTCCAGCAGAAGACCGTGCCGCAGATTCTCGAATTGATGCTCAAGCGCCAGGGCATTGCCCGTTTCGAAATCAAGAGCATGGGCGAGCATCAGGTGCGCGAGTTCTGCGTACAGGCCGGTGAAACGGACCTCGACTTCATCGCCCGCCTGGCGGGTGAAGAGGGTTTCGTCTATCGCTTCGAACACACGCCGAAACACCACCAGCTGGTCATCACCGACCGACTGCTGGCGTTGGGGCAGATCAGCCGAAGCGCGCTCAAGGCCGACGACGAGGATGATGACTTCTTTGACGAAGACGACATCGGTCCCGACCAGGTGCTGTACCGCGCCAACAGCGGTGGCGACCAGGCCAGGCCTTGCCTGCGCCGCCTGCGTTACAGCGAACAGGTGCGCACCGCCCGCCAGGTGCAGCGGGACTACACCTTCACCAACCCGCAGTACCGGCAGGAACACCGCGCTGGTGACAGTAGCATCACCCATCAGTCCCGGGACTATGAGCGCTTCGACTACCCCGGTCGCTACAAGCGTGATGCGGTCGGAGTGCCCTTCACCGCCACGCGACTTACGGCCCTGCGCCATGACGCCCGTATTGCCGAAGTCGAGGGTGACGATGTACGACTGCAACCGGGGCTGAGCTTCACCCTCATCGAACATCCGCGCAAAGACCTCAACGCCCATTGGCGTGTGATGCGTGTACATCACGAGGGCAGCCAGTTCACCAGCCTGCAAGAAGAAGCTGCCGGGGCCGAACAAGGGACACGCTACTCGCAGGAAGCCGTCCTTGTGCCCGGCCGGATCGAATGGCGTCCGGCGCCACTGCCCAAGCCACGCATCGACGGCCCGCACATGGCCACGGTCGTCGGGCCAGCCGGGGAAGAGATCTATTGCGACGAGTGGGGCCGGGTCAAGGTGAGCTTCCCCTGGGACCGGGAGAGCGAGAACAACGAGTTCAGCTCCTGCTGGGTGCGCGTGTCGCAAGGCTGGGCCGGTGGTAGCTGGGGTTCGATGGCCATCCCGCGCATCGGCCAGGACGTGATCATCCAGTACGTCAACGCCGACCCCGACCAGCCGATGATCACCGGGCGTACCTATTGCGGCGACCAGCTGCCGCCGTACGACCTGCCCGAACACAAGACGCGCATGACCATCAAGAGCCAGACCCACAAGGGCGATGGCTTCAACGAGCTGCGCTTCGAGGACGAACTCGGCAAGGAAGAAGTGTTCATCCATGCCCAGCGGGACCAGAACAATGTAGTCGGCAATGACGAGACCACGCGTGTGGGGCGTAATCGTGTCGAGCAGGTCGGTAATGATGAGCACTTGAATATCGGCCATGACTTCCGCCAGGAAACCGGGGGCGACCATACCCAGCTCATTGGGCAAAACTGCCGTGTAGATATCAAGCATGACCTGTTCGAGAAAGTAGGCAACGACCGTAGCGAATCAACAGGGGCCAATCACCAGGCCTTTGTCGGAAAGGACGCCGAGCTTGTCGTCAAAGGTGCGCAAAAGGTCACCGTCGGGCAGGGCATGGAGCAACATACGACGATCTATCAGCTGCGCGCCAGTGAACGCATCGAGTTCAGAACCGCGGGCGGCAGCATTGTGCTGGATGGGCAGGGCATCACCATCAACGGGCTGAAACTCGACCTGCTGGGGCAAACCAGCGCGGCTGCGTCAGGGGCTGGAAACAGCCAGCCACTCTCGCTTACGCCTGACGCCAGCAAAAAGTGCGAGGCGAAGGTCTGATGCGCACCGATAACCTGGCCAGGCTCATCGAAAGCCATCATGGGGCGCACTTGTACTGCCATGTGCTGATAGATCCGCTTGCGACTGCTCACGATGGCGACCACGCCGTGCTTGCCCCGCTGCGCAATGCCCTGGGTGAGCAGGCATTGACCCGTGTGCACCGGGCCGACCTGGCCCATGCCCCCCAACTGCATCCCGTACTGGTCTGCCTGGCTTCGCCCGGCACGGTTCCCAGTCGCCGTCTGCTGGAACTGACCGCCCGGGCAGCGCAGAGGGCGTTGTTTCAGCAACGGCGTTACCTGTGTGGCTGGCTGTTCAGTGAGGCGCCTTCGGCCGCTGTCGCGTCCCATCTAACGGCCTTGTGTCGGCTGCCCGATTCCAATCGGGAATTTGGCTGCTACCCGGTCTACGAACCCGTCCGTCTGGAGTTGCTTGCGGCGACGTTCGAGCGGCTTGAACAAGGCCCATGGTGGCCGATCAGTGACTGGTTGTTCCTGAGTAGCGGTGGGAGGTTGGCAAGCCTGAAAGGGCAGAGCGGGCAGCGACACCCTTTACCGACCCCTGCGCGGCGAATTCAGGATGACGTGGGGCTGATCGAACGTGTGCTGGCTACCTGGAGAGTGTTGCGAGCGGGTTCGCAGCACATCAATCAGTGTCAGATTCCACCGTTTGCTGCGGTGCGTGCTTCGAACCATGTCGATGATGCACGCAGGTTGGGCCTGAGCGAGATGGAGGACATCGTGGCCTTCGCTCTCCATCACCTGTGCATTCACCCCAGGCTGCACACCGTACCTGCGGTGGGCGAAATGATCGACACAGCGGCCAGAGGTCAGGCGCCTCTTGCCGCATTGCTCGCCCGCTACTCCGAGGCGCAATGGCGCCAACTGATCGAATGCCTGCCGAAATCCGAGAGCCCCTTATGACCATCAGCCAACGTATTGCCCTCGCGATCGCCGAAGCCGGGCTCCCGCATGACCAGTGCATGTTCTGCGAGCGCCAGGGCCTGCCAATCCTGCCGCTGCGCCGCGCCCTGGTGCCCGATACCCGCCCCGAGTGTGTCTCCAGCGTAGCGGATAACCGACATATCTCGACAAAGATCGGCTTGCGCACCTTGCGCAGGGGCTTCCTGTATGTGCTGCTCGATCAGCAGGTCTGGCATGCCTATGCCGTCAGCGAGCAG